>JAYTXA010000018.1:0-75474 GCA_043743165.1 Acidobacteriota bacterium
TCAAGGACGCGATGCGCGAGATTGGCCTCGACGTCCCGCGCAGCGGCGTGGTGCGCACGCCGCTGGAAGCGCTCGACATCGCCAGGGAGCTCGGCTTCCCCGTGGTCATCCGCCCGTCGTTCACCATGGGCGGCGTCGGCGGCGGGATCGCCTACAACGTCGAAGAGTTCAAGGAACTCTCCGAACGCGGTCTCGAACTGAGCCCGGTGCACGAGGTCCTCATCGAGGAGTCGGTCATCGGCTGGAAGGAGTTCGAGCTCGAGGTGATGCGCGACGCCGCGGATAACTTCGTCGTCATCTGCTCGATCGAGAACATCGATCCGATGGGTGTGCACACCGGCGACAGCATCACCGTTGCGCCGATCCTCACGCTCTCGGACAAGGAATACCAGCGGATGCGCGACGCCGCGCGCCTCATCATCAGCAAGGTGGGCGTCGAGACCGGCGGCTCGAACATCCAGTTCGCCATCAACCCGGCGAACGGGCGGATGATCGTCATCGAGATGAACCCGCGCGTGTCGCGGTCGTCGGCGCTGGCGTCGAAGGCCACCGGCTTCCCGATCGCGAAGATTGCGGCCAAGCTGGCGCTCGGCTACCACCTCGACGAGATCCCGAACGACATCACGCGCGTGACGCCGGCCTCGTTCGAGCCGGTGATCGACTACGTGGTGGTCAAGATCCCGCGCTGGAACTTCGAGAAGTTCCCGCAGGCCGACCGGACGCTCACCACGCAGATGAAGTCGGTGGGCGAGGCCATGGCCATCGGCCGCACCTTCAAGGAAGCGTTCATGAAGGGCGTGCGCTCGCTCGAACTCGGCAAGAGCGGCCTGCTCTTTGGGCCGTCTGCCCTCGACGAGGAAGATGACGCGGCGCTGCGCAAGCGGCTGGCCGTGCCGCACGACCGTCGCATGTGGGATCTGTTCCGCGCCCTGCAGCGCGGGTGGTCGATCGAGCTGCTCCACGAAATCACCAAGATTGATCCCTGGTTTCTCCAGCAGTTTGCGGACATCCGCGACATGCGCGCCGATGCGGCGGCGAAGGGGCTGGTGCATCTCGAACTGCCGGCACTGCGCAAGTTGAAGCGCGCCGGCTTCGGCGACGCCGAAATCGCGCTGGCCACCGGCACGAGCGAAGCCTCGGTTCGCACCAAGCGCGAGCAGCTCGGGTTGCGGCCGGCCTACAAGCGCGTCGACACCTGCGCCGCCGAGTTCGAGTCGTTCACGCCGTACATGTACAGTGCCTACGAGCCGACCTGCGAGTCGAACCCGAACGGGCGTGACAAGGTCGTCATCCTCGGCAGCGGCCCGAACCGCATCGGACAGGGGATCGAGTTCGACTACTGCTGTTGTCACGCGGCGTTCGCGCTGCGTGAGGAGAACCTCGAGACGGTGATGGTGAACTGCAACCCGGAGACGGTGTCGACCGACTACGACACAGCCGACCGGTTGTACTTCCAGCCGCTGACGTTCGAAGACGTCATGGCGATCATCGAGAAGGAACGCCAGGGCGGCGGTGAGGTGTCGTGCCTGGTGCAGTTCGGCGGCCAGACGCCGCTGAAGCTCGCGCTCGGGCTGCAGGAGGCCGGCGTCCGCATTCTCGGTACCTCGCCCGACTCGATCGATCTCGCCGAGGACCGCAAGCGATTCGCGGCGCTGCTGGAAGAGCTGGATATCCCGCAGCCGGCCAGCGGCACGGCCACGTCGCGCGAAGAAGCGCGAGCGGTGGCGACGCGCATCGGCTTCCCGGTGGTGGTGCGTCCCTCGTACGTGCTCGGCGGCCGCGGCATGGCCATCGTCTACGACATGGCGACACTCGACCGCTACATGTTGCAGGCGACGGATGCCTCGCCGGAGCACCCGGTGCTCGTCGACAAGTTCCTCGAGGACGCCTTCGAGTTCGACGTCGATGCGATTGCCGATGCAACCGGGGCCGTGGTCATTGGCGGCATCATGGAGCACATCGAAGAGGCCGGCATCCACTCGGGCGACAGCTCGTGCGTGGTGCCGCCGTTCATCTGCCCCGAACGCCACCTGGCGACCATTCGCGACTACACGCGCCGGCTGGCCCGCGCACTCAACGTCATCGGCCTGATGAACGTGCAGTACGCCACCAAGAACGACGTGGTCTACGTGCTCGAAGTGAATCCGCGCGCCTCGCGCACGGTACCGTACCTGTCGAAGGCAGCCGGTGTGTCGCTGGCCAAGGTGGCGGCCAAGGTGATGGCCGGACGCACGCTGGCCGACCTCGGGTTCACCAAGGACATCGAGGTCGCCGGCGTCTTCGTCAAGAGCCCGGTGTTCCCGTTCGTGCGCTTCCCAGGCGTCGATACGATTCTCGGTCCCGAGATGAAGTCGACCGGGGAGGTGATGGGCGGCTCGAGCAACTTCGGCGTGGCCTACGCCAAGGCGCAGCTCGCGGTCGGACAGCGGCTGCCGGAGAAGGGCACGGCGTTCGTCAGCGTCAACAACGACGACAAGGCGAACCTGCTGCCGATCGCGCGCGACCTCGCCGAACTGGGCTTCAAGCTCACCGCAACACGCGGCACGGCCGTCTTCCTGCGCGCCTATGGCCTCGATGTCGATGTCCTCTACAAGGTGAACGAAGGACGCCCGAACGTCGCCGACGAGATCGTGAACCGCAAGATCGATCTCATCGTGAACACGCCGCTTGGCCGCGAGTCGTTCTTCGACGACCGCGCCGTGCGCCGCGCGGCGATGATGTACCAGGTGCCCTGCATCACCACACTCACGGGCGCCGCGGCGGCCGTCAGCGCCATCCGCGCCATGCGCCAGGAAGGCGTGGCTGTGCGCGCCCTCCAGGACTACTACGCCGGCGTCAGCACCGAACCGGCATAGACGAGCACCGAACGTCGCCGCGGACCTTCTGAGCCGCATGACCAGGCCAGGGCACACGCCCTGGCCTTCTTCATGTGCGCGTGCTTCGCCACCGTGCTGGGCCTGGCGTATCGCGCTTTCTGCGATCGCGCCGGCGGTCGCCTGAGCATCACCACACTTCAACCTGTTGAGCGCTGGCACCTTGTTTCCGGTGGCGCGTGCAGGGCCGGCCTGGCCCTTCGTCTGCAACCACCAGCGGCATGCAGGTGGTGCTGGCCATTCCTGTGCTCGGACTCATCGCGGGTGCGGCGCTCGGCCTACACGCGTCAGTCGTGCCGCCGCTCTATCTGTGTGCCGTGCTCTGTGGCTGGCTGCTGCTGGCGCTGCACGGCCTTCGGGTGACGCAGCCGTGGCTCGTGGGTGTGGCCACTTGCGGCGCCTTCGCGGTGGGCGGCGCAGCGCTGTCGGCCGACGCCTGGCACCGCGCGTGGCGCCCGCCGCTGATGGTCCTGTTCGAACAGAGGGGTGATGCCACCCGTGCGGAGGGCGAAGCGGCCCGCGTCGTGCCGCTGGACGACCGGGTGCCTGCGGTGCTGACGGGCGTGCTGCGAACCGACGCGTCGGTGAGTGCATCGGGCTCGGTGTCGCTCGCCCTCGACGTGGAGCGCGCGACTCCGCTCACGGGAGGAACGGCGTCGGCACCCGTTGCCGACCTGGAGGCGCCGGGTGGCGTCCTGCTCACGGTGCTCGGTGTGATGGCGCCCGCGCGGGTGCCGGAGTGGCGCGCCGGACGCCGCATTCGCGCCCAGGCGGAGTTGCGCCGGCCGGCGCGCTACCTGAATCCCGGCGTGACCGACCAGGAGCGCTCGCTTGCCCGCCGTGGCGTGCGATTGGTCGGCGTCGTGAAGAGTGGCGCCCTCGTCGACCTGCTCCAGCGCGGCAGCGTCGTGCAGGAATGGGCGGGCGAGACCAGGGCGTATGCACGCCAGGCCATTCGGGCGGCGGTAGCGGACCGGAGCGAGCGGGCTGCCGACATCGTGATGGCCATCGTGATCGGCGACCGCACCGGACTCGACGACGGGGTCGAGCGGCGGTTGCAGGAAGCAGGCACGTATCACGTCATTGCCATTTCTGGCGGCAACATCGCAATTCTCGCCGGCCTCACGCTGGCTGCGTTTCGGGTGCTGGGCCTGCTCGGCCGCGTGGCCATGCTCTCGGCGGCCGCGGGGCTGGTGGCGTACGGCTTCATGGTGGGCGGCGGCGCCTCCGTCGATCGGGCGGTGTTGATGGCCGTCGTCTACTTCGTCGGGCGCGGGTGGGACCTGCGCGGGCCACCCTTCCAGGCGCTGATGCTGGCCGCCGGCGTACTCGTGCTTGCCGATCCGCTGTCGGTGGCCGACGCCGGTATGGTGCTCACCTTTGGAGCCACCGCGGCCATTGTCGCGGCCGGACAGGTGGTGGAGCCGTTGCCTGGGACCCGCTGGCTGGCGCCGGTCGTGTCGATGTTCGTCGCCTCCGCTGCCGCCGAGGCGGCCCTGTTGCCGGTGGCGGCGACGTGGTTTTCCCGCGTGACCCTTGCCGGGCTCGTCCTCAACTTCGCGGCCATTCCACTGATGGCCGTCGCGCAACTGGCGGGGATGTCCATCGTCCCGCTGCACGCGTTGTGGCCGACCGGGGCGCGAGCGGCCGGCTGGCTCGCCTGGGCCGGTGCCGAGGGGCTGGTTCGTACCGCGGACCTCGTTGCCCTGGCGCCGTGGACGACCTGGCGCGTGCCGGCCCCCTCCGTGTGGATGGTCGTGCTCTACTACGCCGTGCTGGCGCTGGCCTGGTGGTGCTGGCGAGTGCGGGTGCGGTCGCGCCAGGTGCCGGATCTGTCGGCTCGATGGTGGCTGCGCGTGAGTACGACCGTGGTGGCCATCGCTGCGGGCGGCTGGATTGCGCTGGCGCCCCCTCTGCCGTGGCGGCTGCGCGGCGACGGACGGCTGCGTGTCACCTTCATCGACGTCGGGCAGGGCGACGCCGCGCTGGTCCGGTTTCCGCGCGGGCAGGCGATGCTCATCGATGCCGGCGGGCTTCCCGGAAGCGGCAGCTTCGACATGGGCGAGCGCGTCGTGGCACCGGTGCTGCGCGTCCTGGGGGTGCACCGTCTCTCTTCCCTCGTGCTCACTCACGGCGACGCCGATCACATCGGCGGCGCGCTCCCGGTGCTGGCCGAATTCCGGCCGTGGGATGTCTGGGAGGGGATTCCGGTGCCGGCACTCGCGGCGCTCCGGCGCATTGACGAGGCGGCGGCCAAAGCCGGCATCCGGCGCACGATCGTGCAACCGGGCGACCGCATGGTGATCGACGAGGTGGAGGTGCGGGTGCTGCATCCCCCACCGGCCGACTGGGAACGCCAGGCCGTCCGCAACGACGACTCCATCGTCGTGGAACTGCGTTGGCACGACGTCTCGTTCGTCTTCACGGGTGACATCGGGCGCATCCCCGAGGCCGAGCTGGTCGCCAGCCTCGAGCCGTCGCCGCTGCGGGTAGTGAAGGTGCCGCACCACGGCAGCCTGTCGTCGAGTTCCGCCGCGTTCCTGCGGGCGTTGCGGCCCGATGTCGCCGTGGTGAGCGTCGGCCGTGGCAACAACTTCGGCCATCCATCGCCGATCGTGCTGCGCCGCTACGAGGACATCGGCGCCCGCGTGTTCAGAACCGATCGCGACGGGGCGGTGAGCATCGAGAGCGACGGCAGCACACTGCACGTCTCGACGTTCACAGGCAGCAGCGGGCCACCGATCAACGTCAAGCGACGACGGCAGATGTGAATGGAAACCGGACGACGTCACAATGGCACGAATCTTCGTGGTCTTCGTCCTTCGTCAAGGAAGCCCAGGACTGCCGTTTCTGCCCGTGACGCGCTACAGTCTCTAACCGATGCGCGCCCTGCTAGCCTGGTGTCTTCTCGTGTGGCTGGCCGTGCCCGCCTACGGCCAGGCAACCGGAACGGTTCAAGGAGTGGTCGTCGACACGGAGGGCGGATCGCCGCTCGATCGGGTCACGGTCCGCCTCCAGTCGACTGGTGCCGTGGTCATCACGGACACCGATGGACACTTCCGGTTTGCCGGGGTCACCGCCGGCGAGCACGAACTGTATGTGTCCGTCGTGAACCTCCTGCTGGTTACACAGCGGGTGGCGGTTGCGCCGGATGCGGTCACCGACGTCACCATCGTCCTGACGCAGGGCACAGGGCGCTACACCGAGCGCGTGTCGGTGGTCGGTGCGACACCGGCGTCCGGGCGTGCGGTGCCGGCCGAGTCCAGGGTCGGCGGCGTCGAACTGCAACAGTTGAGCGGCCTGCTCGCCAACGATCCGCTGCGCGCCGTGCAGGCGATGCCGGGGGTGACGACCGGCGACGACTTCCGGAGCGAGTTCGCCGTCCGTGGCGCCGGTCCGCGTCAGACCGGCTTCGTGTTCGAGGGCATCTCGACCGCGTTCCTGCTGCACACCGTGCAGGAGGTGAACGATGCCGGCTCCATTGCCATGGTGAACGGTGACGTGCTGGAAACGGTGACGCTGCGAAGCGGGAGCTACCCGCAGCATCACGGCGACCGGCTCGGGGCAGAAGTCGAGTTCCAGATGCGCGAGGGTTCGCGTGAACGTCCGCGTGCGCATGCCTCGATCAGCGCGGTCGACGCGGCCGCGGTCGCGGAAGGGCCGCTCGGTGGCGCGTCGCACGGGTCGTGGCTGGTCTCGGCCAGGAAGAGCTATCTCGACCTCGTGTTGAAGCGCCTCTACGAAGACCAGACAGTGAACTTCGGCTTCAGCGATGTGCAGGGAAAGCTCGCCTGGGATGTCACGAGTCGTCACCGGCTCGAGTTGTCCGCGACCGCTGGCCGCTCTCGGCTCGATCTGGTGCCCGACGAGATCACCAACCCGAATGACCTGCGCGACGCACTGAGCGAGTCGGCCGTTGGTGTGCTGGCGTGGCGATACCTGCCGTCGCCCGCGTTCGCGCTGACCCAACGCGTGGCGGTTGCCGCGAACACCTTCCGCAACACGGCGCGTGACGGTCCGGTGCTCGATGATGGCGCGACGCGCGACCTTGTCTACCGCGCCGAGTGGACGCGTCCCTTCGGTGCGCGCCTGACCTTCGACGGCGGCGCCGAGGCGCGGTGGACCCAGGCCTCCGGCAGCGAGCAACGGCTGTCCGGCACTCGCCTGGTCGTGCGTGAACGCTTCGATGACGGCAGTCGTCGCAGCGGCGCGTGGACGTCGGCGCACTTGCGGATGGGCCGCGTCTCGCTCGAACCGGGTGTGCGGCTCGATCATTGGTCGCTGACTGAGACGACGGCGCTGTCGCCCTGGATGCAGTCCCGTCTGCCAATCGGCTTTGGGCTCTCGCTGCGGGCGGCCGGGGGCATTTACCGGCAGGCGCCCGCGACCGCCGAGGTAGTGGGCGTGCGAGGCACACCCACGCTGGCGGTGGCGCGGTCAACCCAGGCCGACCTCGCAATAGAGGGGTTCCTGCGCTGGGCGGTCCGCTGGCAGGTTACGGCCTACAACCGGGAGGACCGCGACTGGCTGCGGCTCCCCGGAACTGAGCCGCGCGTATCCGGGTCGCTGTTCGTGCCGGTGTCGACGACCACGCGTTGGCTGAATGCGCTCGACGGCCATGCCCGCGGCATCGAGTGGCTGGTGGAGCGCCGCGCTGCGCGGGGCATCTCGGGATGGCTGTCGTATGCGCTCGGCTTCTCCCGCTACGCCGACTCCGTGTCCGGCGAGCGCTTCTGGGGCGACTTCGATCAGCGGCACACGGTCAACGCGTTCGCCACGTATCGCCTGGGCGACCGCACGTCGGCCAGCGCCCGCTTTCGACTTGGCAGCAACACGCCGGCAACCGGCTACTGGGCCGAGCGCGACGGACGGTTCTTCGTGACGACGGCACGCAACGAGCTGCGGACTCCGGGCTACGCCCGCCTCGACATGCGCGCGAACCGCACCTTCACGCGGCGGCAGGGGCGGCTGACACTCTACGTCGAGTTGCTGAACGTGCTCGGTCGCCGTAACGAGCGCTTCGTGCTGCCAGGCGTCAACCGGCGCACCCTCGAAGCGGGCAACCCCTTCGCATCGATGCTGCCCTTCGTCCCGTCAGCCGGGTTGCTCATCGAATTCTGAGGCACCGCGGCAGCCCTCCCGCGTCTTCCGCTTTTCCCGCCCCTCCCATCCTCTCAGCCCTGCGACGCCTTCTCATCGGCCTTGCTCTGCTGCCACTCGGCTTCGAGCGCGTCGATGCCCATCTCGCTCATCGTGCCGCCGCGGGCGGCGATGCGCGTTTCCATGGCGGTGAAGCGCCGGGTGAATTTCTCGTTCGCCTTGCGCAGCGCGGTCTCGGGCTCGATGCCGAGGCGGCGCGAGAGGTGCGCCATGCTGAACAGCAGATCGCCCATTTCCTCCTCGGCCCGCGCCTGGTCGAGCGGCGTGTTCGAGGCGACGACGTCGGCCACCTCCTCGACTTCCTCCCGAATCTTGGCGATGACGTCGACCGGCTTGTCCCAGTCGAAACCGACCGCGTGCGCGCGCGCCCCAATCTGGTAGGCACGCAGCAGGGCGGGCAGCGCGGCGGGGATGCCGCTCAGCAGCGTCTTCGGTGTCTGCTGACCGCCGCGCTCCTGCGCCTTCACTTCTTCCCACTTCACCTTCACCTGGCCCGCCGTTTCGAGCGCTGCTTCACCCTCATCGCGCTTGAAGACGTGCGGGTGGCGGCGCACCAGCTTGTCGGCCACCGCCTTCACCGAGTCGGCAATCGTAAAGTGCCCCGCCTCCTGCTCGAGCTGTGCGACGAACACGGCCTCGAAGAGGAAGTCGCCAAGCTCCTCGCGCAGCGCCTCGTGGTCGTGATGGTCGATCGCCTCGAGCAGTTCATACGTCTCTTCGAGGACGTACTTCTTCAGCGTGTCGATCGTCTGTTCGCGGTCCCACGGGCAGCCGTCCGGCGCACGCAAGGCGGCCATGATCTCGATGAGCCGAACGAACTCGCGTGCAGCGTCGTCGGCGGGAGAGTTTGGTAAGCTGGATGCAGGCACAGGGTCATTTCATCACATGGCAGACATTTCGTTCACGCAGTTCGTCTTTTCACTGGCCAGCTCCGCGGCCATTCACTTCGGCGACGTGCCGGAACCCAACGGGCAGAAGCTGTCGGAGCCGAACCTCGAAGGTGCGCGCCAGATGATCGACATCCTTGCGTTGCTCGAGGAGAAGACGAAGGGAAACCTGACGCTCGAGGAGCGGCAGTTGCTCGAACAGCTCCTCTTCGAACTGCGCCAGCGGTTCGTCCAGGCGGCGGACGGCGGCAAGCGCATCATCCAGCCGTAGCGGCGCCTACACCCTCAGAAGCGGAAGAGCCGCGTGTACTTCACGACCACGCCGCGGTTCTGCAGCGGCGCGCGCGCGCCCGGCGTCGTGTCACGCCCTTCGCTGAACACCGCGAACAGATCGCTGCCGGGCCGGTACTCCCACCGCAGACGAACGTTCGTCGAGAAGGCGTTGGTGGCGGAGTTGTACTGGACGAGTCCGCTTGCAAAGACGCGCGGCGTCAATGTGAACGTCGCGCGGTTGGTCACCAGCTTCGTGACAAAGTCGCCCTCGGGCAACTTCGCCGACGACACCGAGACGCGCGGTTCGATCGAGAGCCGTGGCGTCAGCTCGACCCGCCCCGAGTAGCTCACCTCTGTCCGCGTGCCACTGTAGAAGCTGCCGCGGATGACGCGCAGGTCGCCGCCCAGCCGCCGCTGCGACCCCAGCCGGTACAGCGCATCCACATCGTTGAATGCGTAGCCGCGAGGTGCGAGCGTCACCCCCTTCGAAATCTCGAACGGATCGGCCGGTGCCTCGTAGTTGCGGTTGTAGTTCAATTCGATCTGGTCCCCGCTCTGCAGGTCGGCCTTCGTCGTCCCCTGCGCGAGCCGCGATTGAATGCGACCGTCGGTGTTGTTGACGATGTAGTCGAGGTTCGCTTCGTAGTAGAGCTTCCGGACGCCTCGGAGGCGGCGCGGCCGCGGGCTGAATCGCAGTTGTCCGTAGTGGCGGCGGAAGTTCTTGCGTCGCAGGAAGCCGATCTCGGGGTTGAAGTCTTCGCCCACCTTCAGCAGCTCATAGTTCAGGCCATAGCGATCGGCACTGTAGTCGAACTGGGCGCGGTAGCTCTGCGAGTCGCCGTCGCGGCCGTCCGACTGCGTGCCGGCCAGGTAGCCGCCGATGTTCAGGTTCTCGAAGAACCCGAAGTTGGCGTCGATGCCGGTCGCCTGGTTCGAGCCGGCCCCCGACGCGCCGACCGAACGGTTCGTGGCGATGACACCGATGCTGCTGCGCCGCAGGATGTCGTGTTTGAGCCGCACGACGGAAAAGTTGGTGCTCTGGGCTTTCGCCAGCGTGTCGTCAGCTGTCTGGATGTCGAGCAGGCCGACGCTGAACCCACCGAGGCGGCCGGTCAGGCGTCCACCGGCAGCGATCGGTGTCGGCACGCCGTTCTGCAGGCCGATGCGCCGGCTGAAGAAGAGCAATGGTGTTTCGTTCGGGGCGCTGCCGACGCCTTCGCCGCCGCCACGCGATCCGACGCTCGCGAATTGGAAGAGCCCCTGTCCTTCGAGAAAGAAGTCGCGGCGCTCGGGGAAGAACTGGCTGAAGCGGGTGAGGTTCACCTGCTGCTCGTCTTCCTCCACCTGCGCGAAGTCGGTGTTGTAGGTGAAGTCGAGCGTCAGGCTGCGCGTGATGCCGTACTTGGCGTCGACGCCGAAATCACCCTTCAGGTCATTCGTGAAAGGCGTAGCGGCAACCGTGTTCGTGAGCAGTTCGGAGATGGCGTACGGCTTCAGCTCGAGGTTGCGCGACGTCGACGGCACCTCGATGCCAACCAGCGTCGCCGCGACGTTGAAGCGCGTGGCGCCCTGGCCGCCGTACGACGCCGGCACCGGCGAGAGATAGGACGTCTCGTTCTTCCAGCGCACGATGCGGCGGACGTTCACGCTCCAGACCTGTTCGCCGCCCTGACGGTAGCGCAGCGACTTGAATGGAATGACCATCTCGGTGGTCCACCCCTGGTCGAAGTGCGCGCTGCGCGTGTCCCACACCGTGTTCCAGTCGAAGTTATTGCCGCTCCGTTCGTCGGCGACCAGGGCGTCGCGGATGCCGCCGAGCGAGTTGGTCTGGAAGTAGTAGCCGCTGCGCCGGTCGTAGAAGGTGTCGAGCGACACACTGAAGCTGTCGTTCTGGCCGATGTTGCGGTTGTCGCGTCGCAGTTCGTTCGCCAGTATCCGCTCGGGGTGGCTGTCCCACATCCGGCCAGCGAGGTAGAGATTCTTGTCGTCGTAGAACACCCAGAAGTCTGTGTCTTCCGTGGCCTTCTCGCCTTCGTGCGGTTCCTGCTGGATGAAGCCGTTCACCGGGTCGGTGCGCCGGTAGATGTCTTCGTCGAGCCGGCCGTCGAGCGTGAGTGGCTTGTCGAGGCGTACGGCGCGCATGGTGACCCGCCCTTGCTCGTCCCGCACTGACATCGATGGTGGCACCGGGGCCGCCGGACCGTTGATGCCGGCGGACGGCGCGGGCGACGCTGGCGCCTGGGAGAAGGCGGCTGACGGGACGGACATCAACCCCGCGAGGCAGAGCGTGGCCAGGAGGAGCATCCGTGCCGGAACTGACGTGATCATGCGCCCGTCATTGTAATCGGCCAGAGGTGCGGGGCCCGATGGGCGTTGCCTGTAGAATTCGTAAGAAGCGACACGAGAGAAACCCTTGCGACTGAAAATCACCATGCTCGGCACCGGCACGTCGCACGGTGTGCCCATGATCGGCTGCGACTGCCGCACCTGCCAGTCCACCGATCCACGTGACCGTCGCAGCCGGCCCTCGATCCTCATCGAGTGGCTGGATGCCGACGTGGCCGCTACGCCGTTCGCACAGTCGGTGCGGCACGTGCTGGTCGACACGTCGACAGACCTGCGGCAGCAGGCGCTCACTTTCGGACTTCGCCGCGTCGACGCGATCCTGTTCACGCACAGCCACGCCGACCACATCCTCGGGCTGGACGAGATGCGCCGCTTCAACGTCATCCAGAAGAGCGCCATTCCGGCCTACGCCGATGCGCGGACTGCGCGCGACCTCCGGCACACGTTCTCGTACATCTTCGATGGGGCCACGCCGCAGGGCGGCGGCATCCCGAAGCTCTCGCTCTCGACCATCGGCGGACCGTTCTCGCTTGGTGGCCTCGACATCGTCCCCGTGCCGGTGATGCATGGGCGCCGTCAGATTCTCGGCTACCGCATCGGCTCGTTCGCCTACCTCACCGACTGCAACGCCATACCTGACGAGTCGTGGCCGTTGCTCGAGGGGGTGCAGACGCTGGTGCTCGACGCGCTGCGCGAGAAGGTGCACCCGACGCATTTCAACCTCGAGCAGGCGGTCGAGGCGGCGGCGCGCATCGGTGCAGAGCGTACCTGGTTCACGCACGTCTGCCACGATCTGCCGTACGTCGAGACCTGCGCGCGCCTGCCGAAGGGCGTGGAACTGGCCTATGATGGGCTGGCTCTCGAGGTGACCTAGGTCGCGGCCACCCCGTCAGACGCGCAGTCATGGACGTCATCCACTTCCCCGAAGACCCCCGGCCCGCCCGCTGGTCGCATCCCGTGCTGGCGCTCGGCAATTTCGACGGCGTCCATCGCGGGCATCGGAAGATTCTCGAGCGGGTGCAGCGCGTCGCGTCCGAGCGCGGCGCGACGTCGGTGGTGATGACGTTCGACCCGCACCCGCCGCGCGTGGTGCGCCCGGACAAGGCGCCGCCGCTGCTGATGACCAAGGCGCAGAAACTCGAGGCGCTGGCGTCTGCCGGCGTCCAGGGCACGGCCATCGTGCGCTTCACGCACGAGCTGTCACAGTGGGATCCCGAAACCTTCGTGCGCGCCGTGCTGGTGGACTGGCTGCACGTGTCGGAGGTGTGGGTCGGTGCGAACTTCCTGTTCGGGCGTGACCGGGCCGGCACCTTCAGCCTGCTGCGGACGCTCGGCGCGCGCTACGGCTTCAATGCCGAGAAGATCGATCCGGTTCGCTACAAGGACTTCGTCGTCTCGAGCACCCGGGTACGGCGGCTGATCAACGAGGCGCGCGTCGACGAAGCGGGCGCGCTGCTCGGGCACCAGTACTTCATCGACGGCACGGTCGTGCGCGGGGCGCAGCGGGGACGGACCATCGGGTTCCCCACGGCCAACGTCGAGACGCCGAACGACCTGTTGCCGCCCGTCGGCGTGTATGCCACGACGGCCAGCCTTGACGGCCTCGTCTACCCCTCGGTCACCAACATCGGCGTGCGGCCGACGGTCGACGATTCGGGACGCGTCTCGATCGAGACCCACATCTTCAACCTCGATCGCGACCTGTACGGGGCACCCATCCGCGTCGGCTTCGTCCAGCGCCTGCGCGACGAACGCGCCTTCGAGTCGCTCGACGCCCTCACGGCGCAGATCCAGGCCGACTGCGACCGCGCCCGCCTCCTGTTCGCGCGCCTTTCACTGTAGAATCCCGCTAGCCCGATGCGCCTGTACAACACGCTGACTCGCTCCGAGGACACCTTCACACCGGGTCCGGACAACACCGTCCGGATGTACACCTGCGGCCTCACGGTCTACGCGCGCGGGCACATCGGCAACTTTCGGACCTTCGTCTGCGTGGACGTCCTGCGGCGCACGCTGCGTCACCTGCAGAAGTACACTGTCCGTCACGTGATGAACTTCACGGACGTGGACGACCGCACGATCATCGGCGCACACAAGGCCGGCATGGACCTGCGCAGCTACACCGACCAGTACATCGCGGCGTTCCGCGAGGATGCCCGCGCGCTCGGCCTCGAGCCGGTGGAAGAGAACCCGCGCGCCACCGACCCCGAGAACATCGCCGCCATGGGCGAGATGATCGAGGCGCTCGAGCAGCGCGGGCACACCTACCGCAGCGACGGCTCCATCTACTTCAAGATCTCGACGATGCCCGACTACGGCAAGCTGGCGCATCTCGATCACGAAGGGATCAAGCCGGGGGCCCGCGTCGACGCGGATAACTACGCCAAGGACGATGCGCGCGACTTCGTCCTGTGGAAGGCCACGAAGCCGGGCGAGCCCACCTGGGAAGTGGCGGGCGGTACACCGGGCCGTCCGGGCTGGCACCTCGAGTGCTCGGCCATGGCGCTGCGCATTCTCGGCCAGCCGCCCATCGACATCCACACCGGCGGCATCGACCTCATCTTTCCGCACCACGAGAACGAGATCGCCCAGAGCGAGTGCGCCACCGGCCACCAGTTCTCGCGCTTCTGGGTCCACGTCGAACATCTCATCGTCGACGACGAGAAGATGTCGAAGTCGCTCGGGAACACGCACACCATTCCCGACATCATCAAGGGCGGGCAGCGGCCGTCGGCGGTGCGTTATCTGCTGCTGTCGTCGCACTACCGCAAGCAGTTGAACTTCACCTGGGAAAGCCTGCAGCAGGCTGAGGAAGCGCTGCGCCGGCTGACCGACTGCCTGGCGCGCGTGGCGGCGGTGTCCGTTCTGGGCTCGCATCCTGAAGTGACCGCGCGTGTCGAGGAGGCACGGACGCAGTTCGGCGATGCCATGCGCGACGACCTGAACACCGCTGCGGCGCTCGGCGCGATGTTCGAACTCGTGCGGTCGTTGAACTCCGCGGTTGACGCCGGGCAACTCGGGTCTGGCGACGGACCGGCCGTCCGGCAGGCCTTCGACGAGTTCGACCAGGTGCTCGGCATCCTCTCGCTGCGGCAGGCCGAAGACGAGCAGCCGCCGGTGCCGGTCGAGGAGATCGAACGCCTCATCGAAGCACGGCACGCCGCGCGGCGTGCTCGCGATTTTGCCGCCGCCGATCGGGTGCGCGACGAGCTGGCGGAACGGGGCGTGCTTCTCGAGGACTCAGCCGCCGGCACGCGCTGGAAGCGCAAGTAGTTTCGAGCCGAAGTTCCGCGGGAGGGTCGACGTATGGCCGTACCGGACATCAGGACGTCGCTTCCAGGACCGAAGGCTGCCGCCCTCATCGCCAGGGATGCGGCCGTCATCTCGCCCTCATACACCCGCGGCTATCCGCTCGTCATCGCCCGTGGCTCAGGCTGCGCGGTGGAAGACCTGGACGGCAACGTCTTCCTCGACTGTGCCGCGGGCATCGCCGTGAACGCCACCGGTCATGCGCATCCCGATGTGGTGCGCGCCGTCACCGAGCAGTCGCAGCGGTTCCTCCACATGTCCGGCACCGATTTCTACTATGAGCCGCAGGTGCAGGTGGCGGAAGCGCTGGCTGCGGTGGCGCCGATGGACGGGCCGGTGCGCGCCTTCTTCGGCAACTCGGGCACCGAGGCGATCGAGGCGTGCCTCAAGCTGGCGCGCTACGCCACGAAGCGGCATCAGCTCATCGCGTTCCTTGGCGGCTTCCACGGGCGCACGATGGGCGCGTTGTCGCTGACCGCCAGCAAAACCGTGCAGCGGCGCGGCTTCGGACCACTGGTGCCCGGCGTCACCCACGCGGCCTATGCCGACTGCTATCGCTGTCCGGTCGGGGCCACGCCCGACCGCTGCGGCGCCGAGTGTCTCGACCCGCTCGAACAGCAGACGCTGGTGCAGCTCGTGTCACCAGATGAAGTGGCGGCGGTGGTCGTCGAGCCGATTCAGGGCGAGGGCGGCTACCTGGTGGCACCCGCGCAGTTCATGCAGCGGTTGCGCGAGCTGACGTCGCGCCACGGCATCCTGCTGGTCGTGGATGAAGTGCAGTCGGGCATGGGACGCACCGGCCGCATGTTCGCGGTGGAGCACAGCGGCGTGAAGCCCGACATGGTGGCCATCGCGAAAGGAATCGCGTCGGGGCTGCCGCTCGGCGTGGCGCTGGCCCGCGCCGAACTGATGACATGGCCGCCTGGCGCTCACGCGTCCACATTCGGCGGGAACCCGGTTGCGTGCGCGGCAGCGCTCGAGACGATCCGCCTCCTGAACGAGTCTCTCGTGCGCAACGCGGCGGTGGTGGGGGAGCGGTTGAAGGCGGGGCTTGCCGCACTGGCCGATAAGCACGTGCTCATCGGCGATGTGCGTGGACGCGGGCTGATGGTCGGCGTGGAACTGGTGAAGGACCGCGCAACGAAGGAGCGGGCGCCCGAGGTGCGGAACGCGGTGGTGACCGCCGCGTTCAGGCGCGGGCTCCTGATTCTCGGGGCCGGGAAGAACACCGTGCGCTTCTGCCCGCCGCTCGTGCTGACCGAGGCGGAAGCCGACACCGCCGTCCGCCTGTTCGACGAGGCGCTCACCGAGGTGTCCTCGGCACCGGCCTGACGCACGCGCGCATGGTGGCGCGGGCGGGCGCGTCGTTTGCTCCGCAGCGAGGCGCCCATGAGCCGCGACCGCGTAACCCTCGGAGAAATTGGCGAAAGTCTCGCCTGCGCTGAACTGGAGCGACGTGGGTACGCGATTCTTGCGCGGCGTTATCGCTGTCGAAGCGGTGAAATCGACATCATCGCGCTCGATGGTTCAACCGTCGTCTTTGTGGAGGTGAAGACGCGCGCCGGAGCCGACTACGGGTCTGGGGCCGATGCGGTGACGCGGACGAAGCGCCGGCGGCTGGTGGCCACGGCGAACGACTTCATCATGCGCCAGCGGCTCGTCGACCGTCGGTGCCGGTTCGACGTCGTGGTGATTGCGCTCGACGGGCAGGGGCCGACCGTGGAGGTTTACACAAATGCTTTCGACGCCGAGTAGAATCTGAACTCCACACGTGCCTGAACTGCGCAAAGACCCGATCACCGGTCGCTGGGTGATCATCTCCACCGATCGGCAGAAGCGCCCCAACGACTTCCGTATCGAGCAGTCCACCGTCATCGGCGGCGAGTTCTGCCCGTTCTGCACGGGTCGTGAGGACATGACCCCGCCCGAGGTGCTGGCGTTCCGGCCGAACGACCAGGCGGCGAACAGCCCCGGCTGGGACCTGCGGGTGGTCCCCAACAAGTTCCCGGCGCTGCAGGTCGAGGGTAACCTCGATCGTGAGGGCGAGGGGATGTTCGATCGCATGAACGGCATCGGCGCGCACGAGGTCGTCATCGAGTCGCCCGACCATTCGAAGATGCTCGCGACGATGAGCGAGATGGAGATCGAGCGGGTGCTGTGGGCGTTCCGCGAGCGCGTTCTCGACCTGAAGAAGGACACGCGGTTCCGCTACGTCCTGGTGTTCAAGAACCATGGGGCGTCGGCCGGCGCCACGCTCGAGCACTCGCACTCGCAGCTCATTGCGCTGCCGATCGTGCCCGACTTCGTGCGCGAAGAAATCGAAGGGGCGCGTCGTCATTTCGAGCAGAAGGAGCGCTGCGTCTTCTGCGACATCATTCGGCAGGAGATTGCCTCGGGGCGCCGCGTCATTCACGAGAATGCCGATATCGTGGCGCTGGCGCCGTATGCGCCGCGGTTTCCGTTCGAGACCTGGCTGCTGCCCAAGAGCCACGGGTCGCGCTTCGAGGAAGCGCCTCGACAGGCGTACGAGAACCTGGCGCGGATGCTGAAGTCGGTGCTGCAACGGATGAACCGCGCGCTCGAAAATCCGTCGTATAATCTCGTCATTCACAGCGCGCCGTTTTCGGATACGCGTGCCGAGTACTATCACTGGCACGTGGAACTGATGCCGAAGCTGACGCGTACCGCCGGGTTCGAGTGGGGGACAGGCTTCTACATCAACCCCACCTCACCTGAGGAAGCGGCGCAGGTCCTTCGCGCTGCGAAGGTGTAACCTCCCTCTGGAATAATCGACGGGGATCGGCTCAGTGGGGTTGAAGCTGAGCGTGTGCGTGTGGTACTTTAGGGTTTCTGGCGAGCGGGAATAACTCAGTGGTAGAGTGCGACCTTGCCAAGGTCGAAGTCGCGGGTTCGAATCCCGTTTCCCGCTCCATCTCTCGCCTAGTTCCTGGGGCGTAAAGCGGGCCTTCACGGCCCGTTCTGTGTTTCAGGCCAGATCGGCGCCGTCGCCAAGTGGTAAGGCAGAGGTCTGCAAAACCTCCACCCCCGGTTCAAATCCGGGCGGCGCCTCCAATTCAAGTCCTTCCACCCTCTCATCTCGTCCACGTGGTCGCCGTCTCTGGCGACGCGTTTGCCCCGAGCACAGCCCGCGTCGCCTGCATCGGCCAGCGGCGTGCCGGCCAATGAAAGTGCGTAAGCAGCTCATCCGATAACTACCTGCAGGGCTTCTACTTCAGCCAACCTGTTCGGCCCGACCGCATTCCGGCGTTGCTCGAGCGCAGCTGGGCCCTCGGCCTGCCCACTCGCCGGTTTCTCCGAAGGGCGCGTCGACAAAGCGTGAGCCCTAGCTCCGGCAGGTCGTGACGCGACGCCCCTCAGCTTTCCCACCCGGTCCACTAGAATCAAACACAACCTCATGCAGACAGACTCGCGGGCGTGGCTCTATCGACTCGCGTGGCTGCTGCTGATTGCCGCAGCGCTGTGGCCCGTGCCCGCGGCCGGTGGCGGCAGCACTCCGGGTGGCGCGCTGGTTCTCGCCTGTTGGATGGGTGCGCAAAGCCTCAGTGGCACCACGGCGGCGGCAAGCGGCCTGCAGTCGGGCCTGTTCCTGCTGGCGACGTTCAGCAACACCGTGTTCCTGGTCGCGCCGGTCATTCGGCATGCACCGCGCGTCACGCGGGCCTGCGCCGCCTTCTTCTCAGGCGCCGTGGTCATCGACCTGGCGGTCGCCGTCGTGCTGCCTGCCTTCAGTCACCAGGCGCCCTACTGGATATGGGTGGCGTCGATGGCCGCCATGGCGGTGACCTTCATCGCGCTGCCCGGCACGGGTCGCCCCGCAGCCCGCACGCCGAAACGTACGGCCGCCAGCCGTGTCGGCCTCGTCTCGCGACGTGCCGCCGACGGTTCCGTCCCGGGCATCGTCTGGGGCGGACTGATCGTCGTCCTCTGCTGGACGCTCGTCCCTTACGACACGCCAGCGGCGTCGGCGCCAGCCGAAGCGGGTGCCGAGTCGAACCAGCCCACGATGCTCTCGACCTACGTGACCGATCCTGGGCACGTTCTCGAAGACAGCGACGTCGTAGACCTCACCGCGCAGCTCACCGAACTCGATCGGACGACCTCCACTCAGTTGGCGGTGGCGATCTATCCTGACGCACCGGCCAGTCTTGAAGACTTCACCATCCGCGTCGCCGAGGCGTCGCGCCTCGGCAGCAGTGGCGTGGACAACGGCGCCGTGCTGTTCGTGTTTCCCTCCGCCAGGGTCGCGCGTCTCGAGGTCGGCTACGGCCTCGAACCGGTCCTGAACGACGCCAGGATCGGCCGCCTGCTCCAGGCCACGTTCGGGCCCGCCTGGAGCCGTGGCGATCGCATGGCCGCCCTGACGGACACCATCGACGGTCTGGCGGTAGCCGTACGGGAGGCCGCGACCGCCGGCCGGACGACGACGCGCGTGGCGCTGGCACGGCGACGGTTCGCCGTCGGCTTTGCGAAGGTGAGGCGCGGCGCGCTGCCGGCGCTCGCGGCGGCGTCAGTGGGCCAGCGTCTCGTTCTGACGGTCTTCATCGTGCTGCTCGGCACCGGGTTCCTGAGCGGCATCAAGGGACTCGCTGGCCTAATCCGCTTCGCCGCCCATCGCGTGGCGGGCCGGCGCACAGACGCGTCGCTGGACGGCACCGATCTCGAGTCGATGTGGGACTCGGTCAAGCTGGTGGGGCTCGCGGTCGGGATGACCCTGGCGGCGGCTGGCGCGGTGATCGTGGCTGGCGGTGGACGCTTCGGTGGCGGCGGCGCGTTCGGCCGCTGGTGAACACACTGAGCCGGCCGTAACATGGGACGCATATGGCGCGCCTGTTGTGGACGATCATCGGTGTGCACGACGTTCCTGCGAGCTACGCGTGGTATCAGGCGCTGCTCGGCCAGCCGTCGTCGGCCCCGGCTCACGATCACTTCGGTCAACTGCTCGACGAGGACGGCACCGTCCTGCTCTGCCTGCATGCCTGGGGCGCGCACGAGCACCCTTCGCTGACGAGCCCCGAGCGCGCCACGCCCGGCAACGGGCTGCTGCTGTTCTTCCGCGTGAACGATGGGGCAGCGGCGCTGGCCCGCGCGCGGGGCCTGGTGCCTGCCCTCGACGAAGAGCCGCATCTCAACGCCAACACCGGCACGCAGGAGTTCTCACTCCGCGATCCTGATGGTTACTACGTCACGATCAGCGCGCTGTAGGTCCGCACCATGCGCATGCGCACCGGCATCATCATCGCCGCGTTGCTCTTTCTGCTGGCCACGGCCGCGCCGGCAAACGCCACCCCCTTCACGCCGCCGCGCGCCACGCTCGTGACCGGCGGCTTCACCCAGCCGGTGGCCTTTGTGCAGGACCCGTCGAGTCCCTCGCGTCAGGTGGTTGTCGAGCAGACCGGGCACGTGCCGTTGCTGGTGAACAGCGTCGTGCAGGCGAGCGACTATCTCGATCTGTCGTGTGTGGTCCTCGCGCAGGGCGAGCGGGGGTTGCTGGGGTTCGCCTTTGCTCTGGACTACGCGACAAGCGGCCGGGTCGACGTGAACTTCATCGACCTGTCCGGGAACACCGTCATCGCCCGCTCCACCCGCGCCAGCGGCGACCCGCTGCATACCGACGGTGCTAGCCGCTTCGACTTTCTCTGGCCCGGCGGCAATGCCTACATCGTGCAGCCGTACTCGAACCACAACGGTGGGAACCTGGCCTTCGGTCCTGTGGGGTTCCTCTACATCGGCATGGGCGATGGCGGCAGTGGCGACGACCCGCAGCACAACGCTCGCTGGCGCAACCGTGAGGGCGCGCGCCCCTACATCAATACCCTGCCACCATTCTCGACGCCACTGGTCGACCCGATCTTCGAGTACTCACACGCCGAAGGCCGGTCGGTGACCGGCGGTCTCGTCTATCGCGGCCGGCGCTGGGCGCCGGCTTCTACGGCCGCTACGTGTTCGCCGACTTCGTGCTGGGCGGCCTCTGGTCGGTGGCGCTGACCATCGACCCCGGCACCGGGGAGGCGACGGTCAGCGACCTGTTCGACCACACCGCCACGCTCGGCACCGGCAGCCGCTCCTGGACGAGCTTCGGCGGCGACGCCGACGGCGAACTCTACGTGCTCGACTACAGCGGTCAGTTGCTGCGCTTCTAGGCTGGCACCGGCGTCACGCCGGCCGGCGCCGAACCGGTGCAGAACGGGGCGCTGCGCTGGACGACTATGCCGGGCGGACGCTCGACGTGCGGTTCGTGGTCAACGCCGGCTCCCCGGCGGGGCGTGACGACGAGCGTGTCTGGCAGATCGACGACCTGCGCGTCGAGGGTGTGTCGCTGGAGTGAGACCGAGACGACCGGTCGCCTCACTCCAGCGAGACGTGCGCTAGTTCAACTGCTGGAGCACGGCTCCGGCGATCACCGGCCTGAAGACGTTGTTGCCGTTGGTCGCAATGGTTGCGCCGTTGGCGATGGTGCCGCTCGTCGGGCTGCCCGTGACCATCGTGCTGTCCAGCAGCAGGAAGGCGCCGTTGTCCGTCAGCACACCCTGCGTCTGGTTGCTCTCGAACACGCTGTCGCGCACGATGCCGAAGTTCTGGACGCCGGCGGCGTTGCCCTGCAGCGCGAGGCCAACGGTCGACTTGAGCACCGTGACGTTGTCCATGAAGAGGCGCGCGCCCTGAGCGCCGGCCATGTTGACGCCGGCGACCGTGAAGTTCCGGATGATGGTGTTGCGGATCGTGAGCCGGCCCGATCCGATCATGCGGACGCCGGATAGCCCGTTACTGAGGCCTTCGATGTCGAGGCCATCGAGAACGACCGCACTGCCGGCCGGTGCGTTGACAATGACCCCGTTGACCAAACTCGCGAGGATGCCGCCGACGCTACCGTTGCAGAGGATGGTGATCGACTTGGTGATGGTGACGGCGCCGAAGCCGGCAGAGTCGAGGCAGTTGATTTCACCAAGGGCCGCGGTCTTCGAAATGGCGCCAGCGAAGGTCTTGCACGGCGCGGTGCGGCTGCACGGGTTCACGTCATCACCGACGCCGGACACCCATGTGCGGCTGGCCTGGGCGGATGCGTCGCGGGCGGTGCCGACGAGTGCGATGGAGGTCAGGACGAGCACGACGAGTGCGAGGCGAGTGGTGGGCTTCACGAGCGACTCCATGAAGATAGAGGCGGCGGCGATTCGGCGGACGTGCCTGATCGTCGAGGCTGGGTGCGAGGCAGAGCTGGACCCATTCTAGCCAGCCTGCCGGCCGCTCGATGAAGGAAGGAAGCGAGGAGCGGGGGGACGAAGGCCCGGCCAGGCGCGCGCCCGGCCGGGACCAGCAGGGGGCGGCTAGTTGCCGCGCAGGCGGAACGACGCGCCGATCACGATCGAGAACGCGTTCGACCGGTTGCGAACGATCGAGTACTGGCCGATGACGAACGGCTCGTATCCCGAACTGCCACTGAGCGCGATGCGCGTCCCGCCAAGCAGGTTGAGGCCCAGCTTGCTGTCGCTCGCGCCGACATCCGGCGCCACCTTCTGCAGCGTGCCGCCGATGCCGAAGAACGGCCGGAAGCGTCCCGGTCGCGCCAGATCGAAGTTCTTCAAGACGTTCGCATCGAGCTGGATGGTGTGGCCGCCACCGAGTGGCTGGTAGGTGAAGCGCGGCTCGAACTCGAGGGCGTGCGCCACCTGGACGCGGGCATCGGCGCCGAACAGCAGCCAGTTGTCCGAGGTATCCATCTGCGCCCCCACGAGCGCCCCTGCCGAAATCAGCCCGGAGCGGTCGTCGTCGGCCAGTGCGGTCTGGGCGGAGGCCGCTAGCGGCAGCCCCGCAAGCGCCAGTGCCACCACGCACACACGTAGAAGTCGTCTCATCCTGTGCATCTCCCTGTAGACCTGAGCAGTTCTGCGTTCAGCTTAACGTGCCTCACCGAGCGCCACAAGCGCTGGCAGTCAGGAGGTAAGACTTACGCGCGTGTCCTGAATGGCCACCCCGCATCAGCGTCAGGACCATCGCTCACGTCTGCGGTGTCATGCAGGAGATCGGCGAGTTCGTGGCTGCGGCGGAGTGCCTGTTCGCGTGCGGAAGGCCCTGAAAAACAGACGATTACCGTCTCGTCGAGCAGCACTCGCCACTCTCCACGGTGGTCGGGCGAGGGCGATAATCTGACCGGCATCTCTGGACCTCCGGCGAGGTGCAGAGCAAGGACGGAGCCGGGTCGGCCGGGGAGGCCGACGCTCAGCCCTGACGTTCGCGAATGCGGCGCAGCCGGCGCTCGCGACCGTCGCGGTCGCGCTCTTCGATCTCGCGCTCGAGCGGCGTCCGGACACCGTCGGTCCACCAGCGCCGACGGTCGGTCAGCAAACGGCTGAAGTGCCGGCGCTCCTGGCCGGCCCGCTTCTCCGGCGAGAACGCCAGAAAGCTCCAGCCGGTTCCCAGCAGGAATTTCTCGAAGTCCGCCTGGAAGCGCTCGAGCTTCGAGAGGTCGTCGAAGAAGTAGCTGCGCGGCGATCCGTCGCCAGTGACGCCCAGCAGGAACCCATCTTCAGTTGGGGTGCGCGTGATATCCAGTTGCGCCCCGTCACGGGAGAAAGTCCAGATCTGTTCTTCCACGTACGGGTGTATCGGACGTACATCGTCGGTGGATTAGCGCTGGAGTGGTCTCGTGGTCGTTCCCGTCCTCTCGCCCTCAGTCAGTCAAACGGATCGACCGGACCACCTGCTGGAACGCACCTTCGTAGCTGCGCGCATCCGACGCGGGGACCACGGCGATGACGTAGAACAGCGTGCCGTCGGACATGCGGGTGGTGAAGAGCTGGATGTCTTCGGGCTGATTTGTGGCGTCCGACACGTTTTCAAGCCGGGTCTGGAGCGCGCGGCGGTTGGCCACCGTCGTAGCCAGCGGGTCGGAGCGCTGCCTGAGCCGGGGGTTCGACTGCCCGAGCGATTCGATGAAGTCGTCCGTCGCCTGTGCCAGTTCGTGCCGCTCGTTGCGGAGCACGCCCACTTCAACACCGTGCGTGAAGATGTTCTGACCGTTGACCTGCCCGAAGGCGCCAGTGGGTGCGAAGGTCACTGACGTTGAACCAGGCAGTTCGCGCCAGTTGTTCGGCACGGCAATGCGGAAGACATTTCCCTCCGTGTACTCGCGGTAGCGTGTGGCCGGAGCCTCGACGCGGCCGAGGGTGCCGGCCGAACGCGGATCGGCGCCCCTTGCGCCGCCGGCCTTCGCCGTCCTGGCTGCTTCCTCAGACGTCGGCGCCTTCGGCAGCGACGTCAGGTGCGCTTTCACCCGATCGAACTGTGAGCGGTCGCCGACCGGGTTCGCCACCCGCAGCGACTGCGCTTCCTTCTCGATGTACTGCGAGCGGTTGGCCGGATTGGGATGGTCCGACATCCACTCCGGACCGTTCGCGCCGCCCTGCTTCTCGATGGTCTTGAACATGTTCGCCATTTCGCGGGCGTCGTAGCCGGCTCGCGCCATCAACTGCGCGCCGAGAATGTCGGCCTGCTTCTCGTAGTCGCGGCCGAAGCGGAGGAAGGCCGTGCCCAGTCCGAACTGGGTGCCCTGTGCCACCACGCTGCCGACCCGGCCGCCGATGATGGCGCCGAGGACGGCGCCGGCCACCTGGCCCATCTGGTACTTGCCGGCCTTGCTCGCCTGCGCGGTGCCGTGGCGAAGCAGGACGTGACTGATCTCGTGCGCCATGACGCCGACGACCTCGCCCTCGCTGTTGGCCGCCTCGATCATGCCGCGGTTGACGAACATCGGCCCGCCCGGAAGGGCGAACGCGTTGATCTCGCGCACGTTGACGGTTTCGAAGGTGTACTTGAACTCGGGTCGCTGGAATTCCGTCGGGATGACCGCCGTCAGTCGTTCTCCCAACCGCGTCACATACGACGTGACCGCGTCGTCGCGCATAATCGGCAACTGCTGGCGCGCCTCTGCCGCCGCCTGAAGCCCGAGCTCAACGTCCTGGGCTGGGGTGTACTTGTTGTTCGGTGCCGTGACACGCGTCTGGCTTCCGACTTCGACCATCGTCAAGGCAACGATGACCGCCGATAGCAGGACCTTGTGCTTCATGTGGATGTGCTGTGCAAACACGGATCCTGATGCCGGTGGCATCAGGGCCGCCATAAGGTTGAGATCGCAGAGTACGACGAATGCGGCCGCGGGTGCGCTGAATTGTCCTGCGGGCCGGGTTCGAAACTCAGCCGCTGCAGTTCAACCGGGCATCTACCGAAAACAGGGGGTGACAGGAAGTGTCACAGAACGGCATCAGTGCCACGCAGTGTCACTCAACGCTGCGCTCGGAACCCGAATCCTGCACGCGCTCGCGCGGCGCTGCACACCGCTACCGGCGGCATGAGCTCTGCTATAGGACTATCAGGAGCTGACAGGTGAAAATTCGCAAAGCCGACGGCTTCGCCCTTATCGACATCCTCTTCGTCTGTGCAATCATGGGCGTCCTTTCGACCATCGCGTTGCCACGGATGCTCTTGGCGAGGCAGTCCGCGGGCGCGGCATCGGCCATCGGGTCTCTACGCACCATCCACAGCGCGCAGCTGACCTTCGCGCTCACGTGCGGCGCAGGTTTCTACGCCCCTAACCTCACCACGCTTGGCCGGGCGCCGGCGAACAGCCGAGAGGCGTTCATCGCACCGGGCCTGGCGACCTCGAACTCGGTGACACGCTCCGGCTACGTCATCGAGGTCGACGGCACCCCCTTCGCTGGCGCGCCTGGCAGTTGCAATGGCCTGGGCGACGGCGAAGCCGCGCAGGGCTGGCGCGCCTACGCCGACCCGACCAGTCGGGAGAACGTCCGCTTCTTCGGCACGAACGTGAACGGGACGATCTGGGAGCTGAACTCCAGCCTCAGCGCGGTCATTCCCGAAGTGGGCGAACCGACGGCCGGACAGATTCTGAGGTAGGACGGGCGTCAGCCTCGCCGCTGACGCGCCTGTTCCGCCTGCACGTAACGCGACGGCAGCGCGTGGTCGATCCGGCTGGCCATGAAGCCAGACGCCTCGACGACGCGCGCCAGCGCGACGCCGGTCTCGACCCCCAATCCATCCAGCATGTAGAGCAGGTCTTCGGTGGCCAGGTTGCCGGAGGCGCCAGGCGCGTACGGACAGCCACCAAGGCCGCCGGCCGCTGCGTCGAACGTGGTGACGCCGAGCATGAGCGCAGTCAGCACGTTGGCGAGCGCCGTGCCGTTCGTGTCGTGAAAGTGCAGTGCCACCGCATCGAGCCGGATGCGTTCCCCCACCGTATGGAGCACGCGGTCCACCTGCCCCGGGTGGGCAACGCCGATGGTGTCGCTGATGGCCACCTGGTAGACCCCCATCTCCAGTAGCCGCGCCGACAGCTCTGCCACCCGCGCCGCCGGCACATCGCCCTCGTACGGACAGCCGAACGCCGTCGACAGGTAGCCGCGCACCCGCATACCCAGCGTCAGCGCTCGTGCGCACACCACGGCGTAGGCGCGGAACGAGTCTTCCAGCCGCTGGTTGATATTGGCTCGGCTGAACGACTCTGACGACGCCGCAAAGATGGCGATCTCCTCGAGCCCGGCGTCGGCCGCGCGCTCGAGTCCCTGCAGGTTCGGGACCAGTGCGGTGTACCTCGTGCCCGGATGGCGGGCGATACGCGCGAACACCGCGGATGCATCGCCCATCTGCGGCACCCGCGTCGGGTTCACGAACGCCGACACCTCGATCACCGGAAAGCCGGCCGCGCTCAGGCGATCGATGAACGTCACCTTGTCGTCGGTGGAGACCGAGAGGTGCTCGTTCTGGAGGCCGTCGCGAGGGCCGACCTCGACCAGGGTGACGTGCTGGCCGCGAAGGGCAGCGAGTTGCACCTGCGTCACTCCAGTTCGACCAGCGTGGTGCCGGGCTGCACCAGTTCGCCCTCACGGCAGCGCATCGAGCGCACCACCGCGTCGGCCGGCGCCCGTATCGGCAGTTCCATCTTCATCGCTTCGAGGATGAGCAGCGTGTCACCCTTGCGGACGGGCGTGCCCTCCGGCGCCACGATCTTCAGCACCGTGGCGGGCATCGGCGCGCTGAGCGACTGGTGCCGCTCCGTGCTGCTGCGCCGGACGGCCGGTTCGTCGGCCGCAAACGGCCGCTCGAAGACGCGTCCTCGCCAGTGCACCCACTGGTGACCTGGGCTGCCAGCCACATGCACGATCTCGGCACGACCATCGACCTCGACGCGGTAGACGCCGGGTCTGACGAGCGTGACGATCGGCGTGGCGCTCATTGCACACCCCAGTCGCGCACCAGCGTCCACGGGTCCCAGGGCGGCGCCGACGCTCCGCCGGGGTGTGGAACGTGGTTGTTGCCGGCGGCGTCCAGGGCAGCGCGAAGGAACGCCGGAGGCGGCTCGTCGGGCTCGGCCGCCAATACCGCGCCTTCCGCATCGAGGTAGCCGGTGTGCATCTGCCCGGCGCGAAACGCGTCGCTCTCGAGCACACGGATCAGGAACGGCAGGTTGGTGTGGATGCCCAGGATGGGGAAGGCGCGCAGCGCGGCCAGCAGACGGTCGATCGCCTGTGCTCGCGAGCCGGCCGTGGCAATCACCTTCGCCAGCAGCGCGTCGTAGTGCACCGGCACCACATCGCCTTCGCGAAAGCCCGAGTCGATGCGTACGCCTGGCGCCGTCGGTTCGCGGTACAGCAGCAGCGTGCCGGCCTGCGGGATGAAGCCCTGAGCTGGCGCTTCCGCGTACACCCGCGCTTCGATGGCGTGTCCACGCTGTGTCAGCGCGCCCTGCGTCCACGGCAGCCGTTCACCAGACGCCACCAGCAACTGCGCGCGCACAAGGTCGACGCCGGTCACCTGCTCGGTGACCGGATGCTCGACCTGCAGCCGCGTGTTCATCTCGAGAAAATAGAACGGCGCATCGTCGCGCTTGCCGCCCGATAGATCGACGAGGAACTCGAACGTGCCGGCGTTCACGTAGCCGGCGGCGCGCGCCGCACGGATGGCCGCGCTGGTCATGCGCTGGCGCAGAACAGGCGTGACGTGCGGCGAGGGGCTTTCCTCGATCACCTTCTGATGACGCCGCTGCACGGAACACTCGCGCTCGAACAGGTGGACGACGTGGCCCTGCGTGTCGGCGCAGATCTGCACTTCCACGTGATACGGCCGCTCGATGAGCCGCTCGACGTAGAGCGTGCCGTCACCAAAGGCCGCCTCCGCCTCGCGGCGCGCCGACTGCACCGCAGCGCGGGCGTCCGCCAGGTTGTGCACCTGCCGCATGCCGCGGCCACCTCCCCCTGCCGACGCCTTCACCAGCGCCGGAAGTCCGACCGCCACGACGGCCGCCACCAGCCCCTCGTCGCCCTGGTCGGCGGGCGTCTGGCCTGGCACGACCGGCACGTCGGCCTTCATCGCGATGCGGCGCGCCTCGATCTTCGAGCCCATGCGCGCGATGACGTCCGCCGGCGGCCCGACGAAGACGAAGCCGGCCTCGGCGCAGGCGCGTGCGAATGCCGCGTTCTCCGAGAGGAAGCCGTATCCGGGGTGCACGGCATCCGCGCCGCTGCTGCGCGCGGCATCGATGAGCGCCGCGATGTTCAGGTAGCTCTCGGCGGCCGCTGCGGGACCGATGCGCACCGCGCGATCGCCGACGGCCACGTGCGCGGCGTGCGCGTCGGCATCGGAGTACACCATCACACTCTCGACGCCAAGTTCACGACAGGCGCGCGCCACGCGCACGGCAATCTCGCCGCGATTGGCGATGAGCAGGCGGCGGATCACGCGCCGCTCCAGTTGGGCTTGCGCTTGTCGAGAAAGGCGCGCAGCCCCTCCTGCCCCTCGGCGGACACGCGCCGCGTCGCGAGGGCGGCGGCAGTCATGTCGGCCACATCGATCGGCGCGGCCAGCCAGACGTCTCCGATCAATTGCTTGGCGGCGGCAATCGCCTCGCGTCCGCCCGCCAGCAGCTCGCGCACGACGGCGTCGACCGCCGTGTCGAGCTCGGCCGCCTGCACCGTGGTGTGGACGAGGCCGATGTCGAGGGCATGCTCCGCCGTGAAGCGCCGGCCAGTGAGGAACAGTTCACGCGCGGCGGACCGTCCGATCTTCGCGAGCACAAACGGTGAGATGACGGCCGGCACAAGGCCGAGCTTCACTTCGGAGAAGCCGAAGGTGGTGTGCACCTCCGCCACCACGATGTCGCACACCGCCGCCAGCCCGGCGCCGCCGCCGATCGCCGCACCGTGCACGCGTCCGACTACCGGCACGGGCAGGCGGTCGATAGCGCTGAACATGCGCGACGCCAGCAGCGCATCAGCGACATTCTCGGCTTCGGTGTAGTCGAACGTTCGCGCCATCCAGGTTACGTCCGCACCGGCGCAGAATGTGGGGCCGGCACCGTCGATGACGACCGCCCGCACGGCGGCGTCGGCGGCAGTGGCCCCGGCCCACGCGGTGAGCTCGGCGATCATCGCGTCGTTGAACGCGTTGCGGACATCGGGCCGGTTCAGGGTGAGCCGCTCGACCGCGCCGTCACGCCTGATAAAGAGATGCTGATAGGCCACGTGTCGGTCCTACATGCGGAAGACGCCGAAGCGCGCGTCCGGAATCGGCGCGTTCAGTGCCGCCGACAGGCCGAGGCCGAGCGCGTCGCGCGTCTGGGCCGGGTCGAGAATGCCGTCGTCCCACAGGCGTGCCGTCGAGTAGTAGGGCGACCCTTCGCTGTCGTACTTGTCCAGGATCGGTTGCCTGAGCGCCTGCTCGTCGTCGGCGGAGAACGGCTGGCCTTCCCGCGCTCGTTGCTCGCGCTTCACCGTGGCCAGCACGGTGGCGGCCTGCTCGCCGCCCATGACCGAGATGCGCGCGTTCGGCCACATCCACAGCATGCGCGGGTCGTAGGCGCGGCCGCACATGCCGTAGTTGCCGGCGCCGAACGAGCCGCCGACCACCACCGTGAACTTCGGCACCACGGAATTCGCGACCGCGTGCACCATCTTGGCGCCGTCCTTTGCGATGCCGTTGCGCTCGTACTCGCGCCCGACGATGAAGCCGGTGATGTTCTGGAGGAACACGAGCGGGACACTGCGCAGGTTGCACAGTTCGATGAAGTGCGTCGCCTTGAGCGCCGACTCGGAGAACAGCACGCCGTTGTTGGCCACGATGCCGACCAACATGCCGTGGATGTACGCGAAGCCGGTCACCAGGGTTGCCCCGTAGCGCTCCTTGAACTCGTCGAAGCGCGAGCCGTCGACGATGCGGGCGATGAGCTCGCGTACGTCGTACGGCTTGCGGATGTCGGCGTTCACGATGCCGTAGATCTCGGCGGGGTCGTAGCGAGGCGCTTCCGGTGTGACGAGTCCGTTCGGCGTGCGCTTCTGCGTCGGCAGCGTCGAGACGATGGTCCGGCAGATCTCCAGCGCGTGGGCATCGTCGTCCGCGAAGTAGTCGGCCACGCCAGAGAGGCGCGTGTGCACGTCGGCACCGCCGAGATCTTCGGCGGTCACTTCCTCGCCTGTGGCGGCCTTCACCAGCGGCGGGCCACCGAGGAAGATGGTACCGGTGCCGTTGACAATGATCGTCTCATCCGACATCGCCGGCACGTAGGCGCCGCCGGCCGTGCACGACCCCATCACCACCGCGATCTGCGGAATGCGTTCCGCCGACATGCGCGCCTGGTTGAAGAAGATGCGGCCGAAGTGTTCGCGGTCGGGAAAGACGTCGGCCTGCATCGGCAGGAACGCGCCACCGGAGTCCACAAGGTAGATACAGGGCAGCCGGTTCTCGAGGGCGATCTGCTGCGCGCGCAGGTGCTTCTTGACGGTGATCGGATAGTAGGTGCCGCCCTTCACCGTCGCGTCGTTCGCAACGATGATGACCTCGCGTCCAGAAACGCGGCCGATGCCGGCGACGATGCCCGCGCCAGGCGCGTTGTCGTCATACAGGCCCCAGGCGGCAAGCGCGGAGAACTCGAGGAAGGGAGAGCCGCGGTCGAGCAGGAGCGCAATACGCTCGCGCACCGGCAGTTTGCCCTGCGCCCGATGCCGCTCAACCGCCTTCTGGCCGCCGCCCTGACGGTTGCGCTCGGTGCGTGCGCGCAGGTCGTCGACCAGGCCACGCAGCCGCTCGGCGTTGGTCCGGAAGACCTCGTCAGAGGGGGAGAGGCGCGATTCGAGGACCTGCATCTAGCAGCCGCAGCAGCCGGTCATGCAGGCGCGGGGAGTGACGGGCCGCACGGGCACGCGTAGGGGTGTCGGCTCGGACATCGCCGGGATTATCGCATATGGGTTTCCACCCCGAGGCCCGGGCCTGGCGAGCGAGACTTGTAGTATTTATATGCAGTAGCCGTGTTTCTGTATTGACTCAGGACGCGCTTCGCGGCAACCTCTCCTCATGAGCGTCAAGCGCAAGAAGCGTGTCCTGGCGATCGACGATGAGCCGTCGATGACCGAGTGGCTGAAGATCTTGCTGGAGCATGCCGGCTATGAAGTGCGCACGGCTCTCATCGGCACGCGTGGCGAAGAACTCTTCCGCACCTGGCGTCCCGACGCCGTCGTCACCGACATGATGCTGCCGGATATCGACGGCATCGAATTGGTGCGCAAGTTCAAGGCGCTCGAGCCCGAGGCCGAGGTGATTGTCATTACCGGGCAGGGCAACATCCCGCGTTCTGTGGAAGCGGTGAAGGCCGGCGCCTTCGACTTCCTCGAGAAGCCGATCGATGCCGAGCGCCTGCTCGACAAGCTCGAAAAGGCCATCAAGCAGAAGTCGCTCGTCGACGAGAACGAACTGCTGAAACAGAAGCTGCAAGACCGCTACAAGTTTCAGAACGTCATCGGCAAGGGCAAGAAAATGCAGGACCTCTTCGAGCTCATCGAGAGTGTCGCGGCCAGTGAGGCGAACATCCTCATTCAGGGTGAGAACGGCACAGGCAAGGAACTGATTGCCAACGCCATTCACTACAACAGCAAGCGGTTGAAGGGGCCGTTCATCAAGATCAACTGCGCGGCCATTCCGAAGGACCTGATCGAGTCCGAACTCTTTGGTTACAAGAAGGGCGCGTTCACCGGTGCGATGGCGGACAAGGAAGGGCTCTTCGAGATGGCGGAGGGCGGCTCGTTGCTGCTCGACGAGATCGGCGAGATGCCGTCCTACCTGCAGACGAAACTGCTGCGCGTCCTGCAGGAGCGCGAGTATCGGCCGATCGGCAGCGACCGCATCGTGCATGTCGACTTCCGCCTGATCTGCGCCACCAACATCGACCTCGACGCGGCGCTGCGCGACGGCCGGCTGCGCGAGGATCTCTACTTCCGCATCAACACGATCACCCTGCGAGTGCCGCCACTGCGTGAGCGCACGGAAGACATCCCGCTGCTCTGTGACTACTTCCTCGACAAGTTCCGCTCGCGCTACGCGAAGAACGTGAAGTCGTTGGCGCCGGCCGTGTACCACCTGCTCATTAGGAACCGCTGGCCTGGCAATGTGCGCGAACTCGAGAACGCGATCGAGCGCGCCGTCCTCGTCGGGAAAGGCAGCGAGATCGGTGTCGGCGATCTCCCGGAGTCGATCCGCGAGGAGTCGACGGGCAACAGCGACTTCGTCGTTCCACCGCATCGCACGCTGGCGGAGATCGAGAAGATGGCGATCCTGCAGACGCTGCAGCGGACCAACTGGAACAAGCAGGAGGCCGCGCAGATTCTCGGGCTGTATCGGCCGACGCTGTACAGCAAGATGAAGAAGCACGAGATTCGCGATCCCGGAAAGGCGGCGCGCACCGCCGCCGCGGCATCCGCCTCGTCCGCAGGCTCGTAGGCAGCTCGGCCCGAGCCTTGCAGTGCGCCGGGCCGTGACCGTTTCCGCAGAGCTCGCACTCGACCGTATCGGCGAGCGCGTCATTCGTCTGTTCGCGCCGATCGGTGCGTACGCGATCTTCGCGGCGCGCGCGCTCGTCCAGCCCTTCACGCCGCCCTACGAGGGCGGTGAAGTGCTGCGCCACCTCTTCCACTTCGGCCTGCGTTCGGCGCCGCTCATCGCCACCTCGGGCTTTGCCATAGGCGTTGTGCTCTCCATGCACACGCGCGCGTCGCTCGAGCGCTTCGGTGCCGAGGCGATGATTCCGGCCGGCCTGGCCATTGCGCTGATTCGCGAAACCGGTCCGCTCACCGCCGGGCTGCTCGTTTCTGGACGGGTCGGCGCCGGTATCGGCGCCGAACTCGGCGCCATGCGCGTCACCGAGCAGATCGACGCGCTCGAGGCCAACGCGGTCGACGCGTTCCACTACCTGGTCGCGACGCGGGTCGTGGCGTGCGCCATTGCCATGCCGTTGCTCACCATCCTGATGGACTGTGCCGGCATCATGGGCGGCTACGTGGCCGAGGCCACCGCGTCGGGCATGTCGTGGCGGCTCTACTTCGAGCGGTCGTTCACCTACATCACCTACGCCGACCTGCTGCCGGCCACCCTGAAGACCGCGGTGTTCGGCTTCCTTATCGCCACCATTTCCAGCTTCCTCGGCTTCAACGCCACCGGCGGCACCGAGGGCGTGGGCGAGGCCTCCACCCGCAGCGTTGTGCTGTCGTCGATCCTCATCATCCTCAGCGACGTCATCCTCGTGCGGCTCATTTTCTTCTTCTACCCGCAGGGGGGGGCATGAGCGATCCGGCGGTGGCCATTCGCCTCGATCACGTGTCGAAGGCGTTCAATGGTCGCGCGGTGCTCGACGATGTCTCGCTCGACGTCGCGACGGCGACGGCGTTCTGCCTGCTCGGGCGCAGTGGCACGGGCAAGAGCGTCACGCTACGCCACATCATCGGCCTGGTCGCGCCGGACTCAGGCCATGTCTACGTCGAAGGGCACGACGTCACGTCACTGTCCTCCGACGCCCTCGCCTCGGTGCGGATACGCATGGGGTTCCTCTTCCAGAATGCGGCCTTGTTCGATTCGCTGAGTGTGCGCGAGAACGTCGCGTTCCCCATGCGCCGCCACACCAGGATGTCCGAGGCCGACATCCTGACGCGCGTGCGGGCGCGTCTCGCCGCCGTCGGACTCGAGCGCGACATGGACAAGATGCCGTCCGAACTCTCGGGCGGCATGCGCAAGCGCGTCGGGCTCGCCCGCGCGATGGCGCTCGACCCCAGCATCCTGCTGGTGGACGAGCCGGGCGCCGGACTCGATCCGATCACGACCCGCGAAATCGACCAACTGCTGCTCGAGCAGAAGCGGGCCGGTACCACGCTCGTCGTGGTGACGCACAACATCCCGAGCGCGCGGTTGGTGGCAGACGACATGGCGCTGCTGCACGAGGGGCGCGTCGTCGCGCACGGCACGGCCGCTGACCTCGATGCCAGCGACCACCCGATCGTGCGCGCGTTCATGCAAGCGGAAGGAGGAGGGTAGTGACCGCAACCCCGGCGCGCCTCGCCGGCGTCGGCGTCTTCGTGCTCGGCACGCTGCTGCTGTTCGGCGTCGCGGTGTTCATGATCGGCGACCGCCAGATGGCCTTCACCAAGCGCTTCGAGCTCAACACGGAGTTCGCCAAGGTCACCGGCCTGCAGCCGGGTGCCATCGTGCGGGTGTCCGGCGCCCGCGCGGGTGAAGTGACCGACATTCGCCCGCCCCTGCACCCGGCCGGCAAGTTTCGCGTGCGCATGCAGGTGACGGAAGAACTGCATCAGATGGTGCGAACCGATTCAATCGCGTCGATCGAAACCGAGGGGTTGGTAGGCGGCTCGTTCCTCGCCATCAGCGCCGGCTCGGCGGCGGCGGCCGAGGCGGCGGCGCTCTTCACCCTCGCCAGTCAGGAGCCGTTCGAACTGGCTGACCTGATGCAGCAGATGAACGCCACGGTCGTGAGGGTGAACACCACCATCGACGACATGCGCGGTGAAGTGGAGCAGACGATCGTCGGTGTCCGCGAGACGGTGCAGAAGACCAACGACCTGGTCAGCAGCATCTCGGACGATGTGAAGACCATGGCGTCGTCGGGCGCGCGCGTCAGCGCCGACATCTCGTCGATGACCACCAGCGTGCGCGAAGGGCAGGGCACACTGGGCAAGCTGTTTACCGACGACGAACTGTACGGACATATGAAGCAGGTGGTGGCCAACGCCGACTCCATGACGACCGATGCGCGGGCCGTCGTGGCGCAGGCGCGCGAGACGCTCACAGGGCTCAAGGGCGCCGAGGGTCCGATGGTCAACCTGGCCGGCAACCTGCGCCAGACGCTGGACGACGCCCGCTTGGCCATGTCGGGCTTTGCCGAAAACATGGACGCGCTGCGCCATAACTTCCTTCTGCGTGGCTTCTTCAATTCCCGCGGCTATTACAACCTCGAGCAGATCTCGCCCGCAGAGTACAAGGCTGGAGCGCTCGCGGGTGGCGGACGCACCCCCGTGCGTGTCTGGCTGGGAACCGACCAGGTGTTCGAGCCAGAAGCCGGAGAAGGGTCGCTGCGCCTGAGCGACGACGGCCGTCGTCAACTCGACGCCGCCATCGCTCCCTTTCTGGACCGCGTCGCCGACGGCGTGCTGATGATCGAGGGGCTGGCGTCCGACGGTGGGCGCGATCAGCAGTTTCTCGCCTCGAGGGCACGTGCGGTCACGGTGCGCGATTACCTCATCGGCCGCTTCCACCTCGAGCCACGCTCGACTGGCGTGATGCCGCTCGGCAGCGAGCTAAGCCCGGGCGCGCCAACGAAACCATGGGACGGCATCGCGCTCGCTTTCTTCCTGAAGAGCAAGTAACTGCCGGCTCCGCCACACCTCGGCGCAGGCGTGGCACGCATGTTGGAACAGATTGCAGCGAATGGGTCCGAAAGGAGGCGGTGTGAACGACAGCGAACGAGGATTAGCCGCGGCGGTGATAGGGGCGGTGGCGGGCGGCATCGCCGGCTACCTGATCTTCACCGATCACGGGCGTAACCTGCGGCGACGGCTCGAGCCGGCGCTCGAAGACTTCGCGCACGAACTCGGCGAGTTGCGAGGAACGGTCACCAGAGCCATGGGCGTGGCATCGCAGGGGTGGCACGTGTGGAACGACGCCATGGGCGAACGCGAGCAGCCTGCGGCGTTCCCGCCACATCGTCAGTCGAACCCTTTCTGAGGTAGTCCGATGGATGGTTTGAATACGACGAACACCATGCTCGGCATCATCGCGGCGGTCAGCGTTCTACAGGCGCTGCTCGTGCTCGGGGTCGGCTTCGGCGCCTACCGCGCGTATTCCCGGGTGATGACCCTGGTACACGACCTCGAAGCCCGACAGGTGGCGCCAGCGATGGCGCGGGTGAACGCCATCCTCGACGATGTGAAAGAGGTCAGCAGCAAGGTGAAAGAAGAGACCGAGCGGGTGGACAACGCCATTCGCTCCACGATAGACCGCGTGGACGATACGGCCGGCCGGGTCCGTTACAGCGTCCGCGCGAAAACGAGCCGCATCGTCGGCATTGTTCGGGGCGCGCGCGTCGCCCTCGAACACATCCTGTCGCGGGCGGCCTGAGTGCGTAATGAACAGCGGCGGGTGACGCCCGCCGCCCATGAAGGAGGATAGACGATGGCAGACGGATACGATCGCTACGACAACAACGACGCGGGTGGCGGCGGCAGTTTCGTGATGGGATTGCTGACGGGCACCGTGCTCGGGGCCGGTCTCGGCATGCTCTTCGCCCCGAAGGCGGGGGCGGACCTGCGCAACCAGTTGTCCGAGCAGGCGGGGTCGCTCCGTGACACCGCGTCCGAAGGCTACCGCAAGGCCAGCGAGGTCGCCGGCGAAGGCTACCGCAAAGCCAGCGAAGCCGCCGGCGATTGGGCCGACAAGGGGCGCGACGCCGTGGACAAGGCGAAGGATGCTGTCGCTCGCGGTGCTGACGAAGCCCAGCGCTACGCGCGCGAGGCGACTGGCGGCAGCACGCCGAACACCAGCACGACCGGGAGCTCGTCCGGCACGCCTGGCAACACGGGGTCGGGATATTCGGGCGGCAGCCACTCGGGCGGCTCGAATCCTGGCGGTTCGCGCCGGAGCTGACATGACCCAGCCCGCGACGCGAACGGTCGCAAACGCGGTGCTGATATCGGCCGGAGTGGCGGCGGCGTACGTGGTGATCACGACGCCGTCGCTTCGCCGACTGGCCATCGGCGCCACTCGGCTCTACCTTGGTGCGAGCATCCCGGCCTTCCTGCTCAGGCAAGCCGGACGTGCCTGGGTGGAATCGGGGCGTCACGCCTGACACATAATTAAGGCGTGAACACTCTCTCGCCGGTGGGCCGTCAGGCTCGCGAGATCGCGCGTCTGACCCTCATCGCGCTCTGGCGCGCGGTGGTCGGTTTCTATACTCGCGACAACCTGACATACGCGGCGTCGATCGCGTATTACGCGCTGCTCTCGATCTTCCCCTTCGCCATGCTCGGCTTCGCCATCATCGGCGCGGTCACCGCCGATGAGCTGAACCGGGCGGCGGTGCTCGACTTCGTCCTCCGCTACTTTCCCCAGCAGTTCGAATTCATCACCCAGCAACTCGATGCCTTTCGCGACAGTACGTTAACGCTCGGGATTGCCGGCACCCTGGCTCTCATCTGGGGCGCGCTCGGGTTCTTCGGTGCCGTCAGCACAGCGGTGAACTACGCATGGGGCGTGGAGGACACGCGCAGTTACTGGAAGCACAAGCTCTTCTCCTTTGTGATGCTCCTCGTGGCGGGTGCGCTGCTGGTGGCTGCCACGCTGCTCGTGAGCGCATCGCAGATTGTGGAGGCAACCTGGTTCGCCAGCGTCCTGTTCCAATTTCCCGGCTTGCTCATCCTGCGGGGCCTGGTCATAAGCAACGCCACCACCGCGATGTTTGTGCTCGTCGTCGGCCTCGTGTACTACTTCGTGCCGAACGCCAAGGTGCGCTTCCGCGACGTGTGGATCGGCGCATTCCTCACGGGGCTGCTCTGGAAAGGGGCGCTGTTCGGCTTCGGCTGGTACATGCGCGACATGGACCGGTTCACACGGGTGAACGGTTCGATCGCCGCCGTGGTGGTGTTCCTGGGGTGGGTCTACGTGCAGGCAGTCATCCTGCTCTACGGCGTGGAGTTCACTGCAGCCTACGCCCGCCTGCGACGGGGCCGGCCGAACGAACTGCCGGCCGCCCCGGCGCCGCGCGTGTGATGTCTACGCGCCGCGTGTGTGATGTCTACGCGCTGCGTGTGATGTAGCTGCCGACCTTCAGGTTGGCCGTAGCACCTTCACCACCACGCTGGTCAGCGCCGCCACATCGTCCCACTTGCGAGCGGTAATGACGTTGCCGTCCTCGACCACCGGCCGGTCCACGTACTTGCCGCCGGCATTCTTCACGTCGATCGCGATCGACGGCCAGCACGTGACGACCCGGCCGCGCAGGGCGTTGATGGTGATGAGGACCTGGGCGCCGCGATCGATCGAGGCCACCGGTTTGCCGGCCTCGTAGGCGTCGCGCACGAGGTCGACCATGGCATGACGCAGGCGGATGCGGTCGGGCGCGTAGCCGCCAGGCACGATGACGATATCGAAGTCCTTGACACGAGCCTTGCTCGCCGCCATCTCCGACGTCATCGTCGCTTCCTGACGCTTGCCGCGATAGACCGCATCAGCCACCGGGCCGATCACCGTGACGGTCAACCCTTCGGCGCGCAGCAACTCGAGCAACAGCGGCAATTCGCGATCTTCGAAGTCTTCTTCAACCAGAAGCGCCACCCGTCGGGCGGATAGCGGAGCATGGTCGGTCATGTTCGCGATTCTACCGCATGTCATAATTCTGAAATGAACCGCCTTGCGCGCGAGCGCAGTCCGTATCTGCTGCAGCACGCCAACAATCCGGTCGATTGGTACGCGTGGGGCGACGAGGCGTTCAGCCGGGCGCAGGCCGAGGACAAACCCATCTTCCTGTCGGTCGGCTACTCCACGTGCCACTGGTGTCACGTGATGGCGCACGAGTCGTTCGAGGATGAGCAGATTGCCGCCTTCCTCAACGAACACTTCATCCCGGTGAAGGTCGATCGTGAAGAGCGCCCCGACGTCGACCGCGTCTACATGGCGTTCGTCCAGGCCACGACCGGATCGGGCGGCTGGCCGATGAGCGTGTGGCTGACGCCAGGCCTCGAGCCCTTCTACGGCGGCACCTACTTTCCGCCGGCCGCGAAATGGAATCGCCCCGGGTTCATCGACATCCTGCGCGAACTGCACAAGGCGTGGACGACGAAGCGCGACGACGTCAATCGGTCCGCCGCGGGCATCACCGAGCAGTTGAAGAACTCCGCGGCCACGGCGCCGACCGACGGTGTGCCGACGGCCGACGTGCTGACCACCATCACCGCGCAGTTTCGCAGCGGCTTCGACCGGCGTCATGCCGGCTTCGGCAACGCCCCGAAATTTCCACGACCGACCGAACTGCTGTTCCTGCTCCGCGAGTTCGCACGCGCGGGCAACACCGATGCCCGGGACATGGCGCTGGCCACGCTCGGCGCGATGAGCGTCGGCGGCATGCGCGACCATATCGGCGGAGGTTTCCACCGCTACTCGGTTGATGCGGCCTGGCGCGTGCCGCACTTCGAGAAGATGCTCTACGACCAGGCGCAGCTGGTGCTGGCCTATCTCGAAGGGGCGCAGGTGACGGGCGACGCGTTGCAGCTGGAAGTGGCGGAGGATACGCTCCGCTACGTGATGCGCGAGATGACCGACCCCGCCGGTGGTTTCTACTCGGCGGAGGACGCCGACAGCATTCCGCCCGAGCACGCGGCCACACCCAGCAGCCACAAGATGGAAGGCGCCTTCTACCTGTGGACCGCCGCCGAACTCGACGAACTGCTCGGCGAGGCGTCGGCGCTCGTGAAGAAGCGGTTCGGCATCGAACCGACGGGGAATGCGCCGTCCGATCCGCAGCAGGAGTTCGTCGGCAAGAACCTGCTCTACGTCGCGCAGTCGGTGGCGGAACTCGCCGATGAATTCGGGTACACGCCGGACCAGACGCGTGATGCGTTGAACGGCGCCCGTCTCCGCATGTTCCAGGCGCGCATCCAGCGTCCACACCCGCACCTCGACGACAAGGTGCTGACGTCGTGGAACGGGCTGATGATCGCCGCCTTCGCACGAGCGGCGCGCGTCCTGCGCGCCATGGTCACCGACGGCGAATCGCTCGGCACGCCCTACCTCGACGCGGCACGCCGCGCCGCCACGTTCATCCGCTCGACGATGTGGAACGCGCCGACGCGCACGCTCTGTCGCCGCTACCGCACCGGTCAGGCTGAAATCGACGGCTACGCCGAAGACTACGCCTACCTGATCTTCGGGCTCCTCGAACTGTTCCAGGCCGACCCGCGGGCCGAGTGGCTGCAGTGGGCCATCGAGCTGCAGCAGCGGCAGGACGAGCTGTTCTGGGACGACGCCGCTGCCGGCTGGTTCAGCACCACCGGGCAGGACCCGACGGTGCTGTGGCGGATGAAGGAAGACTACGACGGCGCCGAGCCGTCGGCGAGTGCGGTCGCGGTGCTGAATCTCATCACGCTGTCGCACCTGAACGGCAACCCGGTGTGGGCGTCGCGCATCGAACAGACACTGAAGCTGTTCGGCCAGCGGCTCGAGCAGGCCGGCCGCGCGGTGCCGATGATGGCGGCGGCGCTGTCGGCCTACACGGCTGGTGTGCAACAGATCGTTGTTGTCGGCGACGGCGAGCCGGCCGAGGCGCTGCTCGACGCGGCGACGTCGTCCTACCGCCCGTGTGCGCTGGTGCTGGCCCTGACGCCGGCGCAGCAGGAGGCACTGGCGCCGCTGGCGCCGTTCGTCGCGGCGATGCGGCCGGTGAACGGCGAGGCCGCGGCGTATGTCTGCCACGACTTCGCCTGCCGCGCGCCGGTGACCACCCCGGAGGCACTGACGGCTCTCCTGGCTTCACCCGAGGACAAGTAACCCGTGCCTGATATCCGCTTTCCCGTCGACATCTGGCTGCGCGGCGAACACAGCGCCACCACGCGTCACATCAGCGGCATCGACCGCGAACCCGAGGCGTGGACCGACGACGACGTGCGTGCCATGCTCGAAGGGATGCTGCTCGAGATGCATCGGCTGAAGCATCCCGATATCGCCGAGCCGTACGTCGCGCTGCGCAGTCTGAGTTGGATTGTGAATCCGTACGAAGACAGTGGCGTGGTGGTGGCGATCGAGATCTCGCTCGGTGCGGCCATCGCCGGGCCGTTCACGATCGATCAGCAGGCGCTCGAGGGGATGATCGCGCGGGTGCTCACCCAGGCACGCGCCAGCGGCGCGTCAGCGACCGTGCACTGAGGCGCCGACCTTCACGTAGACGCCGTAGCCACGGACCTTCAGGTCCGCAGACGCAAGGCCGGCGCCCGGTTCACCTCGAGCGAGTCGAGCACCACCGCGCGACGTACGCACCGCCTCGACACGTCCCATCCTCACAGGTTCGCAGGCAGGCCGTATTCGCCGCGGGCGAGCACGCGGATGTGCTCGCGGACCTGGGCGGTGTCGGCGCCGCCGAAGACCGAGGTCAGCATGCCGGCCCGCTGGAACAGGCGGCCGAGCGACACGGTGTCGTGGTCGCGTCGCGCCACCGCTTCGGCGCGCGCGGCAGGATCGGTCACCTGCGACAGCGCCACCGCGAAGTGCCAGGCGTCGCGTCGCGCCTGAGCCATCGAGAAGTTCACCACGCGTCGATCGAGCCCGTGCGCCAGGTGGGGGAGCGACGTGAAGCGGTGCGTAATCTCGCCAAGCTCCTCTTCGACAATCGGCACCAGCGAAGCGAGCACATCGTTGATGTGATGGAAGTCGTGTTCGAGCGCATCGATGGGGAGGCTGCCAGCGGTGTCGCTGGAGGCGATGCCCAGGTCGAGATGAATGTGCGCGTTCATGCCGAGGAAGAGATGCTGGAGCACACTCAGCGAGTCGAGCGTGGTGGCCTCGAACGCCAGCGCCCAGGCGCCCGTGGGCGTGGCGCCAGCCGCGTGGGCGGCGTAGGCCGCGAGATAGCGGTTGGCGAACGCGACGTCGAGTCGCTCCATGCGCGCGTTGTCAGCGAAGGCTCCTGCCCGGATACCGTCGCGGACGGTGATGGTGACGCGGTTGTAGAGCGCCGCGAAGTAGCCAAGCCGGCTGCCGCCGCGCGCGGCGTCGTCAATGATCTGGTCGAGCCGTGCAATGACCTGGTCGATGGTGTGGGGCAGCGGAGCACTGGACGTCATGGCCGTTGCCATTATCTGGCGTGCTACACGGGTGTCAAGCGCCGGTGCCCTCGGAGCCGGCAAGACCGCTGATGCCGCGTGCAAGCACGGTCATGTGGCCGGCGATATCGACGAGGTCGGGGCCGCCGGACACTAGGCTGAGCGCACCTGGTTGTTGCAGGCCGACGGCAAAGGCCAGCGTCTCGGTGTCGCGCGCCTTGATCGCCACGCGCCGCGCGATCGGACTGCCGAGGTGCGCTAAGACTAGCGCGAAGCGCCAGGCGCTGCGCCGCGCAGCCGCCATCGAGAAGTTGCCGAGCCGTGCGTCGAGTCCGTTGAGGTCCTGTGCCACGCCGGTCAGCAGGTCGAACGAGGGCGACAGCTCACCGAGTTGCCCTTCGACCAGCGGCAGCAGCGACGCCAGCAGCCCGTTGATGCGCAGGAAGTCGCGCTCGAGCGAGTGGATGGCATCGCCCGGCGCCACCGTGGCGCAGGCAATGCCAAGGTCGAGGTTGATGTGGGCGTTCATGCCAAGCAGCAGGTGTTGCAGCACGCTCAGGTCGGGGCGCGCCGCCGCCGCGAACGCGAGCTGCCAGGCCAGCGTGGTGGTCGTGCCGGCGCGGTGCCGTTCGTAGGCGTCGATGTAGCGGTTGGCGAAGACCACGTCCAGGCGTGCCATGCGGGCGTTGTCGTCGAAGGCGCCGGCCCGGATGCCGTCGCGCACGGCCATGGTCACCCGGTTGTAGAGCGCGGCAAAGTAGCCGAGGCGGCTCGGCTCGGTCATCGCGCCGACGACGATCAGGTCGAGGCGGCGAATGACGTCGTCGATGGTCTGCGGCAGCGGCATGGTTGAGGCATTCTACGCCCGGCCGCTACGTCAGCGGCTCCACCCTTCCCACTCCATGGCGTACTTGGCGCGGATGGCCCTGGTGGCGCCGGGGAACACGCCGGCGGTGCGTGCGCCCTCTTCGGCCTGCTGCATCACGTCGCTGATGCGCCGGGCCTGCGTCGTGACATCGTCGCGCCAGGCGCGGCACTGCGGCAGCGTTTCGTTGTCGATGAGGATGGTGTCGCCGATCAGGCCGAACCACTCGCGTCCGTTCACAACGGTACCAATCGAGTATTTGCCCGCGCACGCGGCGCGGTATCGTTGCCACGCCGCATCGACCTCGTCGGCCTGTCGCGCCAGCGCCTGCACCACCTTCTCGAACTGCGCCTCGCCCTGGTCGCGCATCGCATCGGTATCGGTGCGCGGGGTGCCGAGGGCGGCATCGAGCGACGCGGCGTCGCTGGCGGAGCCCGGTGCGAGCACGGTGGTGCTGCCGCCGAGCAGTGCGCTGGCGTGGTCGGTGGCGATGGCGAACCCAAGCGATTCTGCGGCCGACATCTTCGCCGTGGTGATGCCAACCACTGCGCCGGCCTTGTTCACCAACGGGCCGCCGCTGTTACCAGGGTTGATGGCGGCATCGGTCTGCAGCAGCGTCAAGCCGCCGGATGAGCGGACGGCCGAGACGATGCCGCGCGTCACCGTGCCCTGCAGCATGCCGAGTGCGGAACCGATGGCCAGCACCTCTTCGCCCACTTGCACCGTGCGGACCGGTGCGAGGCGGAGCGTCGGGTGGGACGCGGGAGGCGAATCGACATGCACCAGCGCCAGGTCGGCATCGCTCGCTTCGGACGAGACGTAGCCGTTGCTCTGCGTGCCGTTCGAGAAGCGCACACGCACGGAGCTGGCGCCGGCGATGACGTGGCGGTTGGTGAGAACCGTGTCGGCAGATACGAAGAAGCCGGAGCCGGTGGCGGACCCCGACTCGATGGTGACCACGGCTGGCATCACCGCGCGCACCACGTCTTCGCGTCGCGTCTCCGACAGCGGTCCCGTGCCGGTCGCTCCGTCGGCTGGCAGCACGACGTCGGTAGGGGATGGCGTCGTGTCGCGCACCGGTTTCAGGTCGGCGTCGCCGTAGGTTTTCGAGCCCGTGGCCTTCTTCCGCGCGTCGGCGGCGCGCTCGGCCACCGCGGCGAGCGGCTGCGTCTGGCCCGCCGGTGCGCTCGTGGCGCAGAGGCATGTCATGAGGGCGAGGGCAAGGAGTGTGGTGGTGCGCATCCGCATGTGTGCCTTGAACTGCATGCCGCTGCGCTCCGCGCGTGGCGGGCGCGGCACCGGCAATGTGAGTATCGGTCGAAGCCGCATTCGGCATGGGGCCGCTGGGGCCGGGATGGTATCGTCGCGCCATGCACCTCATGCGCATGACTGTCCTTTTGCTCCTCGCGTCGGCCGCGCTCTCGGCCGCCGACCTGAAGGTGGCCACCTCGGGTTCGCACACGCTGGTCGTCGCGCCGGACGGCACCGTGCTGTGCCAGGGGCGTAACAACCTGAAGCAGTGTGGTGTGCCTGGCGATGCCGGCGGCGTGTGGGCGGAGAAGCTGACGCCGGTAGTCGGGGTGCCGAAGGGGCTGGCGGTGGCGACGGGCGATGCCAGTCATAGCATGGTGCTGGGTGTGGACGGCCGGGTCTACATGTGGGGCGAGAATCCGTACGGGCTGCTTGGTGGGACCGACCGCGGGGCCGCGCATGTCCGCACGGCGCCGTGGGCCGTGCCCGGGTTGACCGGGGTGACGGCTATCGCCGCGTGCAGCAACACCGGCGCCGCCCTGCGTGGTGACGGCAGCATCTGGATGTGGGGCGCGGACCAGCAGGGGGTGATGGCCACCGGAACGATCTTCCTGCCGGGCCAGAACGCGAAGGAATATTACGAGCCGCGACGCGTGCCTGGCGTCGCGGACGTCACCGCCATTGCCTGCGGGTCGGCGCACATGCTGGCGCTGCGGAAGGACGGCTCGTTGTGGTCGTGGGGTGCGAACCGCTACGGGCAGCTCGGACTGGGCGACACCGAGCGTCGCGCCGCGCCGACGCAGATTGCCGCGCTCGGTGGTGTCACCGCCATCGTCGCCGCCGGCAGCATCTCTGCTGCGCGCGTGGCCGACGGTTCCTGGATGGTGTGGGGCGCCGCCCCGTCGCCGAAAGCTACCGACCCGAACGTGGCCGCAGAGGTGCTGTCGCCGAGTCCGCTTTTTGGCGCGCTGGTTGGCGCAATTGAGATTGGCGACGGTATCGCGTTGCTGCGCGACGGCACCGTTCGCACCTGGGGCTCCAATATGTTCGGCGCGCTCGGCAGCGGCGGCAGCGTCGATCAGGACATTCCGGCAAGTCGCAGCATTCCGGTGCGGACGCTGTCCGGAATCGTGCATGTCTGGAACGGCGGGCACCGCGGCCTGGCGCTGAAGGCTGACGGCACGTTGTACCAGTGGGGACCGACGATGGGGCCAGACGACCGGACGCAGCGCCTGCCGGCGGCGATCGGTTCGTTTCCGCTCCACTGACGGCGCTGGTCGGCAGGGCTTTGCCGCGACGCTTGGGAAAATGAGCGGACCGGCCATAATCGTGTCGGCAGACGAGTGGTGCGCCGGGGTGGCGAAACTGGCAGACGCACGGGACTTAAAATCCCGGGTTCCGCAAGGAGCGTGCGGGTTCGATTCCCGCCCCCGGCACTTCGCTTTTCAGGCGGTGGGCTTCAGGCTCTTGGCCTTGACGCGCGACCGGCCTCTATCAAACGGCCAGTGCAGTGGTGCGCGAGGCGCTCCGCCTATTGAAGGAGCGCGACCAAGAGCGGGAGCACCTGCGAGTTGAGGTCGGCGCCGGTCTTGACGCGGCGTCGCAGGGCCGAAGCAAGGTGTACGACACTCCGTCCGGGCGTCGCCTGCGAGATGGGATCAAGATGGACGGTCGCACCAAGAGTAAGAGCCGCCGCTGATGCGCTACCGGCTGTCCGACCTCGACCGAGGAGGACATCCGGGAATGTCCGAGGCAGAGGACGATGTCGCGCGCGACGTGAGGGTCGGCAAGAAGACCATCAATCGACGGCGCGGGCGCTCCTGCGCCTGGGGCGCCCGGAAGAAGCGCTCCGTCTGCGCCTGGCCGACCTCGAGCTGGATCCGCTCGCGCGTTCCGCCCGCCGCGCGGGTGTGACCATCCCGCTCACCACACGCGAGTTCGAGTTGCTCGACTACCTGCTCCGGCACCAGGGTCACATCGTGTCTCGAGAGATGCTTGCCAATGACGTGTGGAAGGAGCCGACGCGTGGCACGCCCATCGACAATGTGATTGACGTCCACATCACGCGCCTGCGCCGCAAGATCGATCAGGGAACCGGCTCTCGTCTCATCCACACCATCCGAGGCGTTGGCTTCACGATGAAAGACTCCGGGGCGTGATCGCATTCCGGCTGCGCACGCGGCTGACCATCTGGTTTGCGGCGTCCATCCTCCTGATCCTCGCGCCCTTTCTGCTCGGGACGCTCGTCCTGCAGTGGCGCTCCATGCGCGCGACCCTGGACCATCATCTGGCCGAGGACCTCGAAGTCGCGCTGGAAATGCTCACTGACCGTGGTGGACGTGTCGAGTGGCGCACCGAGGCGGCGCAGGACCTCGGTTACGACGGCGGCGTCCAGCGTTGGGTCGAGGTCTACGGCAGCGACGGGTCGGTGCGCTACGTCAGAGGCATTCCTGTGCGCGCCGAGATTCGGCGCGCTCTGGCCTCGCCGGTAGGCGGAGCGCGAGGCTACCAGACGGTGCGAACGCCAGCGGGGGCGGCGGTCAGGATCCTGGTCGTCGAGCGTCAGTTCGGCGCGCAAACCATCACCGTTCGTGTTGCGCGCTCCGAGGACCAGCTCCGATCCGACTTGTGGTGGCTCGGCGCGCTCTTCGCCTTCGCGGCCCCCCTGGCGGTGGCGGCAGCGGCTGGAGCCGGATATTTCATTTCGGGTCGGGCCCTTGCGCCGCTCGGCCGGATGGCTGAGCGGGCGCACGTGATCAGTGCCGACCGACTCGCCGAGCGGCTCCCCGTCGAGAACACCAGAGACGAATTGGGCCAACTCGCGATGGTGTTCAATGAAACCTTCGCGCGCCTCGAGGCGTCGTTCAACCAACTCAGGCAGTTCACCGCCGATGTATCGCACGAACTGCGCACGCCCCTCACCGCAATCCGGAGCGTTGGCGAGGTCGGCCTTCGAGAAGGGAAGGTTGTCGAGGACTACCAGGAGGTGGTGGGGAGCATGCTCGAAGAAGCCGACCGCCTGTCACACGTGGTCGACACGTTGCTCACCCTCGCGCGATGGGAGAGCGGGCGAGTCCGCCTGCGCACGCAGACGCTCGACCTCGGCATGCTGGCACGTGACGTGGCGGCGCAACTGGCGGTGCTCGCCGAGGAACGTGAGATCGCAATCGAGGTGGAGATCGACCGCCCGCTGACCGTCGCCACCGATGCGGTCATGGCCCGGCAAGCGGTGTCCAATGTGCTGGACAACGCCATCAAGTTCACTCGCGACGGCAGCCGCGTTCGAATCTGGTGCGAAACCCAGTCCGGTGAGCACCGCCTGATTGTCGATGACGAGGGGCCTGGGATCCCTGAGGGGCAGCGTGCGCGCGTACTGGAGCGGTTCTATCGCGCAGAAGTGCCCCACGTTCGAAGACTCGGCGGTGCCGGACTGGGGCTGGCCATCGTGCACTGGGCCATGACCGCCAACGGTGGCCGCGTGATCGTGTCCGGCAATGACGCGGGCGGTGCCCGGCTCGTGCTGGCGTGGCCGGCGCTTCAATCCTGAACGCGAATTCAGGGTCTCTTCAGTTTCTGCGCTCCGCAGCGCTCCTAGACTGAATCCACGTTCATGCCGTGCACGGACATCGCATCGAGCGGTCCGTCCCTCATGGAAGGCTGGAGTCATGGTCATGTCTCGACATCAATGGGGATGGTTAGTCGGCGGCGTGATGGCGTTCATCGCAGCCTTCGGCTGGAACGTCGTCGCCGCCGCGAAGCCAGCAAAGCCGCTCGACTGGACAGCGCTCAATCCGGAGTTCGCAGGCGCCACATTCGTCAACGACACGTCGACTTGTGCGACGTGCCATTCGGACTACATGGAGGCCTACGGAAAGACCAAGCACGCGGCCGCGTTTGCCGCTCGTCCACCCGCAGGGACCGGCGATTGCGAGAGCTGCCACGGCCCGCGCAGCAAACACGTCGAGAACCCCACTGCCGCGCTGAAAGTGACCAACGCTCGCTCCCAGTCGGCGGTCTGCATGCAGTGCCACGAAGGCGGTGCGCGTATGGGCTGGCGCGCTGGCGCACACCACAACGTTGACGTGAGTTGCACGTCGTGCCACACCGTGATGTCGTCGAAGAGCGCGCGCAGCCTGTTGAAGGCGTCGAACCCGACCGACACCTGCGTCACGTGTCACGCAGAGGTACGCACCGACATCAACAAGATGTCCCACCACCCTGTGCGGGAAGGTCGAATGGACTGCGCCAGTTGCCACAACGTGCATGGCTCGACACCGGGGCTGCTGACCAAAGCCACGGTGAACGATACCTGCTTCAGTTGCCATACCGAGAAGCGCGGTCCCTACGTCTGGGAACAAGCGCCGGTGCGCGAGAGTTGTGCCACTTGTCACACGCCACACGGCTCGAACAATCGCAACCTGCTCTCGGGGAAGGACTCATTCCTCTGTCTGAGCTGCCACTCCTACGGTGGCCACATCAACCTGCCGCGGTACAACCGCACCAGTAATCCCTACGGCAGCGGCTGCGTGAACTGCCACATCACCGTCCACGGATCGAATCATCCGTCGGGCGCCAAGCTGACACGGTAGGGGGCTGCCATGACCAGAATCATTGTCCTGTGCTCACTGCTGATGGCCGCTAACGCGTTTGGTCAGCCAGTGCCGACGACACCGCCCGACACGCCCGGCACCGTCGAGGTGTCGGGGGAGTTCACCACAGGCCTGCAGGGAATCGGCAACTCCACCGATTCGTCGAAAGTCACGGAGTACCGCGACCTGCGAAACGACGTGTTTCTGCCCAGCCTGCGGTTGACGATGCGCAATCGACAGGCGGGGTAGTACTTCGATGTGGCCGGCGCCAACGTCAGCCGCGATGACCAGACCATCCGAGCCGAAGCCGGTTCGTTCGGCCGGTGGAGCCTGAAGGCCGACTGGGTGGAAACGCCGCACAACTTCAGTAACAAGGCGCGGACGCCCTACATCCAGAGCGGACCGGGGCTCTTCACCGTGCCGGCGACGGTACCCATGACATTCAAGAAGCTGGCGACCGCCGCCGCAGATACGCCGGGGGTCCTCGCCAGCGACGACTTGATTGCGGCGTACCAGTCCACATTCCTGCACCCGACACCGCTCGCGATGCAGACCAACGCGGGGCGCTTCAGCCTGCAGTGGTTGGCCGTCGACAGTCTGGCCGTTGACGTCGCATACGACCGGCGGGACAAGTACGGCTCGCGATCGACATTCGGTCCGATCGGCGATCGGCCACCACGCACGCTCAACATCCAGATCGCGGAGCCGGTGGACTACAACACCAACGAGCTCGCGGTCGGCGCCGAGCATCTGGTCGGGGGCTATCAATTGCGGGCGGAGTATCAGTATTCAGACTTCGCAAACCAGGTCGACACCCTTCAATGGCAGAACATCTACACGACGGCGCAGCCTGGCGCCACCTACGACGTGTGGGATCGCTCGGTGTCGGTGTTTGGAGCGCGCCCGTTGTCGCCGGACAACCGGGCGCACAACCTGACGGCGATGTTCGGAAGCAATATGCCCAGGGACAGCCGGTTTACCGCCACCGCGACCTACGGTCGGCTGGAACAGAACCAGACGCTGTTGCCGTACAGCTACAACAACGACCAACTCGCGACACAGACCCTGCCGCGATCCTCGGCCGAGGCCTCGATCACCACGCTGCACTTCGCATCCGACTACACGATTACGCCCGTGCGCGGGTTCAATGTGCGAGCGTTCTTTCGCTGGTACGACCTCAACAACGACACGCCATCGAGTCGCTGGCAGTACGCGACGCAGGACACCAGCAACCTCAATGGCACGGTGTCGTATGTCAACAAGCGGGTCAGCCTGCCGTATGCCTGGCACCGCAAGAACGCAGGCGTGGATGCGACGTGGCGACTACCAGCCCGAACGAGCCTGCTTGTCGGCTTCGAGCGGGAGTCCATGGTGCGCGAGTACCGCGAAGCAGACACGGCGGAGAACATCTTCCGAGCCACGCTGCGCGCGAGAGGCACGCGTTGGATGAACATCGAGGCGCGGGCCCTCATCGGCGCCCGTGACGGCGGAGACTACCTCAATACCGTGACCCACGAGGGTTACTGGTACGCGCAGACGGACGGCGTCGACAACAACAACCCGGCGGTGACTTTCGACAACCACCCGGACATGCGCCGGTACGATGTGTCCGATCGCGCTCGGCGACAGGTTGACGTACGAGTCAACCTCACGCCGCGAGACCTGGTGGCTGTATCGGCCTACGCCCGCTATCGCCACGACGACTTCGACTCGGGCGTCGGCCCCACGCAGCCTTTGCTCAGCACGGGTGTGGCCGAACCAGCGGCGGTCTCACCGGGAAATCAACTCGGCCGGCTCGACGACAAGCGCACGCGGTTCGGCATGGATGCCTTCACCGAAGCAAGGGCCGGGCTCTCGTTCAATGCCTTCGTGAACTGTGATCAGGGGATTGGACTCGACCGCTCGATCGAGTTCAACGAGAACAACAAGGCCAATCCAAGTACCATCGCCAGCGCGGAACTGGGGCCGTGGACGCGCGCCAGCAGTCAGTGGACAGCCAGGAACGACGACCGCACCTGGACCACCGGTCTGGGTACGACGTGGCAGCCTGTCCCTGGCAAGGCGTCCATCGTTGCCGACTACACCGCCTCGCTGGCGAACATCAACATCACCTACAGCGGATACGGCGTCACGAACTTCGATGGCACGCCGTTCCCGCCGAACCACCAGTTCGCGTTCACTTCCCCAACGGACGTAACCGAGAACCGGCACGTGGTGAACCTACGGCTCGAAGTTCCCATCCACGCCTTGATGCTCGTAGCCGGGTACACCTACGAGAACTACCACCTGGTGGACTGGATGCAAGGGTCAGCCGCACCGTGGGTCGAGACCGTCGGAGCCGACACCCTGCTACGCGACACGTCGCGCTCCTTTCAGTGGGGAAACCGGCTGTTCAACCTGGGGACGTACCTGGCGCCAGACTACGTCGCGCACATCGGTTTCGTCGGGTTCCGCTACCGGTTCTGATGATGACAACGTCTCAGCGTGCGAGGCGGCGCAACATCTCTTCGATGATCGGGATCTGGCCGTGGAAGCTCTCGATCAGGATGCGCTCATCGAGTCCGTGCGCGCCGGTGGGCTGACCCACGATGCTCCAGCCCGCTTCGAGGCCGTACACCGGGATGCCGGCGGCACGCAGGAACGCACCGTCGGTTGCACCGGCCGACTGTCGAGGGATGATGTCGGCGCCGCGGAACCTCGTGGCGACCGCCCCCCGGAACGCCTCAACGACGTCCTCACGTAGTGGGCTGGCACCGGTCTCGGGAGTCCTGGATTCCTCGATCGCCGTGACGGCAACGTCCTCCCCCGACAGCGCCTGCAGGTCCTGCCGTACGGTCTCGACGGCCACGCCAGGGAAGATGCGACAGTTCACCGTAGCTTCCGCGCGCTGCGGCAGCGCGTTTGGCGCATGCCCTCCAGCGAGCATTGTCGCGACGCAGCGGGTGCGCGTGTTGCCAGGGTCGTTGGCCTCGAGTGTGTCCGCCGACTCGCTGTCATTCGGATCGGCAAGGAAGCGCTTCACCAGTTCTCCATAGCGACCGCCGTCATGATCGGCGACGTAGCGGTAATAGCCACGGGTCGCGTCGTTGAGCATGGGCTGGAACCGGTGCGCCTCGATCGCCTTCAACGCGCCGGCCAGGGCATAGATGGCGTTGTCGGGTCGGGGCGCCGAACTGTGGCCGCCACGGTTCACAGCAACGAGCCGGTAATCGGCGTAGGTCTTCTCCGCCACCTGGAGGTTGAAACCCTCGACGCGCCCATCCGAATAGACCGTCCCGCCGCCGGAGTCGAAGTTGAGCGCGTACTCGGCGTCGGTCAACTCGCGCCATTCGTTCGCCGCGCGCCGCGCACCGTTGCCAAACGTCTCTTCATCGCCGGTGATGAGGAACACGAGATCTCGAGTTGGTTGAAAGCCGGCGCGCTTCAGATTCTGCAGCGCGAGGAGAACACCGGCAAGGCTCCCCTTGTCGTCTGCCGTGCCGCGACCGAGGTAGTAGCCATCCTTCTCACGCAGTTCGAAGGGCGGGTTCTGCCACTCGGACGGCTTGGCCTCGACCACGTCCATGTGGGCCATCAGCAGAAGAGGCTTCCGCTCGCCCGGCTTCGCCGCAGGCCAACGCGCAATCAGCGTCTGGGTGCCGTCATGGTCCTTCACCACGACATTCGTGATGCCGACCCTGGACAATTCGGTCGTGAGGAGGGCGGTGAGCTTCCGAAACTCCTCGGTCCTGCCGAGCACCGAGGGAATGGCGATGATCCGCTGCAGGAGGTCGCGCTCTGCCGCCCGGTCCGGCCTCGCGGCCGACTGGGCCGACACCACGGTCCCGGTGAGTGCGGCAGCGACGATGATCGTTCGCAGGCTCATTCGAGGTCCTTCCGGAAGCAGTGATGTGTTGCGACGCAGTGTATCGCCACACGCCATCGAGAGGACGCCCCCGCCTGTCGTGTCATGTGTCAAGCGAGGGCGGCGGTCAGCGATTCGGCTTCACGCCGCGCCGCTCTTCGTCCCTGGCGCCGCGCATGAAGTATTCGATCGTGTGGCTGCCTTCGTGGCAGGCATACTCGAAGATCTGGCTGGTCGTCGCCTTGAAAGGGATCTCCGCCGTCCACGGCACCGCCCACGTGTCCGGGTCTTCCACCGTCACCCGATAGCGAAGCGTATCCGGCGCGGTGCGCGTGTACCGCTCCACCACGCGCAGCCGTTCGGTGGAGTTGCGGTAGTGGGTCTCGCGCCTGAAGTTGGTGGTGTCGACGACCAGCGTGTCGCCTTCCCAGTGGCCGATCGAGTCGCCCGTCCATTGCCGGATGGAGGGCGGCAGGTGCGTGCTGTTCAGGCGGATCACCCGCGCCTCGTGCACCATCTCCGCGTAGATGAGCACGCGATCGGCAGTCTGGACGATCTGGTACAGGTTCTGGCCGAACGGATTCGGTATCAGCGGCGGCGCGCCGCTCGACGAGCCGGAGCCGACGGCCATCAGGCATCGTTCGTCGAGGGTCAGCGTTTCCGGGTCGTCGAACGTCCGCTTCGGCCGGGCATCGACGCGGGCCTGCACCTGCGGCAGCGGCGGCGGCAACTGACCGTCCGGCGGATCGACGATGAGTGAGGTGCGGAGATCGTCGACCACCTTCAGGTCGGCAGTCTCCTGGTAGGTCTCGTTCAGGTCGCTGGCGAGCCGGTCTTCGGCCGAGAACCCGCTGAGAATACGGTTGTAGTTGTCGCGTTCGAACGCGTCGGCTTCGTCGCGCGTGAAGTGGAAGCGATCGGCGAAGGGCTTGGGGCGGACCAGCGGGGTCGCCGTGGCGTTGTCCCAGGTGCCCTGCAGATCGGGCACCGGCACCGGCGTGCGCTGCGCCTCGAGTGTCGTCGCCCCGATGACAGCCGCCACCACGCCGCCCACGATCAGGTTCCAGGGAACGCTCCGCCGCTGCCGAATCGAGACGCGCTGCATGCTGGTGGCGCAGTATAGCCGACCAGGGCCGACCTGAAGGTCGGCAGCTACACGGATCTTGAGGCGCTCTGCCTAGCTGAGTAAAAGGTCTTCACCGTCGCGCGGAATCAGCACCCTCGAGCGCACCGCCGCGCGCTGCAAACCGTCCCGTAGTCCGTCGCGCGACAGCATGCAGTGGTTCACCGCCTCGAAATGCACCGCGACGATAGTGGCGCGCGGCGCCGCGCTGCACACCTGCACCACGTCCTCGACACCCATGATGATCGGGCCACCTTCGAGGAACTGTGCCTCGCCAGCGTTGACCACGATCACGTCAGGCGCGTGGGTGCGGATGGCGTCCGCCACCTCCGGGCACCAGATGGTGTCGCCGGCGATGTAGACGGTCGGCAGGCCGGCTCGCCTGAGCACATAGCCCGACACGGTTCCCATCCGCCGCCCGACATCGCCGCGTCCGTGCTGGCCGCCGGTTCTCGCAATCGAGATGCCCTCCCAGGTCAGTGTGGACTCGATCGTCTGCACGGCGGAGAAGCCGGCGTCGACGACACGGTCGCGATCCGCGGGCTGGACGAAGATCCGTCCGGTCTTCGCGAGAAGCTCACGCGCGACGGGATCCCAATGATCGACGTGAAGGTGCGTGAGCAGGGTGGCGTCGATGCCGCTGACGACCTGCGCCGCCGGCATCGGAAGCCCGATGATGGGGTTCGGGCGCTGGTTGGGCGTGTTCTGGAATGCCGGAAGTGCACCGGCCGGACTCAGAAACGGGTCCAGCAGAATCGTCCGGCCACCGTAGCGGATGATCGAGGTGGCGTTACGGATCAACTGCAGGCGGGCCTGCGCACCTCCCGGTGATGCCGGCTGCGCGGCACGCGCCGAGTGCTGGGGGCCGGCCCAGGCGAGGACGGTCGCCGATGCTGTCGATGTCAGGAAGCCGCGTCGAGTGAGTGTCATGGGCAGGTCCGTACGTGTGATGGGCGCCAGCAGCCTAGCACAACGTATACTCCGCGGCGTGGACGCAGACCGCACGACGACTGAGTTGATCGAGCGCCCGCGCACGACGCGCCTCTATCTGGTACGCCACGGCGCGACGACGCTGAGCGCCGAAGATCGTTTCGCTGGCAGCACCGATGTGGACCTGTCCGATGAAGGGCGCGCGCAGGCGGCGGCGCTTGGACAGCGGCTCAGAGTGGAAGGCATTACCGCGGCGTACTGCAGTTCGTTGTCGCGGACACGGGAAACGGCTGCCATTGTCAGTGGTGCGTGCGGAGTTGCGGTCACCGCCAACGACGGCTTGCGCGAGATCGGGCACGGTCACTGGGAGCAATTGACGCGCCGGGATGTGGAGTTGCGCTTCCCCGCGGAGTACAGCGCCTGGGAAGAAGACCCGTTCACGTTCGCGCCGGGCGGCGGCGAATCGGGCGTGGCAGTGCTGGCACGGGCGCTGCCCGTGGTGCGGCGCATCCTCGACGCGCATGCCGGTGAACGCGTGCTGGTGGTGTCGCACAAGGCGACCATCCGTCTGCTGCTCAGCAGCCTGCTCGGGTTCGACCCGCGCGGCTATCGCGATCGCCTGGACCAGGCACCCGCGTGCCTCAACGTGCTCGACTTCCGCGATCCGGTGCGGGCGCGGCTGATGCTGTTCAACGATACCTCGCACTACGCATCGTCGCCGCACCAGCCGCACGCCCACCTGTCGAAGTGGTGGGACCCGCGTGCCGAGCTGAAGGACTGAGCGTCGCCGGGCTGCCACCCGTGAGGGACTTCGGTCCCCGTTTGCGCTATTAGGTCTGAAACGCGCCGTCTTGCGACGCGAAACATGGAGAGTGTGCTCATGATCAGACGTGTACTTGCCGCCGCCGTCACCGTCGTCGCCCTGCTCGCCATTCAACCCGCTCCGATTGGTGCCCAGCAAGAAACGGTCACCTACTACGACTTCTCGAAAGTGCCTGGCTCGCCGTACGGGCCGTTTCCCGAGACGTGGGCTGTGGTGACCGACTCGAACAGCTTCGTCTACGCCACGGTGCCCAGCGGATATCACCAGCCGGCGCACTACCACAACCAGGAGCAGTTCACCCTTGGCGTCGAGGGAGCGCTCGATTTCTCGATCGGCGGCATCGTCCACCGGATCGGGCCGCACGGTGTCGGCCTGCCGCCGTCGAACGTGCCGCATGGCATGAGCAATGACAGTGGCCAGACGGTCATGATGGTGGAGTTCCAGCCGGTGCGTCGCCCCGAGTGGCTGCCACCCCATCCCCAGGTTCCGGCGCAGCCGCAAAGTCCGCAGCCCGCAGCCGTTTCAGCGGATCAGCCCGTAACGCTCGACTTCGGATTGTCGGTCGGGGGCTGGACAGCACAGCCCGGCGGCGCCCGAAATAAGGTGTTCAGCGGCAAGACGATACGCGCAACATTCTGGGACCTGTCGGCGGCTGGAGCCTCGGTCGATATCACCGCGCAACCGTTGACTGGCGAACGGTTCGTCTACGTGCTGGACGGAGCTCTCGAATCGGTCGCCGGCGCCACCCGTCGCGAGGTTGGAAAGAAGAGCCTGATCGTGCTCACGCCGGCCGCGAAGGACGTCAGGCTGCGGTCGCTCGGCAGGGCGCAAACGGAAATCGTCGTCTTCGAGACCATCGCCGCACGTTGATGCCCTGGCTATTCGACTCCGGCGCGCCAATCCAGCGCGACCGAAATTGGCGGCGCCGGAGCTCCCTCGACCTGCACGTTCATCAGAAATCGGCCGTCTGGCGCGACAACGTACTGGGCTTTGGCGGCGACGGCCGGAGGAATGTTCGCCCCCGTCGCGAGGTGTGTCTGGAAGAGCGGATGCGGCGCTGACGCATCGAAGGCATGCGCCGCGGAGTCGAACGCAATCGGCACGACCATCAGCTTGCCGTCGGTCGCGACGTAAAACAGTTCGCTGCCGTCATGGGACCACCGCGGCTGGCTGCCGCCCCCGAGTGACACCTGCTGCGCGTCCCCCGGACCAGGGAAGGGGCGGAGGTAGATCTCCAGTCGTCCTGTGGCGTTCGACTGATACGCGATCCAACCCCCATCAGGAGAGAACTGTCCGGCCATCTCGTCGAAGGGCATCTGCGCAACCGGTCGAGGTGCCGCCCCGGTGGTTGATGCCATCGGCACAGTCCACAGGTCGACGCCAGAGGCAGGAACCTGGGCCGTATATAACAGGAACTTCCCGTCAGGAGAAATGTCGTTGGCGATTCTCAGTTCGGACCTGGGGAAGAGTCGCCGCTCCTCGCCTGACGGCATGCGCTCGAGAAGATGATAGGCATCGCGCAGGCCGGTGAAGATCAACCGCTGTCCGTCGTGCGACCAGATCGCAAATGCGTCCAGACCCGGTGCGTAGGTGAGGCGGCTCGGCGCTCCGCCACCGGTCGGAATCGACCAGACATCGGCGTTACCGTCAACGGTGCGAAACACGGCCACGCGTCGGCCGTCGCGCGACAGCTCCGGCGCAGCCAGCGCGTCGTCATCCGGCTGGCCAACGGTGCCGACCTCTCGACCAGTACGGTCCACCCAAATCAGCTGCCTGCGAGCGGCAATCGCCGAGCGGTGCGCAAGGACGCCAGACTCTGACATCGTGAACGCGCCGCGTACGAGCTGTGTGTCGAAGCCCACCGGGCGGGCGACGACCATCGGATCGCCCACCACGGCCAGGCGATCCATGTCCACACTGAGGGAGATCAGGGCGCCTTGCCGCACCAGCAGCAGCCGGTCTGGTCCGACGAACGTTGCCGGAGCATCGTCCTCGAGCAGACGCCTCGGATCGGTGCCGTCGAGCGACGCAAGGAAGACGCCGCCGGTGCCAGCCTGTCCCTGCGTCGAGAGATAAAAAAAGCGCCGGCCATCCGGGAGGAACTGCGGCCAGCGGTGACTGTTCTGGCCGGCGCCAAGGGGAATGGCCTGCTGTGGCGCACCGCCTGCTGCCGACACGCGCATCAACGGTCCGGCGGTCGACGGCGCAAACAGAATGATTCCAGCAGCGCTCCACGAGCCGCCCCGACCGTTCGGCGCGTCGGCCAGTTCACGAGTGGGTCCGCCACCGACGTCGATCCTCCGGAGCTTGCCGCCGGCGAAAAAGCCAATCGCCTTTCCATCAGGCGGCCAGAACGGAAAGCTCGCACCGTCGGTGCCGTCGAGCGCCTGCGCGTCTATCCTGTCAAGAGGTCTGAGCCACAGCTTTGACGCGCCGTCTTTTGTGGCCACGAACGCCAGGAAACGGCCATCGGCCGACAGCGCGAACGACATTGGATCGGTGGTCGCCGGAGTCGAGATCTCGAAGCGTGCCGCGACGCTTTGGCGAGGGGTTGTCCGGGTCGTGGAGAGGGACCACAGCCCGGCGGCGACTGCAAGGGCGAGTGCTGCGCTGCCCGCGGCGACGGCCATGGTCCACCGAGCCTTTGCAGGTTCGTTCGCCAGTGCCTCGCGTTTGCCCTCCTGAATCCACTGCAGTTCGCGCAGCAGGTCACGGGCCGTCTGCCAGCGATCGTCAGGGAGCTTGGCCAGGCACGTTCGAATCACGCGCGCCAGCGCCGGAGTGAGCCGCGCCAACCCTTCCGGCTCCTGCTCGCGAATCGCGGCCATGAGCCCGACACTGGTCGCCGCATCGAAGGCGGGGGTTCCGACGATCATTTCGTAGAGGACGCTGCCGAACGCAAAGATATCGCTGCGCGCGTCGGCCGGCATTCCTTCGAACTGCTCGGGAGCCATGTAGCGCACCGTCCCAAGCACCATTCCCGCGCTGGTCAGGTTCACGCCGGTCGGCTGTGTTTCATCATTCGGCGAGGACACCGAAGGCGGAGCCTTCGAGATGCCGAAGTCGAGCACCTTCACCTGCAGGGGCGAGGACGATCCTGCCGTGCCCCTGGTCAACATCATGTTGCCGGGCTTGACGTCGCGGTGCACCAGTCCAGCACGGTGCACGCGATCGAGCGCCGAGGCAATCTGGATGGCGCAGTCGAGCGCCTGGTCGGGCGTCAGTGCTCCCCGTTCCAAACGCCTGGCCAGCGTTTCACCTTCCAGATACTCCATCACGAGGAACGCGATACCGCCTTCACGTCCGACGTCGTACAGGGTGCAGATATGCGGGTGATTGAGGGCGGCGACCGCGCGCGCCTCCAGTTCGAAGCGTTCGGAGGCCAGACGATCGCTGGCGAGGTGCGGCGGCAACACCTTGATCGCCACGGTGCGGTTCAGGCGCCGGTCGCGAGCCTTGTAGACTTCGCCCATGCCGCCGGCGCCGATCCGAGCCAGGAATTCATAGGGGCCCAGACGCTGCCCTTCCAGTGAGCGAGGAGTGCTCGCGGAAGGCGCCTCAGGCGGAGTCTCGAGAAACGCATCGGCCCGGTCGTGGGCGGCCAGCAGCTTTTCTACCTGGGCCCGTAGACGCGTGTCACCCGAGCACGCCTTGTCGAGGAACGCTGCCCGATCGTCGACTGGCAGGCCGATGGCGTCGCCGAGGATGCTTTTCACCCGCGGCCAATCCGCTGCGTCATCGGTCATGGCGAGTAGGATTCTAGTGCACTTCTATGGCGACCGACGCGCGTCTATGATTGTGCGCGGCAATGTCCACCGACCGCGACGTCACCGACTATCTGCTCGATCCTGAGCGGCAGCACGCCGGCTCCCTCGAGCGCATCGTTCCCATCGTGTACGGCGAACTTCGCCGAGTCGCGCAGGCGCATCTCCTGCGGGAACAGCCGAATCACACGCTGCAGGCCACAGCGCTGGTGCATGAGGTCTATCTGCGGCTGGTGCAGGTCGATCGGATGACCGTCGAAGGTCGCGCGCACTTTCTTGCGCTCGCGGGACGGTTGATGCGGCAGATTCTCGTCGATCACGCCCGCCGCAAGCGTGCAGATAAGCGCGGCGGCGAATATACGATGGTGGGTCTGGACCACGCGGCGTCGGCACAGAGCGCGCCGGCGCTCGACCTCATCGCACTCGACGATGCCCTTACCGAGCTCGCATCGTTCGACCCGCGTCAGCGCGAGGTCGTGGAGTTGAAATACTTCGCAGGCCTGACGATCGCCGAGACCGCCACGGCTCTCGGCGTCTCTGCCGCCACCGTCGAACGCGAGTGGGCTACTGCCAAAGCGTGGCTGTTCCACCGCTTGTCTTCGGCCTGAACCATGACTCAATCACCTGCTGCATCTGCTCACAGGCGAACCGCTGGCCGACGCCTTCAACCTGCTGCTCGAGCGCTACGGTCCCGCGTCCGAGCCGCGTGCACGTGGCGAGTCCGATTCGCTCGATCGTCTCGTCGCCCGATTGCGACAGATGAACGAGGCGCGTGTCGCACGCGTGTCGGCGATGACGGCGCGGGAGTTGACCGCTCCGCTCGCTGATGCCTTCCTGGGCGCCGCGCAGCCGACCATGGGCCACCATCTCCACAGCCTGGTGTTTCACGAGGGCTATCACGCCGGTCAGCTGTCGGCATGGCGCGGCGCGCACGGCTTAGCTGCGGTGCGGTAGACGATGGGCCCGCTGTAGGGAAGCGGCCCGGCGCGGCCGGTGACCGGTAAGCGATGGCGTATTCTGAAGCGCATCATGAGTCAGCCCCCTGTCATCATCGGCGTCGCTGGCGGCTCCGGCTCGGGTAAGACCACGGTCGTTCGACGCATCGCGCAAACCCTTGGCCCCGAGCGCGTCACCGTGCTCGAGCACGATCGGTATTACAACGACCGCAAGGACCTGCGCCTTGAGGAGCGCGCGCAGCTCAACTACGACCACCCGGATTCGCTCGAAACCGACCTGATGGTGGCGCACGTGCAGGCGCTGCTGCGCGGTGAGGTGGTGGAACTGCCCACCTACGACTTCACCATGCACGCGCGGCGTCCGACCACCGAGCGCGCCGAACCTCGGCAGGCGATCATCGTCGAGGGAATTCTCATCTACACGCATGCCGCGCTGCGCGACCTGTGTGCGGTGAAGGTGTTCGTCGATACCGACGCCGACACCCGCTTCATTCGCCGCCTGACGCGCGATGTCGCCGAGCGCGGTCGCACGGCGGAGTCGGTCGTCGAGCAGTACCTCGGCACGGTGAAGCCGATGCATTTCGACTTCGTCGAACCGTCGAAGCGGTGGGCCGACCTCATCATTCCGCAGGGCGGACACAACGACATCGCCATCTCCCTGCTGCTGAACCTCATTCGCGGTCTCACGGCCCGATAGGCGCCGACCTGAACGTCGGCAGCTACGTTCAACAGGTCGAGGGTGTTGATGCCGGCACCAGCGAGCCGTCCGGATGCGACGTATCATGCCGCAGTCGGCGCGCGCGGCTGACAGATCCGCACATGCATGGTGAGGAGTTGACGATGGCGAGCGGGAAGTCTCGTGTGACGGTGCACATGGTGGCAAGTCTCGACGGCTTCATCGCCCGCGCGGACGGCAGCGTCGACTGGCTCGAGGTGAAGGACACCTTCGAAGGCGGCGAGACGCTGGACGCCGAAACGGTCCGCGACTTCCTCGCAACCATCGACTGCTACGTCATGGGCTCGGGCACCTACGAACTGGCGCTCGACTTCGAAGCGAAGGGCTTCGGATGGGCTTACGGCAACACGCCGACCTTCGTCCTATCTCACCGCACTCTGCCGAAGACGCACGACACCGTCCAGTTCTACGCGGGCGACCTGACGACGTTTGTGAACGAACGGTTGCGTCCCTCTTTTGGCGGCATCTGGGTCGTGGGCGGCGGCGCCGTTGCGAGCGACTGCCTGCGGCTCGGACTCGTCGACGAGGTGCGCTACTCGATCGTGCCGATCCTGATCGGCGAGGGGATCCCGTTCTTCGGCACGCTCGACGCCGACATCCCCCTGCACCTAATCGAGTCGAAGGCTTACGCCACCGGCATGGTGGCGCTGCGTTACGAGGTGCAGGTCGACCGCAGCTAGCGGGCCTCTGCTACGATTCCGACTCGAGGACACCATGGCCGCCATGGCGCCGCTCCGTAATTTCGTCGTCCGCACCACCGCACTCGTCGAGCGTCACGCGGGTGACGGGGAAGAACGGCTCGAGCCGGGTGACGTTGTGGCCCGGTCCCCGACCGTCGGCGGTCTACGACGCCGAGACCGGCGTGGAAAGGCCGTTCGTGTCCGGTTACTCGAACCTCGTCGTGCCGAACCTCTGGGATCGTTCGGCCGAGGTCCGCGCCGCCCTGACGGCCGCGCCTGTCGCACCTGCGCGCTGAGTCGCGCGACCAGCTCCGACTGCGGAATCGTCGCTGCCAGCAGTGCGGCGAGACTCACACCTTTCTGATGGAATCTTCACTCGCATCATCGTGCACGGGGCGGAGTGGCGGGCTACCATCGAACTGCGGCCCGGACGACTGGTCCGGCCCCTAGAGCAGGAGGACATGTGCTCGGTTCCATCGGTATGCCTGAGTTGATCGTGATCTTCGTCATCGCGATGGTGGTGTTCGGTCCGCGCCGGTTGCCCGAACTGGGGCGCAGTCTCGGCAAGACCATCGCGGAGTTCAAGCGCGCGACCTCCGAGATCCATCAAACGTTCGAGCGCGAGGTCGCCCTCGACGCCGAGCAGCAGAAGGCCGCGGCGTCCCCGGCGCCGGCATCGCCCGCAGTGCCATCGGCCGACCCGGCGTTCGCCGAAGGTCTTGCCCGCTCGGCATCCGGCCAGGGCTGACGTCTCCAGACGGCCCGTCTCTCACGGACTTCGCCATCGTCGTGCCTGCGCACGGCACACTCGACGAACCAGATCTGTCACAGCTGTGACGAATTGGCGCACAGCAGCGGGAACGCGCGTGGCGGATGCGTGCACGGGTATGCCACCAGCGACATCTGGCTGGGCAGCGGTCTTGCTCCACGTGACCTCATGACGCCGACGCCTCGATCGACCACTTCCAGCAAGCGCCCGCGCCCGGGCACGCCACCGATGGCGATGATTGGCCTGCTCAGCCTCGTCGGACTCGCCCTGCTCCTCGTGCCGGGGCTCGAAGCCGCTGCCGTCGAGGCCGTGAAGCCACCGTCGCCGTTCCAGGCGACGACGCCGCTGGCGCTGGTGCGGACGGCGCCGCTGCTCGACGGCTTCAAGCTGTTGCTGGCCGCCGTCATCGGCTGGACGATCACCAGCGTCCAGGCGCGCACCCGCCGCGACCAGCCACTGACGCGGTCGATGGCCCAGAGCTACGTGCTGCTGTGCGTGGCCGGTGCGCTGACGATGGCGATGATTGGCGACTCGTTGCCGCGGGCATTCGGCGTCGCCGGCGCCGCGAGCATCGTGAAGTTCCGCACGCCGATCGACGACCCGCGCGACGGCACCGCGCTGTTCCTGCTGATGGGGCTCGGCATGGCGTGCGGCGTCGGCTCGTACAGCATCGCGATTATCGGCACGCTGTTCCTGGCCGGGTGCCTCGTGGTGCTCAGCCGTCAGTCGGGCGGGGAGTTGCCGCGATCGATGCGGGTGGCGGTCATCGCTGATAGCGCTTCATTCCCGGCGCAGCACATCGCGCGGGTGTTCTCGCACCACCGCATCACCGCCGAGGCGCTCGAAATCTCGCATGGCGAGCAGACGATTATCCGCTACAAGGCGGTGCTCAACGGCGAGCGCGAACTCGAACTCGTGAGCCAGCAGTTGCTGGAGAACGGCGGCAACGGCATCAGGTCGGTGTCGTGGGAAGCGCCGAAGCGGTGGATCTGACGTCGCCTATCGGCCCGCGGTGCCGCGGGCCAATTCGGCGAGTCTAGCCTCGGCGAGTTCCTTCACGGGCGGGCCATCGTCAGTCAGCAGGTTGCTCGACGCCGCTGCGGCCTTGAAAGCGGTTTCGGCCTCGGCGCGGTTGCCAAGGCGAGCCGAGGTGAGCCCCAGCAGGTACTGCACCGTGCCGGTGCCGACGCCGGGGCCATCGGTCAACTGCACCTGCTGTAGTTCGGTGCGTGCGTCGCTCCACGATTCGAGGTGGGTGAGGGCGGCGGCGAGGTTCAGGCGGATGGATGCCTGCTCGGCCGGGTCCTTTGCTTCGCCCAGGCGGGCACGCAGCGCCACGAGCGTGCGGTTCACGAAGAGCGTCTGATCGTTGATGCCGATGAGGCGCGGACGCATCAGCACCTTCAGGTCGGCCTTCTTCGCAGCACCAGCCTTGTCCTTCAGTTCCAGCGTGAACGGCTGGCCCGCGGTCTTGGCCGAGAGCGCGGCGAGCAGGGCAGCCGCATCGGCCACCGGCTTCGCGTCCGCCGCCACCACCACGTCGCCCACCGCCAGGCCTGCCTGTGCGGCGGGTCCATTCGCGTCGACCGCCACAATCACCGGCCCGGACCCGTCCGCGACGTCGATCGCCGCGAGGCCGACGCTGGGGGTGAGAAAGGCGAGCGTGCGGTCGATCTGGCCGACGGCGTTGGCCACCGTGTCCTGCTGATCGAGGTTCACCTCGATGACATCCGGTTCGGCACTGCCCGCGCTGAGCAGCGACAGCACCAGGCGGCTGCGGTTTGTGGCCACCGGCGCGGTGACCGAGGCAATACCCTGCGCATCGAACGCCTTGGCGAGCTTCGCCGACAGGTCGCGGCGCATCGCGGCCGTCACCTCAGCCGACACACCGAACGGCCGGCGGTTGGCGTCGTAGCCGAGCCAGTCCGCGGGCAGCTTCTCGAGCTTCAGCGCCGCGTCGAGCGCGTCGGCGGGCGGCGCGAAGACGAGGATGGAGCGGAGCGGCTCGAACGCCTTCTCGATGGCGCCACGAAGGTCGGCATTCAAACTGGTTTGCGTGCTGGCGACCAGCGCGAAGGCGGGGCGCAAGGCGCCGCCCACCTCCAGGCGCTGACCGGCCTTCACCTCGACGCGCCGCAGGAAGCGGCCGGTCGGCGCACGCAGTTCAACGGTGTGCGGTCCTTCGCAGAGTTCGGCGGTGTACGGCGCGTTCCCCTTCGACTCGCCATCCACGAACACCGTCGTGCCCGGCTGCGGCGCCTGCGCCACGAGCGTGGCCACGGCCGGCGCCAGTCGGATCGGGTCGATGACGTAGTCGTCGAGCTGGCTGATCTCCTGCCGCCGTTCGGCCTGCACGAAGCAGCCACGCCGGAACTCGATGCGGTGTGGACCGGTGGCGAGGTCGGTCAGCATCAGCACGCCCGACAGCTGGTTGGCCGGGATCCCAGCGGCCGTGGCCTTGGCCGTGAACTCCGCCGGTGGCGGACCGGCCGTCGTCTTGCCCTTCGAGACACCGTCCACGAACACCTCGACATCGGCCGGCGCCGTGACGACGGAGAGCACCGCCGACGTGCGGGGGAGGGCGAGCGAGGCCTCCGTTGTGGTCGCAGCTGCGGCGGTGAAGGTGAGGCTGTCGGTCTTGAAGCCGGTGCGGCTGGCGGTGATCGTGTGTTCGCCAACGAGCACGGCGACGTCGCCGGTGGCGGCGATGCGGCGGCCGTCGAGCAGCACCGATGCGTCAGGCGGCGTGACGTTCAGCTTCATCGTTGTTACGGTGGCCTTCTTCGCCTCGTCGAAGAGCGCGACGACGCGAGGCGAGACCTGGCCGGACATGGTGTAGCCGGCGTTTGTGCGCAGGAGCAGCGTGAAGTCCTGCTTCGCGCCGTCCTGGTCGCCGAGGCCGAAGCGCGCGCGCGCGCGCAGCTCGAGTGCTTCGACGAGCATCTGGCGCGTGTCGTCGCCCTGGCGTGCCTGGAGGGTGGCAACAGCGCGGTCGAGCGACGGCACGGCCTGCTCGTACTCGAGCGCCTCGAAGTGCCGCCGCGCCTCAGACATCTGCACCTGGATTTCAGCGTCGGGCGCCTGCGCAGAGGCGGAACGAATACCGGTGCCGCCCATCAGCAGGGCGGCGCACAGCAGGGACGTGTAGGCCTGTCTCATTGATACACCTGGATGCGGCGCGACCTGCCGTCGAAGACGTAGAGGCGGCCGGCCGCGTCGATGCCAAGGGCTTCAGCCCGGTTCAGCGCGCCGGGGCTGTTGTTCGGAACGGTGATGGTCGACACGAGTTTGTTCTTGGGTCCGAAGACCAGGATGGACGCGCGCCCCTTGTCGAGCACGTAGAGATGTCCGAGCTGGTCGAACGCCACATCGACCGGGTCGTCGAGTTCGTAGCCGGTGCCCTTGGCCGCAAGCTTCGACACCGCCTTGCCGTCGCGATCGACGATGGCCACCGACTTGGCACTGGCATCGAGCAGCGCCACGTCGCCCATCCAGTTGCGCGCCATGCGCGTGATCTGTCCGGTCGAGAAGACGGAGACGAAGCGTCCGTTTGCCAGCGAGCGGATGACGTTGCGCGCCTTCGGGTTCGCGATGATGCGCTCGCCACGCTCGTTCGCGAAGGCCGCCGGGATGTCGTCCACCGCGCGCAGTTGACCGTCGCCGCCAGGACCGGAGAAGGCGATGGCGTCGGCACGCGCCGTGACGAGCGCGCCGTTGCGGGCGACGACGATCCGTTCCTGCTCGTCGAGGAAGAACGCCGTGGCATCGACGGCCGTGAACGACTGGGCCACCGCGCCGTCGGCCTTGAACACGGTGACGCCGCCCTTGTGGCCGAGCATCAGCTGACCGGCGGCATCGAAGGCGATGCCCGTGGCGTCGCGCAGTTCGGAACGTTCGGGGCCGATGACTTTGCCGCTGAACGTGAACGACTGGCCGCCCTGCCCGCGGACGTAGAGGCGGTAGGCGATGGAATTGAGGTTCAGACCGTCGGTAGCGGCCGCGGTGCCTGGGAAGAGCTGACGCGCGCGCTGGAATTCCTGCAGCGCCTGCGCCGGCTTATCCTGTTGCACCAGGCAGTAGCCGGCCGAGAGGCTCGCGCGAGCGGCCCAGATCGACCGCGGATACTCCATGGTGACGCGGCGGTAGCGGTCGAGCGCGTCGGCGTCGCGGCGCACCGAGCGGAGCGTCTCGCCGGCGAAGAACCCGGCGGCGGCGACCGCGTCGTTGCCGGGGAACAGGCGCGGCACGCGTTCGAAGCTGGCGAGCGCGGCGTCGATGTCGGCCGCCGTGCGCCCCTTGGTGAAGGCGAGGCGTCCCGACAGCACGTGCGCCATCGGCGCCGAGTCGGTATCCGGGTAGTCCTTCAGCAACTTGTCGACCGCGGCCTGGGTGGCCTCGAGGTCACGTGCCACCTCGAGCTGGTACTGGGCAATCTGCAGCAGCGCATTGTCGGCCACGCTGCTCGTGGCGAACGAGTCGACCACAGCCTGCAGGTCCTTCATCGCCTCGGAGTAGCGACGGTTCTGGAGAAAGCTCAGGCCGCTGTCGTACTGGCGGCGCGCGAACTCCTCGTTGTTCTGCTGGGCACCGGCCGACACGCTGAGCGTGGCAACCAGGAGAAGCACGATGCGGGGGGACGTAAATCGTGTCATTTGATTGCGGCGACGTAGGTCTGGCCGGCCCTGACGGTGGCGTAGTGGCTCTTCACGACGTCGCCGCCACAGGCGATGTCAACGCGGTACTGGCCGGCCGCGATATCCTGGACGACGAGGGGCGGGTTGCCGAGTTTGCGGTCGTTGATGACGACCTCACACGTTTCCTGGGCGCTGCGGACGTCGAGCTTGCCGAGGCCAGGCGCCGCCCAGTCGAAGCCCTGCGACGGCGTGCCCTCGATGCGCACGGTCTGGCGCAGGAAGTACTTCGGGGCGCTGATCACCACCGACTTGCCGGCGGCGAGCTTCAGCTCGTGCGAGGCGCTTGCCGGTGACACCATCTTGCCGCCGTCGAGAATCTCGAACGGGTAGCCGCCGGCCATCGACACCGGCACGAGCGGCGCCGACACGGGTCTGGGCGCCGTGGCCGGCACCACGTCGGGCGTCTTCGGCGCGGCGGGTGCCGCCGGCGTTGCCGCAGGCACGACTGCGGCGGGTGTGGCGGCGGGCGTGGCAGGTGGCGTGTCGGCCGGGACTGCGGCGCTGGCGGTGGTTGGCTGCGTCGGGGCGGCCGAACGGCCGAACATGAAGTAGCCGCCGGCACCGAGCACCACCACCAGGCCGAGGATGGCGGGGACGAGCATTTTGCTGCCGCCCGCCGTCTCCTCGGGAGCCACGGCGTCGCGGGCGCTGGCGGCTGCCGCGCCGACCGCGACGGCCGTGCCGCCGGTCGGCTCCTGGTCGCGCAGCTTCTGCAGGTCGTCGTGCAGCGCCTTCATCATCTGCGTGCTGGCGAAACGCGTTTCGTCCAGTTCCGCGGTCGACTGCGACGCCGGCACCGCCCGGCGAATCAGCTGCAGTTCGGCGCCGAGAGCGGCGGCCGTGGCCCAGCGGTCTTCCGGACGCTTGGCGAGCGCCTTCATCACGGCAGCCACCAACTGCGACGGCAGGCCGGGCGTCCACTGCTCCATGGGCGTCGGGTCGTCCCTGAGGATCTTCAGGATCACGGCCGTCGGTGCGTTGGCCTCGAACGGCTTGTGCCCGGTGAGCAGTTCGTACAGCATCACGCCGGTCGAGAACACATCGGCGCGACCGTCGACCGAGTCGCTGCCGCCCACCTGTTCGGGCGACATGTACGACGCGCTGCCGAGCACGTCGCCTTGTCGCGTCAGGTTCGACGAGGTGAGTTTTGCAATGCCGAAGTCGAGCAGCTTGACCGAGCCGTCCTCGAGGATGAAGACATTGTCCGGCTTGACGTCGCGGTGCACGACACCCTGCTCATGCGCGTAGCTCAGGCCGTCGCACAACTGGGCGACGATGTTGAGCTTGTCGTCGATGGAGAGCGGCGGCGTGCCGTTCATGCGGCCGCCGAGCGGCGTGCCGCGCAGGAACTCCATCACGATGTAGGGAATGTTCGACTCTTCGGCGAATTCGAAGATCGTGACGATGTTCCGGTGATTGAGCTTGGCGGCGGCGCGGGCCTCGCGGTAGAACCGCGGACGCATCTGCTCCGTGTCCTCGTTGAAGTCGGTGAGCATCAGCTTGATCGCGACCTCGCGATCGAGCACCGGATCGAAGCCCCGGTAGAGGACGCCCATTCCGCCCTTGCCGACCTTCTCCAGGACCTGGTAGCGGCCGATTCGATCCAATTGCTTCGGAGCGTCCATCACTGAGTTCCGCCGGTCTTGTCTAACGTCAAGGTGACCACAATCGAACCACGCGCGCCGCGGGCAATCGACAGCGACAGCGTGGTGTCGGGTTCGGCATAGGCGCGACGAACACCGCGCAGGAAGACGTCGGTGAGCGAGTCGCCGACGAGTGGCTCACCAGGCACACCGAGCAGTTCGGCGCAGCCGGCGGTGGCGTCGGTGACCGTCAACTCGGCGTTGGCCACCAGATGCGCGCCCGGTCCGCCGTGCACCTGTTCGTTACCAGGCGTGCCCAGGCCGGCAAGGTGCGCCAGTGCGGAGGCAAACGTGTTGCTCCCCGGCGCGATCGTCGTATCAGGCGACCCGGTCGGCTCGAACTGCGGCAGCGACGAGGCAAACATCGTGGCGTCGGGGTCGGCGGTGGTCCAGCGTGGCCCCGTGCCAAGGTCGAACTGCGATGCCGACCCGAGAATGGTGGCGTCCATGTCGGCCGGCACGTGGCCGAGCGTGGTGTCGTGATGCGCCGCCGGAGTCATGTGGCGCGGCGCGGCCATGGTCTGTTCGGCGCCAGGCCTGCCCACTTGCTCCTCGAACGCGGCGCGGCCGCGCGAGGCCGGGGTGTGAATCTGCGCCGGTGCGGGCGGCGGCATCGGGGCGGTGGTGCGGCGGCCTGGCAGCGGCGTCGGTTCGGGTGTCCAGCGTCCGGGTTGCGGCCCGGCGGTGCGCGGCAGCGCGTCGGGTCGGAACCGATCGATGTCGTAGGCCGACGGCGTCGGCGGCGCCTGCCGGCGCTGGTCGGACATGCCCCGGCTGGCCATGCCGTCGGCGGCGCGTGGCATCTCTTCGACGTAGCGCACCTGGACGTGGCCGAGCTGCACCACGTCGCCCGGGAGCAGCACCTGCTCGCGGGTCTTCTCACCATTGACCAGGATGCCGTTGCGGCTGTTCAGGTCGCGCACCGAGACGCCGTGCACGTTGGCGATGACTTCCGCGTGCCGGCGCGAGAGCAGCGGATCGGACTCGCTGATGTGGCACGACGGATCGCGGCCGACGAGGATGTTGCCGACCAGCAGAATCTCGCGTTCCGAGCGTCCGTTGCTGATGATGAGTTTGCGAATCACGAATGCACCACCGTGTTGTGGACCCGCTGCAGGTCCGCGAGGAGTTCCCCGCAGGACTGGTAGCGGGCCTCTGGCGATTTCTCGAGCGCCTTGAGCAGCACGCGGGCGAGCGGCTCCGGCGCTTCGACATTCGACAGGGCCGCCGGCGCCTCGTTCAGGACGGCGTCCAGCACCAGCGGCAGGTTGCGCGCCTCGAACGGGGCACGGCCACTGAGGATCAGGTAGCCGACGGCCGCGGCCGAGAAGATGTCCGAACGCTGATCGACCCGTCGCCCTTCCACCTGTTCGGGCGACATGTAGCCGGGTGAGCCGACCACGGCGCCGTTGGCGGTGAGGGTCGATTCGTGCAGCCGGGCGAGGCCGAAGTCGAAGATCTTCAGCACGCCGTCGGCCCGCACAATGATGTTGGCCGGCTTCACGTCGCGGTGCACCGTGCCTTGGGCGTGCGCGGCGGCGAGGCCGGCGTAGAGCTGCCTGATCAGGTCGATGCGGCTGGCCAGCGGCAGGTCGGGATGGGCGCGAAGATGGTCTGCCAGCCCGAGGCCGTCGAGCAGTTCCATGGCAATGAACGGCCGCTGCTGTTCCTCGCCGATATCGAGCACGCGGACGATATTCGGGTGGGTCAGTTCAGCCAGGATGCGCGCCTCCCGGTAGAAGCGTTCACGCGTCTCGGGTTCGTCCTGCAGGTCGGCCACCAGCACCTTCACGGCCACCTGCGACCCGGTGGCCGGATCATCGGCGAGGTACACGTGTCCGGTGGCGCCGGAGGCCAGGCAGCCGCGCAGCATGTAGCGACCGATCGTGGCTGGGGCCGGCGCACTGGTCCGCGCCGAAGACGACGATGTCACTCGGGCACTCCGTCGAACTGGACCAGCATGGCGGTGACGTTGTCGCGGCTGCCGCGGTCGAGTGCCACGTCCACCATCTGGCGGGTCGCGATCTGGATGTCTTTCTGGTTGGTGGCGATCTGGGCCAGGGTGGTGTCGTCCACGGCGCCGTGCAGGCCGTCGCTGCAGATCAGGATGACATCGCCCGGTTCGAGGTCGTGCTCGGCGACATGCACATCGACCGTATCGCGCGCGCCCAGCACGTTGGTGAGGACGTTCCGCATCGGGTGCTTGGCGATGTCGGCCGGGTTCAGGCGCGGATCGTGCGCGAGAATGGTGGCCGCCCAGGAGTCGTCGGCCGTGAGCTGACGGATGCGGCCGCGCCGCACAAGGTAGAGCCGGCTGTCGCCCACATGGGCAATCGCCATCCGGTCGGCGTTCACCAGGGCGCCGACGATGGTGGTGCCCATGCCGTTGTAGTCGTCGTTGCTCTCGGCCGTGCGAAAGATCTTGCGGTTGGCCAGGTGGATCGCCGTACGCAGCCGGTTGGCGTCGTAGGAAAGTGTGCGGTCGATACCGTAGGGCCAGGAGAAGTCGGTGTCGACCGACGAGCGGCGGATGAACGCGGTGATGGCGTCGATGGCCAGCGCCGAGGCCACTTCGCCCGCATCATGGCCGCCCATCCCGTCCGCCACGCAGAACAGGGCGACGTCGAGGTCGGCGACGAAGGCGTCCTCGTTAGTCTTTCGAACGCGTCCGACATCGGACACAGCACTGGCGTACAGCAACCGGGAACCCTCCGGAACGCGATCGAACCGCAGACTGGGCAGAAAGGAGCGTCTGGAAGACTTGTCGGACTATATGAGCGAAAGATTACCCCAACAATACTACTTAGGTAGTATCGAATCGCACATTTTCCGCAGGAGCCTCATGCAATCCGGGAGATGAGCTGGGTGCGGTTGTCCACACCCACCTTGTCGAAGATGTGGGTCATGTGCTTTTTGATGGTGGTCGGGGAGGTGCCGAGCGTGACGGCGATGTCGCGGTTCCGGTAGCCCAGCCGTACCAGCTCGACCACTTCAGCCTCACGTTTCGACAGCCGATACCGGGTGCGGAACGCGCCGAGCGAGGCGCCCAGTTCGCGGACGCTGACGGCGATGTCGATACCCGCGGTGTCGAGCGGGATGACGTGCAGGTAGAACGGCTCGCCGCGCTGGCCGGTCAGCAGGCTGGTCGTGGTGCCGGCGTCGAGCCGGTCGAGACCGCGCAGGTAGTCGGCCAGTACCACCGTCAGTTCCGACCGGTATTTGGTCCGGAGCCGGTCGCGCAGTTGCTGCGCCGCCGCGTTCGCGTAGACGAGCTGATGCCGCCTGAACACGAGCACCGCCACCGACAGCGCCTCGACGATCAGCTCGAAGCGTGGCCGTGGCTGCCGCGCGGCCGCGCGCGCCGCCGCGGGCAGGGGATCGGACTCGGAACCCGGCATGTGAGCTCCGGGATCATAGCGCGGCACCAGCCGAAACGGCTCAGGCGCCAAACTTCACGCGCGGCATCTGCTCCGGCACGTGGCACTTCTTCAGGAACCACACCATCGGGCACCAGCCGGTCAGGCCAGACTGGGCAAGGTTCAGCCCGACGAACAGCGTGAACCAGAAAAGATACGGGCTCACGTAGATACCGAGCAGCACGCTCACGGCCACAACGAGCCCGCCGGTCAGGCGGAGCATCGGTTCAACGGTCAGGCGGGTCATGCGGCAACTCCTTGCGTGCCTGTCGGCGTCGCGGTGGACGCGGCCAGGTCATGGCGATGGGTGATGTAGTAGGTGATCGGAACGGTCATGCGCGAGAGCAGCAGCGACGCCACTTCTCCGGCCATCAGCGAAATGGCCAGGCCCTGGAAGATCGGGTCGAACAGGATGACGGCCGACCCGACGATGACGGCTGCGGCGGTCAGCGCCATGGGTCGGAAGCGCACCGCGCCGGCGTCGACCACGGCGTCCTCGATGGCCATGCCGTCGCGGACCCGGAGTTCGATGAAGTCGACGAGGATGATCGAGTTCCGCACCACGATGCCCGCCCCGGCGATGAAGCCGATCATCGACGTTGCGGTGAAGAACGCGCCGAGTGCGGCGTGCGCCGGCAGGATGCCGACCAGCGAGAACGGGATGGCCAGCATGATGGTCAACGGACTCTTGAACGACTGGAACCAGCCGACTACGAGGATGTAGATCAGCACGAGCACCGCCGCGAAGGCGATGCCCAGATCACGGAACACTTCGTAGGTGATGTGCCACTCGCCATCCCACTTCATGGCGTAGGTCGATGAATCGAACGGCTGGTGCGTGTTGTAGATCCCGAGGTTGTAGCCCTCCGGCAAGCGCACCGCGGCCAGCGTGCGGTTCATGGCGAGGATGGCGTAGACCGGGCTCTCGATCTGTCCGGCGACGTCTGCGGTCACGTAGGTCACCGGGCGCAGGTTCTTGTGATAAATGGTCTGCGGTTCGGCCATCGTCACGGTGTCGGTCAGCTCGCCGACCGAGGCCTGCTGCGGCCCGAGGCGCAGGCTCTTCACGGCATCGAGCGACCCGCGCCGCTCGCGCGGCAGGCGGACCATCACCGGCACGGCCTCGCGCGCCTGTTCGTCGTGCAGTAACCCGGCGGGGCTGCCGGCTCCGGCCATCTGCACCACGCCGGCCACGGCTGCGGCCGACACGCCGGCCGCGGCGGCCTTCTCGGCGTTCACATCCAGGCGACGCTTCGAGCGGCTGGCATCGACATACCAGTCGACGTCGACCACGCCGGCCGTGTGCTCGAGGACGCCGCGGATGGTGGCGGCCAGATCGAGGCGCCGCGCCTCGTCCGGTCCGTACACTTCAGCCACGATCGTCTGCAGCACCGGCGGACCTGGCGGTACTTCCACCACCTGGATAGTGGCGTGCAGCGCGCGCGCGGTTGGTGCGAGCCGCTCGCGAATGCGCGTGGCGATGGCGTGGCTCTGCTCGCTGCGCTCGTCCTTCGGAGTGAGCATCAGCTGCAGGTCGGCGAGGTTCGGTTCGCGCCGCAGGAAGTAGTGGCGGACGAGGCCGTTGAACGTGTAGGGCGACGACGTGCCGGTGTAGCTCTGCACGCTCGTCACCGCATGGTCCTTCAGGGCATCGGCGGCCAGCGCGTCGGCGACGGCCGCGGTCGTCTCGAGCGGCGTGCCTTCCGTCATGTGCACCACGACCTGCAGCTCGCTCTTGTTGTCGAACGGCAGCATCTTCACGGTCACCAGGCCGGCCGGTACCGTGGCGACGGCCAGCACCAGCAGCACCGCCACGCCGCCGAGGAACGCCCAACGTGCGCGCGCATCGGTGATGAGGCGCCGCATGAACCGCCGGTAGGCCGCCGTCATGCGGTCGTCCTGATGATGGCCGTGGCCGTCACCCCGCTTCAACAGCCGCAGGGCCGACCACGGCGTGACAATGAAGGCGACCACGAGCGAGAACAGCATCGCGGCCGTCGCGCCCACCGGAATCGGGCGCATGTACGGCCCCATCAACCCGCCGACGAACGCCATCGGGAGGATGGCGGCCACTACGGCCAGCGTGGCGAGGATGGTGGGATTACCCACCTCGTCGACGGCGCGGAGGGTGACCGCTGCCACGTCGGCATCGTGACCGCACTCGCGCATGTGCCGCACGATGTTCTCGACCACCACGATCGCGTCGTCCACCAGGATGCCGATGGAGAAGATGAGCGCGAACAGCGTGATGCGGTTCAGGGTGTAGCCGTAGAGATAGAACACGAACAGCGTCAGCGCCAGCGTGACCGGAATCGCGGTCATCACGACGAGCGACTCGCGACGGCCAAGGACGAGCCAGATCAGGATCGACACCGAGACGATGGCGAGGAACATGTGCCAGAGCAGTTCGTTCGACTTCTGATCGGCGGTCTCGCCATAGTCGCGGGTGACGGCCACGTCGAGGTCGGCCGGCAGGATGTAGCCGCGGGCGGCGTCCACCTTCGCGTGGACCGCGCGGGTCAGCTCGATGGCGTTGACACCTTTCCGCTTGGCGATGGAGATTGTCACGGCGGGACGTGCCTCGCCGCTCTTGGTGTAATGACGCACGTAGTCGGCCGGTTCGCCGCCGCCGTCGACCACGGTCGCCACGTCGCCCAGCCACACCACGCCGGCGTTGCCCTCGCGGACGACCACGCGGCGCAGTGCCGCCACCGAGGTGGGCCAGTCGCCTGTCTCCACCTGCACCGAGGCGTTACCCGAGGTGATGGTGCTGCCCGAGAGCCGGACGTTGCTGCGGGCGAGCGCCTGCTGCACCGCCATCGGGTCGAGGCCACGGGCTGCGAGCGCTTCCGGATCGAGCTGCACCGTCACCTGACGCTGCCGCCCGCCGATGAGTGTCACCTCGGCGATGTCCGGCAGTTCCTTCAGCACGTCGTGCAATTGCGCTGCAAACTGCCGCACCTGCACATCGTCGTACTGCGCGCCTGACAGGGTGAGTGCCATCACCGGCACGTCGTCGATCGAGCGCGCCTGCACCATCGGTGGCGACGCGCCTGGCGGCAGGGCGCAGGCATTCGCGGCCAGCTTCTGGTTGAGACGAACGAGCGCCTTCTCTTCGTCCTGTCCGACGAGGAAGCGCACGATGACCATAGCCCGCCCGGTGCTCGACGTCGAGTAGATGTACTCGACTCCCGGCACCTCCCACAGCAGCTTCTCGAGCGGCCTGGTGACGCGCTGTTCAACCTCCGATGGCGATGAACCCGGCATATCGACGAACACGTCGACCATCGGCACGATGATCTGCGGCTCCTCTTCGCGGGGCAGCGCGATGACGGCCCACACGCCGAGCAGCAGCGAGGCGAGCATCAGCAGGGGCGTGAGC
>JAYTXA010000019.1:0-103469 GCA_043743165.1 Acidobacteriota bacterium
CCGAGCTTGGCAAACGCCGCCGACATGGCGGTCGACGACGCGGCTGGCTGCGGCTGCGGTGAAGTCCGGCCCTGTGACGGACGGCCTTGCGGCGGGCGCTGCTGCGGTCCGCGCGGACCACGATCGCGCGACTCGGTGGCGGGCTTCGGCCCCGCCGCAATCGGCGCCTGCAGCTTCATGGTGAGGCCGACGCGCTTGCGCTTCAGGTCGACCTCCACCACCTTCACCGTCACGATATCGCCCGCCTTCACCACCTCGCGCGGATCCTTCACGAAGCGGTCCGCCAACTGCGAGACGTGCACGAGGCCATCCTGGTGCACGCCGATGTCGACGAAGGCGCCGAAGTTGGCTACGTTCGTCACGACCCCTTCGAGCAGCATGCCTGGCTGCAGGTCGCTCAGGTGCTCGACCCCGTCCTTGAACGACGCCGTCTTGAACTCGGGGCGCGGGTCGCGGCCCGGCTTCTCGAGTTCGGCGAGGATGTCCTTCACCGTCGGCACGCCAAACTGGTCGTCGGCGAACTCCTCGGGATGCAGCGTGCGAAGCACCGTGCTCTTGCCGATGAGATCGTGCATGCCGACACCGGTCTTCGCCACGATGCGTTCCACCACCGGATAGGCCTCGGGGTGGACGGCCGATGAGTCGAGCGGGTTGGTGCCGTCCATGATGCGGAGGAATCCAGCCGCCTGCTGGAAGGTGCGGTCGCCGACGCGCGGCACCTTCAGGATGTCGCGACGATCGCGGAAGGGGCCGTGCTCGTCGCGGAAGGCGACAATGTTCCTGGCGATCGAGTCGCTGAGTCCGGAGATGCGCGACAAGAGCGGCACCGATGCGGTGTTGACGTCCGCTCCCACCGCATTCACGCAGTCCTCGACGACGGCGTCGAGCTTCCTGGCGAGCTGCAGCTGACTGACATCGTGCTGATACTGCCCCACGCCGATCGCCTTCGGCTCGATGCGCACCAGTTCGGCAAGCGGATCCTGCAGCCGGCGCGCGATGGAGACCGCGCCGCGCAGCGACACATCGAGATCCGGAAACTCCTTCGACGCCAGTTCGGAGGCCGAGTAGACCGACGCGCCCGCTTCCGACACCACGATCCTGGTGAGCGGCAGGTCGGGATGGCGCCGGATGAGATCGGCGGCAAGCTTGTCCGTCTCGCGCGACGCGGTGCCGTTACCGATGGAGATGAGCTGCACCTGGTGCCTCGCGCAGAGGGCGCCAAGCGTGCGCAGCGAGCCTTCCCAGTCCATCCGCGGCTCGTGCGGGTAGACCGTGGCCGTGTCGAGCACCCGCCCGGTGCCGTCCACCACCGCCACCTTCACGCCGGTGCGGATGCCGGGGTCGAGCCCCATCGTGACGCGCTGCCCGGCCGGTGCGGCCAGCAGCAGATCGTGCAGGTTGATGCCGAACACGCGAATGGCTTCGGCCTCGGCCTGCTCGCGCAGCCGCTGCTCGATTTCCACCTCGAGGTGCACGGCCAGCTTGAACTTCCACGTCCAGCGCACGGTTTCCCGCAGCCAGGCGTCGGCGGGGCGCCCCTTCTGCTCGATGCCGAACTTGCCGGCGATGCGCCGCTCCGGCTCGGTCGGCCCGATTGCCCCTTCGGGCTCGGGCAGAATCACCGACAGGCGCAGGAACTCTTCCTTGCGGCCGCGGAACAGCGCGAGGGCGCGGTGCGAGGGCACGTGCTTCAGCAGTTCACTCGCGCCGAAGTAATCGGAGAACTTGCTGCCGGCCTCTTCCTTGCCGTCGATCACCTTCGACGCCCACTCGCCGCGTTCCCACAGCAGCGTGCGCAGCCCGCCGAGCAGCTCGGCGTCTTCGGAGAAGGCTTCCACCAGAATCCACCGCGCGCCTTCGAGTGCGGCAGCCACGTCGGCGACGCCCTTCTCGACATCGACGAACGCCGCCGCTTCCGCCTCGGGCACGCGCGTCGGGTCGCCGTGCAGCGCCAGCGCGAGCGGCTCGAGGCCGGCTTCCCGCGCGATCTGCGCCTTCGTGCGGCGTTTCTGCTTGTAGGGCAGGTAGAGGTCTTCGAGCCGCGCCTTGGTCTCGGCGCCGCCAATCTGCGCCGCCAGGTGCGGTGTGAGCTTGCCTTGCTCCTCGATGCTCTTCAAGATGGAGGCCCGCCGCTCTTCCAGTTCCCGGAGGTAGGTCAGCCGCTCTTCCAGCGCGCGCAGTTGAATATCGTCGAGGCCGCCGGTGGCCTCCTTGCGGTAGCGTGCGATGAACGGCACCGTGGACTTCTCGTCGAGGAGGGCGACGGCAGCGGCCACCTGCGGCACACGTACGTGCAGTTCGTCGGCAATGCGGGCTTCGATCGATGTCATGTCTGAGGGGGCGTCCGAAAAACTGGGGAATACAGGCTGATGACGTGCAGCGGCACAGGCGAGCGGCCTGTGCGACGGGCGGGGTCGATTGTAGCAGGAGCGCGCGGGGCTGCGCGCCGTTACGCAGCGGGTTCGCTGTGCGCGTCGAGACGCTTGCGCGCGCCGTTGGTGGCGTAGTGAGTTTCGAGGTAGTCGACGCCCTCAGCGGTGATCGACAGCTTCGAGTTGTCCTCGCGCATCACGAAATTCTTCTTGGTCAGATACCAGACCGTGAATTCGAGATGTTCGCGCGCGTGGCCGGTGAGCTGCTCGAGGTCGAGCACGAAGACACCCGCGCGGGACGGGTCGGCACGCCGGCGCTCGTAGAGCACCTCGAGCACCGTGAGGCGCACCATCTGCTCCACTTCGATCGGGTTCGACGCATGCTCTGGCGCCGCCACCGGCTGCCAGCGCGTCTTCTTCGCCTCGTTGTAGGCGATGTCGTACTGCGCCCGGCGCTCGGGGTCGGTCAGCAGTTCATACGCCTGGACCAGTTCGCGGAAGCGCCCTTCATCGCCCGAGTGCAGGTTGTCGGGGTGATAGCGCTGGGCCAGGAGGCGGTAGACGCGGTGAATCGTCTCCGGCTCGGCGTTGGGGCTGATCTGCAGCAGCTCGTAGTGGTCGGGTCCATCGGGCTGGAACATGTTCCTCTGGTGCACGTAGCCGTTATCGGCACGCCGATTCCGGCGCTGCACTCGACGACACACGATGCGTCGTCAATCCGTGCAGCGACCGGCAGTTGCCCCGACGGCCTGCTCCCTGCTCGTCGTCGAAACGACAGCCGTTTCTTTCATCGCTTCATCAGATTCCGACGCAGTCCGTCCCGGTGGCAGCGCTGGCGTCCTTCACCAGGGTCACGTTATCGAGCCGCAACCACTGGTTGGTCGGGGCACTTCCGGCGGTGGCCGGATAGACCGACAGCGTGGCATTCGTCCACGCCTGCGTGGCGTAGGCCTTCATCGAATGATTCGACAGCGGCGCCAGTGGCGGCAGCCAGAAGGTGCACGCCGCCAGATCGGCGAAGTTCCCGTCGTGCAGCAGCACGGTGACACGCTGCCGCACAGAGCTGCTGTTTCCAAGCTGGAACGACACCTTCAGGAACTGGTCATTGGCGACACCCGCGTTCGTCGCCTGCAGGATGACGCCGGCTGGCGTGCCGGGCTGCTTGAAGAACTCGAACACGCCCCCGCTCACCTGGCTGGCAATATTCCCAAACAGGCCCCAGGGGGCGAGGCTGCCAGCGCTGAAATCTCCGTTGGTGAGCAGGTTGCCGCTCGTGGCGCCAGCCGTGGCTGACCGGTTCGGGTCGATGCACTGCGTCACGCGCGGCGCGAGGTAGGGACGGAACACCGGGCGAAACAGCACGTTGTCGAGCAGATAGTAGCCGCCGCCTGACTGCCCCGAGCTTGCGGCGTAGAACGACAGGCTGGCGTTGGTCCAGGCCTTCGTGCTCGCGGCAACAATCTGATACGTGGTCAGCGGTTGGTTCGGCTCCAGCCAGAAGGTGCAGACGGTGAGGTCGCTGAAGTTGCTGTCGTGAATCAGCACGCTGATGCGACGCCGCACGTTCATCGAGTTCCCGAGGTCGAACGACGCGTAGATCGACTGATCGGCCGGCAGCGACAGGCCGCTCTCCTGGAACACCACGGCCTGCGTGCCACCGGTGGCGCGGTAGAAGCGGAACACCCCGCCCGTGACATCCCACGGCATCGCGCTCGCATCGGGCAGCGAGTACTTCAGCCACTTGAAACTGCTGCCGTTCACATCGTCGAAGCCATGATTGCGCAGCAGGTTGTTCGCGAACTGCGCGCACTGTGACTGCACGAGTTGCACCGAATCGATCCACCAGCCGAGGCCGCCCGAGCCGGCGCCGTCGGTGACGATGCGGAAGCGGAAGCGCACGTACTTGCCGATCGCCGCCTCCGGCAACTGCACGGTCGTCTGCTGATAGGTATTGTTGACGGAGTTGCCGGTCCAGGCCCGCCGGCCCACAGCGGGGTTCGTCGCGTTCCACGACAGCGCGTTGGTATAGCCGCCCTCGACCCACGAGCCTCCGGCCGCGATGATGTCCTGCCACGCGCCGTTGGCGATACTGATCTCGAGCAGGCCGCCGTCGCTGGTGGTCTCCAGGTCGAACTTGTTACGAAACGTCAGCCGTGCGGCCGACGGTGGCAGGAACAGCTCCGACCACAGCGAGCGGTCCGACACCGTGTTCGGGTTGTTGGCGTAGACGGCATTCGCGCCCGCGGCCGGCGTGTTGGTGGTCGTCACCCAGGCCGGTGCGGTACCCGCGTCGTTGACCGGGATCCACGCCGTGGGCAGCGCCGGTGCGGTGACGCCATCGAAGCTCTGCGTCTGGGCCACGGCGGTGGTGTTCTGCATCGGCACCGTGTACGACAGCGTGCCGAGCGACGTCGCCCCGTCGGCGACGAGCAGCGTTACCGTCATGCTCGTGCCGCATGCCAGGCGCGGGTCGGCACGGAAGACGACCTGCTGCGCGGACGAGCCGCCGTTGTTCAGCACCCCGTAGGTCGGGTTGCCCGACTGAATGTCCACGACACCGCCCATCGGAAGCAGGGTGGCGGTCAGGTTGCTCGTCGGCCCAGAGCCAAAGTTGCTGATCGACAGCAGCAGATCGACCATCTCGCCAGGGTCCACGGTGCCGTTGCTGATCTCCTCAGCCAGCAGGGTGGCGCCGTTGGCGACCAGCGACGGACCGGGGTCGAGTCCGATGTTCAGCGTCGTGGTGGCGCCGCCCGTGATGACGACGTTAGTCACCACCTTCGTCCTGTAGCCGCCGTAGCGCGACACGGTGGCCGTGTAGGTGCCTGCCGGCAGCCGGCGTTGGTAGGTGCCGTTGCCGACGGTGAAGCTCTCGAGGCCGTTCGACAAGAGGACTCGCACGTTGTCGAGCTTGTACGACGGCGTCGTGCTGTTGAAGACCTCGCCGGCGAGCGTCCCGACCGACGCGGCGATGCACTGCGAAAACTTGAAGGAACCAATGCGCGACAGCCATCCAACGGCGCTCGAGTTCTGGCTGGCCTGCGTGTAATAGGGACCCGTGAACCAGAACGTGCAGCCGTCGATCGGATCGACCGTCATCGACGTCGCCTCGCCCCACGGAGTGTAGACCCGCTGGACGCCGCTGCCGGCCACCACGGTGGATTCGCCCTGCCCCAGCGAACCCGGCGCGTCGGTCGACAGCCGCCCGCTGTAACGCAGCCCAGGATATGTGGCGGCGTTCGTCACGGAGTAGCTCACCGCGATGTTCCCGGCGCGGTCGGCAGCGGCGCTCGGGATCCAACGGTTCAGCACGTACTCGCCACGTTGTCCGTCCTCGAGCACGGCATACCGGCTGTCGCCGATGCCCCGCGTCAACTGGGCATACCGGACACCGGCCTTGAATGTGCCCGGCGCACCCGATGGGTAAGCCGCTTCAGTGAAAGCCAGCACGAGCGATTCGACCGACCCGCTGTTCCGGTACTGGAGACGGCTGCTCAGCACACCGGTGTGCGATTCGAGCAGGGCGTTGGTCCCCCCGACCCCGTTTGGCAGCGGCTGTTCGATGTCGCCACTCCCCGGCGGGTTCGTTGTGGGCACGACGTTGATCGCGAGCGGCGCCTCGGCGCTGGTGTAGGTCTCGCCGAACGTCGACAGGTACGGCCGCCCGAAGTCGGGCACGAACTCGAACAGCCGGATGCCGTCGGCGGGCGCGCCCTGGTCGAGCGTCTGCAGGAAGGCAAACGTCGCCGGCGACCCGGTCGGCGGCGGCGTCAGGCCGTCCACGTCCGACGGCATCAGGTGGTTCAACCCCTCCGGATACGCGCTGAGGCTCAGGTCGAAGTAGACGTAGCGCGCCGTGCCGTCGCCCCACAGCAAGTTCTCGCGGTCGATGGCATACACGCCGCTGCCGGCGGCCTGCGATCCGTAGATGTCGCTGTACTGCGTGACCGACACGTAGTAGCCGTCGCGCCACACACCCAGCGTCGGCTTGCCAGACGTCCATAACGATGAGAGCAGAATCGCGTTGGAGTTGAAGTTGCCGGTCGGATCGGGCGTCGTCGACAGCGCCAGGCACAGGTACTGGTACTGGAGGACGCCGTAGGTGTAGGTGGTGATCTCCCCGATCAGCCAGCGGTCGGCCAGCGGGTCGTACTGCACAATCGGCTTGCCCGGTTGCGTGCCCGGACAGTTGGACATGAACGAGAGCAGCGACACCGGCGACGTGGCGGCGGTACCGTTCTTGTTGAACACCTGCACGGCGAAGTTCGTCGCCTGCACGTAGTGGCTGGGGCCGACATCGCCTATCGCATCCGGCCAGTAGGCGACCGGCGCCGACAGCGCGCCGTTGGTGGCGTTGCTGAGACCGTCGATGTTGACGGCCAGCGCGGGCATCGCCACCGACGGCGCATTCGGATCGCCCGTCGACGGCGTACGCACGCCGTCCGGCGACGAGGTGAGCGGCCCGAGGTCCGCCAGGCGCGGCGTCGTGACGCGGCTGGTCGACTGGCCGGCCTGCGGCGTCAGCCCCCGCGCCTTCATGGAGGCGGCCAGGTCCGGCGTCTGCGCGTGGACGACGGTGGAGGTCGACAGGGCCCAGTACGCGACGGGCGCGGCGGTCATTGCAGCCAGCAGGACGAGCGGTCGAAGCATACGGGACACGGGACGCTCCACAGGAGACGAGAACGCGACCCTCTGAGTCGAACCCAGGTCGCTTACCTGCTAGGCGTCAACGGGACTCAATCCGGATCATGGACGTGCGACTTGCGACTTACGACTATCTCCGGCTCCCTGCACGTGATTCAGTGCTCCGTCTTGGGCTCGGCCCACGGCGGCAGCAGGTGCACCAGCGCCCACAGGATGCCGAACGGCGCGATCAGCAGGGCAATCGCCGGCAGCAGCCCTTCCCGCGTTGCGAACTGCATCTTGTAGCTGGTGTAGCCGAGGAAGCTCTTGGAGAACAGCTGCCCGCCGATCACGACGTTCCACCGCATCGCGAAGATGCCGACCAGCGTCAGCACACCGGCCATCGTGTAGATGCGCAGTCGCGTCGCCGACGGTATGGTGAACAGCTGCGTCACCGCGAGCAGGGCCAGCGGCACGACCGTACCAATCATGATCTGCACCACGATCTGCGAGGTGAACAACCGGGTGTGGACCATGAAGTCGAGCGCCCGAAACGATTCGTCGGACTCGTAGACGCGGTGAATGAGGTCGACCATCTCGAGCGAGAAGTCGATGATGAAGGCATAGAACAAGTACTGCGCGATCTTGTCCACGCACACCGCGTCGATGCGGCGCCCGTACATCTTCGACATCGCCATGTACATCAGCATCACCAGCGCGATGCCCGACACCATGGCCGAGAACAGGAAGACGATCGGCATCAGCGGCGTCGACCACCACGGGTTCGCCTTGATCGACCCGAAGATGAAGCCGACGTAGCCGTGTAGCAGGAACGCCGACGGGATGCCGATGATGGTGAGGGTATGCCCCACTTTGTCGTCGATGCGCAGCGCCTCGTCGCTGATGTTGTCGACACCGAGGCAGAGCACGGCATAGCAGACGCGCGCTACGCCGCGGCTCGCGCGCCACGCCAGCACCAGGTCCTTGCGGTAGTCGAGCCAGATCTCCAGCACCAGCACCACCATCAGGTACCACAGGTAGACGAAGCCGAACATCGCCATGGCCGACGTCGTATGCGGCGTGAAGTACATCTCGAACGACCGCTCGGGATGCCCGAGGTGTAGTTGCAGCGGCAGCGGCGCGACCATGAGGAAGGCCAGCGCCGTGAGCAGCGCCAGCCGGTAGGTCGGCTTCACGACGTGCACGTTGAAGACCCGTTCGAGCGACGCCAGGATGAAGGCGCCGGCGACGAGCCCGGTGATGAACGGATAGAGCACGATGAGCAGGCCCCACTGGAGCTCGACCTCGTTCGGATACATGTAGCCCTGCACGCCGCCCACTGTCCCCTCCTATCGCACCGAACCGTCGAGACCGTTGTAGTAGGTCTTCGAGCCGGTGGCCATTTGCGGCTTGAGCACCTGCACCTTGTGCGTGCGCAGGAACTCGTGGATTGGGTCCGTCGGGTTCTTCAGGTCGCCCAGCATGCGCGCGCCGGTCGGACAGACTTCGCAGCACGCGGTCGTGAGCCCCCTGGTGATGCGGTGGTAGCACAGCGTGCACTTATCCACCGTGTTCGTGCGCGGGTCGATGTAGCGGCACCCGTAGGGGCAGGCCTGCACGCAGTAGCGGCAGCCGAGGCAGCGGTCCTTGTCGACCAGCACCACGCCGTCGGGGCTGTCGAACGTCGCGCCGACCGGGCACACCTGCACGCACGGCGAATCGACGCAGTGGTTGCACAGCTTCGGCACGAAGAAGGTCTTGATGTTCTCCGGCAGGCCCGGGCGATCGGGGAAGCCGTCGTAGCCGCCGTTCGGAGCGTCGACCATCGGGTGTTCCGGGTCGTCCATGTCGACCACGTAGCGCTCCACCCAGGTGCGGAAGTGCTCGTCGTCGAGCAGCACCCCGTTCTCTTCTTTGCACGCGCGCACGCACTGCCCGCAGCCGATGCACTTCTCGATATCGATGACCATCGCCCACCAGTGGTCGGTCAGGTTGTAGTTGGGCGCCTTCTCGGGCTGCCCGTCGACCACCGCGTCCCAGGCGAGCGAGGCGGCGCCCGTGAGTATCAGCAGCCGGCCCGTCCCCAGCAGAAACCGTCGTCTCGATTCGTCCACGGCTGTTCTCCTACGAGATCTTCGGGGCGTGCGGGTTGTGACACTCGATGCACGTGTTGTCGCCCGCGTGGTCCGCGACAACGATCTGCGGGAATGCCGAAGGTTTGGAGGGGCTCTTCCTGTGGCAGCCGATGCAGAGCGTCGCGCCGTCGGGATGTGCCGGCTTGAGCGGCTCCTCGCCCGCCGCGTGGGTGGCCAGCGGCCCATGACACGACTCGCACGACACCTTCGCGTGCCGTGCGGTCTTCCTGAGGTCGCCGATGTCGCTATGGCATTCGATGCACGCGGCCTGCCCGGCAAACCGGATTGGCCGGGCCTTCGCATCGTCGAGGGCGCCGGCGCGGTAGTGCCCGTAGACGCCGAAGTCGGCCGGGACGAAGAACGAGCGCCCGACGAGGAACAGGATGAGACCGGCCGCAAACAGCACGGCCATCCGGCTCAGGTGCGAGTAGTTGTGCCACCGACTGCCCATGCGCGTCCTCCCGCTGCTGGACGCGACGCTGCACGGCTGCCGCCACCTGGCGGCCGGCTCAGATCAAGGGTGATTGCGGGGGAAACTGGGACGCTTGTGCAACAAAGCACATGCGCGCGCCCGACCTGCCGGATACCCGGCGGCCTAATTCAGAGTTCAGAAGTCGGAATTCAGAACTGAACGACCAACGAACCGCCTGCCGGGACTCAGGCCCCAGCCGCACGCTCGCGCAGTTTCTCCCACAGCCCGGAGTGATTCAGGAGAATGTCCTTCAACCCTCTGCGAACCTCCGGCGAGTTGAGCACCTGGCTGCTCATCGCCGTGTGCGCATCCAGCGCGTCGATGGCTGCGTTGTCCAGTTCCGCGTCGAGGGTTGGCGACCCTCCGAACTGCGGCTTCGTGTTGTTCGCCGCCTGCTGCTGCAGCGTGACCGATTCGAGCAACTTGCCGAGCAGGACGTGGTTCACGTACACCAGCTTGTCCTGGTCCGTCAGGTCGCCCTCGAACAGATCGTTGACGCGCGCGATGATGGCCGACAGGAAGTCGGCCTGCTGCTCGCGGACCATCCCACTGCCGCTGCCTTCGAGCGGTTGCAGGTACGGCGTGTCGCCGTGGCCCAGCGGCATCGGCTGGGCCGCACTGCCGCGCAGATGGTGGTGCGTCAGCACCACCGACGACAGGTCGACACCATCGCGCTCGCGGCCGAAGTCGAGCAGCGGCAGCAGCCTCCGGTAGAAGATGGCTCGCTTCTCGAGCTCGGTAGTCCCGTAGTCGAAGATCTGCGACAGGAACGTATATGCCCGCCCGAAGGCGCCCAGGTCGGCCTTGAACAACGCCAGTGCCGCCAGCGCCTGCTTCGCGTCGTCTGCCGAAGTCTGGTCGCGAAGGGCCTGCGCCTGGCGCAGCGTCTGCTGCGCGGCTTTGTAGCGCCGCAGCAGGCGGTCGGCCACCGGCTCGAGCGCCGCCACCAGTTCTCCCTGCGTGGCTCGCGGGTTCAGCTCCACCATCGCGACCCGGTCCACCTCGAAACTGTCGTAGTACCCCGACGCATCGAGCTTGGCGCGCAGGTCGTACGGCAGGTTCGGGTCGGTGGTCGCCGCAAGCGTGGCGGTGGTGTAGTAGGTCTTGAACGCGGTGAGGATCTCGCCGGGGTCGTTCACGAAGTCCACGACGAAGGTCGTGTCCTTCGCCGGATAGGCCCGATTCAACCTCGAGAGTGTCTGCACGGCCTGGATGCCGGCCAGCCTGCGGTCGACGTACATCGCACAGAGCAGCGGCTGGTCGAAGCCGGTCTGGAACTTGTTGGCGACGAGCAGGATGCGGTACTCGTCGCTGCGGAACGCCTCGCGGATGTCGCGACCGCGCAGGTTCGGGTTGAGCCGCGCGCTGTGCTCGGACAACGGGTCCGGGCCGGACTCGGCATCGTTCACGTCGCCAGAGAAGGCGACGATGGTTCCGATGCGGTAGCCGCGGTCGGTAATGTAGCGCTGCATGGCCAGCTGCCAGCGCACCGCCTCGAGGCGGCTGCCCACCACCACCATGGCGCGCGCCCGCCCGTCGAGCAGCGGCGCTACCTTCTCGCGGAAGTGCTCCACCACCACTTGCACCTTCTGGGCGATGTTGTACGGGTGCAGGCGCACCCAGCCCATGATGCCTTTCATCGCGGCGCTCTTCTCCACCGTCTGCTCGTCGTAGTCCGCGCCGTTGTGGGCCAGGCGGAACGCCAACTTGTAGGGCGTGTAGTTCTGCAGCACGTCGAGGATGAACGCTTCCTCGATCGCCTGCCGCATCGAGTAGACGTGGAAGGGTGCGGGGATGTTATCCGGACCTGCCAGTCGCTCGGGATGCGGCCTCGTGCCGAACAGTTCCAGCGTTTTCGCCTTTGGCGTCGCCGTGAACGCCACGTAGGTGATACCCGACTCGCTGGCCCGTGCGGCCATCTGTGCGGCGAGGATGTCTTCGGTGCTCACGTCGCCGCCGTCGGCGAGCTCGGCCACTTCCTCGGGCGAGAGCACGGCACGCAGGTCCGCCGCAGCGGTGCCGGCCTGCGAACTGTGCGCTTCGTCCGCAATCACGGCGAACCGCTTGCCTGCGGTTGCGGTCAGTTCTCGGACGGCCTCGAGCGCATAGGGGAACGTCTGGATGGTGCAGACGACAATCTTCTTGTCGCCGGAGAGCGCCTCGGCCAGTTCCGAGCTCTTGCTGCCGGCCGTGCCAGTGATGGTGGCCACCACGCCAGTCTGGCGCTGGAAGTCGAAGAGGGCATCCTGCAGTTGCGCATCGATGACGTTGCGGTCCGAGATCACCAGCACCGAGTCGAACAGCTTGCGGTGCTCGGCGTCGTGCAGTTCGGCCAGGAAGTGCGCCGTCCAGGCGATGGAGTTGGTCTTGCCAGAACCCGCCGAGTGCTGCACCAGGTAGCGTCCGCCCGCGCCGTCCTTCAGCACGGCCGCTTCGAGCGCGCGTGTCACGTCGAGCTGGTGATAGCGCGGAAACACTACCTGCGTAATCTGCCGTGCGTCGTTGCGCCGCGCGATCAGGTAGCGACCGATCAGTTCCAGCCAGCTCTCGCGCGCCCACACCTGTTCCCACAGATAGGCGGTGCGGTGGCCTCCGTTCGGGTTCACCGGATTGCCCTTGCCGCCGTCGTTCCCCTTGTTGAACGGCAAAAACACCGTCGCTGGGCCTTCCAGCTTCGTCGTCATGTAGACGTCCGAGTTGCTGACGGCAAAGTGCACCAGGGCACCGGTGGCGAAGGCGAGCAGCGGCTCGGCAGGCTTTCCCTTCAGGCGCGGGTTGCGGTCGGTCTTGTATTGGTCCATCGCGTCGGCGACGCGCTGAGTGAAATCGGTCTTCAGTTCCACGGTGGCGAGCGGGATGCCGTTCAGGAACAGCACCAGATCGATGGCGTTCTCGTTGTGCGGCGAGTAGCGCACCTGGCGCACCACGCGCAGGCGGTTGGCGGCGTAGCGCGTGAGAATGTCGGGGTTGAGGCCGAAGGCCGGCTTGAACTGCGCAAGGCGCAGCGTGCCCTTCACCGGGTGCAGGTCGATGCCGTGCCGGAGCACCGCGAGCGTGCCCAGCGCGTCGAGCTGTTTGCGCAGCCGTTCGAGCAGCACCGTGCGGGCACCGTCAGCGCCGTGGTTCTTCACCAGCCCGTCCCACGCCGCCGGCTGCGCCTCCTGCATCCACGCCAGCACATCGTCTGGGAAGAGCGCGAGCGTGCGGTCGTACCGCGCCGCGTCGCCCGTCGCATACAGCCAGCCGCGCGCCGCGAGGTGCGCGCAGGTCTCGTCCTCGAAGCTGACTTCCCTGTGGAGACTCACGCTACCTCCGCGTCGACGAGCCCGCGCACGTCGATCTGGCCGGTGACGGCGGCGGAGATCAGGGCAGTGCGACGCTCGCGGAGGAAGGCAACCGCGTTGCCCGCCTCAGACATCAGCCTGTCAAGAGCGCCAGTCATGTGCGCGAGGCTCGCAACGATGGCTTGTTGCTCGGAGTCAGGCGGGGCGAGGACTTGAAGCAGCATCAAGTTGGTCGAGGAGATCGACGCAAGGTTTGTGCTCTGCTTTGACTGAGTCATGAAGTAGAACTGCGCCGCACTCGACGCGATGAACGCACTGAGCCATGGAGATGACACGCCGTGCGGCCGGACCGCGAAAACGTGGTTTTGCGTGATGCACGGCGCAATCTGGCCGTCCCACACACAACCTCGCCCAAGCTTGTCGAAGTCCCCGCCTTCATTCATGAGAACGTCTCCGCTCCGAAGAGCGTAGCGCGGCACATCGTCTTCAGGGACTTCAATCGTTGCGACATCTTCGAGGTCTACGTAGCCGTCCTGGACGTTAGCCACGCGAAGGTACGGGACGCTGATCAATTCCTTCTTTCCGTTGTCCTTGCCCTTCGCGACGCCGGTCCGAACCACGGCCACCCGCTTTAGTACCGTGACCTCCCAGTGCGCGGGCACGTCGCCGAGCCACTCGATACCGGACGGCTTCATCGGCGCGTCGGGGTTCAGCCCCTTCGTGACCGCGTGCGAGATGACCGCCTGCCGCTTCTCCTTCAGCAGTTCGATCAGCCGCTCCTGCTCGGCGATGAGCGCATCGACCTGGTCGGATTGGCGCCTAAGAAACGCGCTGATCGCAGCTTGCTCGCTCAGGGGCGGCAGCGGTAAGGGCAGCGCCTTCAGCGACTCGCGGTTGACCTTCGGCATAGCGACTCGCTGAGACTCGAGCACGGCTGCCTGGGAGAACGGTTCGGAGAGTAGTGCCCAATACAAGAACTCGTTAGTAAGGCCAGAATGAGCGCGAAGCGGGTACATGTCGGCGCTACACAGACAGTCGAAGGGCGCGAGACACACTTTGCGAAGGGCCGGGCGAATCTTGCTATAGACGACGTCACCGGCGCGACAGAAGTACTTGCCACTCTCGGCAGATTGTTCGGCAGCGGACTCGAGGCTGGCTAACACGCCGGTGCCGGCCGAGATGTGATTTGGTGCCAGCAGCGGCATCGTCGCGTATTCGGCAACCTCCGGGTTGACCTGCCCTTCGGCCACATTGACGCATCGCTGGAAGCGACGCACAGCCCAGTGCGAAGGCAGTGCATCAAGGCCGGGAACCCCACCGTCCTTGAAATTCGGATACCGCGGAAAGCTCACTTGCGTCCTTTGCTGGGCGCCCTGGGCGGTCGTGTATTCAACGCCTTCGCCGCCGCTTCCAGTGCCTGCATGCTGTCCGCCTGCCCCTGCTCCTCTGCCAGCGCGCGGCGTCCCGTCGCGAACGCGTCGTCTTCGGTGCCGGCCTTGGCGTTAGCAGCCTCCCGCGTCATCGAGCCGGCATCGGGCAGCACGCGACGCTCGTTGAAGCGGAGGAACTCATCGAGCTTCACCGGCCAGTCGCGCATGTACAGCTCGCGCTTCCGCTCCGCCTGATCCTCGGCATAGTCCAGGAACATGCTGACGATGCGGTTCAGCTCCGTGATCTCGGGTTCGCGAAGATAATTCTTGGCCACCGTCACGTCGGCCTTCTGCACCGAGCCGCCGCTCCAGGTGGTGAGCCCCATGTTGGGCTTGAGCCATCGGCCCTGGCCGCGATCAGTTCGGGCGCGGTCATGCCGGTCACGGCGTGGTGCAGCTTGTTCTGCACAATCTGGAACAGCCGCGTGCTGTGCTCCGCGCGTGGCTGGTAGTCCGCGGCCAGCGCCAGGATGTCGCGCACGCGCAAATACATCCGCCGCTCGCTTGCGCGGATGTCACGGATGCGGGCCAGCAGTTCATCGAAGTAGTCCGGCACGCCCGGCCCGGGCGGGTTCTTCAGCCGCTGATCGTCGAGCGCGAACCCCTTGATCACGAACTCCGACAAGGTGGCCGTCGCCCACTGCCTGAACTGGGTGCCGCGCGCACTCCGCACCCGGTAGCCAACGGCCAGAATGGCCGGCAGGCTGTAGTGCAGCACCTCACGCGACACCTGCCGCGGGCCCTCGGAACGAACTATTAAGTAAGACTTAATAGTTGCCTTCGCCTGCAGTTCCCCCTCGGCGAACACGGCCTTGAGATGCGAATTGATGTTGGCAACGGTGGTCTGGAACAGTTCCGCCAGCTGAAGCTGAGACAGCCAAACCGTGCCATCCTCGAACCGGCACTGGACGCGCGTCCGCCCATCCTCTGTCTGGTACAGGACCATGCCGGATTGCGGGAGTTCGTCGCTCACTTCGAAAAGTCCCCGTTCGTCGCCGACACGCGGCTGGCCTTCATCTCACTTCCGACAGTAAACCGCCGACGCGCGCTCATCTTAGCGGAAACCCCCACGCGTCAGGAGTCACTCACGGCGGGCGTGCCTGCGTTACGATTCAGATGGCGATGCGAGTCGAGGTTCGGCCAGAACTGCTGCGATGGGCGCGTGAACGCGCGGGGCTGAGCGTGGCCCACGTGGTGCGCCGTCTGCCGAAGTTCGCGGAATGGGAAAGCGGCACGCGGCAGCCCACGCTGAAGCAGTTGGAGGCGTTCGCCCGACTGACGCACGCCCCCATCGGCTACCTGTTCCTGCCGTCCGCACCAGAAGAGGCCGTTCCAATCCCTGATTTCCGCACCGTCGCCGACGGGGGCGTGAAGCGGCCGAGCCCCGACCTGCTCGATACCATCTACGCCTGCCAGGAACGCCAGACGTGGTACCGCGAGTTTGCGACCGCGGAAGGGCTCACGGGCCCCTTGTTCGTCGGCTCGCTCAGCCTCGAGACCGACGTGACGACGGCCGCAGCGAGCATGCACTCGGCGCTGGGGTTCGATGTGCGCGATCGCCGCACGGGAACGTGGGAAGACGCGCTCAGGCGGCTTGTCGAACAAGCCGATGCCTCCGGCGTCATGGTGATGGCGAGCGGCGTCGTCGGCAGCAACACCCATCGCGTGCTCGCCCCGGGCGAGTTCCGGGGGTTCGCCCTTGTGGATCAGTTGGCGCCGCTGATCTTCATCAACGGTGCGGACACCAAGAGCGCGCAGATGTTCACCGTGGTCCACGAACTGGCTCATATCTGGCTCGGCCAGTCGGCGCTGTCCGATGTGCAGCCCGAACGGGTTCCGACGAGCAGCGTGGAACGCTGGTGCAACCGGGTTGCCGCGGAGTTCCTGATGCCGGCAGAAGCCGTGCTCGGCGAGTATCGGCCTGGCAGCGCGTTGCCGGCGGAAAGCCAGCGCCTTGCACGCGTCTTCAAGGTGAGCACCCTGGTGGTGTTGCGGCGGCTTCACGACGTCGGTCTCCTGTCGCGCGAGACGATGTGGACGGAGTACGAAGCGGAGGTTGAGCGCCTCCGGGCCGTGCCCCGCTCGTCCGGTGGCGATTTCTACAACACGCTGCCCATTCGGGTAAGCAGGCGCTTCGCCCGGGCTCTGATTGCCCAGACGCTCGAAGGCCAGGCGCTCTACCGTGATGCGTTCCGCATGCTGGGCATCGCCAAGGCCGACACGTTCAACGAGTTCGCAAGAACCGTTGGTGCCCCTGCCTGATGGCCTATCTCCTCGATGCCAACGTGTTCCTCGGCCCCACAACGTAATCGCTAGTTCTGCAACTCCCCGATCATCGTCAGAATCCGGTCGGTCACCACTTTCAGGTCGGCGTCGATCTCGGCCAGCGGACGCGGCGGCTTGAAGACGTAGAAGTGGCGGTTGAACGGAATCTCGTAGCCCACCTTCGTCTTCTCGTCGTCGATCCAGGCGTCCGGCGCATGCGGCAGCACCTCGCGCTCGAAATACGCCTGCACGTCCTGGTCGAGCGGCACGTTCTCGGTGTCGCGCAGGGCAGAGTCGGGCACCGGCTTCCCCTTGCCCTTCCCCTTCATCGCCAGCACGACCTGCCCGGCGTCATCCCGCTGCGGGCGATCCACGGTAATTGTGCGGTAACCGAACGCGTCGTTCCTGAAAATGCGGCTGATGGGCACGCCGTCGCGCGTCACATCGTCGAACGCGCCGAACAGCCGGGTGATGTCCTCGATGTGCGCCTCGCTCAGTTCCTTGCGTTTGCTGCCAAGGCTCTTGCGCATCTTCTGCCAGAAGCCGCTGGCGTCGATGAGTTGCACGCGCCCCTTGCGGTGCGCCGGCTTGCGATTGCTCACCACCCACACGTAGGTGCTGATGCCGGTGTTGTAGAACATGTCGGTCGGCAGCGCGATGATGGCTTCCAGCAGATCGTTCTCGAGCACATACCGCCGAATCTCGCTCTCGCCCGATCCGGCGCCGCCCGTAAACAGCGGCGACCCGTTGAGGACGATGGCGAAGCGGCTGCCGCCGTCGGCGGTGGAGCGCATCTTCGAGAGCAGGTGCAGCAGGAAGAGCAATGAGCCGTCGCTCACGCGCGGCAGGCCCGGGCCGAAGCGTCCGTTGTAACCCTGATCGGCCGCCTCGCGCCGAACCTCGCGCTCGATCATTTTCCACTCGACGCCAAACGGCGGGTTCGACAGCATGTAGTCGAACCGCTTGCCTGCGAGGCCATCGGCCGACAGCGTGTTGCCGAACACGATGTTCGCCACGTCCTGCCCCTTGATGAGCATGTCCGCCTTGCAGATGGCGTACGACTCCGGGTTCAGTTCCTGCCCGGAGACGACCAGTTCGGCGTCCGGGTTCATCGCCGCCAGATGTTCGCCGGCCACGCTCAACATGCCGCCCGTGCCCGCTGTCGGGTCGTACAGCGACCGCACCACGCCCGGCTTCCGCAGCACATCGTCGTCTTCCAGGAAGAGCAGGTCGACCATCAGCCGAATCACTTCCCGCGGCGTGAAGTGTTCGCCGGCCGTCTCGTTCGACAGTTCGGCAAAGCGGCGAATCAGCTCCTCGAACACCAGTCCCATTTCGGAGTTCGACACCACGACTGGATGGAGGTCGATGTTCGCGAACTTCTCGGTGACGAGATAGAGAAGGTTGGCCTTCGAGAGCCTGTCGATCTGCGTATGGACGTCGAAGCTCTCGAAGATGTCGCGCACCGCCGGTGAGAACGCATGGATGTAGGCGCGGAGGTTCTCGCCGATGTGCGTCGGGTCGCCCATCAGCGCCTTCATGTCGAGCTGTGAGGTGTTGTAGAAGAACTGCTTCGAGACCCGCAGCAGGAACTTCTCCGGGTTCAGCCCCGCCTTCTCCCGCTTGTCCTTCTCCCTGAGCACGGCAGGCTTCGTTGGCTCCAGCACGCAGTCGAGCCGCCGGAGCACAGTAAACGGCAGGATGACCTTGCCGTATTCAGACTGCTTGTAATTTCCGCGGAGCAGGTCCGCAACGGACCAGATGAAGGACGAGAGATTCGCGTCGGCCATGAAGGGGTGCCGCGATGATAGCGCAGCGTCTGAGCCAGAAGCCCGGAGCCCGGAGCCTGAAGCCGGCGAGACAGCCGCGTCAGCGGCTGGCAAGCCTCACGAACTTCTGCGCGCGGCGGCCGGTGCCCACTTCGGAGGTATACACGTTCCCCTTCGAGTCGGTCGCCACGTTGTGCAGAAAGACGAACTCGCCCGCGTAGTGGCCGATGCGGCCGAAGGCGCCCACTTCCTGCAGCCCCTTGCGGTCGAAGATGTGCACCTTACCGTTGCCGGCATCGGCCACATACATGAACTGCTGCTGCGGGTCGGGCGAGAAGGCGATCGAGAAGGCCGTGCCGAGCAGCTTCGTCTTGCGCTCGATGAAGATCTCGCGCTGGAACTTGCCGTCGATGGTGAATACCTGCACGCGGTTGTTGGTGCGTTCGGCGACGTAGACCAGGCCGTCGTTCGAGACGCGCACACCGTGCACCAGGTTGAACTGCTGCGCGCCGGGGCCGTCGTAGAGCGGACCGTTCGGTGCCTTGTCGTCCGGCACGTTACCGTAGGCACCCCACATGCGCTTGAACTTCCCGGTGTCGGCATCGAGCACCACCACGCGCCGGTTCACGTAGCCGTCAGCGATGAACGCCTCGTTGGTCTTCGGGTAGACGTAGATGTCGGCAGCGTTGTTGAAGTTCTCGGTGTCAAGGCTTCCCTTGCTCTGGCCGCGCTTGCCGACCTGGAAGATGAACTTCCCGTTGCGCGTGAACTTCAGGATCATGTTCTCGGTGCGCTCGCGCAGTCGCGGACCGCCCGCGGACGACAACCACACGTTGTCCTTGCCATCGACGAAGATGCCGTGCTCGTCCTTCGGCCACTCGTAGCCGGCGCCTTCTCCACCCCAGCCCTGAAGGTAGGTGCCGTCGGCATCGAACTCCATCACCGGCGGCGCCTCGCGGCAGCACTCCGCTTCAGGGTTCTTCGCAACCTCATCGCTCTGCAGCGACCAGGGACGCTGAATCAGCCAGATGTGATCGTGCGAGTCGACGGTGATGCCTGAGACCTGCCCGAGGATGAGCCCCTTCGGCATCTTCGGCCAGAACGGATCGACCTGATAGCGCGGTGCCGCGGGCGCCTGTTGCGCGGCTAGCTGGGACATGTGCCGCTCGGTCACCCCGAGCCCGGCAAGCACGGCGACAAGCGTGACGATCGTCCATCGGCGGGAAGACACGAGCTGATGCATGGGCGCTACTTTACCCGCACACCGGTGGCCCGGAAAGAGGGAGATCGGGCTGGGCCGCCCGCCGTGCTAAGTTCGTTCCATGCCTCCCTCTTTACCCCTGATTCCGTTCTGGCTCGATGGACAGCGAGCCGCGCCTCACAGCACGCGCCTCGGAGTGGTGATGAATCCCTCGACCGGGGCGCCGCTGCGCCAGGTTCCGCTCGCCGATGCGGTGGACGTGGACGCGGCGGTGCAGAGCGCCCGACGGGCTCTGCCGGGATGGCGCGCCACGACGCCGCTGCGGCGCTCGCGCATCCTCGCGCGCTTCCGCGAACTGCTCGAAGCCAACCAGAAAGCCATCGCTACGCTGATCAGCGAAGAACACGGCAAGGTGTTCCTCGATGCGATGGGGTCGGTGCAGCGCGGCATCGAGGTAGTGGAGTTCGCCACCGGCGCGCCGCACCTGCTGAAGGGGGCATTTTCCGAGGACGTCGGGCGCGACGTCGACGCCTACTCGATCCTGCAACCGGTCGGCGTCTGTGCCGGCATCACGCCGTTCAATTTTCCCGCCATGGTGCCGCTCTGGATGCTGCCCATGGCGCTCGCCTGCGGCAACACCTTCATCCTGAAGCCGTCCGAAAAGGATCCGTCGCCGTCCATCCTGATGGCGGAACTGCTGACCCAGGCCGGGCTGCCGCCGGGCGTCTTCAATGTGGTGCACGGCGACAAGGAAGCGGTCGAGGCGCTGCTCGCCCACCCCGGTGTCGATGCCATCTCGTTCGTCGGCTCCACGCCGATCGCCAAACACATCTACACGACGGCCGCCGCGGCCGGCAAGCGTGTGCAGGCGCTCGGCGGCGCGAAGAACCATGCCGTGGTGATGCCCGACGCCGACATGGACTTCACCGCCGACGCCATCATGGGCGCGGCCTACGGGTCGGCAGGCGAACGCTGCATGGCGATTTCCGCGGTCGTGGCCGTCGGCGATGCCGGCGATCGCCTCGCGGCCGCACTGGCCACGCGCGCCCGCGCCTTGAAGGTGGCGCCAAGCCTCGAGCCCGGGTCGGACATGGGTCCGGTCGTGACCGCCGAGCATCGGCAGCGGATCATCGGCTACATCGACGCGGGCGTGGAGCAGGGCGCCGAACTGGTGGTTGACGGCCGCGGGCTCGTCATTCCCGGACACGAAGCCGGGTTCTTCGTCGGTCCGACACTCTTCGACCGCGTGTCGACCGACATGACCATCTACCGCGACGAGATCTTCGGGCCGGTGCTGGTGGTGGTGCGGGCGGCGTCGCTCGACGAGGCGTTGACCATCGTCAACACCAACCCCTACGGCAACGGCACGGCCATCTTCACCCGCTCCGGCGCGGCGGCCCGCCACTTCGAACACGAGGTGCAGGTGGGCATGATCGGCATCAACGTGCCGATCCCGGTGCCCATGGCGTTCTATTCGTTCGGCGGGTGGAAGGCGTCGCTGTTCGGCGACCTGCACGTGCACGGCGCCGAAGGGGTGAAGTTCTACACGCGCACCAAGGCGGTCACACGCCGGTGGACGGAAGACCCGATCGCCGGCGGTTTTCACATGCCGACGATGTAGCGGTTGGTCGTTGGGCTCTATCTCGTGAATGACTCGTGCCGTGACGCCGTCGACAGGCGAACGAGGAAACGCTCGGGGTTGGCCTCGAACTGCTCGCGGAGATCCTTCAGACTCGCCGCGCCGCCGTAACTGATCGACGAGCAGAGGTGCTTCAGCATGTCGTGAATCACCGATCGCACCGACCCGCGCGCCGGCACGCTCACTTCGAGCCCCTCCGCACCGAGCGCCTCCACTTCGTGCGCGTCGGCCTCTTCGAGGTCGAGCCGGTCTTTCACCGCGGCCAGCGACGCCATGCCGCGGAACACCTTGAACGGCACCTGCACCACCTTCTGCGAGTCGGGCATCAACACCGGCTTCATCACGATGTCGCCCGGGGTCTCCTGCGTGCCGGCGAACGCGCTGCCCAGCATCACCGTGTCGCCGCCGAAGAGCAGGGCTTCGGCAATGCCGCCGTGCCGCTTGATGCCACCGTCGGCGATGAGCGGAATGCGGGTGCCGACAGCGAGCTTGCACTGCACCAGTGCTTCCACCTGCGGCACCCCGAAGTTGGTGGTGAGCCGCGTCGTGCAGCCGCCGCCGGGGCCAATACCCACCTTGACGGCGTTGACGCCGCGCTCCATCAGGAAACGCGCACCCTCGGCCGTGGCAACGTTGCCCGCAATCAACTCCACCGTACCAAACCGCGCGCGCAACTGCTCGATGGCGGTCGCCATGATCAGCGAGTGCCCATGCGCGATGTCGATGACCAGGACGTCGGCGCCAGCCTTCAGCACGTCGGCGGCCCGCTCGAGGTAGTCGCCCGTGGCCCCCACCGCCGCGCCAACCCGCAGGCGCCCATGCTCGTCACGAGTCGCGAACGGATGACGGCGGTGCTTCAGCAGGTCTTTCGCCGTCACCAGGCCGATCACCGTCCCGTCGTCGTTCACAAGCGGCAGCTTCTTGATCTTGTGCGCCGTCATCAGCGCTTCGGCGTCGGCCATCGACGTCGGACCCGTGTGCGTGATCAACCGCGACAGCGGCGTCATGCGGTCGCGCACCAGCAGGTCGCCGGCCACGAAGCGCACGTCGCGCTCGGTCAGCAGCCCTTCGAGCCGTCGCGTGTCGTCGACGACCGCCAGTGTGCCGACGCCGGTCTGGCGCATCATCCGCGTGGCATCGGACACGCGCAGGTCGCCGGCAATCGCGTGCGGATCCATGATGACGCCGTGTTGGGTGCGTTTCACCGCCTGCACCTCGGCCACCTGCGGCGCGATGTCGCCGGCGCGGAACCCGCGGTCGATGATGCCGATGCCGCCTTCTTCCGCCAGCACCACCGCCATGGCGGCACGCGTGATGGTGTCCATGTTGGCCGACACAATCGGGCGATTCAGCGTCAGGTGCTCGGTGAAGCGGGCGCTGAGGTCGATGGCCGACGGGTCGCGGCTCGGAACCACGCCGAGCTGCGGGGTGAACAGGAAGTCGTCGAAGGTGGCGCCACGCACGAGTTCGAGCAGGGTCTGCATCAGGGCTGATGATACAGGCGATGGCCAACGACCATTTTGTGTGAGACTTCCCACATGCTGCTCCGACGACCCCAGGTTGCGCTTGCCCTCGCGCTGTCGCTGATCACCGCTTCGCAGGCGCTGGCCGCCAGCAGGGTGCCGGGCGTGCGGCCGCTGCCGGTCACCGCCGACTCCTACCCGTTCGGCGCGGCCGACCACACGCGGGTGCCGGCCGACCTGAAGGCTGTGGGCTACGTCGAGGAAGAGTTCCTCGTGGCCGGCACCTCGAACGTGTACGACTGGCCAGGACCCGGCCCCGCGGTCATCCGCACCGCGAACGTGCCGTACGTGACCCGCGTGCTCATCCGGCGTCCGGCCGACAAGGCCCGCTTCAGCGGCACGGTCATCGTCGAGATGCTGAACCCGTCGAATCTGTTCGACCTCAACCTTGGCTGGGCCATCTCGGGCCGGCAGATCGCGCGCAACGGCGACGCGTGGGTCGGCATCACCGCAAAGCCGGTGTCGATCGCCACGCTGAAAACCTTCAACCCGACGCGCTACGCGTCGCTGGCCATGGCGAACCCGCTGCCACTCGACGACGCGCGCAATTGCACGGCGCTGGCAGCCGACAGCGCACGCACCACGGAGAACGGGCTGGTGTGGGACATCCACACGCAGGTGGGAAGCTGGCTGCGCAGCCGGAGCCCGTCGAACCCGCTCACTTACGGCGCCGACGTCACCGCGACGCACCCGGTGCAGCGGCTCTATGCGTGGGGCTACTCGCAGAGCGGCAGCTTCCTCTACACCTACATCAACGCGGTGCATCCGCTGGTGGTCGCTGACGACGGCCGGTCGATGTTCGACGCCTACCTGATTGCCGTCTCGAGTGGACCGTCGGCGATCAACCAGTGCGCGGCGCCGCTGCCCGCCGGCGACACGCGCCGCATCGTCCGCAATGCGGGCGTGCCGGTGGTGCGAGTGATGAGCCAGTCGGACTACCTGTCGGGCATCGCGGCGCGCCGGCCGGACAGCGACACGCCACCTGATTTGTATCGCAACTACGAGATTGCCGGCTCCGCCCATGCGACACCGGACGAGCTGAACTTCGCCGCCGCGTCGGCCGACATCGAGAAAGGCGGCAGGGCGGTGCCGCCGATGGCGTGCAACGAAGGGCCGCGCAGCCGCTTTCCGAACTGGCCGGCGTTCAACGCCATCCTGCGGAACCTCGACGTCTGGGTGCGCACCGGCACGCCCGCTCCGCGCGCCGAGCAGATTCTTGTGGTGGACGGCAAGCCCGTGCTCGATCGCTTCGGCAACGTCGTCGGTGGCATCCGCTCGCCGTTCGTCGAGGCGCCAGCCAGCACCTGGTTCGGCAACTCGACCGGCCCCTCGTTCTGCCGCATCGCCGGTCATGAAGTGCCGCTCGACAAGGCGCAGTTACGCTCGATCTACAAGACCCCCGAGGAATACGTGCGGGCGGTCATCACCTCGGTGGCAAGGCTGGTAGCCGAGGGCTTCATTGTGAGGGAGGACGGCGATGTGCTCGTGGCCGACGCGATGACGGAGGCACCGGAACTTCTCCGGTAGGCCGGCCGTCCATCTAAGCAGGGCCGCAGATCGTGGCCCGAGTCGAAGAGTAGCCGCGAGCCCTCAGGCTCGCTGTTGACGGGAGGATGTGATGGACACCACTGCCACCAACTCTGGCGGCGGGCCGCGCCGGCTGGTCCGTATCGTCAGCGAGGAGAAGGTCGCGGGCGTCTGCGCCGGCATTGCCGACTACCTCGACGTCGACGTCACGCTCGTCCGGGCGCTCTGGCTGGCGCTCTCCATCGTCCCCGGCGCCGTCATTGGCGGTATCGTCGCCTACGCACTGGCCTGGCTGGTGATGCCCGTCGGGCAGGCCACGCGAGCCACCGTCGGCCGCCGGCTCGTCCGCTCGGTCAGCGATGCGAAGGTGGCGGGGGTTTGCGGCGGGCTGGCCGACTACTTCGGCGTCGACAGCACACTCGTGCGCGTCGCCTGGATTGTCCTCTCGGTCATGCCGGGTGCGGTCGTCGGCGGCCTGCTCGTCTACCTCGCCGCGTGGTTCGTGGTGCCGAAGGCGCCGACGGTCGTCCACAACCAGCAGCCACAGCCACAGCCACAGGCAGCCTGATTCGCAGCCGGCACGGGGGCGCGCTGACACCGTCGTGCCTCCGCCCCGGTCAGCCCGAATTTCATTCAGGTGGCGGCGGTGCCTCATACTTGGTGAGGCATGCACCCACGCCCGACCACCTCCACCGACCCGGCGCGCGAACTCCTCCTCGACTTCCCCGAGTACGCGAGCACCCAGATCCTCGATCACCTGCGCAGCACCGAATACGCACGACTCGACATCGGCGGCCAGGCCTATCTCGACTACACCGGCGGCGGCATGTATGCCGACTCCCAAATCCGGGAGCACGCCGCCATCCTCTCCGGACAGGTGCTCGGCAACCCGCATTCGGTCAGCCTGAGTTCGTCGGCCTCGACGTTGCTGGTCGAACGGGCACGACGCGCTGTCCTCGACTACTTCAACGCGTCGGACGACTACACCGCCATCTTCACCCTGAACGCCAGTGGCGCCCTCAAGCTGGTGGGAGAGAGCTTTCCGTTCGTCGAGGGCGGCCGGTTCCTGCTGGCGTTCGACAATCACAACTCGGTGAACGGCATCCGCGAGTTCGCCCGCGCCAAGGGGGCCACCTTCGACTATGCCCCGCTCACCCTGCCCGACCTCAGGCTCGACGCGTCGGCACTCGACACGTTGCTCGCCTCGGGCGACCGCGCGCTGCCTCGCCTATTCGCGTTCCCGGCCCAGTCGAACTTCTCGGGCGTGAAGCATCCGCTCGCCCTCATCGAACAGGCGCACCAGGCGGATTGGCATGTGCTGCTCGACGCCGCCGCCTACGTGCCGACAAACCGACTCGACCTCAGCGTGGTGAAGCCCGACTTCGCCACGATCTCGTTCTACAAGATGTTCGGCTATCCCACGGGCGTCGGCTGTCTGCTCGTGCACAAACGCGCCCTGCCGCTGCTGCGCCGCCCCTGGTTCGCCGGTGGCACGGTAAACTTCGCCACGGTGCAGGGCAGGGCGCACATCCTCTCGCCTGGCGAAGCCGGCTTCGAGGACGGCACGCTGAACTATCTCAGCATCCCGGCCGTCGAGATCGGCCTGCGCCACCTGCAGCGCATCGGCATCGACACCATTCAGACCCGCGTGCAGTCACTGGCCGGGTGGCTGCTGCGTAAGCTGCTCGACCTGCGTCACGCCAACGGCCGCCACATGGTCCGGATCTACGGACCGGCCACGATGAAGGATCGCGGCGCCACGCTCACGATGAACTTCTATGATCCCGACGGTCACCTGATCGACTACCGCCGCGTCGAGGAGCTTGCCAGCGAGCGCCGCATCTCGCTGCGCACCGGCTGCTTCTGCAATCCAGGCGCTGGCGAATCGGCCGAGGGGCTCACCGAGGACGACATGCGCGCCGCCATGCACGCCGGGGTCGACATGAACCTGCAGAAGTTCGTGCAGTTGATGCAGACGCGCGGCGGCAAGGCGGCGGGCGCCATCCGCGTGTCATTCGGCCTCGCCAGTAACGTCGACGATGCCGCGCGGTTTCTGGAGTTCGCCGAGGACCTGCGCGATCAGACCCGGCTGACGCTCGGCGACGTCAGCTTCGACATCGAAAGCTGCAGGGTGATCAGAGACGGCGCATAGCGGCGTCTCTGATGATCAGGCTCCGGGCTCTCGGCTTCAGGCGGTGTCTCTGGCCGAGAGCCTGTAGCCCGAAGCCCGAAGCCTTCCCCCGTGGTACGATCCGCCCCTATGTCCGCCTACGCCGTCCTCACCACCGCGTCGAACCAGCCCGGTATCCTCTTCGGACTCACCAAGGTGCTGGCCGATCACGCAGCAAACATCAGCTACGTCGATATCATCCCGCACACCGACAAGGACTCGCAGATCTACCTCGAGTTCTCCGTGACGAGCCCCATCGAGCCGGTGATTGCCGAACTGGGCGGCGTGCCCGGGGTGTCGCGTGTGGAGATGACGCCGTCCTTCTCCAATATCTACGGCAAGCGCATCGTCATCATGGGCGGCGGCGCCCAGGTGGGCCAGGTGGCGCTCGGCGCCATCTCGGAAGCGGACCGGCACAACATCCGCGGCGAGCGCATCTCGGTGGATACGATTCCGCTGGTCGGCGAAGAGGCGCTGGCCAGTGCCGTGCGCGCGGTCATCCGGTTGCCACGCGTGCGACTGCTGGTGCTGGCCGGATCGATTATGGGCGGCGAGATCTCGCGGGCCGTAGAAGAGGTCCGCGAGAAGGGGCTCTTCGTCATTTCCCTGAACATGGCGGGTAGCGTGCCGGACGTGGCGGACCTGGTGGTGTCGGACCCGGTGCAGGCCGGAGTGATGGCGGTGATGGCGGTGGCCGACACCGCGAAGTTCGACCTCGTGCGGCAGCAGAAGCGGCGCTACTGAGCGCGCCTTCCGGCGCGCGAGGCAGGCTCTAGGCTTCGGGCTCCGGGCTCCGGGCTCTGGGCCCTGGGCCCTGGGCTCTGGGCTCTGGAACGCGTGACCCCGCCTGAAGCCAAGAGCCCGAAGCCTGAAGCCCAGCGCCCGTGTGGACTATCCCAACAACTTCAACTCCGCCGGCGGCGTGCGCTGCAGTCCGCGCTTCATGGCACGCAGGCGCTCGGCGCGGTCGACGAGCCGTGCCAGCAGGTCGGTGATCGTCCAGTGGTGCGGCGCCGCCGACCAGAGGTAGAACGCCAGCGAGCCCGGCAGCGTGTTGATCTCGTTGAAGAACAGTTCGTTGGTGTCGGCGTCGATCAGGAAATCGATGCGTGAAATCCCTTCGCACCCAAGCGCGGCGAAGACCGTCGTGGCATAGCGCTGGGCCCTAGCCCGCATCCCGGCCGGCAGGCTGTCCGGGTCGAGCACGCGCAGGGCACCAGCCATCCCCATGCTCCCCACGCTCTTGCGACCCTGGCGGCGGTACTTCTCGGCGAAGGTGAGCGGCTGGTCCTGGCTCGTGAGCGGCATTTCGGTGACCGACGCCACCGGCTCGTCCAGCCCAGCCACCGCCACGTTGATTTCGAGCCGATTCTTGATGAACGGTTCGATCAGCGCCTCGGTGTCGTACTCGAACACCTTGAGCACACCCGAGATGAGGTCGTCGGCATTCGCCGCCACCGAGACGCCCGCGCTCGACCCGAGGTTGCACGGTTTCACGATGACCGGCCAGCCGAACGAGGCGTCGATGCGCGCCGGCAGGTCGGCCAGCCAGGCGGAGCCGCGATCGAGCACGGACCGCTCACACGAAAGCCAGCGAACGATCGGCACGCCGGCGTGCTGCGCCATGATCTTCGTGACGCGTTTGTTCATGCCAATGGCCGACGCCATCACGCCGCAGCCGACGTAGGCGGCGCCGCCCAGTTCGAGTGCGCCCTGCACGCAGCCGTCTTCGCCGTAGGTGCCGTGCAGCACCGGCACGAAGCAATCGACCGGAATGATGCCGCCTCCGCCCGTAACCACGCCCGACACACGGCTGGACGCGCCCGGCAACGATGCCGCGAGGTCGACCGGGACGAGTGCCGACGTGCCGAAGCCCGGCGCCAGCGTCACCTCGATGAGGCGGGACCGGTCAGGACCGCCCTTGCGGAACGTCTCGCTGTGCCAGAGGTCGTCACCCAGCCACCAGCGCGTCTGCTGGTCGATGTAGATCGGCAGCGGCGCGAACTGCTGCGGGTCGAGCGCATGCAGAATCTGCTGGCCGCTCACCACCGACACGTCGTGCTCGAGCGAGCGTCCGCCGAACATCACGGCAATCGTACGACGCACCGGCATGGTCGCGCTCACGACGCCTGCCCCTTGTCGCGCTCGGGCCAGAAGACGCCGGCACTGCGCTCGTAAAGGTCGGGCAGGTCGTTCTCGAGAATCGCCACGTCGCCGTCGTGCAGCTGTTCATGCAGCCACCGGAACGCCTCGGTGCGGTTCGCCACCACCACCAGACGGTCTTCGCGGCCGGCCTCACGGTGGCCGTCGACGTAGGCGGCCCGGTTGGTGTCGGAGACCACGAGCGTGAAGTCGCACACGGCGGCGGCATCCTTCGAGAGCGCCCTGTTCACGGCGTACTGTTCATGACCAAGTTCGATGACGCCAGGTGTCACCATGATGCGGCGCGACGCCGGCAGGTCGGCCGCCACTTCGAGCGCGGCGCGGAACCCGAACTGATTCGAGTTGTAGGCGTCGCGCAGCCACGTCACCCCGGCCTCCTCCACCATCTCGAGCCGGTTGGACACCGGCTTCAGGGTCCGGAACGACGCGATGGCCAGCGCCGGATCGACACCGGCCGCCACGGCCAGCGTGAACGCACCGGCCAGGTTCAGGATGATCGGCCGCCCGAGCAGGGGGGTGAAGCACTCGTAAGCGCGCTCGACGGTCTGCAGCACGAAGTGCGTGCCCTGCTTCGTGAAGCGCACGCGCTCGACGCGCGTGTCGAGCGCGCCGGCATGGTGCTCGCCGTAGAGCAGCACGCGGCAGTGCGCGTTGGCCTGCGCAATGCGCAGCGCGTTCGGGCTGTCGGCGTTGCACACCAGGAGGCCACCGGCCGGCACCGCCTGCGCCAGCTCACTCTTGGCCTGGTAGATCGCTTCGGTGGTCTTGAAGCGCTCGAGGTGCGCATCACCCACGGCCGTGATGATCGCCGCCGAAGGCGGCGTCAACGCACAGAGCCGTCTGATCGAGCCCACCGCGTACGCCCCCATCTCCACCACCATGAAGCGGTGGCCAGGCACCAGTTCCTCGCGAATGTGACGAGTGACGCCCATCACCGTGTTGATGCTGCCGGTGGCCGCCAGCGTCGGTGCGTGGAACTGCAGGAGGTGCGCGAGCATCGACTTGGTGCTGCTCTTCCCGTAGCTGCCGGTGATGCCGACGACGAATGGATGAACGCGGGCCAGCTGCGCGACAGCCTCTGCGTAGTACGAGCGCTGCACCGCGCGTTCGTAGGGCGTCAGGATCAGGTTGGCGGCGATCAGCGTCAGTGGCAGCATCGCGACTATGAACGACGCGGCCACCAGTGGTGCGCGCACCTCGCTCGCCATGAACAGTCGTATGAGCACGGCGAAGACCGACACCGCCAGCATCAGCGCGACCACCAGGACGCGCCGGGCGCGCCAGGTCAGACGCAGCGGAATCTTGCCCGACAGGCGCGGGTCGGGCTGGACCAGCCCGAGCACGACGGTGCCGGTGGTGAACAGCACGACGGCCAGCAGCGTGTCGGCGAAGAACAGGAACGCCGACGCGATCGACACCCAGAATGCGGGGTCCGTCAGCGGGCGCACGGAGGTCCAGCGCAGGAAGCGCACCGGCTCGTAGCCCTCCTGCTGGAAGTAGCGCAGGTAGGCGAGCAGGCGACGCCACACCAGGTACGTGAATGCCGCGGACAGGACGGGCACCCAGGGCCAGAACTCAGTCATTGGCCTGCGCTTTCAGCCATGTGCGCATCTGTTGCCCGATGAGGTGGGCGCCGGTGCCGGTGTAGAGATGATGGTCCTTGTGCGGCAGCAGCGAGACCGTGGCCTTGCCGCCGATGAGCGCCGCGTAGCGTGCCGCCAGCCAGGGCGGCGTCTCGGTGTCGTCGGTCCCCCACACCAGCAGCGCCGGGCAGGCGATCAGTTTCGCACTCTCCGTGAGGTCTTCGTTCACGGTGTGCACGAGGACCGCTCGCAGCGGGCCGGCCGCCTGATAGTCCTTCGAGCCGAACCGCGCGGTGTGCCACCGCACCCCGCGCTCGCCGACGACCGGTGTCAGTGCCCTGAGCAGCGTGCGCAACGTGCGGATGCCCCAGCGCCGCACACGCACCTTCGACAGCGCCGGCTGCGGCAGGCCCGGCACACCAAGCAGCACGAGGTCGCGGATCTGCGTCAGGCGACGCGACGCCAGCCGGACGCTGACGCGCCCGCCAAACGAGTGCCCCACCAGCACGACGGTTCCCGCAACCTGCTCGAGCAGGTACTGCTGCACAAGGTCGGCGTACTCGACCGTGCCCCACGACTCCGGCGGTGGCGGCGCGTCGCCAAAGCCCGGCAGATCGAGCAGGTGCACGCGGTGTGTGTGCTGAAAGAGCGTGGCGATGCCACGGAGACTGTCGCGGTTGCCGCCCCAGCCGTGCAGGAACACGATGTGTCGCGAGACAGCGTCTCCGCTGATCTCATCGAAGAGGGTCGCTCCGTTGTGGTCGAAGCGTGCGACGTGGGGTGCTCCACTGGCCAAGGTGAGGGGCTGAGTTTAACACGCGGCTCAGCGCCCTCCCCTGCGCCGGCGCGCCTCGACCACCGTCTCGTAGACGGCTCTCGCCTGTGCCCCAACCACCCTCCAGCTCAGATGCCGCTCGAAGAACGCTCGCGTGCACGTCCGCTCGACCTCGAGTTCGCGCTGCGCGAGCGCCAGCAGGGCCGAGGCCAGCGCCCCGGCATTGCCCACCGGCCAGAGCGCGCCGATGGCGCCGTCGCCCGTCATGGCGCGGAACGACGGGATGTCGGTCACCACTGGCACCGCGCCGCAGGCACAGGCCTCGAGCAGCGCGTAGCCACAGCTCTCGTGATGGCTGCCAAGCACGAACAGGTCGGCTGCGCTGTACCAGGCAGCAAGCTGCGCCCGCGGCACGCGCCCGGCCAGGCGTACCCGTCCGCCGAGCGCTGGCGACGCGGCGATGCGGGCCGTCACCGCCGGCAGCAGCCCGTCGTCACTGAACACCATGGTGAGGGTGGCCTCCGGCATCGACGCCAGCGCCTGTTCGAAGCCGGCGAGGACGGTGAGCGGGTCCTTGTTCGCGTCGAGCCGTCCTACCCACAGGATGGCCGGCGTGCCGGCGATGGCCGAGAGGGCGCGGGCGGTGGCGCGGTGCACCGGCCGCATCTCGGTGCTCGCCTCCAGGATTGCGTGGACGATCCGCGTGTCGGCGATGAAGCCTCGGTCCACCCACGGTTGTGCCTGCGCCGGCGCGGTGAACAGGTACGCGTCAGCGGCGCGCATGGCCCGACGCCTGAACGGCGCCGTCAGCGAGAACCGGCGCGGCGGCACGCTGGCGTGATCCTGCACGACAATCGCCACGTGCGCGGGAAGCCGCTGCCGCAGCCGCCACGCCCGGATCGGCGCATCGAGGCCGTTCACATGCACCACGTCGGGTTCACAGGCCGCGACGGCGGCGTGCATCACTGCCGAGGACAGCTGTCTCGGGCCGCCGGACCCGCAGAACAAATAGTCCACGCGTCCCCGCCGACGCACGGCGTTGGTCGAGAACGCCTGGACCACACTCACCGACAGCCCGGCGCCCGACGCGGCATCGCTCCACCCGGTCAGCGTGTGATAGGTGTCCAGCAGGACGTCGGGCGATTCGACGGGCGTGAAGGCGTAGTTCACCTGCACCAGCTTCAACCGCCCGTCCACCGCGGCGCGCGCACTATAGTTGCGCATGCGCATCGCGCTCGTGGTGACGGGCGGCTTCGACCGAAGTGGACGGACGCGTGTCATCCCGTCGCTGCTGTGGCTGGTGGAGCGGCTGGCACGCGCGCACGAGCTGTTCGTCTACGTGCTGCGCTACCACGACGCCCCTTGCACCTACCCCCTGGCCGGCGCCACCATCCGCGACCTCGGACAACCATCGGGTGTGGTGGCGCAGGCTCGTGCCCTGCACCCGGCCCTTCGAGCCGATGGCCCCTTTGACGTGCTGCATGCCTACTGGGCGCAGCCGGCCGGACGCCTGGTGTCGCTGCTCGGACGCCTGACCGGCACGCCGACGGTGGTGACGCTCGACAGCGGCGAGTTCGCGTCGCTGCCCCGCATCGGTTACGGCCTGCAGACCACGTGGCCGAACCGCCTGGCGGTCCGGGCCGCCACGGTGCTGTCCACGCGTGTCACGGTCTGCAGCGAGTTCCAGGCCGCTCTGGCGCGAGCCCACGGCTGCACGCCGCTCGTGATTCCGCTCGGGGTGGACACGGCGGTCTTCACTCCGCGCACCGTGCCGCCGCACGCGCCGCCGTTCCGCCTGCTGCACGTAGCGTCGCTCAACCCGGTCAAGGACCAGGCGACGCTGCTTCGCGCCGTCCACCAGTTGGTGACGAACGGCCTCGACGTCCACCTGGACATGGTCGGGGAGGACACGATGCGCGGCGCGCTCGCAGCCTTGGCGGACGAACTGGGGCTGAAGCCACGCGTCACCTTCCACGGATTCCTCTCGAGCGAGCAACTGGTGCCGCTCTATCACGCGGCGCACCTCTTCGTGCTGACCTCGCTTCACGAAGCGGCCGGCGTGGTGCTGCTCGAAGCGGCGGCCTGCGGCGTACCTGTGGCGGGAGCCGCCGTTGGATACCTGGCCGACTGGCACGGCGACCGTGCAGTTACCGTCCCTCCGTCCGATCACGAGGTACTCGCCGCCCTGCTTCGCGACCTGCTGCTCGACGACACGCGTCGTCATGCCCTCGCGGCGGCGGCCGGCGCGTGGGCGACGACGCACGACGCCGACTGGACCGCGCGCGCGTTCACCGCGCTCTATCGCGAGCTGGCTGCGAAGCGTAAAGGCTCCTTCCTGCGCTGACGCCTGGCTCGCCAATGAGGCAGCGCTCGATCCGCCGTGCCAGGGCTGCCTGCGCGACACGGGGGCAACCGTCGACCTCGATGGTCCGCGTATGGGTCCGTCTCGCGTCGAACGCGTGCGCCAGGGCGGGCTCGCCAACCATCGGCGTGCCCCGGCGCACGACGAGCGACACGTCCCGACGCCGACAACGCAGCAGTGCCTCGGCCGGCGAGTCGTCGAGCGCCGGGATCACCAGCAGGTCGGCCGCGGCGCCAACGCGCACACGACCGGCATCCTCGAGGTGCAGCACCTGCGCGGGCCAGGTCGTCACCATTCGCAGGAGCACATCGGGTGCGACACCGGTGTCGGCCGCCACGCGCAGTTCCTCCAGCAGATCGTTCGAGCCGGTCACCCGCGAGTCGCTGCCCAGGCACACACGGCCGGCCGCCTGCGGCGCGTCGAGCACCGACGGCATGCAGAGCGTGCGGCCGAACAGGAACAGATTCGAGGCCGGACACCAGACCAGCGCCACGCCGCGCGCGAACAGCGCGTGCCACTGCGCCGCACTCACTGCCAGGCCGTGTACCAGCACGGTGTTGCCGCGCAGCACCCCGCCGGCCTCGAGCGTGTCGATCTCGCCAGCCGCACAGCCGTCCACGCCTTCCGCCGCATGCACGATGAACGGCCGGTTCGCTGGTGTCGACGCCGCCGCGTCGGCCACCACGCCGCCAGGCTCACCGTGCGCGCCGACCGGCCCGTGCTCCATACCGAGCGAATGCGCCCAGCCGAAGCCGGTGACCAGGTGCACTGGGTAATGCAGGCCGAACGCGCGATACATCGGGTTGTGATGCGCGACGGTTGTGACACCGGCCAGCAGATTCTTCACACCGCCGATGAACAGCCGGTCGGCCAGGTTGATGCGGCTCTTCTCGCGGATCTCGGTCCTGTCGCGAATCACCGGGCGCAGGTCGTCGATCCACTCGCGGGCGTTGCCGTAGCGCTCGCGCCCCTTCAGTGCCCCGTAGTGATTCAACTCGAGATGGTCGTGTGCGTTGATCAGGCCTGGCAGGACGATGCGCCCGTCGAGGTCGACGATCTGATCGCCAGACTGCGGCGGCTGATCGATCGCGAGAATCCGCTTCCGCATGCGAATCGACCGCGCCTCACCCTCAGGTGTGACAATGCGACCGTTGACGTAGGTGACGGCAGCGGGCAGCCCGAACATCACCGCGCTCCGCGTGACGGCTTCGTCGCATGCAGCACCACCACCACGGGGTGGGGCCGTACGTCGACGCGCGGCTCGCGTATCGCCCGCACCTCGAGCCCGTGGTCCGCCAGCCGGTCGAGATGCGCCTCGATGGTGTGGGGGAAGAACGGCAGTTCGTACTCCAGCCCCTCATCGCTCCTGAAGGTTCGCCGCCATCCGGACACGGTCCACGACGGGTGGAAGTCGGAGTAGATGAGCTGTCCACCCGGTGCGAGTACGCGCGCCGCCTCCCCGACCCAGGCGCCGAGGTCCGGCACGTCGCCGCACATCAGCGACGACGTAACGACATCGAACGACGCGGTGGCAAACGGCAACTGCTGCGCGTCGCCGCGCACGCGCGGGCAGCCGGCGGAGCCGTAACGCAGCATCGACGCGGAGAGGTCGACGCCGGTCACGAAGCTCGCGCCCGCCTCGCGCAGCGTCGCCAGGTTCCGGCCGGTACCAGTCCCGACGTCGAGTGCGCGGCGTGGCGACGCCGTACGGATCAGGCTGGCGACGACCGCTGCCTCCGCGGTCATCAGCGGATTGTGCGGGTGCGCGGGATAGACCGGCGCCCACCGGTCGTAGCCGTCCCGCATCGACACGCGCTCGGGGCCGCCGGTCCACCACCGGGCAAGGCGCACGGCAAGGCGCATCAGAACCCCGTGGTCTCGGGACGCTGATACCGGAACACACGCTGCAGCACCCGCAGTTCGTAGGGCGCGCCGTACACGCCGAGGGCATAACGCCACGAACTGGCCGCGCGCAGCAGTGCCCGGCGAGCGGGCGTCATCCGCCGGTCCGTCACCGTCGGATAGAACGCATTCAGCACCCGCTCGAAGTTGCGGATGCGCTCCTTCAGTCCGGCCGGAAACCACGGCAGCCGCTCGCCGCGCCGCATCATGGCCTGCGTCCAGTCGTCGGACGCCCATTCGTCGAGCGTCTCCGGAAACTGGAAGCCGCCGCTCTCGGCGGAGTCGGAGAGGGAGTTTTCACCCGGCACCGGGGTGTAGGTGTAGAGAATCACTTCTGTTGCCGGGTTGATCGCCTTGATGTTGCGGATGAAGTCGAACGTCCGCAGCGTGTCGCCTTCCGGGTCGGGTGGCGCGCCGAGCACGAACGAGAACTCGGGCACCACACCGTAGCGCTTCATCCGCGCCGCCAGTTCGAGCGTCAGCGTGGGCGATGCCGTGCCCCCCTTGTTCATCGCCGCCAGCGTCACCTCGGACGACGACTCAGCGCCGGAGAACACCATCTTCAGCCCGGAGCGGGCCATCAGCTCCCAGGTGCGGTCCGAATAGCGCATCAGCGTGTCGATGCGCCCGAGCGCCCACCACGACAGGCCAAGCGGCGCGATGCGCTCCGCGAACTCTGCCGCGCGTGCCTCGACAATGAAAAAGTCCATGTCGTGCATCATCACCGAGTCGATGCGGTAGTCGCGTTGGAGCCGCCGCAGAGTGGCCTCCATGCGCGCCGGCGACTGCGCGAGCCAACGCCGGTTCGTCATCGCGACCACCGCGCAGAAGTTGCACGCGAAGGGACAGCCGAACGAGGACGCGTGCGCCACCGTGCGTGCGCCGAGGTAGGTAGGATGGAGGTAGCGTTCCATGTCGACCCGCTCGTAGGGCAGGTCAGGCAGGTCGTCGAGCGGCGTCATCGGCCCGGACGCCGTGTTGGCCTGCGTGCCGTCCTCGCACCGCCACGACAGGCTGCTGACCGTCTCGATCGGTCGCTCGCCTTTCAGCGCCGCGAGCAACTCCAGCAGCGGCCGCTCCCCCTGCGAGCGGATGACGAAGTCGACGGAGCCGGACGAGAGCACAGCCCGGGTGTGCTGGGTGGGAAAGTAGCCGCCCCAGACGATCCGCACGTGCGGCATCGCCCGTCGAATCGCCTTCGTCACCGGCACCGCCTGGCTGACCTGCGGCCCCGGCATGACCGTCACGGCCAGCAGTGCGACGGGGTCGTCGGCGGCGCGCGTGGCGAAGGCCGCCTCGATCGCCCGCGCCGGGTCGGGCTCGGCATTGCCATCGACCAGATGCCACCGCTCCGTCGCCCCGACCACCGCGGCCAGGGCCATCAGCGATAGCGGCAACGGCTGCTTGCCCGGCGTCGTCGACAGCGGGTTGTAGAAGACAATCATCGCGCCACCCACACACCGAACATCGCGGGCTGCCGGCCGAGCCGTAGGCCGGACCATGCCCGGCGCAGACGCCACAGCCACGGCCCTGACGAGCGGGTGAATGTGGCCGCCATGCCGAACACGACGGCGGCACAACGCAGTTCGTCGAGCGTGAGGAACCCGCGGCCACAGGAGACGGGCGACGACACCCCGACACGCGTACGCATTGCAGCCAGTTGTTCCTCCACCATCCGCTCACCGTCGCGCGCCAGCACGAACGTCGGCGAGTCCATCACCACCAGCGCGCCACCGTTGGCGAGCATGCGCCGGCTCCCAGTCAACACCGCTCCAGGATCGTCGGCGTAGTGGAGCGACGCATTGAACACAACCACATCGAACTGTCCGGCTTCGAACGGCAACTGTTCGAAGGCGGCTTGCACCCGGGGAAACGCGACGCGGCTCGCCGCCGCTGCCCCCAGGCCATCCTCCCCGTCATCATTCAGGTCGACCGCCACCGCGGCGTGCCCGAGCACCGTCAGGCGCTGGCTGAGCCAGCCGTTGCCGGCGCCGAGGTCGAGCACGCGCGCCGAGCGCCGCGCCGTCGAGAACGCGTGCAGCAGCGTGTCGAGGCTCTGTTGCCTGATACGCCACTCGTCGACGTTGGCAGCCGTGGGCGACACGGAGGGCAACGCCCGGTATTCCTCCGCCGAGCGCATCACATGGCCGTCGGCGCGCCGCACCGACCGGTACTGCGCGAGGAACGGCCGCGCACGCTCCAGTCGCGCCTCCGAGACGCAACGCAGGATGCCGTTGCGCTCCACCGCCAGCGCGCCGCATCCGATGCATCGGACCGGCACCGTGCTCAGCGGCAACCCGGTGCCGCAGGCGGAACAGACCAGCCTCGGCATCCACATCACGTCACCTCCGCTGCACCACAACCAGGAAGTGATCGCCCATGGCTCGCATGACCGGCCAGCGGCCCACCACCTCGTCGGCCGCCAGCAGGCGTGCTACCAGTGCCGGATGCCTGGCGGCGAACGCGTCCAAGTACGGCGGCGGCGCCACCACGCCGAGTCCCTCGAGGCCCCGCACGGTGAACCCCGCGCCTTCGAACACGCGCGTGAACTCGCCCGGTGAGATGTACCGCATCCAGACGGTGCCGCCTTCGAGCGGCACACCGACCGGGCCGCGCCGCAAGCGGGTGAAGGCCCGCGCCCACTGCCCGCGCGCGACGTAGAACGCGATCTCCCACGGGCAGAGGCGGCCGATGACCGACGCCACCAGCACCCCGCCCGGCCGCAGCACGTCGTGCAGCTCCCCGGCTGTCCCGGCCAGGTCGGCCACGCAGTTCAACGGGCCGAAGTTCGAGAACACCGCATCGAACGACGCCGTCCGGAACTTCGCGACCTGATCGATCGACTGGCACAGCACTACCGGCCGATGCGGTCCGTCGAGGTGAGCGGCGCGCGCCCGTGCCTCGCACACCATCGCCAGTGACACATCGATGGCGGTGACGCTGTAGCCGGCCTCGACCATAGCCGCGTGGTCGGTGCCGGGACCGCACCCGAGGTCGAGCAGGTCGGCTCCTGCTGGCACATAGCGCCGGAGCATCGCGAGCGATCGTCGACGCATGTGCGTCAGAATCGGGTTCTCGCTGTTCGTGCGGTGGTAGTCGTCCGCGACGCCGTCGAACGCCCGCGCGGTGTCGACAGCCCGGGCCTGCGCGGGCGGCATCATCGCCACGGCGCGCTCCGCCATCCGGTCTTCATCGAGCACACACAGCGTTCGCAGACCGGGTTGTCAGACATCTCGAGCGCCGCGCGGAAGGCGCGCAGATTGCCGTCGACGACCGTGCGCAGGGAACCATGACGAACAGTGCCGACGGGATCATGAAAGAAGCAGGGGCGCACCACACCGTCGGCCTCGATGACCACCGACATGTAGGGCGCGTTGCACTGGGTGGGAGGGAACGGTGCGAGACCGGCCAGCGCCGCGTAGTACTGCGGCAGACGGCGCAGCTTCGCCGGACTCTCGGCCACGAACCCGCCGGCGAAGTCGTCTTCGCGATCGACGATCGTCCGCTCCACGACGTCGGCAAACTCGACGATCTCCTCGCGAGTGAGCGCCAGTGGCCTGGGGCCACGCGCTCCGGTGCCGCCGAACGCGCTCGAGCCGACATCGGCGGCCAGGAACGAGATGCTATCGAGCGCCATGGCCCTTGCGTGCTCGATGATCTGCGGCAGGTCGCGGAAGTTGAGCCGGTGCAGCGTCGACCGCGCGCTGACGGGCAACCGCGGCGCAATGGCCCGCAGGCGCGCCACGCCGCGTTCGAGTGTCTGCAGCGCCGACACCCCGCGAATCCGCCGGTACTGGTCTTCGTCGTGCGAGTCGAGCGACACGATGACGCGGCTGAAATGGTCCGCCACCTTCGCGGCCAGGCGCTCGAGCAGCACACCGCTGGTGTGCAGATGCAGGCGGAGCCCCTCGCGCCGGAACAGAGACGCGATCTCGAAGACCTCGGGGCGCAACAGTGGTTCGCCTCCCGAAAAGAGCACGATGCGCGTCCGGAGTTCCGGCAGCTCAGCGGCCAGCCGCTCGATCTCCGGCATCGTCAGGTCGCCGTCGCCGCTGGCCTGCCACCAGTCGCAGGAGACGCAGCGGCTGTTGCAGCGGCTCGTCGGGAAGAACACGACGACCGGCAGGGCGAACGTCCGGTTCGTCCATTCGTTGAGGCTGACGAACGCGGCAGGATTCAGCACGTCATTGCCCCTGCTCGCTCGGCCGAGCGGCCGACTGCCGATTCAGCAGTGGCACCAGCACCGGCGCGTCGCCGTCCTGTGGCTCCGAGGCCAGCCGCCGCACGCGTACGGACAACCACGGCAGCTGCAGCAACGGGACCACCGCCCCTGCAAGCGCCGAGAGCGCCGGGCGCGACACATGGTGCGGCGACGTGACGATGTCGCGCAGAATCCCAACGGCGCGCTGCAGCCGGAAGCGGGCGTGCACGTAGGCGTGCAGCGTCCTGTAGAAGGCAGGCGTATAGGTGGCGCGATACATCATCGCGAGGTCGGACGAATCGACCCAGTTCTGCTTGGCCCCGAGTTGCGTCTGCACACGCGCGTGGAACGGGGTGCCGGGCAGCGGATACGAGACCGAGATGCCGATGTCGTGCGGCCGGCAGCGCCGGACCATGGCCATCGTCTGTTCGATCTCGTCGAACGTCTCACCTGGGTAGCCGAACTGCAGGAAGAAGCAGACCTCGATGCCCGCGGCGCGCAGCAGGCGCGCCGCATTCTCGATCTGGTCGACGCGCGTGCCCTTCTCCATGGCATCGAGCACGCGCTGCGCCCCCGATTCGGCGCCAATCCACACCGTGCGACAGCCCGCGGACGCGAGCGCCTGGACCGACTGCTCCGAAATGCCGTCGGCCCGCATCAGGCACTTGAACGGGATGGCGGCGTTGCGCGACGACAGCGCCGCCGCAAATGCTTCGACCCATCCGGGCTTCAGACCGAAGATGTCATCCGTCACCCACAGGTGATCCGGCGCGAAGGTGCGCGCCAGCCACGCCACTTCCTCGGCCACGCGCTCCGGCGACCGCGCCGTGTAGCGCTGCCCGTAGATCGGCTTCGCGCACCAGTTGCAGTGATACGGACAGCCGCGGGTCGTGGTGATGTTCATCGAGAAGTGGCCATGCCGGCGCAGCCACACCGCGCGGTAGCGCTCGACGTCGATGAGGTCCCAGGCCGGCCATGGCACAGCATCGAGGTTCCGCATGATCGGTCGCGCCGGCGTGCGTACCAGCCGACCGTCCACGCGCACCACCACGCCGTCGATCTGCGCCAGCGGCGTCGCGTCGCGCCGTAGCGCGTCGATGACCTGCACCAGTGTCACCTCGCCTTCGCCGGCAATGACCACGCAGGCGCCCGCGTCGAGATACAACGCCGGGTGATCGGTTGCGTCCGAGCCGGCGACGACAACCGGGATGCCGCGCCGAACCGCGGCCGCAATCATTGTCAGTGCCGCCTCGCGCATGCGCGAGAGGCACATCTTGCTCAGGTAATTGAAGCTATCCTCGAACAGCACCGCCACGGCGGGTTGTTCGCCGTCGAGCGCCGCGTCCCAATCGCGCTCCGACTCGGCGAGCATGGCGTCGAAGAGCGCCACCGTGTGGCCCCCGTCGCGCACGCACGCCGCGGCGTAGAGCGCGCCGAGCGGCGCGTACGGACGCTGCCCCTGCCACAGCGTGGGGTCGAACCGCAGGAAGTACGCCTGGCCGATAAGGACGTCGGTGGCCATGGTCACGCCTCCAGTGCGGTCTCGGCCGCAGCCCGGTCGGCGACCGGATGCGCCACGGCGGCGCGGTAGACGTGCAACGTTTCCGCCGCAGCCCGCTCCCATGAAAAGGTGCGCGCGCGCGCCAATCCTCGCCTCGACAGTTCCTGGCGCCGCTCGCGGCACGACGCCAGACCGACGATGGCGTCGCCGAGCGAGTCGACCTCGAGCGGGTCCACCCGCTCTGCCGCACTGCCCGCCACTTCGTTGAGGGCGGCCACGCTCCCCGTCACCACCGGCGTGCCGCAGGCCATCGCCTCGATCACCGGCAGGCCGAACCCCTCGTACACCGACGGGAAGACGAACATCTCGGCCAGGTTGTAGATCGCCGGCAGGTCCGTGAACGGCACGTAGCCCGTGAAGCGGACGGCGTCGCGCACACGCAGGCGATCGATCTGCGCGTCGATGTCGTCCGAGAGCCAGCCGTAGGGACCGGCACACACCAGCTGATGCGGCAGGTCGCCCGCCACGCGTCGCCGCGCGAACGCCTCGATCAGCGTCGGCAGGTTCTTCCGCGGCTCGATCGTGCCCACGTAAAGAATGAAGCGCTCGGCCAGGCCGTAGCACTCGCGGACACGGCGCAGTTCGAACGGATCGTGGATGACGCCGAACGACGGCGCCGCCGCCTCGTGCACGACGTGCACGCGTGCAGCGTCGAGGCCGTAGATCCGCACGATGTCCTGTTTCGCCGCGTCCGACACGGTAATGATGGCGTCCGCCCGCCTGGCCGCGAGGTTGACGAGCGGACGATTGAGCAACACGCGGCGCCGCGGATGGAACGCCGGATACATCGTGAGGCTCATGTCGTGAATTGTCACGACCGTCGGCACCGGCGACGCCAGCGGCACCATGCCGTTGGTGAAATGCACCACGTCGGCCTTGATGCGTCGCAGCAGCCGGGGCGCGTGCGTCTGCATCCAGAGCAGGCGCGGCAGGACGGACGGCACCACGAGGGTCGAGACGTGCGCGGGCAGCGGCGCCGTCGTGTCAACCGGCGTGTTCGAGAAGACGGTCAGGGTGTCACCGACGGCCTGCGCCGCCGTATGCCGCAGCAGGTGTTCGGTGTAGTAGCCGACACCGGTGCGTTCCGGGCGCAACGTGGTCCCGTCAAACGCGATGTGCACGACGCTCCCCCTGCGGGCACGCCGACGCAAGCCCGAGCGCGACAGCCATGACAATGTAGGTGCCGGTGAACGACAGGAACGAGTCGGCAAGTCCGTGCACGGCGATAGCCACGCATGCGGCTGCCACGCCCAGGTCGGCGCCGCCGGCCGCACAGCAGCGCCGCACGGCCCCGGCCACGCGACCGGCCAGCCAGGCCAGCACGACTCCACCCACGAGGCCCATGCCGACGAGCAGTTCGATGTACATGTTGTTGCTGTGGACGCGCGGGTCGGCGTTGAGGATGGAAGCGTAGCGTCCGTACAGCAGGCGGAAGTTGTCCGGTCCGACACCGAGCAGCTGACGCTCGCGCCACATCCGCGCCGCAGCGGTCCACAACACGAACCGGCCCGGCCTAGCCGCGGCCCGCGGCATGCGCGCCGGTCCTGTGCTCCTGCGCCTTCCGCCAACCGCGCGACCGGTGACGGTGGCCGTCGTGAACGTCAACACGGCGCCGGGTTCGGTCGAGAACCAGAGACGCTGCGCCTGCTCGAGATCCCACACCAACCGATGGCGCCCTGGCCCGATCGGTGCGTCGACCGCAACCACGATGTCGATCGTCTGGCCCGGGCGAACCGGCGCCGGGAACGGCGTACGCAGCCCTTCCCAGGCGAGCACCCGGTCGGACTGCTCCTCGAGCCAGTGATAGGAGAGCGCGATTGGCGCCTCGGCCGACGAGTCCCAGGTGGCGCGCCCGGTGTTGGTGAGGCGCAGCGGCACGCCGATCGGGCGGCTCGTGTCGATGGACAGGTACGACGGTGCGTTCACCTGTGCCGAAAACCATTGCCCTTGCGTTTCGCTCGTCATGCGCAGCAGCAGGGCCTCGGCCGAGCGGGACGACCACAGCGACGCGCCAGTGAGCAGCGCCACACCGAAGATGCACCACGTGATGCGATCGAACCCGTTCCGCCGCCAGTGCAACACGCCGACGAGCGCCAGCGACGTGCCTACGGTAATCAGTCCGGAGCGCGTGAAGGTGAGGACAATCGCCTCCACGGTGAGCGCTAGCAGCAGCACGAGCCCTGCTTGCCGTGTGGCTCCCGGCGTCGTCACCAGCACACCGAGACCGAGCGCAAAGGTCACCTCGAGAAACATCGAGGCGATGGTCGGATACTGGAATGGACCTGACGCGCGCAACTGCGCGCCGACAGTGGCGACCCCCTCGCGAAAGACAGACAGGAGCGCCGCCACTCCGGGCACCGCGGCGAAGTCGGCCACCACGAGCGCCGCGACGATTGTTCCCGAGACGAACCCCGTGGCCACCAGATGCGACCTGGTCCGGACGTCCGCCGAGGCCACCGCCGCCATCAGGCCGACCGCCGACGCCAGGCCAAGCCTCGCCGCCATGTGGAGTCCGTTGGCGCGGTAGACCGGCGCGGCAACGGCGGCCGCGACGGCCACGAGCACGAGCAGTGCCCACGGCGCCACGTCGCGCAGCGGCACGACAGACCACGCCCGCGCGCGCAGCGCCACGTACGCGACCACGCCCAGGACCGCGAGCAACGCCGTCTCGACGGTTGTCAGGCTTTGCCCGGGCACGCTAACCAGCGGCCGCAGCGCCTCGAACGGCGCCACGAGCAGGAGTAGTGCGACCCCTATCGACGCCGTGCGATCAAGACGCAGGGCCCGGCGCACGCGCAGGTGATACCCAGCGCCGGACGTCGCGAGCTTGCTACGCACACGTGCGTCGGCAACAGACATCGTTCAATCGGCAACAGTCCAAGATCCTTGCCACTGCGATTGCCGCCTTCGGCAAGAAGGGCACGTCGAGTGCATAGACATTCCGGCAACGACGATGTCCCGAAACGCCAGTGAATGCCTTGGTCCGCGCCAATCGCGCGAGGTTTACCAGACTTCCCGTGCCTGGCTGCGCCCGGTGGCGGCCCTTCGCAACGTCATCACGGTTACGACCGGCGAAAGGGTGTTTCGCGAAGGGAAAGTCGGAGCCGCGCACATGCTCTACCGCGCCGCCACCGATCTCCTCGCCAAGGGCGCGATGTTCATCGTCACCGTGGTCGCGGCCCGACGGCTGTCTCGAGCCGACTTCGCGCTGTTCGCGCTCGCCTCCACGCTCGGCTGGCTGGCCTCGGTCGCCGCCGACTTCGGGCTGCAGCTGCACCTGGCGCGCGCCGTGGCGCAGGCGCCGCGCGCGGCGCGGGCGATCCTTGCCCGCTGGTGGCCGGTTCGCGTCGGCACCGGCGTCGCGGCGCTGGCCGTGGCCCTGGTGGTACGTCCGCTCATCGGCGCCGCCGCAACCTGGCCCAGCGCACTCTTCCTGATGGCCTACGCAGCCAGCGGCGCCACCGAGTTCCTCTACTACTTCTTCCGTGGCCACGAACGGACCGACCTCGAGTCGACGCTCACCCTGGCACAACGGTGCGCCATGCTGCTGCTTGCACTCACGGCGCTGACGGTGGCACCCGGCGCGTACTGGCTGTCGGTAGCCCTGCTCATCCCAGCGCTGCTCGGTCTGGCCACCGCCCTCGTCCTCGCGCGAGCGATGGGGAGCGACGGCCGGACCGAGGCGACGCGGCTGCCGCCGCGCGGCCAGGCGTTTCTTCGGGACATTGCACCGATCGGCCTTGGCATCCTGCTCTCGGCCCTCTACTTCCGCATCGACGTCTTCCTCCTGCAGCGCTGGAGCGGCAGCGAGGCGGTCGGTGTGTACAACGCCATGTTCAGGCTCGTCGAGGCGCTGCGCCTGTTCCCCGCCGCCGTGCTCGCCGTGGCTCTGCCGACGCTGGTGCGCGCCGACGACCGCCGGCCACTCGTCGCCCTCGCCACACCCATGACTCTCGCCGCGGTGGCCGCGGCTGCCGTCGGCTGGCTCGTCGCGCCGTGGCTGGTGCGCGGGCTGTACGGCACCGCGTTCGCCGGCGGCGTGCCGGCGCTGCGGCTGCTGCTGCTCTCGCTGCCGCTGATGGCGTTGAACTATGCGTTGACACACCAGCTGATTGGCTGGGACGGCCATCGTGCGTATGCCGCCATCTGCGCGGCGGCGCTGGCGGTCAACCTGTTCCTGAACTGGCGGTGGATTCCCGCCATCGGCATGCGCGGCGCCGCGTGGTCGACGCTGTGGACCGAGGTGGCGCTGACACTCGGCTGTCTCTTCGCTCTTCGCCGGGTCGAGGCACACCCGTGATGCTGCCGCTCCGCGCCGACGAAGGCACTCGACCCGACCTCACGCCAGCCGAAGCGGCGATCGTCCGCAGCGTGCGCTACGCCGCCGTCTTCGATTACCCGCTGACGCTCAGTCAGCTCCGCCACACTCTCATCGGCTCAGCGCAGACGCCCACCGAGATCGTGCGGGCGCTTCGCGACAGTGCCGCTCTGGCGACGCTCGTGGAGATGCGCGACGGCTTCATCTTTCCAGCTGGCCGCTCGGACCTCATCGAGATTCGCGTGCGGCGCGAGCACCGCAGCCGTGGCTTCCTCGCCGAACATGGTCCACTGCTCAGGCTGATCGGCGCCGTCCCGTACGTGCGCCTCCTCGGCCTCTCGGGCAGCGTGGCGCACCTGAACATGGAGAACGGGGGCGACCTCGACATCTTCATTGTCACGAAAGGCGCGCGCGTGTGGAGCACGGCGGTGGTCGTCATCCTGCTCGGCAAGGCCCTTGGTCGCCGGCGCACATTGTGCGCCAACTTCATCGTCGCCGACACCGCCATGGCGTTCGATCAACCGGACCTGTTCAGCGCCAGCCAGGTCATCAACCTGAAGCCGCTGCTGGGCGACGAGACCTATCGCCGGCTGCTCGATGCCAACCCGTTCGTGCACAACTTCTATCCGAACTTTCACGCGCCGCACGGCGGGCACCTGCGCCTCCGCCAGCCGGCACTGCTTCGCGGCATGAAAGCCGTGGCGGAGGCCGTGTGCTGGCTACCCTCAGCGGTGGCCGAAGTGGTCTGCCGGACGGCGTATCGCCGCTATCTGCGGCGAAAGTCGGCGACGTGGCGTTCGCCCGATCAGGTGGTGCTCGGCGACACCGTGCTGAAGCTGCACACGCGCAGCCACCGCGCCACCGTGCTGTCGCGCTTCAACACCGCTGTCGGCGAACTCTGAATCCGGCTAACATCCACGGCCATGTCGATCATCGCTCTCGCTCACGTGACCACCGCCTTCGATCTGCCTGGCTACCGGCCGACCCGCAACCACGGCGTGGTTCGCGGCATCGTCGTCCGCTCGCGCAGCATCATCGGCACAATCGGCGCGTCGCTGCAGACGCTCGTCGGCGGTAACATTTCGCTGTACACGGAGTTGTGCGAGAAGGCACGCGAGGACGCATTTCGCATCATGCTGGCGCACGGCGCGGAACTTGGGGCGAATGCGCTGATCGGGGTGCGCTACGACGCCAACGAGATCGCGCCCGGCGTCACCGAAGTGCTGGCCTACGGCACGGCCGTGACGGTGGAACCGCTCTAACTTCCGACGATCAGCCGTCTGTCCTGGAGAAGCGTCAGAATCCGGGCGGCGCTCTGTTCGACCGGCTCGGCGTCGGTGTGAATCTCGAGGTCGGGCGCGACCGGCGCCTCGTAGGGGTCGGTGATGCCGGTGAAGTGCGCGAGCTCGCCGGCCAGCGCGCGTTTGTAGAGCCCCTTCACGTCGCGCTCGATCAGCCACGTCAGTGGCGGGTTCACGAAGACTTCGAGGAACGCGATCCCGTCGGCCTCGGCCATCGCCCGCACTTCCGCGCGGATGTTGGCGTATGGCGAGATGGCGGCGGTGATGACGAAGACGCCGTGCCTGGCCAGCAACCGCGCCACGAAGCCAATCCGGCGGACGTTGGTGTCGCGGTCCTCACGGCTGAAGCCGAGACCCTTCGACAGGTGGGTGCGCACCACGTCGCCGTCGAGGATCTCCACCGGCCGACCCATCGAGACGCGATTGCCAACCGCCGTCGCGAGCGTGCTCTTGCCGGCGCCCGACATGCCGGTGAACCAGAGAATGGCCCCGGCCATATCAGGCCAGCAACTCTTCGAGCGCCTTGCGGACGGCCTCCACCGCGTCGGCGTCGCTGGCGGCGCCGCGCGCCAGGCGCGCCAGGCGGTCGGCGGCCCCGGCCCGGGCGGCCGTGCTGCTCGTCGAGTCGCGCAGCACCTCCGCAATCATTCCGGCACCAGCTGTAAAATTCGTGACCGGGTCGACGATGATGAAGCTGCCGGTGCCGCGATTCTCGACGTAGCAATCGGCCATCACCGGGCGTGCCGTGGTGATGGTGACCGAGCCGATCTGGTTCAGCTCGAGCGCGCGGTCGAGCTCGGCTGTCACCGTCCGGGTGGTGTGCTTCAGCACATAGACGCGTGACGGATCGAGCGGACGCTCGTCCATCCACACCACGTCGGCACGGAAGCGCTGCGCCACGTGCACGTCGCCGACCGTGATCATGTCGCCCCGGCTGATGTCGATTTCGTCCTCGAGCGTCAGCGTGACCGACTGCCCCGCCGTCGCCTGCTCCAGCTCTCCGTCGAAGGTGACGATCTGCTTCACGCGCGAGGAGCGGCCCGTCGGCCAGGTCGTTACCGCGTCGCCCCGCTTCACGCTGCCAGATAGCACCTGCCCGGCGTAGCCGCGGAACTCGTGGGTGGGGCGCAGCACCAGTTGCACCGGAAAGCGGAACGCGGTCGACTGCGCATCGCGCTTCACTTCGACCGTTTCGAGGAACTCCAGCAGCGGCTGGCCGTCGAACCACGGCGTGCGGTCGCTGTGGCCGATGACATTGTCGCCATGCAGTGCGCTGAGCGGAATCGGGTGCAGCTTGGCACCGGCCAGGATCTGGTCGAACTCGTCGACGATGGTGTCGAAGACTGTGCGGTCGAAGTCGACCAGGTCCATCTTGTTCACGGCAAGGACGTAGTCCTTGATGCCGAGGAGTCGCGCAATCTGGGCGTGACGCCTGGACTGCGGTCGCACGCCGTGCCGGGCATCGACGAGGAGGATCGCGACGTCCGCCGTCGACGCGCCGGTCGCCATGTTGCGCGTGTACTGCTCGTGCCCGGGCGTGTCGGCCAGGATGAACTTGCGGCGCGCCGTCGCGAAGTAGCGATAGGCAACGTCGATTGTGATCCCCTGCTCACGTTCGGCCCGCAGGCCGTCGGTGAAGAGCGAGAAATCAATCGGACCCGCCGACCGGTTCTTCGAGGCGCGCGTGATCGAGTGCAGCTGGTCTTCGTAGACCGAGCGCGAGTCGTAGAGCAGGCGGCCGATCAGCGTGCTCTTGCCGTCGTCGACGCTGCCGGCGGTGCAGATGCGCAGAAGCCCGGATGACATCAGAAGTAGCCCTCCCGCTTGCGGTCTTCCATCGCCGCTTCGGACGCGCGGTCGTCGGCGCGGGTGGCGCCGCGTTCCGTGATGCGGCTCGTGGCCACTTCTTCGATGATCTTCGCCACGGTGTCGGCTTCCGACTCTACCGCAGCGGTGCAGGTCATGTCGCCGACCGTGCGGTAGCGGACGATGGTGCGGAACACGTCTTCGCCGGCCTGCGCCTGGGTCACCGGCGTCACCGCCATCACCATGCCGTCACGCCGGAACACTTCGCGCTCGTGGGCGTAGTAGATGGTGGGCAGCTCGAGGCTCTCGCGGGCGATGTACTGCCACACGTCCACCTCCGTCCAGTTCGAGATGGGAAACACGCGAATGTGCTCGCCCTTGCGGTGGCGACCATTGAACAGCGACCACAGTTCCGGGCGCTGGTTCTTCGGGTCCCACTGGCCGAATTCGTCGCGGAAGCTGAAGACACGCTCCTTTGCGCGGGCCTTTTCTTCGTCGCGGCGGGCTCCGCCGAACACCGCGTCGAACGTGTGCTGCTGGATGGCGTGCAGGAGCGGCACGGTCTGGATCTGGTTGCGCGAGGCGCGCGGGCCGGTCGGGTCGGTGACGAGCCCCTGCGCGATGGCGTCCTCCACCGAGGCCACCACCAGACGGGCACCGAGTTCGGCAACGCGCCGGTCCCGGTAGTCCATCACTTCCGGGAAGTTGTGACCGGTGTCGATGTGCATCAACGGGAACGGGACCTTCGCCGGGAAGAACGCCTTCTCCGCGATGCGCAGCATGACGATGGAGTCCTTGCCGCCAGAGAACAGCAGCACGGGGCGCTCGAACTCCGCCACCACCTCACGCATGATGTGGATGCTTTCCGCTTCGAGCGCGGCGAGGTGGTCATACCTGGGTGCAACCTCGGTGTGCTGCGCGCCGGGCGGGATGCGATTGTCGACTGCGGCCATGGGCATTCGATCGGTCCAAAAAAAAGCAAAAGCCCGGGGAGATTCCCCCGGGCTTTTGGTCTGTGTGTCCGTTGAAGTCTGGTTTCAGCGGATGTTCACCGTGAGGCGGCACGACCGTACAGCGCGGGGTTCGACGAACCCATACAACAACATGCGCAGCAACAGGCGGTGACCCTCAACGACATCAACGCATAGATATGTACCAACTTACGTCGGCCAAGTCAATCGCCGAGACGGACCGCTTCCGGGCTCAGTCGGGCTGCGCCGCCAGTCGCGGCTCGGAAGGGGTGGCGGTCTGGTCGGCCAGCACTGAAAAAAAGCGGTAGAGCAACCACGCGTCCAGCACCATCACCACCAGCAGAAGCAGGTAGGCCTCGCTGCCGGGGAGGAGCTTCAGGTCGTGCATCAACTTCGAGAGGCCGAACGCCACCACCCAGGCATCGAAACTCATACAGATGCGACGGAAGGTCTCGGGGCGCATGCGCTGGATGATCTGCGCGCCGATCGGCACACCCAGCGCCACGCTCGGAATGATCCACGGCACCAGGCCGAAACTCGGCGCCGTGAACAGCCCGGCCCAGATATAGGCCACGGCGGTCATCGCCGATTCGGCCAGGCGCACGACGCCGAGCGCCGCGCGAAACTCCCGCTTCTCGAGTCCCTGGTTGTTCAGGGCAATGGCCAGCGGCGGTCCGGAGATAGTCGTCACCGAGTAGAGGACGCCGACGCCGGCCCCGAACAGCAGGCCCGCGCTCCGCTCGGCCTTGATCGGGCGCCTGAAACCGGCCGCCTGCAGCAGGATGAGCGGCAGCAGCACCAGGTAGGTGTAGAACTTCAGCCAGTCCGGGCTGACGCTCGAGAGCATGAACGTGCCGGCGATGATGCCCGGGACGAGGCCGAATATCATCGGCAGCACCCGCCGCCACACCGCCCCAAGCGAGCCGCGGTTCACCCACAGCACGTAGGCGTTCAGCGGGACCTCGATGATGATCAGCGCCGGGTTGAGCACCCGGTTCGACAGGAACAGCAGCGCCAGCGGCACGGTGATCGAAGAGAACCCGTAGCCGAGCGCGCCGTTGACTGTTGCGGCGAGAAGCGTGATGGCTGCGAGCCACAGCATCTGTTCGTTCATGTCGATTTTGCCTCCGAACTATACCCCGTCAGCACAGCGCTCCGGTCATCGCCGCTTGAACGACAGCCTCAACGTCACACCGACGGTGCGCTGGTCGCCGGGCTGTCCAACGTAGAGCCCCGAGTTGCCGGGCGCAGCCGATAACAGGTCGTAGTAGTCCGTGTTCAGCAGGTTGCGCGACCAGAGCGATAGCGTCCACCCCTCGGCAGCGCGGAACCCGAACCGGGCATTCAGCAGCGTGTAACCGTCCACCACCAGATAGGTCGAGGCGGTCGCGCTCGACGAGAACGTCGAGCGATAGCTGGCGTCGAATGCCGTGAAGAACTGGCCACCGCGGCCGAGCAGACGGCCCTTCTCCACCCACTCACCACCGAACGACGTCGCTTGCTTCGAAATGCCCGGCAGCAGCGAGCCCGAAATGTCCTTCACCTGCGGCCCGCCCGTTTCCTCGAGCGGCGGCGGCGCATCGGGGAACGACACGTACCTGCCGTCGGTGAAGGCCGCGGCGGCATACAGCGAGAGACGCGGGCCCAGGCTGCCGCTGCCGTCGAACTCGATGCCGCGCACCCGCACCTTCTCGGCATTCGCAAGGTAGCCACGCAGGACACCGACGCCAGCGTTCACGACCTGCGCCTGGAAGTCCATGATCTGCGTGTCGTAGAACGCCACGTTGGCGGTGACGCCGCGGAACGGCTCGGTCTTCACGCCGAGTTCGAGGTGCTTTACGTCCTCGGGTTTCACCGTGGCGGCCGACAGCACCGGCCGATCCTGCGAGTCGGTAGGGACACCGTTGAGGTTGAGGCCGACCGACTTGAAGCTCGTCGCATATGTGGCGTAGGTGTTGATGCGCGTCGCCACCTTGAACGCCACCGTGCCCTGACCGGACAGGTTCGTGTCGTCGACATCCGCGGCATACGACTGCGGCGCCAGCACCGAGCGCTGCAACGCGATCAGCGCGGCATTGGTCGTTGGCAGTCCGCCGTACACCTGTTGGTCGAAGTCGACATTCTTCTTGTCGTAGTTCAGGCGCAGGCCCGGCAACACGCGCAGGCGATCGGTGATCGACCACTCGAGCTGCCCGAACGCTGCCGCGCTCGTGTTGCCGTAGGTGAGGTACTGATTGAAGCCGTAACCATCGAGCAATCCCGGGGTCGCCGCGTTGGCGCTCGGCGCCAGCAGGAATCGCCACGCCGCCGACCCCTGCTGCTGCTTGACCGCCGGGTTCGAGTCGATCCCCTGCCTGAAGTAGAACAGTCCGGCCACGAAGTTCGTGCGCGGCGTGATGTCACCGACGTAGCGCAGCTCCTGCGTCCACTGGCTCTGCTTCGACGTACCCGAGGAGATGGTGGTGACCGGCAAGCCGATGAAATCGCGGTCGTTCGACGGCTTCCAGTCCCAAAAGCGCCACGCGGCGGTCGATGTCAGGCGGCCTGGCCCAACCTTCCAGTCGAGGTTCAACGACGTTCCGCCCATGTCCTGGTAGGAGCGCATCGCGGTGTCGATGTCGGTGAGTCGGTCGAAGGCGTTGTAGCTGGGCGGCGCGTAGTTCAGATCGGCAGCGATGGCCGCCCACTGACGGTTGGCGGCGCGCAGCGTCGGCGCCACGCCCGCCACCACCTGGGTGACACCCTCGACTCGCTGGCGCGTGTGATCGAACGCGAGAGCGACCGCGATGCGGTCGGACGGGGCGAAGAGCACCTGGCCACGCAACCCCAGGTTGTTCATGTCGTTCACGTCGTCGCCGGTGCGGGTGTTGAGCACCGTACCGTCGCGCTGGGTGCCGGCGAACGACAGGCGTCCGGCAACGCTCTGCAGCAGTGGCCCGGTGATCGAGGCCTTGGCCTGGACGAACCCGAGGTTGCCGTAGTTCAACTCGGCTTCCGACGATGGGGTGAAGCTCGGCTTGCGGGTAGTGACGTTGATGGCGCCGGCCGTGGTGTTCTTGCCGAAGAGCGTGCCCTGCGGACCGCGAAGCACCTCCACCTGTTCGACGTCGAGGAAGTCGAGCGCGGCGGCCGCTGGGCGGGCGAAGAAGACACCGTCGATGTAGAGGCCGACACCCGGTTCGATGCCGTCGTTGGTCAGGCCGAACGGCGCACCGAGGCCACGGATGTTGATGGCCGAATTACGCGGGTTCGTCGAGTAGAACTGCACCGACGGCAGCATCTCCTTCATGCGGTTCACGTTGAATGCGCCCGCATCAGCAACGAGGTCGCCGCGGATCACCGACACCGGAATGGGCACTTCCTGCGCCACTTCCTCCACGCGTCGGGCGGTCACGACGACCGACTCGGTGAGGCGCGAGGGCGACAGCGTCACGTCCAGCGTCGCCTGCCCGCTGGTGACGGTCACCTGCAGCGCGGAACTCTCGAAGCCGTCGAGCGCCGCCTCCACGCGGTAGGTGCCGGTCACCAGCGACGCGGCGCGATAGACTCCCTCGCCGTCAGTCACGGCATCGACACTGGCGCTGCTGATCGCGTTGGTGACCTTCACCGTCACACCGGGCAACACGCCGCCGTTGACGTCCTTCACCGTTCCGGTGAGAAGGCTGGCGCCGCCCTGGGGAAACGCCGGGACTGCACTCAGGAAGGCCAGCGCCACGAGCGCAGCCGTGCGGATCAATATGGGAATTGAAATCATCACGCTTCTCCGTTGTTGTCGAGCCAGCTCAGCCGAGTCGCCGAGCGACTGATCGAGGAGAAGCGGAGAACGCTTAGGAGGGGTGTAGCGCTACCTGAGGATGCCTCTCACCGATCGAATCGTCGGCCCGATACACATGCAGCGACACATCGCGCACGCGCAACAGGAACAACAACACCGACGGTGAGCAGCGAAAAGCACTGGGGCAGGATTGTGAGGGAGCAACCCGGGCCAAGTCAAGCTGGCGTCTCGCTTGCAGACATGTTTTGCGCTACGAGGCTCTGACTGAACACGCCGATCGAACGCCCAACGCGCATCATCGAACCGCCATCGCTGCGGGGGCTGCACCCACTGGCCGCGCTTGGCCAGCTCGGTGGGTTCACGGACCTGCTGCGCACGCTGAGCGCGCACCGCATCAGCGTGCGCTACAAGCAGTCGCGTCTCGGCGTGCTGTGGGCGCTCTTGCAACCGCTGGCCATCATGCTGGCGTTCTCGCTGGTGTTCTCGCTCCTCGGCGGCGCCCCGAGTGAAGGGGTGCCCTACGCCGTCTTCGCCTATGCCGCGCTGGTACCGTGGACCGCCTTTGCGTCCGGCCTCTCGAACGCTACGAGCTCGCTAACCGGACACGCGGCACTGCTCACGAAGGTAGCCTTCCCCAGAGAGATCCTGCCCATTACCTACATCGTCGCGGCGATGGCCGATGCCGCCATCGCGTCGCTCGCGCTGGGCGGCCTCATGCTCTGGTACGGCATCGCCCTGGCGCCGAGCGCACTCTGGGCGCTGCCGGCCCTGCTGCTCCTCGCCCTGTGGCTGCTCGGCACGGGGCTGCTGCTATCGGCCGTGCACGTGCGTCATCGCGACGTCGGGCTGGCCGTGCCGGTGCTGCTGCAGGTCTGGATGTTCGCCACGCCCGTCGTCTATCCCCTGTCGCTGGCGCGAGGAAAGCTGTCGCCGGTGGCCTACACGGCCTACATCCTCAATCCGATGGCCGGCATCGTCGACACGTTCCGCCGCGGCGTGGTGTTGCATGCGACGCCCGACATGCCGGCACTCCTCGCGGCCACGCTTGTGGTGATGGCGCTGTTGCCATGTGCCTACATCTACTTCAAGCACGCCGAGCGGACGATGGCGGACGCGGTATGAGGCCAACCGATGTGCGCCTCGAGCAGGTTGGCAAGCAGTACCGGATTGGCACGCGCCGTTCGGCAGCCACGTTCTGGGCACTCGACGCGCTCGACCTCGAGGTGCCGCGGGCGTCATCGGTCGGCATCATCGGCGCGAACGGGGCGGGCAAGAGCACGCTGCTCAAGCTGCTGGCCGGCATCACCGCGCCGACCACAGGGCGCATCACCATCACCGGCGCGCTGTCGGCACTGATCGAGGTCGGATCGGGCTTTCATCCTGAGCTGACCGGCCGCGAGAACGTCTTCCTGAGCGGAGCCATCCTCGGCATGCGACGCCGCGACATCGCGGCGCGCCTCGACGCCATCGTCGCCTTTGCCGGCGTCGAACGCTTCATCGATACGCCAGTGAAGTGGTACTCGTCTGGGATGTACGTGCGACTCGGCTTCGCGATCGCTGCGCACCTGCAGCCCGACATCCTGCTGATCGACGAAGTGCTCGCGGTGGGCGACGCCGAGTTCCAGGTCCGGTGCCTGCAACGGATTCGCGAGCTGCAGCAACAGGGCGTCACCATCGTCTTCATCTCGCACGACCTGACGGCGGTCGAACAGCTGTGCGAGACTGCCGTGCTGCTCGACCATGGCCGCAAGGTCATGGCGGGGCCACCCGCTGCGGTCGTCGCCGCCTACCATCGTCAGCTGATGGCGACCCAGCGACCAGTGGCCGCCGACGACCATCCCGTCTACGCGAACGGACTGCTGACGCTGACGAACCTCACCTTTCACACGATCGACTCATCCGGCACGTCGCGTGTGCGCACCGCCGCGCCGCTCGTCATTCGGGTGCGGTTCACCGCCTCCGCGGCAGTGGCGGACCTCTCCTTCGAAGTCCACCTCCACTCGGAGGATGGCCGCACGCACGTCGCCACGCTGTCTTCGGGCGGCAGCGACAGCGTCGTGGCGCCGGGAGGACTCGCGGAATTCCACATCCCGAGCCTGCCGCTTCACCCTGGTGCGTATCACGTCGGCGCCTGTGTGCGCGACATCCACACGTGGCAGGTACTCGACTGGTGGGACGGCGGCAGCACGCTGCGGGTCGAGGACGGCGCGACCGCCGCGTCAGGGCTGCTGCACGTACCGCACACGGTGCGCGTGCTCGCTACTGCTGACGATGCGACGACGCTACCGAGCCGCTCGGTCTGACTCGCCGTCCGCGGACGGCGCGAGGAATCGGTACACCACGGCGTGTTCGTCCTGGTACAACAGTTCCAGGCAGCACTGGAGCGTTCGCGGGCTGGCGATCGCCAGCTGGCGGAATTCGTCATCGTCGAGTTGCGCGCGTGCGAACAGCACATGTGTCAGTCCGTGACGGGCCGCTGCAGCCAGCATGCGCGACTCGTCGCCGGCCAGCGCACCCCAGGTGACGTCCGTGGCCAGCGTGGCGTCGGACCACAGCCGCGCGCGGGTGCCGTAGAGGTGATCGCCGCCGAAGAACGTCAGCACGACGCTGTCAGGCGACGTCAACGCGTCGATGCGCTGCCAGGCACGGTAGGTCGGCACGGTGCGCGAAAGGTAGTCCGTGTCGGACTCCGCGCCAAGTATTACGGCGAGCGGCAGCGCACGATGCACGTGGGACAGCCACCCGGTCCAGCCGCGACGGTCCCGCTCGTGCCACTCGATGAACGGCGGCAGGTTACACACCAGCAACAGGACCACCGCGCCAGCCACGCTTCGCCGCCCGGTCGCGCCGAACCGATGTGCGGCCTCATCGAGCCTCGAGGCGCCGGCCGCCGCCAGCACGGCAAGCACAGGCACGAGCGGGATGAGGAAGCGCAATTGGAAGCTCCCGAGCGGCGAGGCCCATACCAGCACGTAGGCCATGACCGCCGCCACCAGCACGCCGCGACGCCGCGCGCCGCTTCCCATGCCTGCGAACGGGACGAGGATCAGCAGCAGTGGACCGAACGTGCCACCAAACGGGGCCGCATGCACCACGACGTTCCACGGCAACAGAAGCAGCGCGCCTGGTGAACGTCCGAGTCCGAAGCGGGCCGCGAATCGCTGCAATGCCTCCTGGGTCTGCGGCGACCACCGGGTGTCGGGAACGGCTCCGAACACCGCGTACAGCTCCGGGAACACCGGGTTGCCAGACGCCGCGTAGGCCCGCGCGTACCACGGCAGTGCCAGCACCAGCGCACCGTCGATGAAGAGTGCTGTCAGGCCGGCGGCCGTGTACGGCGACCGATGCTTGCGCTCCACCAGGAACAGCGCCGACGCCGCGACGGCGAGGACGACCAGGCCCAAGTGCTTGATGCTCACCACACCACCGGCAACCACGGCACCCAGCCACAGCCAGTGCCGACCACCCCCCGCCGCGCGTCGGACCACAGCCACGACGACGAGCGTGGACATCCAGCCCAACGCCAGATCGACGTATGCCGTCGACGCTTCCCACATGACGGTCGGAGGCGTCACCACCAGCGCAAAGAGCAGCGGCAGCGACGCTCCCGGGGCGCACCAGCGCGCCACGGCGCACGCCGCCAGCGCCCCGAGCGGCAGGCAAGTGAAATGCAGCAGCCGGGCGGCAACCGGCCCTCCGAGCACCATGGCGGCGCCGTTCAGCAGCTCCCACCCACCTGGATACAACCCGATGTATTCGCCGGGAGGGTCGGTCAGCCGGCCGTGCTCCAGCCACTCGTGCGGCAGCCACAGGTGATACCACAGGGCGTCGTACGCCGTCTCAGGAGCCAGCGCGGCGACGGCCGAATACGTGAGTGCCGCCACGGCGATCGCGATGAAGACACGGTCGGGTATGCTACGCCCGCGACACGTCACCTCAGCACGGAGCCACCGGACCAGGCTCGAGCCGTCGCGAAGCAGGCCAGCAGGACGCCGCGCCGCTGCGAGCAGGACGAGCGAGGCCACCGCGCCCGGCCGATAGGCGCCTGCACCTGCCAGCAGCAGCAGGGCGGATTCGAGCGCGACGAAGCCGACGGCGAGAGTGAACAGCATCGCCTCCAACCGTCGCTCGAATGCAATGCGGGCGACGCAGGCCCTCCCGAGTTGCCAGGCGCCCACCAGCACGATGACCGCACCACCAGCGCCGCGAGTTGCTCGCCACAGGGCCTCGCGCCAGTGAGGGAACGAAGCCAGCGGATGGTCAAGCAGCACGGGCGTCAGTGTGGCCGGCGCCGTGAAGGCATGGGCGCTAACCCACAACGCCCAGACGGCGGCGATCAGCAGCACGACAGCGCGGCGGTCCGTCCTGGCGTTCACGCCACCTGGTCCGCAGGCCGGTTGGCCGGCATCGGCGCCGTGGTTTCGGTTTCGCGCACGCCGCCGGCCAGCACGTCGGGCAACAGACCCGCGGCGGCGGCGGCTCGGAGGTAGCCCGGCAACATGTACTTCAGCAAAAGCGGACGCAGGTGCACTCCGCGCAACGGCTCGGCGCCTGCGACCGCCGACACGATGCCCACGAGCCGGCCGTCGAGCCGCACGCACAGGCTGCCCGGCCGCTCGCTGTCGAGACGCGCTTCGGCCAGCGCCAGACCGTGCGTCAGATCGATCTCCAGTAGCGGACCTGTCTCGTCGGTCACACCGTCAGGTCGTAGGGCCTCGACCGCCTCGCGGCTCCCGGCCTGCTCCAGCACGCCGCGCCAGTACCAGTAGTCCATCGCGCGTTCGAGCGCCGCTCGCCACTTGTCGCGCATGCGCAGCGTCTCGAACACGCGCAACCCTGCGACGCAGGTCACCGACACCAGTTCGCCCGCGCGTCCACCCGCAATGGCCGTCCGCTGCACCTGCCGCGCCACGCGCCCTTCCACCAGCGGCTGGCCGAGCGCCAATGCCCGTCGCAGGGGCGGATACCGATCGACCAGTTGCACGCCGGCTCGTCCCTCTTCGCGCTTGCGCGCGAGAATCTTGCCCAGGGTCGACCCATCGTGATGTTGCGCGTCGGCACCTGGCACCCGACGAATCGAGAGCCCGTCCTGCAGCGCGCGGTAGCCGAAGTCGAAGTCTTCGTGGCACCGGAGCGACTCGTCGAAACCGCCGACGCGCTCGAACGTGCCGCGGCGCATCGAGCAGTGTCCGGTCAGCAGGTCCCGGAACGTGAAGCGGTGACGCGGATCGGACAGTTGTTCGTCGAGCACGTCCCACCACCCGGCAAGTGCCGACCCCAGGAACCCCGTCGCGACGGGCGCCGGCGTCAGGCCACCCGCACCGATCCGTTCAGGTCCTCCGGCATGGAACGCCGCGTGCGCCGCCACCACGCCCCCATGCACCTCGACGTCGTCGTCCACGAACAGCAGAACGTGGCTCGCTGCTGCGCGTGCTCCAGTGTTCCTCGCGGCGGCGGCACCGTGGCCCACGGACTCGATCACTCGCACGTCGAACGGCCAGCCGCGGGAATCGCCGACGCCCGCGCGTGTCTTCTCAACCCCGTCCGCCACGACGACCACCTCGAAGCACGGCGCCTGGTGTTGGACCGACAGGCTTCGCAGCAACCGCTGCATCGACGCCGGCCGGCCCATGGTGGGAACGACGATGGAGAGCAGCGGCGTGTTCATGCCCGGGCGCGTGCCAGTCGGCGCGCCGTCAACCAGGCGCGCGGACCAGCCAGGCAGCCGCGCAGTTCGGCGCGCAGCAGCGCGTCGCGTCCGGCGGAGCGCCATCGCGACGGCGTGCGCAGCAGCGGCCAATGGTCCCATCGGAACCAGTTCCACGCCAGCCGCAACACGCCGGGGTCGTGCCCCTCGAGCAGCAACCCCGTCCACATGGCGTAGACACCGGTGCCGTACCCGCGCACAACCTCGCGCAGCTCGGCGGGCGTGCGCCGGTGGCGATGCCAGCTGACCGCGCGCGGCTCGTAGACGATGCGGTGTCCGTGGCGCAGTACGCGCGTGAACATTTCGTGGTCGCCGCCAGACCGTGTCGGCGTGCCGGCGTCGAGACGCGCGTCGAACCGTCCCACCAGCGACGGCAGGATACGACGCACGGCGAGGTTCGCGCCGGCACCGACCCGCGACACGTGCAGCGGATGGTCGACGCGGCCATCGAAGACCGTGCGCGCGAAGCCTCGCACGAACGAGCAGTGTTCCTCGAACAACTCCTGCGACGGCGTCTCGAGTTCGAGCGGCAGCGTGAGCCCGGTCACGCACAGCACACGAGGGTCGGCGAAGTTCACGGCCAGCGCCGCCAGCCATCCCGGCTCCGGCACCGCGTCGTCGTCGGTGAACGCCACGATGTCGGCTGACGCCGCCTGCAGCGCACGGTTGCGCGCGCGGTTCAACCCTCGCTGCGGTTCGATGATGTAGCGCAGGTGCGGGTAGCGTGAGACGACATCTTTCGTGGCCGTCGTGGCCGGCGCGTTGTCGACAACGAGCACCTCGTGAGGCGGCGGGTCCAGCGCGGCGACCGCCGCGAGCGTTCGCGCCAGATCCTCGGGGCGTTCGCGAGTGCAGACGGCGACCGCCAGCGTCGGCACCGCGGACACGTTAGAGCGCCGTTCGTCGAACCCGAGTGTCCGCTCCGCCCAGACGCGGGCGGCATCGGCGCCGAGCGACGCTGACGCCAGGGCCCGCACGTGCGCGGCGCTGAGCGTGCCACCGGCAGCGTCCGCCCATGCGCGTCCAATTACCTGCCCGTCGAGGCGGAAGATGAGCATGCAGCGGTCGTACGACGGCGGGAGGTGCGCGTCCGCGAACGGCGCCGACAATTCAACCTGTCGAATAGCCGTCGGCATTCAGCGGCGTACCTCGACCGCATCGGCTGGCCCGGACGCCGCGGTCTTGGATGCAAAGCGGCCTGGCTCGATCGGAGACGGCGGATGTCCGGCAGCCACTCGCGTCAGCTTGCGGGTGAAGTGGCGGGCCACCAGTCCGCGGCACTCCCGCAGGAGCAGCGAAAGCGCCGCCAGTTGTGGCGCGCCGACACGGCCCGCACGAACATCCACCCGCAGTTGCTGGATGATCTGCTCGCCGTAGAAGGTGCACCACGTGCGCCTGGCTGACCGGAAGTGGCGGAGATAGCGGGGTGGTGCTGCCCGTTGCTCGCGCCGCAGCACGCCGAGCACGGCGCGCAGCATGTGCACCGGATCGCGCGACATGTTGGTGTCGTGCTGGCGGTAGCGAACGGCCAGCCGCGGGTCGAGGATCACGCGCCCGGCGCGCGCCATCTGGAGGTAGACCGCGTAGTCCGACGCCGGCCCTCCCGCCAGCGGAAAGCCGCCGAGCGCCAGCAGCGGCGCCCGCCTGAAGATAGCAGCACCAGGCGTCCAGACCAGGTTGCGCTGCAACCACTCGGCGTACAGATCGCTCGAGTCCGGCATCGTGACGTTGGTCGGAAGCGGACGTCCCTGCTCGTCGATCATCTGACAGAAGCGAGCGACCATCCAGACATCCGGATGGCGGTCAAGGACGCCGATTCCCGTTTCCACGGCGTCGGCCACCAGCTCATCGTCTGCGTCGAGAAAGATCACGCGCTCGCCGACCGCGTGATGAAGCCCGGCATTGCGAGCGGCGTTCACGCCCAGTCCGGCCTGTCGCAACACCGTGGCTCCGGCGCGCGACGCCACCGCGACCGTGTCGTCGGTCGACCCGTCGTCGATAACGATGGTCTCGATCGGCACCACCGTCTGCGCGTTGACGCTGGCTAGCGCCGCACGCAGGTAGTGCGCATGGTTCCGGCACGGGATGACGACCGAGAGCGGGACGCCGTGAGGCATAGGTGCGTGGGAGGCCCTGAGCGGATCTGCACGTCCGCAGCGAAACCGCCAGCTAACCGTAGAGCAAACGCGGTTCCGCTCGGGGTGGTCACCGGCCGTCCTCATCGCGCGACAGCTGATGAGGCCGCACGGGGACAGTAAGCCGTGTGTTCATTCAGGTTTCGCGGCAAAACGTGAAAGCTCGTCTGGCACGGCCGTTGCGCCTCGGGTCTGTGCGTACAGTTGACGAGGAGTATTGCCGTGTATCGAAAGCTTCAGGTCCTTGCCCTTCTGCTTCCACTCCTGTCCGTCGCGGTGCCCACCCCGGCGTCGGCCCAGTGGCGGCGCTATCCGCCCTACGGCTATCCGGCCTACCGGAACTACCAGCCCGAGAGCAACCTGCGCCTGAACGTCAAGCCCCGGGACGCCTCGGTTTACGTGGACGGCTATTTTGCCGGTCTGGTGGACGAGTTCGACGGCGCGCTACAGCGGCTGCACGTCGAGCCCGGTGAGCACGAGATCGTGGTCTACCTCGACGGCTACCGGCCGTTGACGCAGCGCCTGTACCTGAGCGCGAATAGCACCCGCACCGTAGATGGTCGGCTGGAGAAGCTCGCCCCTGGCGACGTCCAGGCGCCTCCACCGCAGCCGTCGGAAAACGAGCGGGTGCGCCGGCGGGACGACCCGCGCATGCAGCGGCCAGACCGGGAGCCGCTGCCGCCCGTCCGCGGTCCAGCCGGACCGCCGCCGCGTCGGGGTCCGCGCATCGAAGACGATCGCGACGCCGCGCGCGAGTCGGCACTCTCTATCCGCGTGCAACCTTCAGGCGCGATCGTGCGCATCGATGGTGAGCGCTGGGACGACCCGGACGGACGGGACGATCGCCTCGTCGTGCAGGTTTCGGAGGGACGCCACGTCGTCGAGGTCGAGCGCGACGGGTACGAGCGGTTCACCACCGAGGTCGAGGTGCGCGGCGGTGACACGCGCACGCTGAACATCAGCCTCAGGCGGGATGGTCGTTAGTCGCTATAATCCGCCCATGATTGCCATGTTTCGCTCAGTGAGCGCGGCTGTGGTGGCTGGCCTTGTCGGCATGGCCACCGCAGGCGCGCAGGCGCCGCAACCCGCGGCTGCGCCGCTCTCCCTTCAGGACCGCATCCCGTTCGACGCCACCGTCCGCACCGGACGGCTGCCGAACGGTGTGACCTACTTCATCCGCCAGAACGGCCGTCCCGCCAACCGCGTGGCGTTCCGCCTGGCCGTGAAGGCCGGGTCGCTGTACGAGACGGACAACCAGCAGGGGCTTGCGCACTTCATCGAACACATGGCGTTCAACGGCAGCGCTCACTTCAAGCCTGGGGAACTCGTGTCGTTCTTCGAGTCGACCGGCTCGCGCCTCGGGCCCCACGTCAACGCCTACACGAGCTTCGACGAAACGGTCTACATGCTCGACCTGCCGACCGAGTCGACCGACGTGGTGCGCCGCGGCGTCGATGCCATGGCCGACTTCGCCGGCGGACTCACGCTCGACCCCGAGCAGGTAGACAAGGAACGCGGTGTCGTCGTCGAGGAGTGGCGCGGCCGGCTGGGCGCCTCCAGCCGCGTGCGCGACAAGCAGACGCCGGTGCTCTATTACAAATCGCGCTATGCCGACCGCTCGCCGATCGGCAAGCCGGACATTTTGCGCACCGCTCCGGTGCAGCGGCTGCGCGATTTCTACGATACGTGGTATCGCCCGGAGCGGATCGCGATCGTCGTGGTCGGCGACGTCGACCCGGCGGCGATGGAAGCCACCATTCGCCAGGCATTCGGCGGCCTGAAGGCGCGGGCGGCCGCGGCGCCGGCGCCTGACGGCGCGATGCCGCTCCACACCGAGGACCTGATCAGCATCGTCTCGGATCCCGAGCTGACGTCCTCGTCTGTGCAGATCATGCACAAGCGTCCGGCGGAGAGCGACGCCTTCGTCGGCGACTATCGCCGCTCGCTGGTCGGCAGCCTGTTCTCGAGCATGCTGAACAACCGGTTCGGGGAACTGGCGCGCAAGCCCGATGCGGCGTTCCTCAGTGCAGGTGGCGGCGGTGGTTCGCTCAGCCCAACCGTGGACATGTTCGGTCTGAACGCGCGCGTTCCTGACGGCGGGATTGCCGCCGGCCTCACCGCCATCCAGATCGAGGCGCGTCGGGTGCAGCGGTACGGCTTCACGGCGTCCGAACTCGACCGCGCAAAGCGCTCGCTCCGCTCCTTCTACGAACGCGCCTTCAACGAACGCGACAAGAACGAAAGCGCGTCCTACGCCCAGGAGTTGATCGGCTACTTCCTGAACGACGAGCCGAGCCCAGGCATCGAGTACGAGTGGCGGCTGGTGCAGCAGGTGTTGCCTACCATCACGCTCCAGGATGTCACCACGCTGGCGACGCAGCGGCTCGGAGGCGAGGGCGAAGTGATTCTGGCCGTGCTGCCCGAGAAGGACTCGGTCACGGTGCCGCAGGAAGCCGATCTGCGTGCGGCGCTCGCTGCCGCCGACCGCGTTGCCGTCACGCCGTGGAACGACGCGGTCACCGATCGGCCGCTCGTCGCCAAGCCTCCCACGCCCGCCACCGTGGTCGCACGCCGCGACATCGCCGAGCTCGGCGTGACTGTGGTGAGGTTCTCGAACGGCGTCGAAGCGTGGCTGAAGCCCACCGACTTCAAGAATGACCAGGTGCTGTTCACGATGTACGCGCAAGGCGGCTCGTCGCTGGCCTCGAAGGACGACTTCGTCCAGGCGAGCTTCGCGACGAACTACGTCGGGCTGTCGGGGCTGGGCGGTATCAAGGCGCTCGACCTCGACAAGATGCTGGCCGGCAAACTCGCGTCAGCCTCGCCCTTCATCGCCTCAGCCACGCACGGCATCAACGGGTCGGCCGCACCGGCCGAACTGGCCACGGCGCTGCAGTTGCTCTACCTCGACTTCACCGCACCTGGCGACGACCCGGATTCACTGGCGTTGATGCGGCGCCAGCTCGAGGCGCCGCTCGCCAACCGCGGGCGAAGCCCGGGGCAGGCATTTGGCGAGAAGGTGGACGCGGTGAATACGCAGAACCACTACACGTCCGAGCCGCTCACGCCCGAGCAGGTCGCCGGCCTCGACCGCGCGCGCATGCTGGCGTTCTACAAAGCGCGGTTCGCCAACGCCGCCGACTTCACGTTCTTCATGGTCGGCGCCTTCAAGGTGGACTCGGCCCTGCCGATGCTCGCCACCTGGGTGGGCGGGCTCCCGTCGACCGGCACGCGCAGCTCCGCGTTCAAGGACCTCGGGATCCGCTTCCCCACCGGCCTGCAGAAAGCCGACGTGCGCAAGGGCCGCGAACCGCGCGCCCAAACCCTCATCAGCTTTGCGGCCGACCCCTCGTTCGAGCCGATCGAGCAGGAGAAGATCATCGCGGCCACCACGGTTCTCGAGACCGTGCTGCGCGATTCGCTGCGCGAGGATCTGGGTCAAACCTACACCGTGTCGGTCGGCCTGGCCCAGTCGCTGCCGCTGCGGGGCGACGGCTATGTCGCCGTGCAGTTCGGTGCGGCGCCCGAGAACATCAATGCGATGACCGACCGCGTGCTCAAGGCCGTGCAGACACTGCAGACCGACGGCCCCTCCGCCGATCTCGTGGCGAAGGCACGCGAGGGTGCGAAGCGCGACTACGAGACGGCGCTGAAGCAGAACAACTACTGGCTGCGGCGTCTGCAGACCGTGCACCTGCTCGGCGGCAACCCGGGCGACATCGTGACGCGCGCGGCCCGCATCGACAGCGTGACGCCGGACGTGGTGCGCGACACCTTCCGCACCTACTTCCCGCTCGATCGCTACACCGTGGTGACGCTGCTGCCGGAAGCGGCACCCAGCCGCTAAGCCGACATCGTGAACGAGGGTGTGGCCGCGCGCTTCACACCCGCAGCAGATAGCCGGCCGCCGTCCCGCCGGTCGCCCTCGCAATCGCCGCCGCGTACAACGCCACCTGCCTCGAGTATCGTTCGACGCCGGCCTGCGACAGCTCGCGATCGGTCTTGAAGTCGACGACCGTCCACGCGGTGGCCTCGCAGAACGCGAGGTCGACCACGCCCTCCAGCACGGCGCCGTCGGGCAGCGTCAGCGTCACCGGACACTCGCGTCGTGCCTCACCACGTGCCGCCGCGGCCGCGGCGCGCTGCAGCAGGTCGTGCGCCGCCACACGCAGGGCCGACGTCACCGCCGCCTCACGCTCCTCGTCAGGCGCCCCGAGGATGCGCGCATGCACCTCGGCGGCCGACTCGACGTCGGCGCGGGTTCCGCCGAGCGGAGCGGACGCCAGCACCGCGTGCACCAGCTCACCGAAGCGGGCGCCGCCCACGCCTGCGTCCTCGCGCAGGTCAATGATAGTTACGGCGGGCACGCTCGCCGCCGGTGCGAGCGGCCGCTCGGGCGGCTCTTCGAACAGCCCGTACTGCACGGGCGCGCTGGGCGCCACCGGCGCCTTCGCCGCCGCGAAGATCGACAGGTCGGCAGACGCGTCGGCCGCCCACTCGGTGACTGTGCGCACCTCGAGCGTCGCCGCGGATCCGGCGGCGACAGCATCGGCGTGGCGCGTCTGCCAGCGCTGATACTCGCGCAGTCCCTCGTCCACCACCGACTGCGGCACGTCCTTCATGATCAGCGACTCGCGGCGGATGCCGAACGACGCTTCTGCACCGAGCGACAGGGCGTGCGGGTCCCACCACACCACCGGATAGGTGGCGTCGGCGTCGCCGAACAGGTGCACGCCCGGCTGCACCGTCGCCGCGGTGAACGGGTCGCCGTCGGGCCGCGTGAGCACCGAGTCCCTCGTGAACGCCGGATGATAGGGCGCGGTGAGCGGATGACGCCGCGCGTGAAGCGGCGGGTACACCCCGGCATTGAGCGGGCTCACCCAGCCGCCGTCGTACTCCACGTCGCCGACCACAGGAATCACCAGCAGATCGCGGGCACGTGTGGCGGCCACATAGGCGACGCGGACCCCCTCGGCCGCATCGCGCGCCACTTCGAGCGCTTCGTTCGCGGCAAGCTCCACCGGCGTCCAGCGCCCCAGCCGCAAGTAACAGGCGTTGCGCGCCTTGTCGATCAGGCGGTCCGCCTTCTCGCCCTTCAGCTTCGCCGTCATGTCGGCCAGGATCACCACGGGAAACTCGAGCCCCTTGGCCTTGTGGGCGGTCATCAGGCGGACGCCCTCGCTCCCCTCCTCGAGGATTGGCGCTTCGGCCGCCTGGCCACCATCCGCCTGCTCGCGCAGTTCATCGACGAAGCCCCGAAACGACATGCCGCCGTTGATCTCGTACTGCCGCGCGAGTTCGGCCACGTGCAGCACGTTCGCCAGCGCCTGTTCACCGGCGGGCCGCAGGACGAAGCCGACATGCGCCCGGGTGGCGTTCAGCAGATCGGTGACCGTGTCGGCCACCGGCCGGTAGTTGCGCCGGGCATGCAAGGTCTTCAGGAGTGCAAGCGCGGCGACGACCGGTAGCAGTTCGGACGGCGGATCCTCGAGCGGACGGAACGGATGGAGCACTCGCTGCCGATGCCGATATTCGAGCAGCGTGTCGTCGTCGATGGCAAAGAGCGCCCCGTGCAGCGTCGCGAACACCGACAGCTCGTCGTCGGGCCACTCGATGGCGGCCAGCGCCGCCCGCACGGTCTCGACCTCCTCGCGGCCGTGAAACGACTTGCCGCCCACCAGCAGGTGCGGCACGCCGCGCGCCTCCAGCGCTTCCACGTAGGGCCGGGTCACGTCCTGGCCGAAGCTGAGGAACCGACGGAACAGGATGCAGACGTGGCGCGCCTGAATCGGCACTTCGATCGGCAACTCGTCGCGCGAGGTCTTCTCGGTAATCGTCCAGCCGCTCTCGGTGAGCAGCCACGCCACGAACGCCCCCACCGCGTCTGGCAGCGACTGCTCCATTGCGTAGGCGGCGACGTGGCGCTTGCCGTACGGCTCCGGCACCGGCAGCGCCACCACGGACGGCTGTGACGGTGAATCGTCCCGGTGCGGCGACAACGCCACGTACTGCGCCTGCAGCGTGTCCCGGTCGCCGGTCATCACCGGCTCGAAGCTCGCATTGATCACACGCTGAATCGCCGGGGTCGAGCGGAAGCTGGTGCTCAGGAACGCCCGCGTCGCGCCCCTGGCTTCCAGCAGTTCGCACACCTCGCGATAGGTTTCCACGTCGGCGCGGCGGAAGCGGTAGATCGCCTGCTTCGGGTCGCCCACGATGAAGAGCTTGCCAGGTACGGGACGGCTCTGGCGCCAGTCGGCCTGGCGGGTATCGTCGGATGCCAGCAGCAGAAGAATTTCCGCCTGCAGCGGGTCGGTGTCCTGGAACTCGTCGACGAAAAGGCATGCGAACCGTTCCTGGAACGCCTGGCGCACCGACTGATGCGTCACCAGCAGGTTGCGCGCCCGCAACAGCAGGTCGACGAAGTCGAGCGCCCCCGCCCGCTGCTTCAGCCGCTCGTAGCCGTCCACCACCTCACGCAGTTCCTCGTGCAGCAGCGCCGCCAGGTCGGCATCGGCCGCGCGCTGGAACCGGTCGAGGGCATGGCCAAGCGCCTCGTATTGCGTCCAAACCTCCTCGCGGGTGGCGGCGGCGCTGAACATGCGGTCGCGTCCCTTGCGCGCCCGCCTGAAATCGCGATGGTTGGCGAGGTCGACCAGCCGCGCCTCCCAGCCGTCGCGGTCCTCCGCGCTGAAGCGCTCGGCTGTCTGGATGTCGCGACTCAGCTCGCGCACCGCCACCGTATCCGTGAACAGCGGATCGCGGGTCGACAGTGGCGCAGCCGTGGTCGCCGCAAGGGCATGCAGGCTGACGATGAGGGTGTCGAGTTCCGCGTCGCGGTCGAACGGCTCCCGGCGCCACTCGCCCGTGAAGTCGCGCCACTCGGCCAGTTCGCGCGCCGCGTAGCGAATGCGGTCGACCGGACCGCCCTCGTTCCCGCGCGGGTCCTTCGACCAGACGCTGCGCCGCAGCGCGCGACGCAGCCCTTCGGGCGGCGTTTCCAGCTTCTCGTGCAGCCACGACTGGAACGCGTCGCCGAACAGGCGGTTCGCTCTCGGCTCCGTCAGCACCTCGAACACCGGATCGATGCACGCTTCAACCGGACGCTCGCGCAGCAGGTCGGCGCAGAAGCCGTGGATGGTGCTGACGTGCGCTTCCTCGAGCCGCTGAATCGCATCGATGAGGTGACCGAGCGTCGCCGGATCGGTCGTGCGCTGTCGCAGGCTTTCCAGTTCCTTGCGAATGCGCAGCTTCAGTTCGCCGGCGGCCTTCTCGGTGAAGGTCACCGCCACGACCTGCTCGATCCGGGCGCGCCCGGCCGACAGCACATTGAGGATGCGCTGCACCAGTTCGCTGGTCTTGCCCGTGCCTGCCGCCGCTTCCACGACGATCGTCTCGTCGAGGTGATGACGAATCAGGTCGCGATCGTGCTGATCGCGCAGCGTCGGCTGTGGACTCATGGCTTCCTCCGGAGTGCCACCAGATCGGCCATCGGCTCCTGCGCCTTGCGCTGGCTGCGGCGCTCGGCGGTCGAGCCGCACACCGGCCGGAAGTCGCACCACGTACAGGCCCCGTCATCGGGCGCGGGCGGCAGGAAGCCGGTCTCAATCGCACGGTCGATGATCTCGAGCGCTTCGATGCCGGCGCGTCGCGTAACGTCGGTAATCGGAATTCGCACGTCCTTGAAGCCGCCGTCGGTCGTAGCGTAATAGAGCCGTCCTTCGACCACCGGCCGTTCGAGCGCGGCCTCGAGGGCCAGCGAGTAGAGCACCGGCTGCAGAGTCCGGCCGCCACCAATCACCATCCGCTCCTTGCCGCGATACTTGCCGGTCTTGTGGTCGGTGACACGCAGCGCCCCGCCTTTCTCCTCGACGAGGTCGATCGATCCGTGCAGCAGGAAGCGGCCGTCGAGCCGCACCGGTTCGGTCCGGCTGTCAGGATCGCGCCCCACATCCGCCGCGCTCCCCTTCAGCCCGAAGGCCCACTCGAACTTCACGGGCACCCAGCCGTCGCCGGCATGCGCGGTCTGGTCGACCCAGAGGCGCAGATCGCGCCGGATGGCGCCGATCTCGTCTTGCCACACGCGCTCGATGGCAGGTGCCAGCTGGTCGTGCTGGCTGGCGGCCACTGTCTCCACACAGCCGTCCAGCACCTCGAGGGCGCGGTGCAATCCGTCCGGCGTGACCGGCAGCGCGGCGTCCGCCTGCATGCGCCGGTAGAACTCCGTCTGGACGGCATGGAACAGGCTGCCCCTGGTGAGCGGATCCATCCGCTGCAACGGTTCGAGATCTTCGGCCGGACGCAGCCGGTAGATGGCCCCGAGCAGGAATTGATACGGGCATGTGGCGTAGCGCTGGAGCGCCGATAGCGAGTAGACGCGCGCGCCGAGCCGGACGGCGTCGAGCGGCGGCTTCGTCCGCTCCGTCACCTGTACGATGCCGTCCCACTTCGACCACGGCTTCTTCGGCCGCATGTAGCGTTCGCGCACCGAGCGCTGCAGCCACTCGTTCAGTTGCAGGATGTAGTGCGCGCGGCCGCGCGCCGTGCTCTCGGGCTCGCCCACCAGCCCGCGCAGTGTGGCGAGGTCGTGCTCGAGCGCGTCGATCGCGTCGTTCTTGTCGTCGGGCGCCGGCCACGCCAGCGTGGCTTTCGACGTGCGCGCCGCCGCCTGCTGCAACTCGTCCGCACTCGGCACGCGGCCGGTCATGGCACGCCACACTTCGAGCGCGTAGAGGGACGGCACACGTGGACGCCCCTCGCCGATCTCGACTGTCGGGAACGAGACGTAGAGCATGCGAACCGCCGCACCGACCGCCAGCCGCAGATGCAGCTTTTCTGCGTCGGCCCGGTCGCTCTGCGTCGGCAGGCCCACGCGCAGGGCCACACGCGCTGTGTCGAGCAGCAGCGGGTCCTCGCGCGGCTTCTGCGGAAACATGCGCTCGGCCAGCGCCGGCACGAACACCACGTCGAAGGTGCGGCCACGCAGTTGCGCCGGGCTTGCCACGAACACCCGCCCGTAGCGCCGCGCCTGCGGCTCGCGCTCCACCGTGCTCAACCGGTTCGTCAGCACCCGCGCCGCTTCGTCGAGCGACACGGGGCCGACCTCGCCCATCGGCCGCAGGTCGGCCAGCACGCGCAGCACGCGTTCCGGACGTGACAGCACGCGCGGCACGAGTGCCTCGAAGTGGTCGAGCCACACCGACCAGGTGGCGGAGGCCGGCCAGTTGGCCAGCGTGCGCATGAGCGGCAGGGCGAACGCGGACAGCGCCTGCAGGTCTTCGATCTTTCGGTCCAGGTGTCCCGTGCGCGCCGACTCCGGCTCGGTCCGTTCGAGTTCGGCCTTCTGCAACCGCGACTCGCGAATCAGCCCATTCAGGCGGCGCTCCCAGCGGTCCGACGAACTGACGACGCGCGACTCGGCGAGCAGGCGTTCCCATTTCCACGGCGCGCGGAAGGCGCGCTCCAGTGGCTCGGCCGCTTCGGCTTCTTCAGCCTCGTCGGCGTGCCGCGCCTGCTCGTCGGCACGCTCGGCCAGGGCACCGAACACTTCGTCCTGCGACGCGGGGAACCCCGCATCGCGCAGGGGTGTGCCAGCGTCGGCGCGAGGCACCTGTCCAAGCGAGAGATACTCGGCGAAGCGGCGGGCCGACAGGTGCTCCTGCGCGCAGGTGAGCAGCGAGAGGAACGCACGCCCGGCCGCGTGCGGGCGGCGGCTGCCCCGCTCGAAGTACACGGGGATGCCGGCGCGCTCGAGCGCATGTTCGAGCAAGCCGGCATATTGCTGCGGCGCACGCAGCGCGATAGCCATGGCGTCGAACGGAATGCCGTTCCTGGCTTCCCTCAGGATCCGCCGCGCAATCTCCACCGCTTCGCGCCCCTCACCTGGCGCCGAGAACAGCTCCACCTCGCGCAACGGGTCGCCCGCCGGCGTGGCGCCCGGCGCGAACAGGTTCCGTCGCACGCGGTCGAGCCCGCTGTCGGGTGGTTCCTCGCGCTCGATGGTCCCCATCGTCTCGAACGTGCGCTCGGTCGGTCCGTCGCCCGCTGGCACGGTGGCCAACGCGGCCGGCGCACGCCGCACCAGCGCCTCGACGAACGCGCGCTCGGCGGCGTTGGTGATCGCCGTGTCGAGCAGCAGCAGACGACAACTGACGAACGCGCCGGTGCGCAGGTGCGCCGCCGCGGTGGCGGCGCGCAGGAACGCGGCGCGGTCGACCGTCGACACGGCAGCGAACTGCTCCTCGAACCGCTCGAGCAGGTCGGCCAGATCGGGGGCGCCCTGGCTGGCGCCATCGAGACGCGCCGCCGGCACGCCGGCCAGTGCCAGTTCCTCGAGCGTCCGCGCCAGCGCGCGGGGGAAGCCAGGCGACGACGCAACTGGGCCGAAGTAGCGCAGCGCCTGCTCCGTATCGGCGTCGTACACCGCACGCGCCGCCACGGCCTCGATGCCGAGCGCTGTCGCCGGGCTCAGCCGGTCGGCGGCGAGCAGCGGTGCTGCCAGGCGTGCCGCAAGCTGCGTGAGGCTGAAGCGGTAGAGGCCGAAGGTGGCGCCGCGGGCACCGGCCAGTGCGCGCACGAGGTCGTCGGCCGCGCCGCGCGTGGCACCGACGACCAGCACTTCCGCTGCGGGGGGTGAGGCGAGGACGAACTGGCGGGCGGCGTCGAGGCGAACCGCCGCGGATGAAGACAGAAGGATACGCATGTGCCAACTCCCTTCCGGACGCCGTGCCGGAGACCCTGGACAAGGCCAGCGCTCGCTGGCCTGAGGCGACGATACACCCGTCCGCGGTGGTAGCGCGACGTCAAAGACCGAGGGATGCGTCCGCACCTACGCCTCGCGGGTGCCTTCCCGGTGCTGCAGGTCAGCCGGCACGCTCTCGATCTACTCCAGCGCAATCCGCAAGGCGGATCGATCATTGGACGCCGGCGTCTTTTCCCAGAACCCGAGGGAGATCGGGACCGGATCGAGGCGCAAGATCGGGCGTAAAATGAGGGTCATGGCGAGGATCGCGGTCGACGTACCAGAAGACATCGCGAAGCGGCTTGAATCGGCATGGCACGACGTGTCGCGAGGCGCGTTGGAAGCGGTCGCGCTGGAGGGCTACCGCGACGGCACCCTGAGCCGGGAACAGATCGGGCGCATCCTTGGGCTGTCGTTCGGCGAGACGGAAACCTTCCTGAAGGCCCGCCAGGCGTACCTGGCATACGACGAAGATGACTTCAAGAGCGACCTCATGGGGCTGCGCCAATAATCCGTGGATGCGAAGCCCCCTTCTTGTTGCGCTGTCTTCGGTCGCCGCTCTCTCACTTGCTGTCGCCGCGCAGGCGCCCGACGCCGACCTCGTGCGTCGCGCCCGCGCCATTCACGAGCGCGTCATCACGCTCGACACGCACAACGACATCGAGCCGGAGAACTTCACCGGGACGAAGAACTACACGCAGCGCCTCGACACCCAGGTGAACCTGCCGAAGATGATCGAAGGTGGACTCGACGCCTCCTTCTTCATCGTCTATGTCGGCCAGCCCGACCCGAAGCGGGTGCCCGACGCTCTGTCGCCTGCCGGCTACGACCGTGCCTACAAGGAAGCCATCGCTAAGTTCGACGCCATTCACCGCCTCACCGAGCAGATTGCGCCCGACAAGATCGGCCTGGCGCTGACGTCGGACGATGTGCGGCGGATTGCCGCCTCGGGCCGGAAGGTGGCACTCATCGGCGTCGAGAACGCCTATCCCATCGGCGAGGATCTGCGCCGCGTCAAGGAGTTCTACGACCGCGGCGGACGCTACATGTCGCTCGCGCACAACGGCAACAACCAGATGTCGGACTCGAACACCGGCGAACGCGACGGCTACACCTGGAAGAACGGCATCTCGCCGATGGGCGAGCGGGTCATCGCCGAGATGAACCGGCTCGGCATCATGATCGACGTGTCGCACCCCTCGAAGGGGTCGATGCTGAAGGCCGCCGATCTGAGTAAGGCGCCGATTATCGCGTCACACTCCGCTGTGCGAGCCCTGGCCAACGTCCCGCGCAACATGGACGACGACATGCTGAAGGCCCTCGCCAAGACCGACGGTGTCATCCAGATGGTCGGCTTCTCCGGCTACATCAAGACGCCGAAGCCCGACTCGCCGGAACGCGCCGTCGCGCTGAAGGCGCTGCGTACCGAGTTCGGCATTCCCGAACCGGCACCGCGCCAGGCGTCCGGCGCTCCTGGCAGCACGCGCGCCGTGCAGGATGCGGTCGAGAAACTGGCAGCCGCGCGTCGCGCGAGCTACGACCAGAAGCTAACCGACATCAACAAGAGCCTGCCGGCCGACCCGCCAGCGACCGTGAAGGACTTCGTCAATCACATCGACTACGCGGTGAAGCTGATCGGCGTCGATCATGTCGGCATCTCGTCCGACTTCGATGGTGGCGGCGGTCTCGCCGACTGGCGCGACGCAGCGGACACGTTCAACGTCACGCTCGAACTGGTGCGTCGCGGCTACACCGAGGAACAGATCGGCAAGATCTGGAGCGGCAACCTGCTGCGCGTCATGGACAAAACGCAGGCGGTGGCAAAGCAGCTCCAGGCGCAGCGCTAGAGGAATCGCGAGCGCGAGTTTCATCGCTTCGCTCGCTTCACCTGGGATGTGGTGATGCTGTTCACGCTGGACGATGCCTTCACACTGCTGCCACGCACGCCGCACGTGCTGCGCGCGTTGCTCTCTGACCTGCCGGAACGCTGGACGACGGCGACGGAAGGCGCCGGCACGTGGAGTCCGTTCGACGTGCTCGGCCACCTGATTCACGGCGAGCAGACCGACTGGATCCCGCGTCTGGAACACATCCTCCAGCATGGCGACACCCTGCCGTTCCCGCCATTCGATCGCGAAGCCATGTTCGATGCCTCGAAAGGCCGCGCGCTGCCGGAGTTGCTCGACACTTTCGACGCCGAGCGCAGGCGCAGCCTGGCGCGACTTCGCGAGTTGTCGGTCACCTCCGCCGACCTCGGACGGCCAGGGCGGCATCCGGCGTTCGGCCAGGTGGCACTTGGCCAGCACCTCTCGACCTGGGTCGTGCACGACCTGACGCACATCAATCAGATTTCGCGCACCCTCGCCGCGCAGTACGCCGAGGCGGTCGGTCCGTGGCGTGCCTACCTGTCGATTCTCGGCACGACTCCGCGTTGAGCTCCCAGCCTCGGCCCCCTCGCCCTGCTGTGTCACAATCGACCCATGGGCAAGATCTACCAGGTGATTGGGCCGGAGCACCGCACGTTCATCGAACAGCAACCGCTCTTCTTCGTGGCCAGCGCGCCGTTGCTGGCCACGGGTCACATCAACCTCTCGCCCAAAGGGCTCGATGCGCTTCGCGTCCACGACGAACGCACCGTGAGCTATCTCGACCTGACCGGCAGCGGCAACGAAACCTCCGCGCACATCACCGAGAACGGCCGGCTCACGCTGATGTTCTGCGCGTTCAGCGGGAACCCCAAGATCCTGCGTCTCTACTGTCGCGGCCGCGTGGTCAGCCGCCTGTCGCCCGAGTGGGCCGAGGCGGTTGGACGCTTCCCTGCACAGCCAGGTATCCGCCAGGTCGTGGTCGCCGACGTCGAGTCGGTGCAGACCTCGTGCGGCTTCGGCGTGCCGCTCATGACGTTCGACGAGCAGCGCGATCAGCTGACGCGGTGGGCCGAGTCGAGGAGCGAGGAAGCGCTCGTCGACTATCGGCGCACTCGGAACGCCGTCACGCTCGACGGCCTGCTCACGCCGCCCACCGACCACTAGCGACCGGCGCCATCGTCCTGGCGTATCTCGGCAACATTCCGTTCGCGGCGTGGGTGGTAATCATCGCGGTGCAGTTGTTGCGCAACAACGCGCGGCTGCGGCGGCAGCAGGCCAGCGGCGCCGCGAGGTAGAGTGACGCATGCAACTGGTCTGGCCCGCCCGAGAGTATCTGCCCTCGTACGTTGATGCGCTGAACCGGGGCTGGACACCCGACAACGTGCGCGGCGATTTCGCACGGCTGGAGGAACTGGCGACAATCGAGGCCAGTGCCGATGCCTTTCTGGCCGCACTGGTCGACCGCGAAGCGCGCGGCGGCCCGCTCACCTTCCCTGACGGACGGACGCTCCCACGGCTGCCTGGGTACCGGCGCTGGATGTGGGACGGCGACTTCGTCGGCACCATCGGCTTCCGCTGGCAGCCCGGCACCGAGGCATTGCCACCCTACATCCTCGGGCACATCGGCTACGCCGTTGTTCCGTGGAAGCGCGGGCACGGCCATGCCACCGACGCCCTGCGCCTGCTCCTCCCCGAGGTGAAGGCCGAAGGGCTGCGTTATGTCGAACTGACGGTCGAGCCGCAGAACCTGTCCTCGCGCCACGTCATCGACGCCAACGGCGGCGTGCTCGTCGAGGAATTCACCGCGCCGGAGATGTACGGCAGCAAGAAGGGGCTCCGGTACCGGATTCCGCTCTGAGATTGCAGATCGACCAGATTGACGGTTGCAGATTTCAGATTACGGATTGATAATCCGCGCATCCTCGGAGGGTTCATGCGCAGACTGATGGCGGTGCTCGTGACCGCGGCGACCTGTCTGGCCGGCGGCGCGATGGCGTTCGCGCAGGCCGAGCCGGCTGCCACCAACCCACTCGCCGGCGACGCGGCGGCTGTTCAGGCCGGGATGGGAATATTCCGTTCGCGCTGCGCCGACTGCCACGGCATGGACGCGCGCGGCGTGCGCGGTCCCGACCTCACGCAGGTCTGGGCATCTGGCCGCTCCGACGCCGGCCTGTTTCGCACACTACGCCGAGGCGTGCCCGGCACCGAGATGCCCTCCGTCGGTCCGCGCACGTCCGACGACGAGGTGTGGAAGGTCCTGGCGTATCTCAAGACCATCGCCTCGCCGACCGCGACCGACGCGGTGGCCGGTAATGCGACGCACGGCCAGCAGGTGTTTCGCGCGCAGTGTGCGGGCTGTCACCGCGTGAACGGCGCAGGCGGCCGCCTCGGGCCCGACCTGTCGCGCATCGGCGCGGCGCGGGCGCGCGGCGCCATCGTGCGGCGGGTGCGCGGCGCCACCGAGGACTTCCTCGAGGGTTACGAGCCGGTCATCATCACGCTGAAGAATGGTCAGACCGTGCGCGGCGTCCGCAAGAACGGCGACCTGTTCTCGGTCCAGATCATGGACGGCCGTGAGCGCATCCAGGGCTACCTGAAAGCCGACGTCCGCGAGGTCGCCGCCGGCAAGGCGTCGGCGATGCCGGTCTTCGACGTCCAGCGCCTCAGCGAGCCGGACCTGAACGATCTGCTCGCCTGGTTCGCCACACTCAAGGGTTTCGACCCGTCCGTCCAGTAAGCGACAAGGAGACTTCGACTCATGCGATCCACCGTCTCGCGTCTCGCACGCCTCGCGCTCCTCCTGCCGCTTGCAGCCGGCGTCACCCTCGCCGCACAACAGGCGACGCTGCCGGGCCCCATCACCAGCGACGAACTGGTACAGGGACTGAAAGCCGACGGCAGCAACTGGCTCACGTTCGGCGGCAACTACGCCAACCACCGCTTCAGTCCCCTGACGCAGATCACGCCGGAGAACGTCGCGAAGCTGCAGCCGCTCTGGACCTTCCAGACCAACACGCTCGGCAACTTCGAGACAACGACGCTGCTGCGCGACAACGTGTTATACGTGACCGGCCCGCAGAATGTGGCGTGGGCGGTGGATGCGCGAAGCGGTCGGCAGATCTGGCGCTATCGGCGCGAACTGCCGGACAACCTCACCGCCTGCTGCGGCCTGGTGAACCGCGGCTTTGCCGCGCTTGGCGACACGCTGTTCATGACCACGCTCGACGCGCACCTGCTCGCGCTCGACATGAAGACCGGCGCCATCGTCTGGGACGCGACGCTCGAGGACTACAAGATCGGCTACGCCTCGACGTTGGCGCCACTCGTGGTGAAGGACAAGGTCATTGTCGGGGTCGCCGGCGGTGAATACGGCATTCGCGGCTTCATCGACGCCTATGACGCCAAGACCGGCACGCGCGCGTGGCGGTTTCACACCATTCCGGGACCGGGCGAGCCTGGCTTCAACAGCTGGTCTGGCGACTCGTGGAAGATCGGCGGCACCGGTGTCTGGGTCACAGGCGCCTACGACCCCGACACGAACGCGGTCTTCTTCGGCACCGGCAACCCCGGACCCGACTATCACGGGCCGAGCCGCGAGGGCGACAACCTCTACTCGTGTTCACTGGTGGTGCTCGATCCCGACACCGGTACGCTGAAGTGGCACTACCAGTTCACGCCGCACGACGTGCACGACTACGACGCCACCGAGGTCCCGATTCTCGCCGACCTGCCGATCAACGGCCAGACGCGCAAGACGGTGCTGTTCGCGAACCGCAACGGCTTCTATTACACGCTCGACCGGCTCACCGGCAAGGTGATCGTCGCCAAGCCGTTCGTGCAGACGACGTGGGCGAAGTCGATCGACCCGCAGGGTCGGCCGATGCTCGAAACCGGCCACACACCGGACGAAAAGGGCGAGCGCACCTGTCCCGACCTGACGGGCGGCACCAACTTCTGGCCGCCGTCGTACGATCCGCGCACGCACCTGTTCTTCGTCAACGCGCGCGAGGCTTGCGCCACGTTCTACGGCTACCAGTCCGAGTACGTGCCCGGCCAGCGCTTCACGGGCGGGGCGCAGCAATTAGTGAACAACCGCGACGAGAAGCCGTTCGGCGCCTTGCGGGCAATCGATCCGGCCACCGGCGAGCGCAAGTGGGAGTTTCTGATGCCGACACCGTCGCGCGCCGGCATTCTCACCACCGCGTCGAACCTGCTCTTCTCCGGCGACGGCGAGGGCAACCTGCTGGTGCTCGATTCGCGCACCGGCGCACTCCTGTGGCGCTACCAGCTCGGGGCGACGCTGCACGGCACCTCGCCCATCACCTACATGCTCGATGGCCGCCAGCACGTCCTGGTGCCATCAGGCACGACGCTGACCGATTGGGCGTTGCCTGACGTCGCGCCGGCCGCGGTGCGGTAGAGCGACTTCATTGACTCCCCCGTGCACCAGGCCTGTTTCCGGCCGGTGCGGCGTGGGCGCCCTTAGGAGATCTGGACGTGGCTGACGAGAAGCTTGTGGGCAAGAATTACCTGCCCGCGGACCTGGCCGCGAAGGTGACCGGGCGGGCGAAGTACGCAGAGGACTTCCGCGCTGACGGGATGCTGTTCTGCAAGCTCCTGCTCAGCCCCATGCCCCACGCGCGGGTCAGGCGCATCGACGCAAGCGCCGCGCTGGCGATGCCGGGCGTCAAGGCGATCCTCACGGCCGACGATCTGCCCGAAGCCGCGAAGAGAGACATCCCGGCACTCACGAACGAGCCCAGCTACGAGGGCGAGCCGATTCTCGCCGTAGCGGCTGTCGATGAGCTGACCGCCACCGAGGCCATCGAACGCATCAACCTCGACCTCGAGATGCTCCCTTTCGTGACCGATCCACTCGAAAGCCTGCGCCCCAACAGCCCCGACGCCAGCACGACGGGCAATGTCCTCGCACCAGCGCGTGGACCGGCCAGGCGGGATCTCGAAGGGGCGGTTGCGAACCAGACGGAACTTCGCACGATCAAGTGGACCGACCGCGACTTCGCCGAGGCCGGCCAGGGACAGCTGCCGAGGGGTGAGGCTCCCGAGGAGTGGAGCGTCGGCGACGTCGAGGCAGGTCTGAAGAGCGCCGCGCTGGTGGTGGACGAGACCTTTGTCGTGCAGGCGACGAGCCACCAGACACTCGAAACGCGCAGCGCGCTCGCGTACTGGCAGAACGGCAAGCTGTATCTGCATGGGTCGACGCAGAGCACGATGCGGACGCACGCGAGCGTGGCGGCGTGGGTCGGAGTCGAGCCGTCAGACGTCGTGTTCGTGTGCGAGTACACCGGCGGCGGTTTCGGCGCCAAGGGGGGCGGCGCGGTGTCGATGTGCATTCCGGCGCTGCTGTCGAAGAAAGCCAACGCGCCCGTCATGATGCGCATCACGCGTGAGGACGAGCATTACATCGGCCATGCGCGCACGAACATGACCGGGCGCGCACGCGTCGGCTTCCGCGCCGACGGCCGCATAACGGCGCTCGACCTCTTCATCCTCCAGGACAACGGCGCGCGCGGCGAGCGCGGCGACCACCGGGCGGCCGGCCAGGCCGTATCGCTCCTCTACCAGCCACTCGCGATGCGCTGGCGCGCCATCAACGTCCTGACGAACACGCCGACGCGCCTGTTCCAGCGCTCACCCGGGGAAATGCAGGGGATCGCCATCGTCGAACAGGCGATCACGAAGGCGGCCAAGCAGCTCGGGATCGATCAGGTGGAGATGCGGAAGCTCAACGCGCCCGCCGGGAAGGCGCCGTTCGGCCCCGCACGCAACGGGCAGCGTGGGTACACCACGAGTGCGTTCGTGAGAGAGGCGCTCGACCGCGGAGCCGAGCGCTTTGGCTGGAAGGAACGCGCCGCCCGGGCCGGGCAGCGCAACGGCAACAAGGTTCGCGGCGTTGGCGTGGGGGTCGGTACACACACCGCCGGATCAATCGGCCATGACGGCCTCATGACCATCAGGCCCGACGGCAGGCTGTATGTCCAGAGCGGCGTCGGCAATCTGGGAACACACTCCGTCTTCGACCTCGCGCGTGTCGCAGCCGATCTCCTCGCCATGCCCTGGGAGAAGGTCGAGGTCATCTGGGGCAGCACCTCGAGGCACCTCCCCTACTCGTGCCTGTCGGTGGGGAGCCAGACCACGCACGCGATGACGCGCGCCAATCATGCGGGGGCGATGGACGCCCGCCGAAAGCTCCAGGAGATCGCCGCGCGCGATCTCGGCGGCAGTCCAGATGACTATGAGCTCGGTGGCGAGCGGGTGTACCGGCGCGGGGCTCCGAGCCGCTTCCTGACCTACGCGCAGGCGGCGTCGCGAGCGGTCGCGCTCGGCGGCAGGTTCGATGGACACGAGCTTCCCGGGGACATCCATCCCACCACGAAAGCGGCAGCCACGGCGCTGGCCGGACTCGGGGTGATGGGCGTCGCCAAAGATGCCTACCCACGCGACGGCACGACCTTTTCCTTCGTCGCCGGCTTCGCCGAAGTCGAAGTCGACCTCGAGACCGGGAAGACGACGCTGATCGACTACGTCGGCATGGCCGACATCGGCACGGTCATCAACCCGCGCAGCATGGCGGCGCAGGTGAACGGCGGCAGCTGCCTTGGCATCGGCCATGCGCTGACCCAGAAGTGGGTGTACGACCCGCACTACGGCGTGCCGCTCGCGAAACGGTTCCACGACAACAAGCCGCTCACGATTCTCGATGTGCCCTTGTCGATGCACGCCGATGCGGTCGGCCTCGCCGATCCGGAAACGCCCGTCGGTGCCCGCGGCGTGGGCGAGCCTCCGGTCGGTGCCGCGTACGCGGCGGTGATGAACGCCATTGCCAGCGCGATCGGCGAAGACGCCTTCCGCCGCGCGCCCGTGACGCCGGACGTTGTGCTGATGACGCTCGAGCATGGCCGTCGCATGCACGAGCCGCTGCAGGCACATCTCTGACGGGGTGATGAGCAACGTCCCGTGTCTGCCAGGGTGTCGTCCGCGGTGGTGGCGACCCGTCAGCGCGCGCCGCACTACCGCTCGAAGCGGAGCTGAATCCTCGCCTGGCGATATTCGGAGTTGTAGAACGTGCCGAACGCGGGCGAGGTGAGGTTCGCCTGCACGTCTGACGGCAGGTATGAACTGAGCGCGTTGTCGACGCGGACGCCGATCCACGGCCGATACTTCCCGAACGTGAATCGGTGCTCGAGCCCGGCGTCGACGCGCACATACGCTGGAAACCGTCGGTCGTTGCGCGCTCCCACGAAGTCGAGGGTGTCGTTCACCACGGAGTACGGCATCCCGGTGCGCCAGTCGAGCGTGCCGACGACCAGCCAGTTCTGGAGCGGCCGCGACCGGCCGCGCACCAGCAGCCGGTGCGGAACATCGGTTCGCGCCGGGCCGTAGCCGTTCTCGCCCACCACCGGCCAGAGCACCGCGTCGTAGAAGCTCGTGAAGGCGTTGAGGTCGGACCGCGCAACAGAGCGGACATACGAGACGTTGATGTCGGTGCTGCGCCACCCGGTGTAGTGCGCGCTCAGTTCCACTTCGCGGTACTGCGAGCGTCCCCCGCTCTCTAGTTGCACCGCTGCGCCGGCATCGTTCGGCACCGTCGTCAGGAGCAGCTCACGACGGCCGCGTCGATCGACGACGGAGACGTGTGCGGCCCACCTCGGATTGAACCGATGATCGAACGCCGCATCCCAGGTGAGGCTGCGCGACGTGCGCATGTCGGCGGCTGTGACGTGCTGCCACTGGACCGGCGCTGCGAGTCGGGTGACGCCGTCCGCCGCGTATCGCGTGTCGGTCGCCGCCTCGTAGTCGTCGAACACGCCGGCCACCGACGGCGTGCGCTCAAAAAACAGCCCGTAGCCGCTGCGCAGCACGGAACTGCCGTCCTTCTTCAGCAGGAACGCACCGCCGACCCGCGGCGTCAGGTTGAACCGACCGAGCACCCCGTCGCGGTCCAGCCGCGCGCCAATCTCGCCATACCAGCGGTCGCCCGGCTGCACGCGGTCCTGCGCGTACACGGCGAGGTCGGTGCTGTTCTCCGTCTGTCGTGTCTGTGCCGGCGAGTAGTCGAGGCGTCGGGCCAGCGTGCCGTCCGAGCGGCGGATGAGCACCGCCCGGCTCGCGCTGGTGCTGGAGTAGCGGCTGTGCAGCAGGTCGACGCCGGCCTTGTAGAGATGCAACCCACCGTGCCCCTGCGACGTGCCGGCCAGCGTTTCGATGAACTGGAAGGTGGTGGCCTCGCGGTGCTGCCGGTTGTAGAAGTTTCCGAGCGTGGTTTCGGGCAGCAGTTCCATCGCCGACGAACCGCGCGGCATCACGTCGGTGCTGTAGCTGTGCGCCTCGACCGTGGTCTCGGTGAAGATGCGCTCGCTCCAGAGCGCCCGTTCGGTCAGTCCCACCGTGTTCACGCCCGACTTCATGTTCACCGACGCCTCGGGCGGGGTGAAAGTGCCGAGTGTGGCCTGCGTCGCCTTCGACGGGAAGAATCCGGCTACGCCGACGAGGCTGTGTCGGCTCGACAGGTTGGCGTCGAGGCGGGTGAACGAACTGAAGCGATGCGAGCGCTTCAGTTCATCCTGTGGACGGCTCGGCACATCGTTGGTGCGATAGCGGTACTGCAGCGCCTGCTGCAGGAACAGCTTGTCGGCGATGAGCGGACCGCCCGTTTCGGCCCGCGGCGAGAACGCCGAGATGCCGGAGATGTTGATCGGCGACCCGCGCTTGGTCCGGAATGACGGGTCGAGGTTGTTGAGACGGGTCCGCCACCGGTCGCCGGCGCGGCGGGTGCGAATGAGCACCAGCCCCGACGAGAAGCGGCCGAACTCGACGGCGTACGGATTCGGCAACACCGTCACCGAATCGATCGCATCGTCGGGGAGCGACACCTGCGACAGCCCCGTGGCCGGATCGACGAAGGCGCCCGGCCCGAGTTGCACAGAGGCCTGCGACGGCCGTCCGCCCTTGATGCTGACGCCGCCAGGCACCTCGATGACACTGGCCAGCAGCCGCAGCGCCGACTGCAAGCCGCCGCCGCCGCTGATTTCGTCAAGCTCTTTCGCGCTGAGGGCCTCGCTAGCGGCCAGTGTGCCCGTGGACGGGACCAGCGCGGTCGTCGTCGCCACCACGTCCACCCGCTCGGACACGGCGGCAATGCGCAGGTCGGCCTTCAGGGCCACGGGCTGCCCGCTCGCTACCGTCACGGGCAACGTCAGGGTGTCGAAGCCGTCGAGCGCGACGACGATCGTGTAGGCACCAGGGGCGACCGCATCGAAACGGAACGCCCCTTCACCGTCGGACACGTAGCTGGCCCCGTCGCCGTCGCGGGTCAGCAGCGACACCAGCGCGCCGCCGAGGACGATATTGCCCTGGGTCGACACGATGCCGGTAACAGACGGCGCGGACAACACCGCTGGGCTGTGAGTGGGTAGCGCGGGCTGTTGCGCGTGGACGGGCGCGAGCGAGAAGCCCAGCAGAAACAGGAAAGGCAGCAGACGGAACACACCGCGGGAGAGCACGTGCATGGAACGCTTCATTGTATGACGCCGAACAGCGCGTCCCGGTCACGCCTGGGCAACGCGGCGGCGAAAGAGCCGCCGCCACACCTCGCGGTCCTCCGGATCCGGGCCGAGCCAGAACCAGGCAAGCGCGTAGAGCGCCAGGAACAACAGGGCCGAGCCGAACTCCCACCAGCCCCCGCCGAGCAGACGCAGCGCCGCCGCGGGCACGAAGGCCATGAGCCCGGCGGCAAGCGGACGCCCGAGCGCTCCCCACGGCCAGGCCCAACCGAAGACCTGCTTCACTTCGACGAAGCGCAGCACACCCTGCGTCGCAAAGCCCAGGCACATGGCGAGTGCCGCCCCGGTGACGCCGAACCTCGGGATGAGCAGCACGCCGGCCACCACCTGGACCAGCACGGTCACCACGGCGTTCACCAGGTTCAGTTCTGGCCGCTCCACCATGAACAGCGTCTCCACCAGGCCGGCGAAGGCGTTCGTGCCGTGCGCAATGGCCAGCAGCGCCAGCCAGAGCGCGCCGCTCCTGAAGTTCGCTCCGTACACCGACATGATGAGGCCGGCCGCCAGCACCATCGCGCCAACCAGCGGCAGCTGCGCCGCCAGCACCCAGCGCCCGGGTCCCGCCACAGTGGCGCGCAGCGCCGCGCGATCGTCCGACACCCGGCGAGATGCGACGATGGGCGCGAAGATCGGGTCGAAGACCTGGCGCACCTTGCGCAGGCCGCCCGCAATCTGTGCCGCGGCGCAGAACACGCCGAAGCTCTCGACCGTGACCCCTGGCGCGCGGTTCACGTAGGTGCCGAGCAGCAGCACGTCGGCCTGCATCACCAGCACCGTGAGCAGGCTGGAGGCGGCAATCGGCACCGAGAAGTGCAGCAACTCGCCGGTTGTGGGAAGCGGTTCCATGCTCGCCGCCACCGACCGAGCCTGCGCCGGTCGCGTCGCGCCGACGCGGTTGCTCAGGGCTCGCAATGCCAGCGCATACGCCACGGCGGCAGCGGCCGTGGTACCGAGCGCCACAGCGAGCGCCGGCGCCTCGTCGCGCAGTCCGAGCGCGACCGCCGCGACGAACACGCCGGTGGTGACCCAGGTTTCGGTGAGGCCGCGCGAGTAGAACTCGTTCGACATCGCCAGCACGCTGCGCGATGCGCCGGTGGCAATGCGCGCGATGGCAATGCCTGGCAGCGCAAGCAGCATGATGGTGCCGCCGTGCGTGAACGCGTCGAGGCCGCGCGTGGCGGCCAGCCAGGCGATGACCGGCACCGACACGGCCGCGAGCACGGTGGAAGCCAGCCCCGCGAGGGTGGCCATGCGGAGGAAGAGGCGCCGTGCGCCCGGAAGGTCGCCCGCCTTCACGCGGGGCGCGAGAAACGGAATGATGCTGTTGTCGAAGCCCAGCATCCCCACCTTGCTGAGCAGTTCCATCGTGGCGAACGCCAGACCGAAGCGGCCGAGCGCCGCCTCGCCGAGCAGGCGGGCGATGAGCAGGATGAAGACGCTGCGGAAGTTGGAGGCGAGCAGGACCAGAGCGTTGGCGGCCGCGCCGCGCGCCATGTGATGCCCATCATCGACCGCAGCCGTGCTGACCGGCGGCAGCGGTGCCGGCGCCGTGCCGAGCGCCTCAGGCACCAGTCTGCGCCCGCCACCCGTCGAAGGCCGACGCGCGACGCACACAGCCGATCGTGCACTGTGCCTCGCACCCCTTCGGCGTGTAGAACTCGCGCTCGACGTCGTCCGAGGTGTAGGCCAGCAGGTCGGTGCCCGGCTCGCCGCGGCGCTGGCTGCAGTAGTTCACCGTGCCGAACTCGTCGACGTAGAGGTAGCGTCCGCCGGCGCGGCACTTGAACGGCGACGAGCCGTCCTGCAGCATGTCCCACTCCCAGCCTTCGCCGGTCTTGTGGAACAGCGACTTGTTACTCGCGCTCTGCATCTCCTCGTACGTGGCTGCGAGCTGCTCGCGAAGCAGACCGGGCTCGATCTGTCCCTTGTCGTCGTGCATCAGGCCGACGGTCATGAAGAAACCCAGTTCCTTCACACCCGCCACCACCTGCCGCGTCTGCTCGAGGTTCGACGACCCGAGGACGGCGTTGATGTTCACGGCAAACGTGGCGTGTTCCTTCAGCAGTTCGAGCTTCTTGCGGATCTGCGACCACGACTTCTGCGAGAACTCGTTCGGTTCCATGTTGTCGACGGACATCTGGATGAGCGAGAGCTTGGAGGCATTGAGCCGGCGGATCCACTCCCTGGTCAGCGGATAGCCGTTCGAGATGGTGGTGACCACCATGCCGTGCGACACGGCGCGGGCAATGAGGTGGTCGAGCCTCGGATGCAGCAGCGGCTCGCCGCCGGTGAGGGTGAGCACCAGTGTGCCGAGCTGCGCGATGTGGTCGATGCGCGGTTCGAGCACCTCCACCGGCACCGGCGCCGACACGTCGTCGTACTCCGAGCAGTAACCGCACGACAGGTTGCACCGGCGTGTGACCACCAACTGGACGAGGAGCGGACGACGGGGAGAGGCGAGCATGAGCGCGCCGCGAGAGGCGCTGCGCAGCAGGTTTGGAGGAAGTAACACCAGGCGACCGATTGTTATGATACCGCACAGCGCATGCACATCGTCCCGATGGACGGAGCCGACACGCGGTTCCTCGGAGGCTCCGCACGGGGCCGTCACGCGCGCCTCGCAGCACGCGTAGGCGCGTCGTTCTCCACGCTGGACGGGCTTGCCGCAGATGAGGACGGGACGGTTGTGCTGGTGCCCGCACAGTCGGCGCTGATGCTCCCCCTCTTTCGCGATCCGGTCTTTCTCGATGCGGCGCGGCACGACCTGGTCACCAGGCTCGAGGCACTCCCGGGGGCATTCGCGATCGTTGGTCCCGCACGGTTGGTTGCACCACTTGCCTCCCGGATCGACGCGCTGTCAACGCTGCCGCGTCGCGCCCTCGGGCCTGGCACCGTGCTCAAGATCGGCACCGCTGCCGATCGCCGGCAGGCCACACACGACGCGCTGCGTGCCACGCAGAAGGCAACCGACGGCTGGGTCTCGCGCCACTGCAATCGGCCGATCAGCCGCGCCTGCAGCCGGGTGGCGCTTGCTGCCGGATTGAGCGCGACTGGGGCGTCGCTCGTCACCCTGATGCTCGGACTGGTCTGTGCGTGGGTGGCGGCGCAGCCGGGCTACCTGGCGTTTGTCGGTACGGGTGTACTGTTCCAGTTGGCGTCGGTGCTCGACGGCATGGACGGCGAGATCGCACGCGCCACCTTCACCGAATCGGAGCGCGGCGCGCGCGTCGACACGATCGTCGATCAGCTCACCTACCTCACCAGCTTTGCCGGACTGACCATTGGCTGGGTGCGCGAGGGGAGCGGCACCACCGTGCTCTGGCTGACCGTCGCGATCGGCGCCACGCTGGTGCTGACGCTGCTGCGCGCCGGACGTTTCGTAGCCGCGCACGCCGCCAACGCCTCGTTCGTGATCATCGATCGTTCCGTCCGGCGCGCCGCCCGCGACACAGGCCTGGTGACGCTTCGCGCTGCCGCGCTGCTCTTCACGCTGCTCCGGCGCGACGTGTTCGCCGTGTTGTTCCTGGCGGTGTCGCTCACCGGACAACGCGCCGCCGTGCCGGTGCTGATTCTCGTGGGCATCCTGGTGGCGAACCTGACGTTCAGCCTGCACGGCCGGGAACTCGCCGACGCCGCCCGCGCCGAAGCCGCCTCGCTGGCGTAGCCGCGCACCTTCAGGTGCGCCACAAGCGTGTTACGCAATCCAGCTCGCAATGGCGTGCGTGATCCGTTCCGCCCTGGCGCCCCAGGTGAACGCGCGCGACGACTCGAGTGCCGACGCCGACAGCCGTGCGGCGCGCGCCGGGTCGGCCAGCAGCGCGCGCAAGGCTGAGGCCTGCGCCGAGACGCTGCCCGGCGACACCAGCACCGCGTTCACGTCGTCGGTGAGCACCTCCTCGATGTCCGGCAACGCCGGCGCCAGGATCGGGCGCCCGGCAGCGAGGTAGGAGAACACCTTCATCGGCAGCACGGTGCGCCGATAGCGTGTCAACGGCGCGTCGCTCGGCGGAATAACAAGGCAGTCGGCCGCGTAGAGATAGCGCGCCACGTCGCGCAGGCCGACGCGCGGCACAAGGATCAGGTTGCTGGCGCCGGCGCTCGCCGCACACTGCTCAACCCAGCGGCGCTCCGGCGAGTCGACGTCGACGCCGACGATGACAAGGCGCACCTCGGGGACAGCGGCGGCCAGCGCAACCAATGCGTCGGTGCCCTTCTGCGCTCCGACGTGACCGGTGTACACCACAAGCGACGCCTCGTCTGGCAGGCCGGTGGCCGCTCGTGCCTCGGCCCGTGTCAGCACGGGCTCCATCAGCGCTGGTGCACAGCCGTTGTGCGCCACGAGCACTCGTTCGGACGGCACGCCGGCCGCAATGAACGCGTTCGCCGCGAGTGTCGAATGCGCGATGACACCCGCCATCCGCCGCTCGCCAATCAAGCGCATGCGCCGCGAGTGTCCAATCGTCGAGGCCCGCCACGGCGCGAACGAGGGCGACGATGCGAAGTCGGGACGATAGGTTTCGAAGATGACCGGCACGCGCCACTGGAGCGCTGCCGCGAACGCCAGCGGGTCGCGCGTCCACACCACATCGTGCGTGCGGCGGTTGAAGCGCCACGCGGCGCGCAGGTCGAACCACGCTTTCGCGGCCGTGGTTGCCGTGTCGGCCCGCCCGGACGGCACGAAGCGCAAGCCGTCCGGCACCGTGCCGTCTGGCGCGCCGTAGTACGCCCCGATCAACGCGCGCGCATGGGCACCGCCGATCACCGCCGGGACACAGAGGTCGACATGATGGCCAAGACGGGCGACCTCGGACAGCGTCCAGAAGATTTGCTGGGTGTTGGTATGGGTCGAGGGAAACGCGTCGTGGCAGGTATAGCCGATGCGCAGCGCAGTCACGGACGTCCGGTCGCGAACTGATGACGGCCGAGCAGACGCTCGGCAATCTCGCGATCGGCCGGCGTGTCCACGTCGATCCAGTGGGCACCGCGCAGGTCGACCGCACCGAGCGCGCGAGCAGCGACAAGCCGACGCATGCCCGACGACACCGTCAGGCCGTCCAAGGCCGGCACCGCGCGCAGCGCCTCGAACACGCCGTGGGTCAGCACGAAGCAGCCCGCATCGATCGCGTCCCACGTGTCGAGCCCCTTGCCGATCGCCGACACCCGCCCACGGTCGAGTTGCACCTTCGTTGCATCGTCCGGGTCGATGTCGGCCGACGGGGTCGAGTCGACGAGCACGCGGCCCACTTCGTCAGTTTCGAGCGGCGTCGCAGAGAGCAGCGCCAGCGCCGGCTCGGGAAACAGGTGGTCGACCATCTGCAGGAAGAATGCGGAGGCGGCAGCCGGCTCGGCGGCGAGCAGCGACACGCCGTTCGGCGCCGCATAGTCGAGGTTCTCGACAAAGATGAGCCGGAGTGGTGTGTGCAGACGTTCGATGGCGGCGCGGACGCGAGCGCCTTCGTAGCCGATGACGATCACCGCCTCGTCGCAGCCGCTGCGGCGTGCATGTTCGAGCGCATGCGCGACGAGCGGCACACCGGCCACGGTCATCAGCGGCTTGGGCACATCGCCGCGTGTTGGAGCCAGACGCGAGCCGCTGCCTGCCGCCAGAATCACCGTCTGCGTCACACGCAACGCCTGCTGCATCCGGGCATCTTAATACGTGCGCCTGCTCTCTCGTTCGTGTTACATTCGCGATGCTCTGGAGTACCCGAACGAACCGGCGCCGACCACCTCCGGCCCGACCTCTGACATGGCGAATTCAACCGCCGACCGATTCGAACGCGACACCATCGAGATCCTCACGCGCCTCAGTCGGCGTCCCATCGATCCCACGCTCGACAAGGAACTGATGGCCGACCTCGGCTTCGACTCGCTCCAGATCCTGGAGTTCGTCGGCGAGCTCGAGGATCACTTCAACATCGCCGTGCCACTCAATTCGCTCACGCACATCCGGACTGTCGGACAGATCGTGGCCGAGGTGCGCGGGCTGGCCGCGGCCGTCCCCGGAGCTCCGGCGTGAGCAGCCGCAAGACGATCGGCGAAGCACTCGTCGCCGCCGCAGACACGCCCTTCGGACTCCGCTTCATCGAACACGACGCCACCAACACGGTCACCTCCTACCGCGACCTGCTCGCGGATGCGCTGGCGATCGGCGGCGCCCTGCGCGCGCACGGCTACGGACAAGGCGACCGCGTCGCGCTGGTCATTCCCGAAGTCAGCGGCTTCGTGCATGCCTTCTTCGGCATTGTCGCCGCGGGCCTGGTGCCGGTGCCACTCTGTCCGCCGGCGCAGGCGGGCGATGTGGCCACCTTCGCGAAGCAGTCGCTGCACGTCATCCGCGCCTCACGTGCAGTGGCGGTGCTCACCACCGACGATGTCGCGCCGTTGCTGCACGCCAGCGCCGGCCATCCGGACGCCGGCGGCACGTTGTCCCAAACATTCCACACGCTCGCACGCCTGCGCACTGGCACGCTACCCAGCACACCGCTCGCCGCGCCAGTGGCACTGACGCTCGACGATGTTGCGTTGCTGCAGTTCACGTCGGGGTCGACGGCGCTGCCCAAGGGTGTGGTCCTGTCGCACGGCAACATCGCCGCAAACGTCGAGGCCATCCTCGGGCCGTCGGGGCTCGATGCCCGGACCGGCGACGTCGCCGTCAGCTGGCTGCCGCTCTATCACGACATGGGTCTCATCGGCATGCTGCTGTCGTCGCTCTATGCGCCGGCCGACGCGGTGCTGATGTCGCAGGTGCTGTTCCTGAAGCGCCCGAGCGCCTGGCTCGATGCCATCTGCGCCTACGGCGGGACGGTGTCGTACGCGCCGAACTTTGCCTACGACTTGTGCCGTCGCCGCGTCAAGAGTTCGCAGCTCGCGGCGCTCGATCTGTCGCGCTGGCGCGTCGCCGGTTGCGGCGCTGAACCGATCCGGCCCGACACGCTCATGCAGTTTGCCGACTACTTCGCACCGGCGGGGTTCGCGGCCACGAGCTTCCTGCCGAGTTACGGACTCGCCGAGCATTCACTCGCGGTGTCGTTCGCCCACGGCGGACTCGATGTCGACGTGGTCGACGCCGAGCTGCTCGTCCAGGAGTCGCGGGCGGTGCCGGTCGTCAACCGCTCCGCATCGCTGCGCATCGTCCGCTGCGGCTCGGCCTTCCCCGGCCATACCATCAGGATTGTGGACGAGGCGTTCAACGACCTGCCAGAGCGCTGCGTCGGTTCGATCGTCGCCACAGGCCCCTCGGTGATGCAGGGCTACTTCGAACAGCCCGAGGCCACCGCCGATGCCCTGCGCGACGGCTGGCTGCTGACCGGCGACCTTGGCTACATGGCTGGCGGCTCGCTCTACGTCTGCGGTCGCACCAAGGACCTCATCATCCGCCAGGGGCGCAAGTACCATCCGCCCGACATCGAGTCGTCGCTGGCCGATTTGCAGGGGGTGACGCTGTCCGGTGTGGTGGTGTTCGCCATCACCACCGTCGGCGACACTGACGAAGTGGTGGCCGTCATCGAGACGCGCGCCGGCGGTCGCGGTCCCGAAATCGAGGAAGCGGTTCGACGCCGCGTGCGCGAAACCGCGGGGCTCGATATCGACCGCGTCATCCTGACGCCGCCCGGCACAATCCCGCGTACCACCAGCGGCAAGGTCCGGCGCTCGGAGACACGAGAGCGGCTCGAAGCGGGTACACTGGTGCGGTGAGCCTGTTCGACAAACTGCAGCCGATTGCCGAGCGGCTGGAGCACCTTTCCGGCGGTCCCGTCCCCTTCAACACCATCATCGACTCGATCCTCAGCCCGACCGAAGTGCTGATTGGCGGACGCCGTACGCTCATGTGCGGCTCGAACAACTACTTCGGCCTCTCGTTCCATCCCGACGTGCTGGCTGCCGCGCAGGACGCGCTGGTCCGCGAAGGGACCGGTACCACCGGCTCGCGAGCCGCGAACGGCAGCTACGCCGCCCATCGCCAGCTCGAAGCGGCGTTTGCCAGGGCGTACGGCAAGACGCACGCGATGGTGTTCACCACCGGCTACCAGGCCAACCTCGGGGTCATCTACGGCCTCTGCACGACGGGCGACACCATCGTGCTCGACCTCGAGAGCCACGCCAGCATCTACGACGGCGCCCGCCTCAGCGGCGCGCAGATTTTCGCCTTCCGCCATAACTCGCCGTCTGACTTGGCGCGCAAACTGTCGCGCCTCGAGAAACCGTCGAACTGCCTTGTCATCGCCGAGGGGCTTTATTCAATCAGCGGCGACGTTGGCCCGATCCGCGAACTGTCGGCCGCCTGCCGCGAGGCCGGCGCCTACTTCATGGTGGACGAAGCGCACTCGTTCGGTGTCTACGGCCCCACCGGACTCGGCTACGCCGAAGAACAGGGCGTGCTTGGCGAGATCGACTTCGTCGTCGGCACCTTCTCGAAGGCGCTGGCGGGCGTTGGTGGCTACGCGGTGTCGAACCACGACGCGCTGCGCCTGCTGCATTTCGCGTCGCGCCCGTACGTGTTCACCGCCTCGGGCTCCCCGGCCAACATCGCGGGCGTGCACAAGGCGCTCGAGATTCTGCTGGCCGACCGCTCGCTGAAGACCAGGTTGTGGCAGAACGTGCGGCACGTGCGAAGCGGCCTGTCGGCGCTCGGCTTCACGATCGGCCCGACGGAATCGCCCATCGTCCCGATCGACATCGGCACCGCCGAACAGGCCATCACGATGTGGGCGGCGCTGCTCGACGCCGGGGTCTACACCAACATCGTGCTGCCGCCCGCCTGCGGGCCCGACGCCTGCCTGCTGCGCACCAGCTACTCCGCCGCGCACACGCCGGCGCAGCTCGACAAGGCGCTCGGCGTGTTCGAGCAGGTCGGTCGTGCCCTTCAGGTGATCAAGGCGGCGGCTTGAAACTGGTCCTCATCAACCCGCGCAATCCGGTATCGCTCTACGGCGACTACCTCTGGCAACCACTCGCCTTCGGCTACGTCGCCGCGGCCACGCCGGCGCACTGGACCGTCGAACTGATCGACGAGCAGGTAGAGGGTGCGCGCGACTACGGCGACGTCGAGGCCGACCTCGTCGGGCTGACGGCGTTCACGCCGCAGGCACCGCGCGCCTACCAGATTGCCGCGCAGTTCCGCTCGCGTGGCATTCCGGTGGTGATGGGCGGCATTCATGCGTCGCTCGTGCAGGAGGAAGCAGCACAGCACGCCGACGCGCTGTTCGTCGGCGAGTGCGAAACGCTATGGCCGACGGTTGTCGCCGACGTCGAAGCCGGACGTCTGCAGCCGATCTACAACGGCGGCACCAAGGCTGCATCGCTGCTGCAGCCGAAGCGCTCGATTTTCGAGAAGTACGACTACGAGTACGTCTCGGCGCAGACGTCGCGCGGTTGCCCGATGGACTGCTCGTTCTGCTCCGTCACGGTGTTCAACGGACGCCTGTTCCGCATGCGCACGGTAGAGGAAGTGGTGGCCGAGATCGCTGCCATTCCGCAGACCGACATCATCTTTGTGGACGACGACCTGAACGGCTTCTCGCGCGCGGCGAGGCAGCGCTGCCTCGACCTGTTCCACGCCATGGCCGACTCCGGCCTGAAGAAGCAGTGGATTACGCAGGTCACGATCAACTTCGGCGACGATGACGAACTGCCGGCGGCGGCGCGGGCGGCCGGTTGCTCGGGCGTGTTCATCGGCCTCGAGAGCACCGACACCAAGTCGCTCGCCCTCATCCGCAAGGACGGCATGTCGCAGCGGCGCGGCATCGAGTACTACCGCGAGAACGTCGCCCGCATTCGCAAGCACGGCATCGGCGTGGTCGGTTCGTTCATCCTCGGGATCGACTCGCAGGACATGAACACCATTGCTCCGGACATCCTCACGTTTGCCGAAGAGACCGGACTCGACGCGTTGAATCCCACCATTCTCACGCCGCTGCCTGGCACGCGCGACTACAAGGCGCTGGACGCCGACGGCCGCATCCTGTTCAAGAACTACCCGCAGGACTGGGAGAAGTACACGCTGGCCTTCCCGGTCACGTCGATGCCGAACATCAGCGGTGCCGGGCTGATGCGGAAGTATGTCGAGGTGCTGCAGTACTTCCGGCCCGAGCGCGTCGCCGAGCGCTACTGGAAGACGCACGAAGCCGTGTCGCCGGACGCCGCGTGGCACGCGTTCCTCTGGAACCGGGTGTGGACGAACTACTGCCTGAAGAACGGCGCGTTCCGGAAGTCGCCGCTGTTCGAGAGCTACCCCGATTCGATCCCGCGCGCCGTGCCCGCCCGCCCTACGGTCCTGGCGTAGGGGAGCGGCCGACCTCAGGTCAGCCTCACACAGCGGACCTGAAGGTCCGCGGCTACGTCTTCGGCTACGTCTCCGCGGCTACGCGCACCTCACGTACAGCCGTGCTCGCGGTACCAGGCCGCTGTCGCGGCGACGCCGGCTTCGAGCGGCGTCTCCGCCGTGAACCCCAGCACGTCGCGCGCGCGGTCGACCGCGCAGACGAACCCCGTGGCGCGCAGTTCCACCAGCCGCCCGGAATCGACCATCGGCTTCACGCCAAGCTTCCACGACAGGTCGCCTGCCTTCGCCAGCAGCGTGAACAGCGGCGCAGGCACGGAGAAGGGCCGATACGGCCGCTGCTCGAACGCCGCGATGGCGCGCAGCACGTCGCCGCCGGTGCGAGGCTCGGGATGCCCGATGAACAGCGTCTCGCTGTCCGCCGCGTCGCGTTCAGCGGCGAGCAGCACGGCGCGCACGAGGTCGGCGATGAAGATGAGTGTGAAGAACGTGTCTGCCCCTGACGGCACAAGGAACAGCCCCTTACGCGCCATGCGGTAGAGCGGCAGGAAGCCGTGGTCGCGAGGTCCATACACCGCGCACGGCCGCACGATGGTCCACTCGAGCCCTGGTGTCTCGCGGACGACCGCTTCCGAGGCGAGCTTGCTGCGCCCATAGGCGTTCACCGGCGCCGGTGGGTCCGATTCCCTGCGCGGGGCGTTCGGTGTCCCCTGCCCGCCCGCGGCCTGGCTCGAAATGAGCACCAGCCTCGCGCCCGTCGCAGCCGCAGCAGCGGCCGCCGCACGCGCGCCTTCCACGTTCACGGCGTTGAACGCCGCCTCGTCCCTGGCGCGAATGAGCGCGGCGCTGTGCACGAGCACGCCGGTCCCGGCGCACGCCTCGCGCAGCGACGCCGCCGACAGATCGGATTCGACCATCGTCGCGCCATGAGGCACCGCCTTGCGGTTGCCGCGCCGCACGATGGCCCTCACGTCCCAGTCGTCGCGGAGGAACGCCTCGGCCACGTGCCAGCCGACGAAGCCGGTGGCGCCGGTGATGCTAACCGACCGGCTTTTCATACAGGCGATAGACCTTCGAGCGGCGGCCACCCGCCGCCTCGATGCCGGCGTTGACCAGCGTGTTGTCCGCGAGTGTCCAGCCCATCTCGGCGCGCAGGTAGCCGCGTCGCGAGGCGCGCGCCTTGGCCTCGGCAATCAGCAGCGGATACAGCCCCAGCTTCCGCGCCTTCGGCAGCACGCCGAGCAGCAGCATCCGCAGCCGCGTGACGATGGCCTTGCGCCGGAGGAAGTGGACGACGCCGAACGGCAGCAGATTGCCGTGCATGCGCTTCAGCACCTGGTTCACGTCGGGAATGGCCACCGCGCAGGCAATCGGTTCGCCGTTCATCTCGGCGAACAGCACCAGTTCCGGATCGGCTACCGGCTTCAGGTCGATCGCGAGCTGCCGGATCTCGGCGTCGGTTGGCGGCACGAAGCCCCAGTTGTCCGACCATGCCGCCCGGTAGATCACCTTGAGAACCTCGAGTTCCTGGTCGAAGCGCTTCAGGTTCACCGTGCGGATGGTGATGCCGAACCGGTTCCGCACGCGGTCGGCAATCTTGGTCAGCCGTTCGGGCAGCGGCGCGCGCACATCCATGTCCCAGGCGAACAGGTCCTTCACCGCGCCGTAGCCGGCACCCTCGATGAACGCGGCATACGACCTCGGGTTGTACGACATCAGCACGTAAGGGTCGTCGTCGAAGCCGTCGACGAGCAGGCCGGCCGCCTCATGCAGCGACGGATTCACCGGGCCGCGCACAGCGGTGCGGCCGCGCTGCGATGCGTGCGCTTCGACCGCTGCGAGCAGGCCGCGCGCGACGCCGGCAGCGGTCGCTTCGAAGAACCCGAACCAGGTCACCCGTTCACCGTGGACGTCGTTGTGAAGCCGGTCGTCGATTGCCGCAATGCGGCCGACCACGCGTTCGCCGTCGAGCGCCAGCCAGAGGCGCATATCCGCATGGTGCAGAAACGGGTTGTGCGCCGGGTCGAAGCGGCGATGCTCGTCGCGCCGGAGCGGCGGCACGAAGTGCGGGTCGCCGGCATAGAGACGATACGGCAGCTCGATGAACGCGCGGCGCTGCGCCGCCGACTCGACGGCCACCACGCGCCACGCGGCCGACCCGCCCGTCACGCGCGCTCCAGGAAGCGGCGATCGGCCTCGCGCTGCCGCACCCAGAGCACCACCATCAACAGGTTCAACGGCACGATCTCCGCGAAGATGAACCATTCCGGACGCGCGAACCACACGGCGATCAGGATCGACAGGCGCCGCATGTTGTCGCCCATCAGGTTCCAGCCGAAGACGATCGGGGCGTAGAAGCAGGCGCGGTAGCGCTCGCGGTCGACGTGTGCGACGCGGCCGTTCACCAGGCGCGCCACGACCGTCTGCTCCACCGCCGGGTGCAGTCCGACGATCACCCGCTGCATCGCTTCATACGCGCCGACAATGCCGCTGTTGGGAATGCCACCCACCCCGAGCGGCGGCTCGCCCTTCGTGACGTAGGCGACGTAAGCCGAGCGGTGATAGTCGTACATCTGGGCGTGGACGATGGTGGAGAGCCCGGCCAGCAGCATCCAGACAGCCAGTTCCCAGCCCCATCCGCGCGACCAGCCCGAGGCAAGGATGCCGAAGTACATCGCGATGTGGGTGACGTAGCCCGCCACGCCGTCCATCATGCGGCCGAACTCGGTCGAGTTTCCCGTCAGGCGCGCCAGTTGGCCATCGGACGAGTCGAGCACGCCGTGCATCACCAGCAGCGCCACCCCGAGCATCGCGTACTGTGGCCACGCCAGCAGCGCCCCGCCGATGCCGCCAGCAACCATGGCGACCAGGGTGACGCCGGTCGGCGACATGCCGATGGCTCGCGCAGTTAGCGCGAAGACGATGCCGAGCCGCCTGAAGAAGTAGACGTCGACCGATTCCTCGATCTCCCGCGACTTGAATGCCAGCCCGTCCACGTCGGTCAGTATAATTCCTGCAGTCTTACCTCGGGAGTCATCACTCATGTCCAGGCTTGCTCGCTGCGCCGCTGCCGCCCTGCTGCTCCTCCTCGCCGCGAGCCCCGTGCGCGCCAGCGAGTTCAGCGACGACCTTGCCGCGCGACGCCAGCGCCTGATGCAGCGCTTCGGCGCCGACACCATGGTGGTGTTGCTCAGCGCCCCGGCGCGCACCTATTCGGGCGACGTCGACTACGAGTACCACCAGGACAGCAACCTGTACTACCTCACCGGCATCACGCAGGAAGACACCATCCTGGTGCTGATGCCCGGCAATGCCTCGCGCCGCGAGTTCCTGTTCATCAAGGACCGCAATCCCGAACGCGAGCACTGGACCGGACGCCTGCTCAGTCGCGAGGACGGGCGCGAGCGCACCGGCATCGCCACGGTGCTGTCGTCGGGCAGCTTCGACGCGTTCATCGCCGGCGTCTTCGGTCAGCGCGGCTACGCCGCCACCGTGGACGACAAGGAGGCGGCCGCGTTCTTCGCGGCGCTCGGCGAAGGACGCGCGCGCATCGCGGTGGCCATGGACACCGCCGAACCGGGCGCTCCTCCGACTCGCACGCAGGCGTTCGTGCAGCGGTTGCGCGATCGCTACGTTGGCTACACGGCCGTCGACGCATCACCCGCGCTGAAGACGCTGCGCATGGTGAAGACGCCGTACGAGCTGGTACAGCTCACGAAAGCCACCGACATCTCGGCCGAAGCGCAGCTGGCCGGCATGCGCGCCGCGGCGCCAGGCGTCTTCGAGTATCAGGTGAAGGCCGCCATCGAAGCGGTGCATCGCAGTCGCGGCGCCGTCTCCTGGGCCTACCCCTCCATCGTCGGCTCCGGCCCGAACGCCACCATCCTGCACTATCCCGAGGACGACCGGCAGATGGAGCCGGGCGACCTGCTGCTGGTGGATGCCGCGGCCAACTACGGCTACCAGGCGTCGGACATCACCCGCACCTATCCGGTGAGCGGCGCGTTCACCTCAGTGCAGCGCGACATCTACGAGCTGGTGCTGCACGCACAGGAGGAAGCGATCAAGGTGGCGAAGCCGGGCGCCACGCTCACCACCATCCACAACCGCACGGTCGAGGTGCTGAAGGAAGGGCTGCTGAAGCTCGGGCTGATCACCGACGCCACCGGCCAGCAGTTCGCCATGTGGTACACGCACGGCACGTCGCACTTTATCGGGCTGGACGTGCACGACGTCGGCGGCCGCAACGACGAGCTGAAGCCGGGCATGACCTTTACCATCGAGCCTGGCCTCTACATCCGCCAGTCGGTGCTCGACCTGCTGCTACGGACACCGGCGAACCTCGAGCTCGTCGCGAAGATTCAGGCGGCGGTGGCGAAGTACAACAATATCGGCGTCCGCATCGAGGACTCGTTCGTGATGGAAGCCAACGGCGTCCGCAATCTTTCCTCGGCGGTGCCGAAGGGCCTCTCCGACGTCGAAACCTACATGCGCGAACACCGCGCCACGCCAGGAGCACGCTAGATGGAATTCATGATGCGCGCGCGCGCCCTGGCTGCTCGGGTCACGTCGGGCCGTTCGCGGACGGGCATTCGGCGTGCGGCGCTGGTGGTGGCGGCGCTGTACACCGTCGCCGCGCTACAGGTGGCCGCGGCTCCCGCGAACTTCCTGTGGAAGGTGTCCGGGCCGCGCGGCGGCACGATGTTCCTGGCCGGCTCGCTGCACCTGCTCGCCAGCGAGTACTACCCGCTCGCACCGGCGTTCGACGACGCCTTCGCGCAGGTCGACCTGCTGGTCGAAGAGCTCGACATGGGCGAGATGATGGCCGCATCGTCACAGATGCTGATGCTGCAGCGCGGCATGATGCCGGCGGGCCAGACGCTGGAGTCGGTGCTGACGCCGCAGACCATGACGGCGGTCACGGCCAAGGTCACCGAGATGGGGCTGCCAATGGCGCCGCTCCAGCTGTTCAAGCCGTGGGCGCTGGCGCTGACGCTGCAGGGGCTCGAGTGGCAGAAAGCCGGCTTCGATCCGGAACTCGGCCTCGACCGCCACTTCTACGATCGTGCGAAAGAGAAGAACGTCGGCGTGCAGGGGCTCGAGACGATCGACTTCCAGATCGCGCAGTTCGACGGCCTGTCGATGCCGCTGCAGGACAAGATGCTGGCCGACACGCTGAAGGAGATGGGGACGACGCAGGAGGCCGTGGGCGAGATGGCGCGCGCGTGGAAGGGCGGCGATGCCCCTGCCATCGAGCGCATCGTGTTGCGCGACCTGAAGACCGATCCGCAGATGTACCAGCGCCTGCTGGTGGACCGGAACCGCGCCTGGCTGCCGAAGCTCGAGGCGCTCTTCGCCCGTCCGAAGCCCGCCTTCGTCGTCGTCGGCGCCGCGCACCTCGTGGGCAGCGACGGTCTCGTCGCCATGCTGAAGGCGAAGGGCTACCGGGTGGTGCAACAGTAGGGGTCGAGAGGGCCAGGCGCCACGGCCTTGGCCTTCCCACGTCGTGAGGCGCTCAGCGTGTGAAACTCTCGACTCTACGCTCCTCGTTCGCGAGGACTCGCCTTCCGGGCTGAAATGATGCGAATGAGCCCATGAGGTTCGCGATAGGCATGCACCACGACCAACAACCGGAGTGCCGCGCTCAGGCCGAGCAAAACGAAGCGCGCCGTCGGCGGCACGCCGTGTTAGACCGCACCCGATTCAGCCCTTGAAGGTGGTGCTTCCCGAGCGGCTCTCGCGAGTATGGCGTACGCCCACACCGTCCCACCTACGACGAGGAGAAGCGCCACGGACGCCCTCATGAATGCTGCATCGATTCCATTCGCCCATGCCAAGTTGGCCGCCTCGGACGAAGCCTGCCACTCTGCCCGACCGTGGAGCAACAGGTCGACGTTCGAATAGATGTTGCCGCCCGTGTGCAGCACGATAGCCGGCCAAACGGAGTTTGTCAGATAGGTCACCCGGCCGTAGATCGCCGCCACAGCGACGTAGTACGGCCAGAGGACCAACGTGAAGTCCAGATGGGCCACGGCAAACATCGTCCCGGTGATCAGAGTCGCGACGATCAACCCGTACCTGCGCTCGATCGGTCCCTGCATGTACCCCCGGAACGCAGCTTCTTCAATGATGCCAGCCACCGGAGCGGCCATGACCAGCAAGGCCCACACGGTGAAAGCGGGTACGTTTGAGAGATCTGGGAGTTGCTGTTGCGGCAACGCTGCCACGCGACTCACCACGCGAAGGGCCAGAACGAGAGCGACGATGCCGAGTCCTCCCGCGAGAAGGGCCCAAGCCCACACGCTGCCAGATACCTGGTTGGCGCGAAGGCTGGCACGTCGCGTGTCCCGCGTTGAATCGGGAGGGCCATCACCTCTCAGATACCGCCAGAAGAACCACAGATAGGCGGCCGTCAAAGGTAGAGCCCAAGGTACCGCCGAGACGTAACGGAGATTCGCCGCGAAGAGGGCGTTGCGCGGAATCGTCCCAACGAGCATGACTAACATGCCGATGCCGACGGCCTTAAGGATGACGCCCATTCGTCCCCTCACGCAGTACGCGGATAACGGTTGGTCAGAGGCCTCACGTGACGCATCACCAGCGGTGCCTCAGGTCCACAAGCCCCGTATGGTGCATGCGATGTTAGGCCAACTCGTCGCGCTTTCAGAACCTCTGCGCGCGACCGGGAGCAGCCGCGGGGCCGCACGCGTCGCCCGATGGTTGTTACCTGCCGCGGCCTGGGCAGTCAGGAGGCCACGCCTCGCGGCCGTGCTCATACCACACGAAGAACTCGCCGGAGTCCGGACCCTTGGTGTTCCGGGCGAACAGCAGCGACCGTCCGCTGGGCGAAAACAGGGGGCCGATCTCCGTTCCATTCTCGTTAACCTCGGGACCGAGCTTCGTCCGCGGCGCCCACCCTGTTGGCGTCCTGAGCGTCTCGTAGAGGCCCCCGTCGGCCATAAGAATCATCCGCGAGCCGTCGGGAGCGGGCAGCGGCTCGTAATCGTCGCCGAGAGTATTCACCGCCGCCCCGAGATTCTCCACTGTCCATCCACCGGCCGCATCGGGACGCGCCCGCCAGATATCCGTTCCTCCGAAACCGCCCGGTCGGTTCGATCCGAAGCCGTCGGCGGCGGGCCTCGGGAACCACTCGGCCCCTGGGGAGTTCACCGGCTCGGGCAGGCGCATCGGAGCGTCCCAGGAGCCCGCGTCGCCGCGGTCGGCCCGCCAGATGTCCAGACTCCTGCGCTGCACGCCGTCCACCGAGCGCGTCGAGATGAAGTACAGGCTGCGCCCATCCGGGGTGAAGTAGGGGTCGGCTTCCACCCCATCTCCGGCGAAAGCGGGGGGCTCCGGAGTAGACCATCTCGTTCCGGTGCACCGACTGACGAGGATTCGCCAGTCGGTGGACTGCGGCGAGGTGCGTACGAAATAGAGATCGCCAGTTTTGGGATCGAACGCAGCGTGAGATTCGAACTGGGGACTGGAAATGCCGACGGGCTTCCACGGCTGGACGACAGCGCCGACCGCCGCCATAAAGATCCCGCCGCCAAGAGCCGCCACAACCGTCGAAACATGGAAGAGCCTCATACGACCTCTGGGCAAGTGACGGACCCGGCTCCCCGGCGGCAGTGAATTCCGCGTGGGGCCGGTGGGTGAATGCGTCGGTCCTTCCGTGTGGCCTAACGTGCGGCTTCAGGCGCGGCGGCTCGTGATGTCACCGGCCGGCGTCGCCTGCACGCCGATGTTAGGCTGCGCTTGCACACATGTCATATCTGACATACGATGACATCGATGAGTCCCCACGATAAGCCGCTCGTCCTGGTTGCGTGGGGCCGTCACGACGCCGCCCTTCAGTTTAGAGGCACGCATCGAGGCCGGCTTCCTGCTTCGCCGACTGCAACCCGGGGATGTGCTGAGCCTCCCGCAGTCGAGGCCGATGCCAGATCTCGGGAGGGGTTGCCACGAACTGCGGGTTCTGGACGCGGGCGCCAATTGGCGAATCATGTACTATCTCGCGCCCGATGCGGTGGTGATTCTGGAAGTCTTCGCGAAGAAGACGCCAGCCACACCGAAGGCGGTAATGGCCGATTGCCGCAAGCGCCTCGCTGAATATCGACGCGTGATGCAGCGCAAGACTGGAGGACGCAGTGCGAGCCGATAAGCGAAGGAAGCTGGAGCGGGCGGGGTGGGTCGTGGGCGACACAGGCGACTTCCTGAACCTGTCTGTCGAAGAGCGTCGCTTCGTAGACGTGAAACTGGCGCTGGCCGACGGTCTGCGCGAACGCCGCGAGCGGCTCGGGCTCACCCAGACGCAGGTGGCAGAACAGTTCGGCTCAAGCCAGTCCCGTGTGGCGAAAATGGAAGCCGCTCACCGCACCGTCAGTACTGATCTCCTGCTCAAGTCGCTCTTCCGCCTTGGGGCCAGCCCGCGTGATGTGGCCAGGCTCCTGGATCCAAAGGCTCGTAACCACGCAGCATAACGCCGCCTATCGCGCCAAAAAGCGCATTCGGTTGTCCCGCGGGTTGTGTTCGACTTCGGCGAGCCCGAGGTGCTCCATCGGCGGCGGGATGTACATGCCGAAGCGACCACGGAAGCTTTTCTTTAGACCGTACCAGCCGCTGATCGGGTTGTCTTTGGAACGGGCCCAGTGCTCGACCGTGCCTTCCGTAGTGTCCTGCTTCTCGTCCTTGCTGCCGAGCAGCATCCATTCGCCGTGCCTCTTCAACATTGCCGCAAGGTCGCCGATGCACCGCAGATCGTAATGCGGCACCGTTGTTCCAACCGTGCAAACGAGAATATCGGCTCCGTCCTTTTCGTCGACGTGCATCGTGTAGGAAGCAGTACCGGGCGGCGTCTTTAGTGTTAGCGGCTTGTCCTTCGTTCCAATCGTTTTTCGGTAGTCGGGCATCAGTGACTCTCCTCTGCCGCTCTTTTTAGGTCGGTGGCGAATTGGTTGAAGGATTCGTCGAACGGCGGGATCATCCTGGCGAAGATTGGGAAGAGTGGTTCGCCTATCTTCTCGGACATCGAGAAGCGCGTACCATCCTGGGGGTGCGGTGTAAGGCTGTAGACACGAGTACCCATAGCGTCGCCCCATGAGAGTCGCGTAGGCGGTTCCAAATCCTTGAGGCCAGGCACTTCAAGAGGCGGACGTCAGCGGTCACCCGCCGGCCCACACGATCTCGCCGGCGCCGGTCGGGTGCAGCGCGTGTTCGGCGGAGTGATTCTCAGACCCAATTGTCCGTTTTCAGCCCAGCCACGCGTCGGAAGTGCTTGGCATTGTTGGTGACCAGGGTCACATCGAGCGCGAGCGCGTGGGCGGCGATCAGCGTATCGAAGGTCCCGATTGGCTCGCCCCGTTTTGCAAGGGCCGTGGCCACTCGCCCGAACCGATCGGCCGCTGTGGAATCGACCGGCAGGACGGCAACCGTGGCGACAAAGGTGTCGATGAGGCCGTGGAGTCTGCGAGAGCCCTTGGCGTCGGCCCCGAAGCGGAGTTCGGCCAACGTGATGGCACTGATACACAACTGCGACGGGCGATGCGCCAACAGTCTGGCTGCCACGTTGCCCTGACCGCGCAGGGCCCAGCTGACCGTGTCCGTGTCGAGCATGTACTCCGGGCTCACAACGGATTCCGGAGGTCCCGAATGGGACGCTGTCCGGGCCGCGGAATCTCTTCGCGCCAGGCACCTAAACATGCGCGGAACTCGTCCGGCCACTCGTCCGCGGGCTCAAGAATGACGCGACGCCCCTCCCGATGGATCACGACCTCGTCTTGAGCCGGGAAGCTACAGGCCTTGGGAAGCCGGACCGCCTGGCTTCCGCCGTTTTGAAACAACTTTGCCCGATCGGTCTTCATTCGAAAAGTATAGACGCCGGTATATATGTGGTCAAGACTCCGGGCTCACAGTCCGGATTGTCCGTCTAGACAGAATGACTTCGGTAACAGATGGCTGACCAGCGGGAGTGATCGCGGGTGAGCCTGTGCGGCCAGCGCCGCACCGCCGCATGGACCGCGGCGGC
>JAYTXA010000020.1:0-40656 GCA_043743165.1 Acidobacteriota bacterium
AGCGCGATCTCGAGACCTTCCTGGTCAAGCGATCGGTCGAAGGGCGCGTGGTCAGGATCCCGGCCACCGGCCGCGAGATTTCAGGGCCCGAGCTCGAGAAGCTGCTGCAGCGGATGATCGCGCACCAGAAGTTCCTGGAAACGGTCGAATGCCGCGGCCACCCGCGCGAGATCGTCGAGGCGCTGCTCGCCGCCGGCGCCGACCGCGAGTATTTCGCCGACAAGGACAAGCTCGAAGGCGTCGCCGAGAAGCTGACGATGCCGACGCGCACCGTCACGGTGCAGCGCGACGAGGAGCACAACCGCTACCAGCTGCAGATCGAGGATCGCTCGAGCGGCTACCCGCGGCAGCACACCATCGGCGTCGACTTCGTCACCGCCGGCGAATACCGCACGCTGCTCGCGAACCACCGCGACATCCCGACCCTCGCCGGCGACATCATCGTCTCGACCGCCGTGGCGGAAGCCGAAGAGCCGGACGAGGCCGTGCCGGTCGAAGGCAAGCCTGCGCCGCAGAAGAGCAAAGCGCCGCCGCCCGACGTCACGCTCCACTCGCTCGACGAGCTGGTGGACTATTTCATCGGCGCCGGCAAGAAGGGCATCGCGATCAACCGCTACAAGGGCCTCGGCGAGATGAACCCGGATCAGCTCTGGGCGACGACGATGGATCCGACGGTGAGGACGCTGCTGCAGGTGCGCGCCGAAGATCACACCGAAGCCGACCTGATGTTCACCACGCTGATGGGCGACCAGGTCGAGCCGCGCCGCAAATTCATCGAAGACAACGCCCTGGACGTGAAGAACCTCGATGTCTGATTTCGCCCTGCACACCCACCCCGTCAACATCGAAGACGAGATGAAGCGGTCGTACATGGATTACGCGATGAGCGTAATCGTGGGACGCGCGCTGCCCGACGCCCGCGACGGCCTCAAGCCGGCGCACCGCCGCGTGCTCTACGGCATGAAGACGATGGGGCTGTCGGCGGGGCGCGGCTACCGCAAGTGCGCCAAGATCGTCGGCGAGGTGATGGGTAACTTCCATCCCCACGGCGACGCCTCCATCTACGACACGCTGGTGCGATTGGCGCAGGGCTTCAACATGCGCTATCCGCTGGTCGACGGCCAGGGGAACTTCGGCTCGATCGACGGCGACCCGGCGGCCGCGATGCGGTACACCGAAGCCCGTCTGAAGTCGCTCGCCGACGACATGATGTCGGACCTCGACAAGGAAACGGTCGATTACACACCCAATTACGACGAGACCACCGAGGAACCGACGGTCCTCCCGACGCCATTCCCGAACCTGCTGGTGAATGGATCGGCCGGCATCGCCGTCGGCATGGCGACGAACGTGCCGCCGCACAACCTCACGGAGGTGCTGGACGGCTGCATCTGGATCATCGAGAACACCTACCTCTCCACGACCCCTGACGCGCCGCGACTGACCGCCATCGAGAAGCTCAGGCAACTGGTGCGGATCGTCACCGGACCGGACTTTCCGACCGGCGGCTACATCGTCGGCCGCGGCGGAATCCTGCAGGCCTACACCACCGGCCGCGGGTCGATCCTCATGCGGGCCAAGTCGGCCACGGAAACCAACAAGAAGGGCGACCGGCTCGCGATCGTCTTCACCGAGATTCCGTACCAGGTCAACAAGGCCAGGCTGATCGAACGCATCGCCGACCTTGTCCGCGACAAGGTCATCGAAGGCATCTCGGACCTTCGCGACGAATCCGACCGCGACGGCATGCGCATCGTCGTCGAGTTGAAGCGCGGTGAAATGCCGGAGGTGGTGCTGAACAACCTCTACAAGCACACTCCACTGCAGTCGACGTTCGGCATCAACACCCTCGCCATCGTCGGTGGCCGGCCGAAGGTGATGAACCTCCTGGAACTCATCGACACGTTCATCGAGTTCCGCCGCGAGATCGTCCGCCGCCGCACCGAATACGAGCTCCGCAAAGCCGAGGCCCGCTATCACATCCTCGAAGGGCTCAAGATCGCCCTCGACAACCTTGACGCGGTCATCACCCTCATCCGAGGCTCCAAGACCGTGATGGAAGCCCGTGAAGGGCTGATGTCGAACTTCGGCCTGTCCCAACTGCAGTCGCAGGCGATCCTCGACATGCAACTGCAGCGGCTGACCGGACTCGAGCGCCAGAAGATCCTCGACGAAATCGCCGAACTCCTTGGCGTGATCGAGCGACTCCGCGCCATCCTCGCGAGCCAGCGGATGTTGATGCAGATCATCGTCGACGAGCTCAGGACGGTGAAGGAGAACTACGGCGACGAGCGCCGGACCGAGATCATCGAGGGCGAAGCCGGCGACATCAGCATCGAAGACCTGATCACCGAAGAAGACATGGCGATTACGGTCAGCAACACCGGCTATATCAAGCGCACCGCCATCACCGAGTACCGCACGCAGACGCGCGGTGGCAAGGGACGCATCGGCATGCGGACCAAGGAGGAGGATTTTGTCAGCCACCTCTTCGTCGCCTCCACCCACGCCTACATCCTGATCTTCTCGGACAAGGGGCGCATGTACTGGCTCAAGGTCCACGAGATCCCGGAAGTCAGCACCGGCGGCAAGGGCAAGTCGATTGCCAACCTCGTGTCCATGGAAGCCGGTGAACGTATCGCCGCCATGCTGGCGACGAAGACGTTCGACGATGACAAGTTCATCATGATGGGGACGCGTCGTGGCGTTGTGAAGAAGACGCCGCTCTCGGCTTTCAGCAATCCCAGGACCGGCGGCATCATCGCAATGGGCGTCGAGGACGGCGACTCGGTTATCGCGGTGCAACTGACCGACGGTTCGAGCCAGGTGCTGATTGGCACCCGCAACGGTATCGCCATCCGATTCAACGAAGGCGACGTCCGCTCGATGGGGCGCACGGCGTATGGCGTGCGCGGCGTCATGCTGCGCGACGACGACTACGTCGTCGGCATGGAAGCGGTGAAGACGGGCGGGTCGATCCTCACCGTAACCGAGCACGGCTACGGCAAGCGCACGGAAGTCGATGAATACCGAACCACCGGTCGCGGCGGCGTCGGCATCATCAACATCGACACCTCGGAGCGCAACGGCCTGGTCGTGGCGGTGGCCTACGTCGAGTCGAGCGACGAAGTGCTCCTCGTCACGCAGCAGGGCATGATGATCCGGACGCCCGCAGACACCATCCGGCTCACGGGCCGCGCCGCGCAAGGCGTGCGTCTGATTAACATCGACGACGACGACCGTGTGGTGGGCCTTGCCAAGCTGAACGAAAAGGTAGCCGAGACGGCGGCGGCGACGGCCGTCGAGTCTGTCGACACTCCGGTCGATCCGGCGAGTCCAGAGCCCTCGGCCGAACCGTCTGGCGACGCGGAATCGGACGGCGACGACGTCGCGTAGCGCCGGGTGGCCATCCACTGCCGCCATGCCGGTGTCTGCGGTGCGCCAGGCGCGGGCGGACGAGGCCTGGTCATGGGGCACTACCAGCGTGGCAGCAGGCGCGCGTCGCGGTCGAACTCCCTGGCATCGTCCAGTGCGGCTACGTGGTTGAAGCGGTGCGCGGGGTCGACATGTTTCCGCACACCGAACACGTCGAAGCAATCGTCCGCCTGAAACTCGCCTGAGCCGCAGTTGCAGCGGCTGAGTGAGGCAAGAGACGCGTCAGGCTGGCGTGAGCCGCGCAAACTTCGCACGCAGCGTTTTCACGCCGGCGGTGGTGAAGCGGATGATCACCTTCGCATCGCCCTCGAGCGGCTCGACGCTGAGGATGTTGCCAACACCGAACTGCGCGTGGCGCACCCGCTGTCCGGCGCGAAGAGAGATGCCAGTCGACTGGTCTTCGTCCTCGTAGGCGTAGCCGGGGGACGCCGGCTCCTTGACGCGGCTCGCACCGCCGGGCGGACGCGCGGGTCCGCCCTTGCCATACGGGTTTGGCCTGAACTCGTACGAGTTCGAGAAGCTCGACTGATAGGACGAGGTGGTGAACTGAGGAACCATGCGGTCGACCAACTCTGCGGGCACCTCGTCGATGAAGCGTGACGGCTCGCTCGACTTGTATTCACCGAACACACGCCGCCTGGCGGCGCCCGTGAGGATCAGGCGCTCGCGCGCTCTGGTCATGCCGACGTAGCAAAGGCGACGTTCCTCCTCGAGTTCCTCATCGTCCTCATTCGAGCGCGAGTGCGGGAACAGTCCCTCCTCGAGTCCGGCGAGCACGACCGTCGGAAACTCGAGCCCCTTGGCGCTGTGCAGCGTCATCATCCAGATGCGCGCGTCGCGCGTGCCCTCCTCCTGATCGACGTCCGAGAGCAGCGACAGGCGGTCGACGAAGCCGCTCAAGGTCGGCTCCGGCTCGCGCCCTTCGTATTCGCGGGCCGCCGACACGAGCTCGGCCAGGTTCTCGACTCGCGCCTCGGCTTCCTCTGAGCGGTCTTCGCGCAGGTCCTTCAGGTAGCCCGAGCGGTCGAGCAACTTACCGATCGTGTCCGAGACCGGTTCGTTCCTGGCGACTTCCGTCATGTTCACGATGAGGTCGCGGAACCCGGCAAGCGCCGACGCTGCCCGGCCGCTGAACGTTCGATCGCGCAGCCCGTGGACCATTCGCGCCCAGAGCGAGTTGGCCGTGACGGCCGGCGCCAGACCCGCAGAGAGCAGCGGGAATTCATCGTCGACCTGAGAGGAGACTTCGACCTTCTCGATCGTCTCCATGACGACCTTGCCGATGCCTCGCGTCGGAGCGTTGATGACACGTCGCAGGCTCACGTCGTCGTGCGGGTTGATGACCAGCCGCATGTAGGCCAGCGCATCCTTCACTTCCTTGCGCTCGTAGAAGCGGACGCCGCCGACGATCTTGTACGGCAAACCCTCCCGCATCAGTGCATCTTCGATGGCGCGCGACTGAGCGTTGGTGCGGTACAGAATAGCCACGGTGGAATCCGGCGAGTCGGCCAGGCTGCCGCGCGCGGTGCGCGTGATGAAGTCCGCTTCCTCGAGCTCGTCCCCACCCCGGAAGTACACGACGCGCGCGCCGCCGGTCTGGTCGGTCCAGAGCTTCTTCTCCTTGCGGTTGCGGTTCTGGCTGATCACGGCCGAGGCCGCGTCGAGAATCACCTGTGTCGAACGGTAATTCCGCTCCAGCTTCACCGTCTTGGCTTCGGGGTAGTCGTGCTCGAAGTCGAGGATGTTCTTGAGGTCGGCGCCGCGCCACTTGTAAATCGACTGGTCAGGGTCGCCGACCACGCAGAGGTTGCGGTAAATCTCCGACACGCGCTGGATCAGCATGTACTGCGGCCGGTTGGTGTCCTGGTATTCGTCCACCATGACGAAACGGAACTGCTCGGAGTACTTCTGGCGCACTGCCGGAGAGGTCTCGAACATTTCGACCGTCTTCAGCAGCAGATCATCGAAGTCGAGCGCGCTCGACTCTTTCAGGGCCGCGACGTACTTCGCGTAGACCTTGGCGATGTTTTCGTCGCGGCGGTTCCAGCCTGACGCTGCCGACAGCTGGTCTGGCGTTTCCATGCGGTTCTTCGCCTGACTGATACGCGACAGCGCGGCGCGCGGCTGAACGAAGCTATCGTCAATCTGGAGTTCTTTCAGCGCCTGCTTGACCACCGACAGCTGATCGGCGGAATCGTAGATCACGAAGTCGCGCGACAGCCCGATGGCGCCGGCCTCGCGACGCAGCAGCCTGGCGCAGATCGAGTGGAAGGTCGACACCCACATGCCACCAACGTCGGCGCCGAGCAGTGTCGCGACGCGGGAGCGCATCTCCTCGGCCGCCTTGTTGGTGAACGTGACGGCGAGCACCTCGCGCGGCTGCGCGTGACCGTCGCCGACGAGATAGGCGATGCGGCTCGTGATGACTTTGGTCTTGCCTGAACCGGCCCCCGCCAGGATGAGCAATGGGCCGTTGACGTGCAGAACAGCCTCGCGCTGTTCAGGGTTCAGGGAATCGAGGAAGTGCATCCTGACAAGTATAGTGACCCCGAGTCGGTGCGCCGCTACTCGACCGTCACCGACTTCGCAAGGTTGCGCGGTTGGTCGACGTCGCATCCGCGCCGCACCGCGATGTCGTAGGCCAGCAACTGCAGGGGAATGGTCATGACGATTGGCGTGAGCAACTCGGGCGCGTGGGGAACCTCCAGCACGAAGTCCTTGGAGAGATCGAGCATCGACTTGAGCTTCGAGTCGCCGCGCGTCGTGAGCGCGATCACGGAGCCGCCCCGTGCCTTCACCTCCTGCATGTTGCCGATCATCTTCTCGAAGACGGCGTCATGCGGCGCAATGGCGACAACCGGCAGCCGCTCGTCGATGAGCGCAATCGGACCGTGCTTCATCTCGCCGGCGGGATAACCCTCGGCGTGGATGTACGAAATCTCCTTCAACTTCAACGCGCCTTCGAGCGCAATCGGGTAGTTGATGCCCCGGCCGAGATACAGGAAGTCGGTGCGAGCCTGAAAGCGGTTGGCCACTTCCTCGACCTCCGGCGCCATCTTCAACGTCTGTTCGAGGAGCAGTGGCAGCTGCAGCAGCGCATCGATGTGCGGCTTCGATGCCTCGAGGCTGAGCGAACCACGCGCCTGGCCGAGTCGCATCGCGAGCAGGTAGAGCGCAACGAGCTGCGACGTGAACGCCTTCGTCGAGGCCACACCGATTTCAGGACCCGCGTGCGTGTACACCGTTCCATCGGTTTCCCGCGTGGCCATGCTGCCGACCACGTTGCAGATGGCGATGCTGCGCGCACCGTCCTTCCTGGCTTCGCGCAGCGCGGCCAGCGTATCCGCGGTTTCGCCGGACTGCGTGATGACGATGGCCAGGGTACGCGGCGTGACGATGGGATGGCGGTAGCGGTATTCGGAGCCGTAGTCGACCTCGACCGGGATGCGCGCCAGTTGCTCGATCAGGAACTTGCCGACCAGGGCGGCGTGCCACGACGTGCCGCAGGCGAGGATGGTGACGCGGTCAACGTCGGCCAACTGGGCCTCGGTGATCTTCATCTCCTCGAGGAAGATTCGCCCGGTGTCCTGCGAGACGCGGCCGAGGATGGTTTCGCGCGCCGCGGTCGGCTGCTCGAAGATCTCCTTCAGCATGAAGTGCTTGTAGCCCGCCTTCTCCGCCATGATCGGATCCCACAGCACGCGCTGCGTCGCGGCTGACACGGGCCTGGCGAAGAAGTCGGTGAAGCTGACACCGGTGCGGGTGATGATGGCCATCTCCTCGTCGCCGAGGAAGACCACGTCGCGGGTGTGGCTCAGAATGGCGGGAATGTCTGAGGCGACGAAGAACTCGCCGTCGCCAAGACCGACGACGATCGGCGGCCCGTTGCGGACGGCGATGATCTTGTCCGGATCGTCGGCGGAGATCAGCACTAGTGCAAACAACCCGCGCATCAGCATGAGGGCGCGGCGAACCGCATTCTCGAGCCCGTCGTCCTTCATCTCGCGCTCAACGAGATGCGCGACGATTTCGGTGTCGGTCTCCGTGACGAACTTGTGTCCCTGCCGCTGCAGTTCCTGCTTCAGGTCGAGATAGTTTTCGATGATGCCGTTGTGAACGACGACGATCCGGCCCGTGCAGTCTCGATGCGGGTGCGCGTTCTCCTCGGTCGGGCGTCCGTGTGTGGCCCAGCGCGTGTGGCCGACGCCGTAGTCACCGGCGATCGGGTCGTGAAGGATTGCTTGCTCGAGGTTCGACAACTTGCCGGCACTCCGGCGCAGATCGATGGCGCCGTTGCGGACCACCGCCACACCAGCGGAGTCGTAGCCGCGATACTCCAACTTTCGCAGGCCGTCGATGAGTACCGGCACGACGTCCTTCGGACCGATGTAACCGATGATTCCGCACATAAGCAGGGGTCCTGAAAAACAGAAAGTCCAGTTACTCGGTATTTCGTTTCTTGCGTTGCTCGACCCAACCCTCGATGTTGCGCTGCCTGCCCGCGCTTACCGCAAGCGCACCGGGAGGGACGTTCTCGCGAATCGTGGTGCCCGTACCGACGTATGCGCCCTCGCCGACGGTGACCGGCGCAATCAGTTGGGTGTCGCTGCCGATGAAGGCGCCGTCAGCGATGGTGGTGACCTGTTTCCGCACCCCGTCGTAGTTGCACGTGATGGTGCCGGCGCCGATGTTCACGTTGGCACCGATGACCGCGTCACCAAGGTATGCGAGGTGCGACGCCTTCGACCCCTCGCCGAGAATGGTCTTCTTCAGTTCGACGAAGTTGCCGACCCTGGCGCGTGGTCCAACGTGCGCGTCACCGCGCAGATGCGCGAACGGGCCGACGGACGCGCCGGCGCCGACGATACTGTCGGAGACGACGCAGTGATTCAGGATCACCGCCTTGTCACCAACAGACGAACCCGTGACGCGGCTGCCCGAGTGGATGACGCACTCGGAACCAATGCGCGAACCGCGCTCGAGCCCGACGTTCGGCTTGATGATCGTGTCGACGCCAACCTCGACGTCCTGATCGATGAAGGTCGTCGCCGGATCCTCGATTGTTACGCCGGCCGCCATCAACGCCGCGTTCTTGCGCTGGCGAAGGATTCGGCCTACCGAGGCGAGTTCCGCGCGACTGTTGATGCCTTGAACGTCGGCGGCGTCGTCGACGGTCACCGACTCCACCGTTCGTCCCGCATCGCGATGGATGGACACGAGATCTGGAAGGTAATACTCCCGTTGCGCGTTGGCTGCGCCGATGCTGTGAACCGCGTCGAACAATCCTGCCAAATCGAAGGCATAGATGCCTGCATTGATCTCCGTGATGGCACACACAGCAGGGCTGGCGTCCTTCTCCTCGACAATACGTGCAATCTTCCCGCCGTCTCTGACGATCCGCCCGTAGCCGTGCGGTTGAGCCACGTGAGCCGTGACCACGGTCGTGGCAGCTGTCGCACTCCTGTGGGTCTGAACCAGTTGCTCGAGTGTGGACGCCGACAGGGCCGGCACGTCGCCAGAGAGCAGCACCAGCGTTCCAGACTGGTCGCGGAGCAACGGCTCAGTCGTCAGAAGGGCGTGGGCCGTGCCGAGCTGCGGTTCCTGAACCACGAATTCGATGTGGCCATGTGCGGCCAGGGCACCTCGGACGGCTTCGCCCTGATGCCCGACGACGACCGTGATGGAGGCAGGGGAGAGGCGGGCCGCCGCTGCGAGCACATGCTCGATCATTGGCCGGCCAGCGACGTCGTGCAGCACCTTGGGGCGCGCCGATTTCATGCGCGTGCCCTTGCCAGCTGCAAGGATGACAACGTGAACGTCAGACATGACGTTCACGATTATCGTCCCGTTGAGGCTCGGGATGTAACGTGGTGACTCAGCTGCGGCCGCGGCCCGAGTTGAGTGCGTGATGGAACGCGTCGTCGTCGTGCAGCGGGTCGAGGTCGGCGTCGCGCCGGGCGAGGGACCGATTCTCCGGATTGAGGGCAATCGCCCGTTCGAGGTGGGCAATCGACTCGGCATGTTCCCCTCGTTGCGCGTGCGCCACGGCGAGCATGTATAAGGCGTGGTCGTTGTCCGGATCTTCGTCCCGGACGAGCCGCAGATGAGAAATGGCCTCGTCGTACCGGCCACCATTCAGGGCCAGGGTGGACGCGTAGAGCCGCTCCTTGACCGTTTGCGGGGCCGCAGGCGTTGGCGTGGCATGGCGACGGCAGACGTTCAGGTACAAGCGGACCCGCTCGTGCAGTTCCCGTTCGTCCGGAAACGACGTCAGCACGGTCTCGAAGAGTTCCAGCGCCCTGTTGTAGTCGTGGCGCTGTAATGCCGCCAGGCCCTTTTCGTACAGCCCAACCGCATCGGCGTAGTTGACCCGCCTGACGGGGCCAGACGGCCCTGGCGACGCCACAACGTGAGCCGTGGCGACGGACGCCCGCTTGGTTGGAGCGGATTTGGACTTCGGCTGCGGACGCTGCTTCGCCATAGGGTCAGGAGACTTCAACGCAAGCCAAGGATTTATACGCCGAAAACGCGTCGAACCTTATCAGAACGTCTTCTCTTCGGTCAAACGACAGAATTCTTATGGTCCTCGATCATCGCGAAGATCTGGCGCGCCTGGAGCCGGTGACGTCGAGCAAGGGAGGAGATAGCCTGGCGCCTCGTCAGACCCTCGCTTTCTGTCATATAGCCAAATTCTGCGACAATCTCTAGTCCTGTGGCGGGCCTCGATCGGCCGACCACTGAGGTCAATTCACCGAAATCAATGACCACTGTGAATTCGCCCCGTACCTCAGGCACCTGGATAGATCCGAGCCTCCCTAAACGGATGTCCTCGTGGGCTTTAGTCAACTCCCGGCCCAGCGCGACCTCGAGGTCGCCGAAGCGACGGTAGAGTTCGTTCAGAGTGGCCTCGATACGATGCGGGGCCTCGTAGAACACCAGCGTTGGTGCCACAGCCGGAGCGGCGGCGAAACTGGTGAACCAAGCCTCGCGGGCGGATCCGCTCGTTGGGGGAAATCCCAGAAAACAAAAACCACTGGACCCGAATCCCGAGGCAGAGACCGCGGCGACGACAGCACTCGCTCCAGGGATGGGTTCAACTCGGATGCCCGCCTCATGTGCCAACTTGACCAGGTGGTGACCCGGATCAGAAATGGCAGGCGTGCCGGCATCGGTGACGAGGGCAATACTCTCGCCGCCGCGCAGCCGTTCGACCAGTGCCGCTGCCTTGCCCTTCTCGCTGTGCTCGTGGAAACTGGTGGTTCGGGTGGTCAGTCCGAAGCGCTGCAGGAGATGCCCGGTATGACGCGTGTCTTCCGCGGCGATGAGGGCGACCTCGCGCAGCACCCGCAGGGCACGGGCTGATATATCTTCGAGGTTGCCGATCGGCGTGGCGACGACGAACAGCGTACCAGCCATCGAGTGGAACCTTTATTGTACCATTGGCGGATCGCTCAGGCTTCCCCTGTGGCGGCCGAGGTCTCATTCTCCGTTGCGTCAAGGACCCATGCCCGTTTCCGAACCGCTCCCGCATTTCGTCGATGACCTCCTCGGGTATCTCCACGAAACGCACCCGACCCACGCGACGCTGGACGGTGTGCACACGCACGACGACCTGCTCGAGGATCTGAGCCGCCACGGCATCGATCAGGAAACTCGCGCGCTTGCCGGCTACCTGCGGCGCCTTGACGAGATCGACCGCGACGGTCTCACGCCGATCGAAGCGCTCGATCACCGCATGCTCAGCTCGCACCTGCGCGGCCGGATGTTCGAACTCGAAGCGGTCAGAACCTGGGAGCGCAACCCGCAGCTCTACGCCGACACCCTCGCGTCCAGCCTCGCCGGTCAGGCGCTCTTCACCCATGCACCTGCTCCTGAACGGGCGCGCCGCGTGCTCTCCAAGCTGCGCCAGACCCCCCGCCTGATCCAGGCCGCCCGGGACAACGTGAAGGAGCCGCCCGGCATCTTCGTGAAGGTCGGCATCGAGACCATGCGCGGCGCCCTGACGTTCATCGACGACGACCTGCCGCGCGCGTTCTCCAGCGTCGACGACCTGCACCTGCTCGGCGACCTTGCCGATGCGCAGCAGGAGGCGTCGCAGGCGGTTGGCTCGTACATCGAATACCTGGACAAGGAAGTCGGACCGAAGGCTCGCGCCACGTTCCGTCTGGGGCGCGACAAGTTCGAGCAGAAGCTTCGGCTCGAAGAGGGCATCAACATTCCGGTCGACAAGTTGCTGGCCATCGCGGAGCGAGAGCTCGCGGCCACACAGGAGACGTTCCGGCAGCTTGCCGGCAAGTTGAACACCAGGGAAGACGCGCTCACCGTCTGGGCAACGGTGAAAGCCAATCACCCGGCCCCCGGCCAACTGGTAAAGACCGGTCGGGAACAGCTCGAGGCGCTGAAGACCTTCATCGAGCGGAACGATCTCATCTCGGTCCCGCCCGGCGAACCGGTCATCGTCGCGCCAACGCCCGAGTTCTACCGCTGGTCCTTCGCCAGCATGTGGACGCCGGGTCCGTTCGAGAGCAAGCCGACGCGCGCCTACTACTACCTGACGGACGTCGATTCGTCGTGGCCGGCGGAGCGCCAGGAAGAGCACCTGCGCGACTACAACCTCCCGTCCCTATGGTCGGTGTCGACCCACGAGGTCTACCCAGGGCACTTCCTGCACTACCAGCACCTGCGCAAGGTGAGCTCGAAGGCGCGCAAATCGATCCTGTTCGCGCCTGCGTCATTCGTCGAGGGCTGGGCGCACTACTGCGAGCAGATGATGATCGAGGCCGGCTTCGGCCGGGAGGATCAGACCATCCGCCTCGGACAACTCGCCGAGTCGCTCATCCGGCTGGTCCGCTTCATCGTCGGCATCAAGCTGCACACCGAGGAAATGTCGGTCGAGCAGGGCGTGCGGCTGTTCCGCGAGGAGGCATATCTGGAAGAGGCGAGCGCCCGACGAGAAGCCGAACGGGGCACGTTCGACCCGACCTACCTTGTCTACAGCGCCGGAAAGATGATGCTGCTCAAGCTGCGGCAGGACTACAAGGCTCAGCAGGGCAAGGCGTTTTCACTCCGCACGTTCCATGACACGCTGCTCTCGAACGGCACTGCGCCGTTCTGGCTGCATCGCGAGCTGATGCTGGGAAGCAACGCCGGCGATGTGCTGGAGTAGTTCACCGACACACGACGTCAGTTTCAGGGGAATATGCCGCTCTACGAGTACGAATGTGAAAGTTGCGGACACCGGTTCGAGGTGATCCAGAAGTTCTCGGATCCGCTCGTCGACACCTGTCCCAAGTGCGGGAAGACCGTCCACAAGTTGATCTCGTCGCCCGCGATCCAGTTCAAGGGGTCGGGCTGGTACATCACCGACTACGCCAAGAAGGATTCGACGAGCGCCACCAAAGCCGGAAATGCCAAGGAAGGCAGCACGAGCAGCTCCGAAAGCTCGAGTTCGTCGGCCGAGTCGCCGGCGTCCACGCCAGCTCCAGCCGCACCGACGACGAAGTCGGAATAGTGGACGAAGTGGACGGCGGGCGGGACGCCCGCCGTTAGCGTGTGGGTGTCGGCAGGTCGAGCGACGCGAGATACTCAGAGAACTTCGCCGCGATGTCGGGACGACGGAGCGCGAAGTAGACCACCGCTTTCAGGAAGCCCAGCTTGTTGCCGGTATCGTGGCGGACGCCCTTCACTTCACAGGCATAAATCGGCCGCGTCTTCAGCAGTTCGCGCAAGCCGTTCGTCAGCTGGATTTCGCCGGTGCGGTCACTCTTCGTCGCTTCGAGCGCCGGGAAAATGTCGGGCGTGAGGATGTAGCGCCCGATAATCGCCAGGTCCGACGGTGCTTCGCCGCGGGGCGGCTTCTCCACCAGGTCCTTCACCAGGTAGACCCCTTCGCCGAGATCGACTGAGAGGTCTGGCGCGATGACGCCGTAGCTCGACACGTCCTCCATCGGCACCCGCTCGACCGCGAGCACCGGACCCTGCACCCGCTCGTACACGTCCACCAGTTGCTTCAGCGCCGGTGGGTCGGCGTCGATGACGTCGTCGGCCAGGATGACGGCAAATGGCTCGTCGCCAACCAGCTCGCGCGTCACGAGCACGGCGTGACCGAGGCCGAGCGGCTCGCCCTGCCGCACGTAGGCGAAGTTGATCAGGTTCGAGATCTTCCTGATCTCGTCAAGCAGCTCCTTCTTGCCGCGAGCCTCGAGGTAGCTCTCGAGTTCGACCGAGACATCGAAGTGATCCTCGATGGCATTCTTGCCTCGCCCAGTGACCAGAATGATGTTGCCGACACCGGACGCCACCGCTTCCTCGACGCCGTACTGAATGATCGGCTTGTCGACCAGCGGCAGCATTTCCTTGGGCTGCGCCTTGGTCGCGGGGAGGAAACGGGTACCCAGTCCTGCGGCGGGAAACACGGCTTTGCGAACCCTGGTCGTCACGCGGGGATCGTAGCAGAACTCATTCCAGGCCTTCTATACAATAGGTCCGCGAGGTTGCATGCTCGATCCCACACTAGTTCGTGAAAACTTGCAGGCTGTCCAAACGGGTCTCCGTAACCGCGGAATGGACCCGGACAAGGCTCTGGAACACATCGCGACGCTCGAAGGTTTGCGTCGCCGTCTCATCGGCGAGTTCGAAGGACTCAAGCGCGAGCAGAACACGTCCGGTGACGAGATTGCGCGCGCGAAGCGACAGGGGTTGGACACGGGTCCGATCCAGGAACGCAACCGCCAGCGCTCGCAGCAGATCAAGCAGTTGGGCATCCAGCTCGACTCGATTGAGCACCAGCGCGAGAGCGCGCTGCTCGTGCTGCCCAATCTTCCGCACGAGTCCGTGCCGGTCGGCACGACGGCCGCCGACAACCCGGTCGTCCGCATCGTCGGTGAACCGCGCGCCTTCGACTTCGAGCCGCAGGCGCACTGGGACCTCGGTCCGGCGCTTGGCATCATCGACTTCGAGCGCGGCACGAAGATCGCCGGCGCCCGGTTCACGGTCCTGAGCGGAGCGGGGGCGCGACTCGAGCGCGCGCTCATCAATTTCATGCTCGACCTGCACACCGCGGAACACGGCTACCGCGAAATGGAGCCGCCTTTCATGGTGAATGCCGCGTCGCTCGTCGGCACCGGTAACCTGCCGAAGTTCGAGGCGGACCTCTTCAAGATCGCCGGCGACTGGGATCTCTATCTCATTCCGACCGCGGAGGTGCCGCTCACGAACCTGCATCGCGGCGAGATCGTCGACGGGCGCGAGCTGCCCATCAAGTACACCGCCTACACGCCTTGCTTCCGCAGCGAAGCCGGGTCGTACGGTCAGGACGTCCGCGGACTCATCCGCCAGCACCAGTTCGACAAGGTCGAACTGGTGAAGTTCACGACACCGGAGCAGTCGCACGCCGAACTCGAGTTGCTGGTGGCGAACGCCGAAGAAGTGCTGAAGCGGCTGGAGTTGCCGTTCCGCACCATTCTGCTGTGCACGGGCGACATGGGGTTCGCCTCCGCCAAGACCTACGACATCGAGGTGTGGCTGCCGAGCCAGAAGACCTACCGTGAAATCTCGTCGTGCAGCAACACCGAGTCGTTCCAGGCCCGTCGCGCAAACATCAAGTATCGCGCCGGCGGCACGGGGAAGGCCGAGTACGTCCACACGCTGAACGGCTCCGGCCTCGCGGTCGGGCGCACGCTCATCGCCATTCTCGAGAACTACCAGCAGGCGGATGGGTCGGTGATTGTTCCGGCCGCACTCCGTTCCTACATGGGCGGGATCGATCGCATCGCGAAGCCCTGACCCGGCCGCGACGGCCACTGGCCGTCGCGCGCCTGACCCTACTTCTGGCTGCCCACGTCCATCGTCGACGTGAAGCCGTTCGTACCGCTGTGCGACCACGCGTTACCGCCGCCGTTGTGCGTGTGGGTGACGGAGCGGAACTGCGTGTAGTCCTGGTACGCCGGATTCGGCAGGTTCAGGATCTTCACCGGCTGGCCGCCGAACCCCTTCATCACTTCCATGTCGACCGACGACTCGGGACCGGAGAAGCGCACGCGCGTGTCAGTGATCTCCATCGTGAGCGGTGCCTTCTGCAGCGACAGCATGCCGTTGCGGAAGCCGGCGAAGGCAATGGGCAGCAACGCCTCGACGGCCGCGTTCTGCCGGTCGCTCACCGTGTCGCTGACGTAGATCTTCGACCACTTCCGCATCTCGAACGTCACGAGGAATGACACCCCGGACAGGTCGACGTCGCCGTAGTTCCCCTTCGTGATCGCGATCAGCCGATTGCCTTCGCACGGCATGCGGTTCGGGTTGCCGCCGAAGTTACAGGAGCACGACACAGCGCAACTGCAGCTTTCGGCTACCGTCGCGGTGACGTGCCAGGCCGGCGAGGCAGGCGGCGTCTGCTGGGTTCCGGTGGCCACCAGAGCCACGCCAGATGAGATGACGACGGTGAGGACGGCAGTCAGAGCAGCGACGGATCCACGCATGGGCACACCTCCTGAGAGACGGCAGCAGCCTGACGCCACCGGGCGCCTGAGTCAAGGCGAACGCGTCGACTACACCGGCGCACCAGGGGTCGCGTGCATATCGACGAGCTGCCGCAGGCGTCGCGCGTCATCGAGTCACCTTCGGCAGCGACGTACTGCTGGGAACCCTAGCGGCCGCCAGTGACGTCGACGATGGCGCCGTTCACGTAGGAGGCTTGGCTGGACAGCAGCCACACGATGGTGGCGGCCACCTCGGCGGCGTCGCCACCGCGCTTCATCGGAATCGACTCAGCGAGCCGCTGCACCCGGCCAGGTTCACCGCCACTCGCGTGGATGTCGGTGTGAATCAGACCGGGGCGGACGGCGTTCACGCGGATGCCTTCGCCGCCGACCTCGCGGGCCAGTCCAATCGTCAGGGTGTCGATGGCGGCCTTGGCGGCGGCATAGTCAACGTACTCGCCAGCCGACCCGAGGCGGGCCGCCGCGGACGAAAGGTTCACGATGGCGCCGCCAAGGCCGCCGTGCGAGGTCGACATGCGGCGCACCGCTTCACGACAACAGAGAAATGAGCCGGTGACGTTGGTGGCAAAGACACGCGACAGGCGTCCGGCGTCCATCTGTTCGACGCGCATCTGCGTCTCCAGCATGCCGGCGTTGTTCACCAGGGCGTCGAGCCGGCCGAACCACGAGTCGACCCGCTGGAAGAGGCGCGTCACATCGGCTTCCACCGAAACGTCGCCCTGCACAGCGACCGCTTCGCCGCCCGTGGCCACGATCTCCTGCACCACGCTCTCGGCGGCCTCGCGATTCCCCAGATAGTTGACGCAGACGCCGTAGCCGCGTGCCGCCGCCAGCCGGGCCGTGGCTGCGCCGATGCCACGGCTGCCGCCGGTGATGAGTACGACCTTGTCCATGCTTCCAGCGTAGCCGGACCAGCCCGCCGGCGCGGGGTGAAATAGCCGACACGTTTGTCTGGATTCGTCGAAGGTTCCAGTTCTCGACGGTCGTCCGGCGATAATTGCGGGGCCGCATGGGCGGTCTTCCTGAGGATCCGGCTTGAGCATCCACGTAGCGCTTCGTCACGTCACCGAGTACACCTACGACCGCGCGGTGATTCTGTCGCCGCAGCAGGTCCGGCTCCGGCCCGCGCCGCACTGCCGGACGCGCATCCTGTCCTACTCGCAGCGCGTGACGCCGGCGCAGCACTTCATCAACTGGCAGCAGGATCCGCAGGGCAACTACGTGGCACGGATCACCTTCCCTGAGAAGGTGCACCGTCTCCGAGTCGAGGTCGACCTCGTCGCCGAGATGGCGGTCCACAACCCGTTCGACTTCTTCCTCGAACCTTCGGCCGAGCAGTTTCCCTTCACCTACGACGAGGTGCAGCTGCGCGAACTGGAGCCGTTCCTCGGGATCGAACCGCTGACCCCGGAGCTGCGCGACTACCTGGCCACCATCGACCGCACGCCGCGCCGCACTATCGATCTGCTCGTGGGCCTCAACCAGCAACTCCAGACCGACGTGCGCTACGTCGTCCGCCTCGAACCCGGCGTGCAGACGCCCGACGACACGCTGCGGCTGCGGTCGGGCTCGTGCCGCGACACGACGTGGTTGCTCGTGCAGTTGTGCCGTCGCCTTGGGCTGGCCGCACGCTTCGTCTCGGGCTACCTGATTCAACTCGTGGCCGACGTGAAGCCGGTCACCGGGCCGGAGGGACCGGCGAAGGACTTCACCGACCTCCACGCCTGGTGCGAGGTCTACCTGCCCGGTGCGGGATGGGTGGGGTTCGACCCGACGTCGGGTCTGCTCGCCGGCGAAGGGCACCTGCCGCTGGCGTGCACCCCCGATCCGGTGAGTGCGGCGCCGATCACCGGCGCGGTGGAGCAGTGCGAGAGCACCTTCCACCACGAGATGTCGGTGCAGCGCATCGTCGAGTCGCCCCGGGTGACCAAGCCGTACTCGACCGAGCAGTGGTCGAGCATCGTGGCGCTCGGCCATGCCGTGGACGAAGACCTTGTCCGTCACGACGTGCGGTTGACGATGGGCGGTGAGCCGACGTTCGTGTCGGCGAGCGACCGCGACGGCGCGGAGTGGAAGACGGAGGCGCTCGGCGCGACGAAGAAGGTGCATGCCTTCGACCTGCTGCGTCGGCTGAAACAGCACTACGGACGCAACGGCTTCGTGCATGCCGGGCAGGGCAAGTGGTACCCGGGCGAACAACTGCCACGCTGGGCCATCGGCTGCTATTGGCGGGCTGACGGTGAGCGGTCGTGGCACGACGCGTCGCTCGTGGCCGACGAGGCACACCCGTCAGGGCACACGCATGTCGAGGCGGAACGGTTCATCCGCGCCCTGACGGACGAACTCGACATCACCGACGCGCACATCCAGTCCGGACATGAAGACGTTTGGTATTACCTCTGGCGCGAACGCCGGTTGCCCGCCAACGTCGACCCGTTCGACGCGAAGCTGGACGACGAGCTCGAGCGTGCGCGGCTGCACCGCGTGTTCACGCAGGGTCTCGAGGCCGTGGTGGGCTACGCGCTGCCGCTGCGTCACACCGGCGATGACTGGGCGACCGGACCGTGGTTCCTGCGCAGCGAGCGGATGTACCTGATGCCGGGCGATTCGCCCATGGGCTATCGCCTGCCGCTCGATTCGCTGCCGTGGTCGAAGGAAGAGGACCGGCAGCAGGTGTACGAGCGCGACCCGTTTGCCGCGCGCCCGCCGTTGCCCGCTCCGACCCGCTTCGCGCCAGGCTCGCGCGACCCGCAGCGCACCGCGCCACGCGCCGCGCTCCGGTCCGACGCACCCGGTGCGAATGGCACCGCGGCGCGCGACCTGGCGGCGCTGAAGGCGGCCCGCGGCGAGTCGGCGCGCGAGATCGTGCGCCATGCCCTGTGTGTCGAGTCGAGAGGAGGCGTGCTGTACGTGTTCATGCCGCCGGTCGACACACTCGAGGGGTACCTCAACCTGGTGGCGGCCATCGAGCGCACGGCGGCCCGCCTCCGGCTGCCGGTGTTGATGGAGGGGTATCCGCCGCCGTCCGATCCGCGGCTGACGCACTTCATGATCACGCCGGACCCTGGCGTCATCGAAGTGAACATCCATCCCGCGACGGGCTGGGCCCAGCTCGTCGACCAGGCGACGACGCTGTACGAGGAAGCGCGGCAGTCCGGACTCTCGAGCGAAACCTTCCAGCTCGATGGCCGTCACACCGGCACGGGAGGGGGCAACCACTTCGTGCTGGGCGGCGCGACGCCAGATGACAGTCCGTTCCTGCGCCGGCCCGATCTGCTGCGCAGCCTGATCAGCTACTGGCACAACCACCCGGCGCTGTCGTACCTGTTCTCCGGGCTCTTCATCGGGCCGACAAGCCAGGCGCCGCGCATCGACGAGGCCCGGCACGACAGCGTCTACGAAATCGAGCTCGCGTTCTCGCGCCTGCCAGGACCCGGCACCGACGCGCCGCCCTGGCTCATCGACCGTGCGCTGCGCCACCTGCTGGTGGACGTGACCGGCAACACGCACCGTGCCGAATTCTGCATCGACAAGCTCTATTCGCCAGACGGGTTGTCTGGTCGGAAGGGGTTGGTCGAGATGCGCGCGTTCGAAATGCCGCCCGACTCGAAGATGAGCCTGACGCAGCAACTCCTGCTGCGGGCGCTCATTGCACGCTTCTGGCGTGAGCCGTACACGGCACCGCTCACGCGCTGGGGCACCGAACTGCACGACCGGTTCATGCTGCCGTTCTTCGTCTGGATGGACGTCGAGGACGTGGTGGATGAACTGCAGGAGGCCGGCTACCCGTTCGAGGCCGACTGGTTCGCGCCGCACTTCGCGTTCCGCTTCCCGGTGGCCGGCGAGCTATCGGCACAGGCCATCCAGCTGACGCTGCGTCAGGCACTCGAACCGTGGCATGTGCTCGGGGAAGAGGGGTCGGTCGGCGGCACCGTCCGCTACGTCGACGCCTCGCTCGAGCGGTTGCAGGTGCACGTGACGGGGCTCATCCCCGACCGCTATGTGGTGACCTGCAATGGCCGGCCGGTGCCGCTGCAGCCAACCGGCCGTAACGGTGAATACGTCGGCGGCGTGCGCTATCGGGCGTGGCAGCCGCCATCGGCGCTGCACCCGACCATAGCGGTGCATGCGCCGTTGACCTTCGACCTCGTCGACACCTGGATGGAGCGTTCGGTGGCCGGGTGTCAGTACCATGTCCAGCATCCGGGCGGACTCAATCCCGAGACGTTCCCGGTGAACAGCTTCGAGGCCGAGAGTCGTCGCCTGGCGCGGTTCAGCAGGCTGGCTCACACGCCCGGACTGGTGCGCGTCGCGAAACCCGCACGTAGTCGGGAGTTTCCGTATACGCTGGACCTCCGCGTCGACTGACGACGCCCGCGAGAAGCCGACCGAAGATGACCGACCCGACGCCGAAGGGCGCGGCGCTGCACGCCGAGGACACGCTCTCGCCACTGCTGGGGTCGTACGCCATACCGAGCCGCCACTTCGACGAATTGCGGCGCGCGGACGGCTCGCTTCGCCCCGAGTGGGCGACGTTCGCCGCCGCCGAGATGGACCTCACCACCACGTCGGGCGCGCAGGCACAGCAGCGCGTGGCTCGCCAGATCGCCGAGAACGGCGTCACCTACAACGTCTATGCAACCGAGGAGGGCGCCTCGCGCCCCTGGTCGCTCGATGTGCTGCCGGCGCTCATCCCGGCGACCGAGTGGGGACCGCTCGAGCGCGGCCTGCGGCAGCGCGCCCGCCTTCTCGATGCCGTCGCCGCCGACCTATACGGGGCGCAGACGCTCGTTCACGAGGGGCTGATCCCGCCGGCGCTGGTCTACCAGCAGACCGGATTCCTGCGTGCCTGCCACGGCGTGCGGCCGCACGGCCGCACCTTCCTGCATATTGCGGCGTTCGACATCGGGCGCGGCGCCGACGGAGGGTGGCGGGTGATCGGCTCGCGCACCCAGGCCCCGTCGGGGCTGGGCTACGCGCTCGAGAACCGCGCCATCGTGTCGCGCGTGTTCCCCGATGCCTACCGCGCGCTTGGCATCGAGCAGCTCTCGCCGTTCTTCCATCAACTGCGTGAGACGCTCACCGCCTCGGCGCCCGCAGGTGGCGGCGTGCCGTACATCGTTCTGCTGACGCCCGGTCCCTACGCCGAGACCTACTTCGAGCACGCCTACCTTGCGCGTCAGCTCGGGTTCCCGCTCGTCGAGGGCAGCGACCTGACCGTTCGCCACGACCGCGTCTTCCTGAAGACGGTCTCCGGGCTCAGGCCGGTGCACGCGATCGTGCGGCGGCTGGACGACGACTACTGCGATCCGGTGGAACTGCGCGCCGATTCGACGCTCGGCGTTCCAGGGCTGGTGCAGGCGTGGCGCGCGGGCAACGTGCTGGTGGCCAACGCCTTCGGGCTCGGAGTGCTCGAGTCGCCGGCGCTGCTCGGATTTTTGCCGACGATCTGCCAGCGGCTGCTCGACGAACCGCTCGAGACGCCCGCCCTTGCCACCTGGTGGTGCGGTGAAGAGGCGGCGCTGGCCGACGCGCGGCGCCGGCTCGACGTCGGCGTCATCAAGCCCGCCTACGCGCGTGCCGCCATGCAGCCCGTGTTCACGTCGGAACTCGACGTGTCGGCACGTCGCGCGTGGGAACAGCGGCTCGGCAACGCGCCGGACGACTACGTGGTCGAGGAGTTCCTGCCGCTCTCGTACGCGCCGGTCTGGAATACCGACCGGATCGAGAGCCGCGCGCTCATGCTGCGGGTCTTCCTGGTCACCGACGGCCAGGGCGACTACCACGTGCTGCCCGGCGGGCTGTCGCGCATCGCGGGCCACGACCCCGGCATTGTGTCGAGCGGCCGCGGCGGCAGCAGCAAGGACACGTGGGTGGTGGCCAGTGCCGCCCCCTCCCGCACCCCGTCCATCGTCGGCCGTGCCCGCACACGCGAGTCGCTCGGCGAACGCGTCACATCGAGCCGGGCGGCCGAGAACCTGTTCTGGCTTGGACGCTACGCGGAACGGAGCGAGAACAGCGCCCGGTTGCTGCGGTCGATGCTGAGCCGGCTGGCCGACGGCCATTCGCTGTCGGACACGCTGCGCCCCGCGTTTGTGCGCATTGCCGAACGGCATAGCCTCCTGCGGCCGAAGGAGGCCGACGCGGCGGCCGACGACGCCTCCGATGCGAAGCTGGCCAGGGCGCTGCTCGAGGGGATCTTCGATCGCGACGAGCACCACAGCCTGGGCTTCAACGTCGAGCAGGCGGTTCGCGTCGCCGGCGCCGTCCGCGACCGCCTGTCCACCGACAACTGGCGCGTCCTGAACCGGATGATGCGGCTGTTCACGACGTGGCCGGCCGCAGGCGGCCACCTCGACCAGGCGCTCGAGGTGCTGGACGATGCGCTGGTGTCACTCGTGGCGGTGGGCGGCCTCGAGATGGCGCACATGACCCGCGACCAGGGCTGGCGCTTCCTGAGCCTGGGACGGCACCTCGAACGCGTGCAGTTCATTGCCACGACCGTGCTCGACACCGCGCCGTCCACAGGTGTGGCCGATGCCGCGCTGCTCGAGTGGCTGCTCGAGCTGTCGGACAGCGTGCTGACCTATCGCGTTCGCTACGTGCAGCGGCCGGAGTGGCACTCGGTGATGGACCTGATCCTGTTCGATGACCGCAATCCGCGGTCGGCGCACTTCCAGACGTCGAAGCTTGCCAAGCATGTGCGGCTGCTGCCTGATGCGCCGCTCGGCGATCTCGTCACCGAACTCGATCGCATTGTCACCGACTGCCGCAGCACGGACACCGGCAGCGACATGGTCGGACGCTCGCGCACCCTGGCGCCGTTCCTCGAGGGGGTCGACCGTGTTGCGGACCGCCTGTCGGACACCCTCACGTTGCGCTACTTCAGCCATGTGGACGATGTGCCGAGGACGACGGTGGCCGTATGAGCGTGCGCTACCGGGTCGAGCACGACACGCGCTACGCGCACGACGGCATGGCGTCCACGTCACAACACGTGGCCTGCCTGAAGCCGCGCGACACGAATCGCCAGCGCCTGCTGTGGCACACGCTCGACATCACTCCGATGCCGTCGGCGGTGCGCGATCGTGTGGACTACTTCGGCAACACCCTGAGCCAGTTCGCCGTGCTCTCGCCGTATACCGAGCTGCGGGTGATGAGTCGCAGCGAGGTCGACATCGACACGCGTTCGGAACCGGTCGAGCCGGACAAGAGTCCGGCGTGGGAGACCGTGCGCGACCTGCTGCTGTACCGAGCCGGGGCGCCGTTCCAGGCCGCCGCTGAATTCAGCTACGCCTCGCCCTACGCCCCACTCGGACCGGAGGTGGAGGCGTTCGCGCGGACGGCGTTCACGGCCGGCCGCCCGTTCGTGGCCGCGGCCATCGAGTTGATGCAGCACATCCACGACGAGTTTGCGTTCGATCCGTCGGCGACGTCGGTGGCGACGCCCGTGACGGAGGTGCTCGAGGCGAAACGGGGCGTGTGTCAGGACTTCGCGCACCTGCAGCTTGCGGCACTGCGCGCGATTGGCCTGCCGGCGCGTTACGTGAGCGGCTACCTGCTCACTGACCCGCCGGCCGGCCAGCCGCGCCTCATTGGTGCCGATGCATCGCACGCGTGGCTGTCGGTGTGGTGTCCGACGTTCGGGTGGGTGGATCTCGATCCGACGAACGGCGTCGTGCCGTCCATCCGGCACATCACGTTGGCGTGGGGGCGCGATTACAGCGATGTCAGCCCGCTGCGTGGCGTCGTGCTGGGTGGGCAGGAGCACCATCTGCACGTCGGCGTCAGCGTGTTTCCCATGGACGTTCGAAGTTAGAAATTCGACGTTACAATCAGCAGCACGGAGAGGTGGCCGAGCGGTTTAAGGCGGCGGTCTTGAAAACCGTTGAAGCCGGAAGGCTTCCAGGGGTTCGAATCCCTTCCTCTCCGCCACTTGCCTTCTTCCCCCCAAGGCAGCCAGCTCGCGTGCGTGTGCGAAACATGCGCGCGGTCGACTTATACTTGCGCAAATTCAGCGGCAGGTCGTCCGCGGCGACGCGGCCGTACCGTTTCGATAGCAACCGAACAGGGTGACGCGAGTGATGCGTAAGGGTCTCGTGATCTGCGTCGGCACGGCGCTGGGCATATCGCTGGCGCTGGCCGATGCGTCGGCGCAGGTGCGGCCGGGCACGGCGCAACCGGGGCAGGTGGAGCGCCAGTTCGAGCGGCCGCCGGAACCGAGCGCCAAGACCGGCCCCATCACCATCCCTACCACCGGCCAGCAGGCTCCGCCAAACGCCGAAGGCATCCGGTTCGTCCTCACCGCCCTCACCATCGACGGCGTCACGGTCTACAAACCGGACGCGCTGCGCGCGCTGTACGCGACGTCCATCGGCACCGAGGTCTCGCTCGCGCAGGTCTACCACATCGTCGACACCCTGACCGCGCGCTACCGGAACGACGGCTACATCCTGTCGCAGGTGATCGTTCCCGCCCAGGCGGTGGACGGCGGCGTGGTGCGGCTGCAGGCCATCGAGGGCTACATCGACACCGTGCGGGTCGAGGGCGGCACCGCGGCACTGCGCGCCCGCGCCGCGAAGTACGGCAACCGGATCAAGGGCAGCCGGCCACTCACCGCCGGCGCGCTCGAACGAGGCGTCCTGCTGATGAACGACTTGCCCGGCGTGCAGGCGCGGGCGGTCCTGGCACCCGGCAGCGCCCCCGGCGCCGCGCAACTCGTGCTGCAGCTGACGCAGGCACGCGCCGGCATGGGACTCAGCTCGGACACCCGCGGCAGCAAGGCCCAGGGACGCCAGCGCCTGTTCGGCGACATCGACCTGAACAATTTGATTGGCGGCGCCGGTCGCACCGAGCTGCGCGAGGTCACCACGGCCACGCCTGAGCTGTCGTTCACGGCGCTGTCGCACGACCAGTTCCTCGGCACGCACGGCGGCAAGGTGACGCTGTCCGGCAGTTACGTCTACTCGAAGCCGCAGGAGCTGGCGTTCATTCCGCTGGAGCTGACGACCAAGTCGCAGACGTTCACGCTCGGTTACAACTACCCGCTGGTGCGCAGCCGCGCGCGCAACCTCTACCTGCGCGCAGCGGTTGCGTCGTTCGACAGCCGCAGCACCATCTTCGGCATCGAGGACACCACCGACCGCCTGCGCACGGCGCGGGTCGGTCTCACCTATGACGCCGGCGACGGCATTGGCGGCATGAACATCGCCGACGTCGAGTACAGCCACGGCCTGAAGGGGCTCGGCGCGTCCGACAACGGCGATCCCTACCTGTCGCGGGCAGGCGGCCGTTCCGATTTCAGCAAGGCCACGTTGTACGCCGCGCGCATCCAGTCGCTGCCAGCGAACTGGTCGGTCGTGGTGGCGGCGAACGCGCAGTACGCCTTCACCGACCTGCTGGCGCCGGAGCTGTTCAGCGTCGGTGGCGAACAGTTCGGCCGCGGCTACGACGCGTCGGAACTGCTGAACGACCACGGCGCCGCGTTGAAGATCGACCTCCGCTACAGCCGCACCTGGAGCGGTCGACGTCCGGTCACGCTGATGCCGTATGTCTTCAGCGATGCCGGACGCGTCTGGCAGCGAACCACGTTCGAAGGCGGGCCGTCGCAGCAGACGCTGTCGTCGGCTGGCGGCGGCATCCGCCTGAATCTCGGCGGGCAGCTCTCCGGGTTTGTCGAAGTGGCCGTGCCGCTCGACCGCATCGTTGGCCAGGAAAACAGCCGCGACCCCAGGGTGTTCGCCGGCCTGTCTCTCTACTAAGCAAGGGTGATCACTGTGAAGAAGACGCAACCCGCCACGATCTTTCATCACTTCCGCCGGCCGCCGCAGGGGGTGCGCGCGGTCCTGGCCGTGGCGCTCTCGATCGCCACAGGCGGAGCGGGACTGCAGGCACAGGGCCCGGTTGGCGGCACCGTGCGGGCAGGCGACGCGCAGATCACCGGTGAGGGCACTTCGTCCACGCAGATCCGGCAGTTCAGCGACCGCGCCGTCATCGACTGGCGCCAGTTCGGCATCGGCGCCGACGGCCAGGTGGTCTTCATCCAGCCGTCATCGCAGGCGGCGACGCTGAACCGGGTGACGGGCGCGCAGGTATCGGTCATCCTCGGCAAGCTCGACGCGAACGGTCAGGTGCTGCTCATCAACCCGAACGGCATCGTGTTCGGCGGCGGCGCGCAGGTGAACGTCGGCAGCCTCATCGCCACCACCTCCAACATCGGCGACGCCAACTTCATGGCCGGCCGCCTGGTGTTCGACCAACCGGGCAAATTTGGCGCAGGCATCTTCAACGCCGGCGCCCTCACCGCCCGCGACGGCGGCCTCGTGGCGCTCGTCGCGCCGCATGTGCGCAACGACGGCCTGCTGGCCGCGCGTCTCGGCACGGTGGTGCTCGGCGCCGCCGACACCTTCACCGTCGATCTGTACGGCGACGCCCTGATCAACCTCGCGCTCAGCGAGGGGAACGCCGGACAGATGGTCGGCCTCGACGGCCGCCCGGTCACCAGCCTGGTCAGCAACAGCGGCCGCATCGAAACCGTCGGCGGACAGACGGTGCTGATGACGGCGCGCGGCGCGAAGGCGGTGCTCGACAGCCTGATCAACATGTCGGGTACCATCAAGGCCGACTCCGCGGTCGAACAGAACGGTCGCATCCTGCTGCTCGGAGAGGGCGGCACGGTCGACGTCAGCGGCGCCCTCGGCGCCAGCGGCGGCACCGTTCAGGTGCTGGGCGACCGTGTGCACCTCGCGAGCACCGCGGCGCTCGATGCCAGCGGCGCAGCAGGCGGCGGCACGGTGCAGGTGGGCGGCGCGTTCCAGGGCCGCGGCGACACCTATCGTTCCACCCAGACGACGGTGGAGGCGGGCGCCACATTGAAGGCGAACGCCACGACGTCGGGCAACGGCGGCGAAGTGGTGGTCTGGTCGGACGGCAACACGACGTTCGGCGGTGCGGTGGAAGCCAGGGGCGGAGCGGTGGACGGCAACGGTGGCCGTCTCGAAGTGTCGGGCAAGGGGACGCTCGAGTTCCTGGGCCAGGCTGATGCGTCGGCGGCGAACGGCCAGTCCGGCTCGCTGCTGCTCGACCCCGCCTACATGACGATTGGCGCGGCCGAAGCCAGCACCATCACCCGCGTGCTGCGCACCGGCACCACCACGAACCTGCAGGCGGACGTCGACATCGACGTGAACTCGGCCATCTTCGGCGGCGACCGCGACCAGGGCGGCGGGCTGAACATGACGGCCGGCAACAACATCCACGTCAACGACTTCATCGTCACCAACAACGGCGCGATCAACCTGACCGCGACGGGCGGCACCGTGAGTGTGGCGGACGGCAAGGCCGTGTTCGCTGGCAACGCGCCGATTACCGTCAGCGCGAACGGCAACCTCAGCACTGGCCCGATGCTGACCAGCGGCTCGCTGTCCATTCGCTCGGTGGCCGGCTCGGTGGCGGTGAATTCGTTCATCGACGACCACACCGGTCCCGTGAGCATCAAGGCGGCGGGTAACGTCGACTTGAACCAGGCCATCGTCAACCTCGCCAGTGGCAGCGCCCTCACCATCGACGCCGGCCAGGACGTGAACGTCAATGCGCAGGTGGACGGCCGCGGCGGCGTGGCTGGCGGCGCGGTCACCATGACCGCGGCACGCGACGTCAACGTGAACCAGGCGGTGGTCGCCAACAACGGCGTCGTGGCGCTCACGGCCACGAACGGCGCGCTGAGCGTTGCGTCGGGTACACCGCTCGTGTCCGGCACCGGGGCCATGGCGCTGACGGCGCGCGGTGACATTGCGACCGGCCCGATCAATGCGGGGACGCTCGCCATCACCTCGTCCGCCGGCACCGCCAACATCAACGGGGTCATCGACTCGACGACCGGTGCGACGAAGATCAACGCCGGCATCGACGTGAACCTGAACCAGGCCGTGCTGAACGGCCAGTCGGGCGGCGCGTTCGCGGTAAACGCCGGACGCGACGTGAACGTGAACGCGGCCATCGACGGCCGCAGCGGTGTGGCGGGCGGCAGCGTCAGCCTGACCGGCGCGCGCCACGTCACGGTGAACGACTACGTCGTCACCAACAACGGCGCCATCGGCCTGACGGCCAGCAACGGTGCGCTCACCGTGGCTGCCGACAAGGGCACGTTCGCCGGCAACGGCGCCATTACCATGCGTGCCGCGGGCGAGTTGACGACCGGCATCGTCAGCGGCGGTTCGCTGAACGCGACGTCCACCGGCGCGTCGGTGAACATCAACGGGGTCATCGACGGCAACACCGGCCGCGTCGACCTCACGGCGTCGAACGACGTGAACCTGAACCGCGCCGTGCTGAACACCCGCACCGGCCGCTCGCTCACCGCCGCGGCCGGCCGCGACGTGAACGTGAACGCCGAGATCGACGGACGCGGCGGCGTCACGGGCGGCGCGGTCGTGCTGAAGGCGACACGCGACGTCGACCTCAACAGCTCTATCACCACGAACAACGGCGCGATTGGCGTGTCGGCCACGAACGGTGCCGCCACGATGGCCGCGGGCACCTCGCTCGTCTCCGGCAACCAGGCGATCGTCATCGACGCCAGCGGCGACGTCACCACGCGCGGCATCAGCGCCGGGTCGCTCAGCGCGACCTCCCGCAACGGCAACGTCATCGTTGACGGCATCATCGACGGCGCCACCGGCCGGGTCGACCTGGCCGCCGGCCGCGACGTCACCATCAACGCCGCCGTGCTCAATACGCGCACCGGCGCGTCGCTGAACGCCGCTGCCGGGCAGAACGTCAACGTCAACGCCCAAATCGACGGCACCGGCGGCGCCTCGGGCGGCGCGGTGAACCTGTCGGCCAACCAGAACGTGAACGTGAACGCGGTGGTCACCACGCACGACGCCGCCATTCGCCTCACCGCCACCAACGGCACCACGACGTTCGCCAACGGCACCGGGCTCTATGCCGGCAGCGGCGTCATTGTGCTCGACGCGCTCGGCAGCATCGTCACGCCGACGCTCAGCGGCGGCGCGATGAGCGTCACCTCGCGCGGCGGCTCGGTGGACGTCGCTGGCCAGATGGCCGGCTCGGGACCGATGGCGATTGGCGCAGCCGGCGCGGTGAACGTCAACAACGCCATCACCAACGTCGGCGCCGCCTCGGCGCTGGTCATCAACGCGGGCACCGACATCAACGTCAACGCGGCGATCGGTCGCACCGCGGCCGGCATCGCCAGCGGTTCGGTCACCTTGATCGCCGGACAGAACGTCAACCTCGACGAAAGCGTCGTCACCGAGAACGGCGACATCAACGTGGCCGCGCTCGAGGGGTCGGTCACGGTGGCGAACGACGAGGGGATCTACGCTGGCTCTGGCGACGTGCTGGTCCAGTCCGGCCAGACGCTCACCACGCCGACCGTGTCGACGACCGGCGGCATCACTCTGCTGTCGACCGCCGGTTCGGTCAATGTCGACACCGCCATTGCGGGGGCGGCGTCGGTCACCATCGGCGCCGAGGTCGACGTGAACGTGAACCAGGGCATTTCGAATGCGCTCGGGTCCACCCTCTCCGTCTCGGCTGGCAACGACATCAATGTGAACGCCGCCATCGACGGCCGCGACGCGGACGACGCGACCGCCGCCAGTGGCACAACGACACTGGTGGCCGGAAACAACGTCAACCTCGGTGCCGACATCGTCACCGTGGACGCGGCGCTGACCGTGGTAGCCAACGACGGCACGGTGAACTTCGATGGCTACGGCCTGTTCGCCGGTTCGGGCGACATCGGCGTGTTCGCCGGTGCGACGCTCGACACCGGCGTCACGACGACCACCGGCGCCTTGACGCTCGCCTCGGTGAACGGCGACGTAAACGTCGATACGGCCATCAGCGACACCACCGGCAACGTCACCATCAGTGCCGGTGCGACGGTGAACATCAACCAGACCATCACAAACCTCGCCTCAGGCGCCAGCTTGACCGTCGATGCCGGCACCGACATCAACGTGCTGGCCGCCATCGACGGCCGCTCCGGATCGGTGGCCGGTGGGTCGGTGACCCTGACGGCAGGTAACGACATCAACGTCACCGCGGCCATCTCGACCAACGACGGCGACGTCGACATCGCGGCGATCGACGGCACGGTCACGTTGCCGATCGGCGTCGAAGTGGTGGCGGGGAACGTCATCACCACGCCGATGGAAGCCATCATCCAGGCCGGCAGCGGCGACGTCCGCATCCAGACCGGCGGCGACTTCGACTTCACGTCGCCGGTGCTGACGACCGGCACCCTGACGATTGTCTCGACGGATGGCGATGTCACCACGTCAGCGCCGATTGTCGGCACGGGCGAGGTGATCATCTCGGCCGGCGACGCCCTCGTCGTGAACCGCGAGATTCGCAGCGCCGATGCCGACATTTCGCTCTACTCGGGCGCCGGCGGCGTCACCATCAACCAGATCGTCGACCACGATGCCACCCTCACCTCATCGGTGAATGCCGGGAATGCCGACCTGACGTTGAGTTCAGGTGGTGACGTGACGATTCTCGACAACCGCGGCATCTCGTCACAGCAGACCGTCACTATCGACGCGCGCGGCATCCTGGTGGCCGGCAGCATCGGCGACTCCACGACGACACCGACCACCACCCGTCCGCAGGTCGTCAACCTCAATGCCGATGGCGGGATCGACCAGTTCAGCACCGGCTTCGTCGGCGAGGTGAACGCCAGCTCCTCTGGCGGATCGATCGCGCTCGTCGTGAACAACCCGGGCCGGCTGCGCGTGGTGACAGGAACCCCCGGGACGACCGACTGCGCGACGTGTGACATCACGCTCACCAGTTCGTCGTTCGACTCGTCCATCGGCAGCGACGTTGTGATGAATGCCGGTGGGTCGATCGACATGACTAGTGGCTTCCTCAGCAGGGGTGACGTCACGCTCATCGCCCGCAGCGGGGACGTGCTGCTCGACGTCGCCACCGTTCGGGGGTCGTTCGTCGCCATGGCCGGTCGCGACGTGGTGATGAACGCGCGGGTGTGGGTGGGCGCCGGCCCCGGCGGGACGACTGGAGGCGACCTCACCGTCACGGCCGGCCGCGACATCGTCTCGACGGCGAACACGGAGATTCACCTGACGAATGGCGACCTGACGTTCGTCGCCAACCGCAACCTGACGATGTACCTGCTCGAGACGCTCGGTAACGTCAGCCTCACGGCGACGACCGGGAACGTGACCTTGAACAACGACATCGGACCGACGATCCTCAACGGCACCAGCCTTCCCGACTTCAACCCCAACGACCTGGGCGTGGCGTCGCTGACCATCGCAGCCGGCGGCTCGGTGAACATGCAGGGCGCGCGCGCGCAGGGCAACGTCGCCATCACCGCCGGCGGCGACCTGACAGCTGCCCGGGCTATCACGTCGGTGAACGGCACGGTCACCCTTGATGTGGACGGCACCACAACCCTGAACCAGAACGTCCCAATCGGCACGCAGGTGCAACTGGTGCCCCCGGGCATCGTGTCGCCGGTGGTGGCGCCCGGTCCGAGGTCGCCGCTTCCAGCGGCGCCGGGCGTCGCCAGTGCCACGGCCGCCGGCCTGCCGGCCTTCGCCGAAATCAACGTGTCCGCCGCCGACCAGTCGGTGGGGGCCATCATCCAGCCCGGCGGTGCGAACGGCACCGTGGGTCTGGCAGCCTTCACGGCCGGCATCGCAGGCCCCGGCGGCGTCACCTCCTCCGGTGTCCGTCCGTCCGCACCGACCGGTTCGGGCGCCGCGCGGGCGAGCGGATCGTCCGATCCGGCATCGCTCGACACGGCTGCGGCGCTGCGCACGGCTGGCGAGTCGTGCGGTGAGGAACAGGCGGGCGACACCGGCCTCGACGCCATCGCACCGGCGTCCGGCACGGCCGCCGACCAGAAGAAGCCGGCATGCCCGCCCGTCGAGTCGACGGGGCAGGCGGCCAGCGCGACACCCCCTGGCACTGCGGCTCCAGCCGCAGCGCCGGTCGGGGGCAGTCTCCAGTAGCATCGAGCAGTACAGAGGAGTACAGAGGACGCGCCTGCCCGCCCGGCAAAGTCAGGAGCGGGAAGTACCGATATGTCCTCCGGTGAACCCACATATGACCGCGACGGTGAAAACTGCGGCGGCCGCACTGCTGACGCTAGCCGCGCTGGCAGGGGCGCCTGCCGCTGTCTCGGCGCAGACCACGACTCCGATCCTCCGCGTTGAAACCGGGATGCACACCACGCTCATCCGGCGCGTGGTGCCTGACGTTCCCCGCAATCGCCTCTTCACCGTGTCGGACGACAAGACGATCCGCGTCTGGCAGATGCCGGACGCCCGATTGCTCAGCGTGCTGCGTGTGCCGATCGACGCGGGACACGAAGGGCAGCTGTTCGCATTGGCGGTCTCGCCGGACGGCAAGACTGTGGCGGCCGGTGGCTGGACCGGTTGGGACTGGGAACAGCAGGGATCCATCTACCTGTTCGATGTCGCCACCGGCGATCTCATCCGCCGTTTCGGCGGCCTGAACGAAACTATCAGCGCGATGGTGTGGACCCCGGACGGCCGGTTCCTCGCCGTCGGACTCCAGAGCCGCGGCGGCTTCCGGGTGCTCGACGCCGCCACTGGCGCGGTGGTCGCAAACGACCCGCAGTACAACGACAAGCTGCTCGACCTCGACGTCAGCCCACAGGGACGGATCGTCGCCGTCGCGCTCGACGGGATGGTTCGCCTCTATGCGCCGCCCGAGTACCGGCTCATCGGCCGGAAGGTGATTGCCGGAGGCAAGAGTCCGTTGTCGGTGCGCTTCTCGCCCGACGGCGACCTGCTGGCGGTTGGACACCTCGACGTGCCGGTCGTATCGGTGGCATCGGGTCGCGATCTTACCTGGCTCTACCAGACCAACCCGCAACCGCTGATCAGCCAGGTGAACCTGGCGACCGTCGCCTGGTCGTCCGACGGCAGCTACCTCTACGCCGGCGGCGACTACCGCGGCACCGGGCTCAACCCGCTCTACCGCTGGCCCTCGGCTGGGCGCGGGGCCGTGGAGCGCATCCCGCTGGTGCGCAACCGCATCACCGAAATCCAGCAGATGCCTGGCGGACGGATCGCATTCGCCGCCGAAGACCCGGGCCTCGGCATCCTCGGGTCGGATGGACGCGTGGCGTCCTACCGCGGGCCGGACATCGTGAATTTCAGCGCGGCGCGCACCGCGGTGCAACTTTCTGCCGATGCCGGAGTCGTGGCATATCCGCTCACCGCAAATGGCTTGGTGCGTCACAGCTTCGCGGTGCTCGGCAGCGGCGACCAGGCCACGGCCGCCGCGCCAACTGTGCCCGTGTTCCCGCCGCGTCTCACCGCTCCCGGCGTGACCGTCGCGGGGTGGGAGAACGGCTACAAACCGACCATCAACGGCCACGCGCCCGAACTCGACGACTACGAGATGACACGCGCCTACGCCATCGCGCCCGACGCGAAGAGCGTGCTGTTCGGCACCGAGTGGGCCCTGCGCCGGCTCGATCTCGACGCAAAGGAAGTGTGGAGTCAGAACCTGCCGGCCGTGGCCTGGAGCGTGAACATCAGCCAGAACGGGCAGATGGCGATCGCCGCCTTGTCGGACGGCACCATCCGCTGGTACCGGTGGCGCGACGGTAAAGAAATCGTCTCCTACTTCCCGCACGGCAACGCCGTCGACTGGATGGCCTGGATGCCGGATGGCTACTACACCTCGTCGGTGAACGGTGATAACTACGTCGGCTGGCATCTCAACCGCGGCAAGGACCTCGCGCCCGACTTCTACCGCGCGGTGCAGTTCGACCGCATCCTCTATCGCCCCGACGTCGTGAACAACGCCTTCAGGCAGGCGCTGGGGCCAGCCGGCGCACAGGCGGCATCAACGGTGGCCGATGCCTCGTTCACGATCGACCAACTGCGCCAGATCGCCCCGCCTCGCCTCCGGCTCCTGCCGCCCGCGCTGCGCGGCCTGGCCGAGGGACGGCCGCAAGCCACCCTGCAGCTCCAGGGCGAGCGCAACGCACTCGCTATCAAGGACTACGCGGTGTTCGTGAACGGCGTGCCCGTTACCCCGAGCCGCGAACGCGGACTCTCGGGCGGCGACACCGACCGCTTCAGCCGCACGATCGAGGTTGATCTGCCCGCGCAGACGAACGACATCCGCGTCGAAGCGTTCAACGGCGTGTCGATGGGTACGGTCGAAACCTGGATCGGACTGCCGTCAGAAGTGACGCCGGCGAAGGTCGACGGCAACCTCTACGTGCTGGCGATCGGCGTGAACGCGTTTCCGAACCTGCCAGCCAGCCTGAACCTCGCGTTCGCCGCGCAGGACGCGCAGGGCATGGCCGGCGCGCTCGAGCGCCGGGGCGCCGGGCACTACACGAAGTCGTTCGTGAAGCTGCTTTCCGATGACAGCGCCGACAAGCCGACGCGCGAGTCGATTCTCGCGGCGCTCGAGTTCGTGCAGCAGGGCGGCGCCAACGATACGGTCGTCGTCTTCCTCGCCTCGCACGGGATCACCGACCCTGCCGGCAATTACTACTTCGTTCCGCGCGACGTCGAGCGTCGTGACATCGTGGCGGCCCAGCGCGGGCAGGGCGGCGCGTCGCTCGTGTCGTGGACCGCGTTCTTCGAAGCACTCCGCGGAGCCGCCGGACGCCGCCTGCTCATCGTCGATACCTGCCATGCGGGCAGCGCCGAAGGGAGCTTCGACGCGCACTCGCTGATGAAGCGGTCGGCCTCGTCACTCTTCCCGCTCATCGTCGCGTCGAAGGGCGAGGAGAAGTCGCAGGAGTACGCGCCGGGACAACACGGGCTGTTCACCTACGCACTGATGAATGCGCTGGCACCCGCGGCCGATGCCGACGGCGACCTGCTGGTGTCGTTGCGGGAAGCGTTCAGGTTTGCGCTACCGATCGTCGAGGAACTGCGCGACAAGACGGCAGGCGGCCAGACGCCGCAGATGGTGGTGCCGCCGGCGCTCGGCGATGTCGCCCTCGTGGGTGCGGACAACTAGTGGCGACCCCGGCCGATACCCAAGCGGGTGCCGCGCTCGCAACAGTGGCCGACCGCTCTGACGCGTCCAGTCGTCCGCCGATCAGCGGTCCCCCGGCCCGCCCGCGCGAGTCGTGGCGTGCCCGCCTGAAACGCGGGCGCTTCCCGCTCTTCGTCATCCTGGCGTCGATGCTGGTGGCCGAAGCCGGTCACTGGTCCGGCGTCCTGAGCCCGGTCGAACACCTCTACTCCGACCTCTGGCACCGGGCGAGCGGCGTCCGCTTCACACCCGAGCACGTCGCGCTTGTCGTGGTCGACGACCAGTCGCTCGCTGAACACGGCGACATCCCGATGGTGTTCTGGACCCCGCTGTTCGCGCGCGCGGCCGCCACGCTGCGCGAAGCGGGCGCCACGGTCATCGGCGTCGACTTCCTCTTCGGCTTCACGCCGGAAGACTGGATCAGCAAGCTGAAGCTGTCGGGCACCGACGTGTTGCGCGACTACGACCTGCCGTTCCGGCAGGAACTGAACCGGGGAAAGATGGTGCTGGCTGGCGCCATCGTCCGCGGCTTACCCGGTCAGCCGGACAACGTGCTGCTGGCGCACACCGACTACCTGCTATCGCTGCCCAGCACCGACTTCGCCAGCCACGTCGGCTTCGCCGACCTGGTGACCGACTCGGACGGCGGCGTGCGTGCCTTCGAGGTCGCGCCTTCCTTGAAGCTGCCTCCCGAGCTTGCCGAGGGAGCACCGCGGCTGGCGCTCGCGTCGTTGCTGGCTTCGCGAGCGGGGAATCTGGACAGGGCGGCGGCGAACTGGCAGGTGGGCGGGCGCACACTGGCCACAACCGAGGCGCACATCATCAGCTACGCCGGTCCCTCCGGCACGGTGCCCCGCGTCTCGCTCTCGCGCGTGCTGGCTGACGATGCGCTGAAGGATCCGTCGGTGCAGGCGCTGCGCGGCAAGGTGGTCATCATCGGCGGCGACTACCAGGGTATGAACGACGTCCACACAACGCCGTACAGCGGCCGGCTCATCACCGGTGGCGACGGCCTCATGGCGGGCGTCGAAATCCAGGCGAACATCGTCGAGACCGTGCTGTCGGGCCGCGACACGCGCGAGGCCCCGGCCTGGCTCCGCTACCTGCTGCTCTTCACGTTCATCGGCTTCACCACGCACGCCTATCGCCGCCGGTCGCCGTGGACCGGCCTGGCCGAACTCGGCATCGGCCTCGGGGTGACGCTGGTCATCTGCTTCGCGGCGTTCCAGCGCTTCTGGCTCGTGCCCGCCGCCACGCTGCAGCTCGGGCTGATGTCAGCCTACCTGCTCGCATTCAGCGAACGGCTCACCAGCGAAGAACGCGACAAGGCGCGCGTGAAGACGATGTTCAAGGGCTATGTGTCGGACAGCGTAGTCGACATGCTGCTCAGCTCGGAACGCCGACTCGACCTCGAAGGTCAGTCGATGCACATCACCGTGCTGTTCTCCGACATCCGCCAGTTCACGACGATCAGCGAAAAGCTGACGCCGCGCGAAACGGTAGAGTTCCTCAACGCGTACTACGCGCGCGTGGTGGCGGTGATTCTGGAAGAAGGCGGTCGCATCGACAAGTTCATCGGCGACGCCGTCATGGCGGAGTTCGGCGTGCCCTACCCGTTCCCCGATCACGCGCACCGCGCGCTGTCGGCGGCGGTGAAGATTCGGCGGGTAGCGGGCGAATTCCAGGAATGGATGCGGAACCGCTTTCCGGATCGGGATATTCCGGAGTTCCACGTCGGCGTCGGCATCCACACCGGTGACGCCGTCGTCGGCAACGTCGGCTCCGAAGCACGGATGGAATACACGGCGGTGGGCGACACGGTGAACGTCGCCTCACGGCTCGAGAGCGAAACGAAGTACCTCAACTGCGTGATTGCGGCCAGCGCTCAGGTGGTCCGGGAAGCCGGCGGCGAGATCGAGACCGGGCTGCACGATACCGTCCGTGTGAAGGGACGGCTCGAACCGGTCGAGGTTTATGAGATCATCGATGTCCGGAAGTAAGGGGAACCTCATGCTGCGCAAAATCGGATTGTTCGTGTTGCTCGCGTGCTCGCTCGCGGGCGCGGCGTCGGCCCAGGTGGCCATGCTGACGCAGGTGGCTGGGGACGTGCGGGTCACTGGCCGCGATGGTGCCCGCGGAGCCGTGCCGTTCCTCAAGGTGAACGACGGCGACACGCTGACGCTGGCCGGTTCGGCCCGCGTCCAGATGGTCTACCTCGCCAACGGTCGCCAGGAAGTGTGGACCGGGGCGGGTCCGGTGGTCGTTGGCAGCTCGCAGGGACGAAGCCAGGCGCTGACGCCGGCCACCTCGCAGGTGCCGGCCCTGGTGCTGCGGCAGCTCGAGAAGACGCCGGCCGTCGGCCAGCACGGCAAGACCGGAATGGTCATGCTGCGCTCGATGGACAACCTCGAGAAGATCGACACGCTCGAGACCGACTACAAGGACCTTCGCGCAAAGGCGCCGGCGGGCGACACGACGCCCGAGGTGTTCTACCTCACCGGGCTGATCGACCTCGGCGCCTACGAGGATGCGCGCGCGGTGCTGACCGACGTGAAGGCTCGCGTCGCCACCCAGCCGGTCTACGGGCCGGTGGCGGAGCACTTCGAACGTCTGCTGACCGAAGCCACCGCCAGGTAACGCGCGTCCGCGCGATCGGGGTCGGCGCCGGAACCACCGGGCCGCCCCGTCCGCCCCGTCCGCTCGTCAGCCCGCGTCCACCTCCACCGCTCAGAATCGACAACGCATCGGGCAGCTGCACAGTACAGCGCACGCAGTGCGGAATTCAACCGTACCGCCGATTACTGGCACGCCATGAGTACGGTATCTGTCGTCGGCAACGGCGGACTCTATAGCAGTCCGCCTCCTGTGACCTCCACCACGGACATCTCCAGCTTCACGTCGGACGAGATCCGTTCCCTCAACGCCAGGCAGGTTGCGGCGCTGACGACGACGCAGGTGGCGTCGATCGCGACCGAAGCGCTGGCCGGCCTGACCAGCCGGCAGATGCAGGCACTCGGCACCAGGGTGGGGGCGCTCACCACCGTCCAGGTGCAGGCGCTTGCCGTCACACAGTTGAATGCGCTGACGAAGCCGCAGGTGGGCACGCTCTCCAGCGGTCAACTGAATGCGCTGACATCCGACCAGATTACCGGCATCAACGTCTCGCAGGTCGCCGCGCTGAACACGACCGAGCTGGCCGCCCTCAGCACGAGCCAGCTCGCGCAGTTCTCCGCCAGCCAGATGCAGGCGCTCACCACCGCCCAGATTGCGGGCCTGACGAGCACACAGGTGTCCTCGCTCGGCACCGATCAGATTGCGAGCCTGAAGGCGTCGCAGATCAAGGCGATCGAGACCGTCGACCTCAAGGCGCTGCTCTCCGGGCAGATCGCCGCGATGAACCGCACGCAGGTGGCCGCCCTCACCTACGCGCAGGTGGCCGCGCTGCAGACCAATCAGGTGGCGGCTATCGAGGTAGCCGACCTGGCGGCGATGAGCACCGCCCAGATTGCGGGTCTCTCATCGGCGCAGGTGCGAGCGCTCGACACCGACCAGATCGGGGCGCTGTCGCCAGGGAAGATTGCGGCGCTCAGCACGTCGGCCATTGCGGCGCTGACGAGCGACCAGCTGAAGGTGCTGTCGACGAGGCAATTGAATGCGCTGAGCAACGCGCAGATCGTGGCTCTCTCGAGCGAGGCCTTCGACTCTCTCGACACGCAGCAGCTGGCCAGCCTCTCCGGCCGCCAGATTGCGGCCATCGAAACCGCGGATATCGCCAGCCTTTCCACCGACAAGATCGCCGCGCTCAGTTCGGCCCAGGCCGCCAGCCTCACGTCGGCCCAGGTGCGCGCCCTCAGCGGCACGCAGATCGGCGCGATCGAAACCAACGATCTCGCCGCGCTGCGTCGCACGCAGTGGGACGCGTTCACCACCTCACAGATCCAGTCGCTTGGCACCGACCAGCTCGCCAGCCTGAAACGCGCGCAGATATCGCTGCTGTCGACGACTGCCGTCGCCGCGCTCACGACCGGTCAGGTGGCGTCGCTCGGCAGCGGGAAGCTGCAAAGCCTCTCGTCAGCGCAGATAGGCGCACTGACAGACGACCAGCTTGGCGCGCTCTCCACCGATCAGATCACCGGGCTCCGTCCGGACCAGGTGGCGAGCATCGGCGCCTCGCGCTTTGCTGCCCTCAGCACCGAGCAGATCGGCGCACTCGACTATCGTCAGGTGAGCCAGCTGTCGGCGTCACAACTCGGCGCCCTCGACGCGTCGCATCTCGCCGCCATTGCCGTCGGCAGCCTCGCCGGTCTCGGCAGTGCGCAACTGCGGGCACTCACCACCAGCCAGGTGCAGGCGTTCGGCTCCGACCAGGTACAGGCGCTCACCGCCGGACAGGTGCGCTCGTTCACCACCACGCAGGTTGCCGCGCTCAGCTCCGAACAATGGGCCGCCCTGACGACCGACCAGGTGCGTTCGTTCAGCAACGCCCAGATCGCCGCCTTTACCACCCAGCAGATCGCCAACGCCAGCACCGACCAGCTCCGCGCGCTCGACGCGCGCAACGTGTCGGCCCTGTCGACCGCGGCCCTGTCGCAGCTGTCGACCGACCAGATGGGCGCGTGGACCGGGCGGCAGCTGGCGGCGATGACTACCAACCAGATCGTGTCGTTCGGCGCCGCGAACATCGCGGCGGTGGACACCGGCGCGTTGCGCGGACTCAGCACGCTGCAGATCGTTGCGCTCACAAGCGACCAGACCGCCGCGCTGACAACCGACCAGATTCAGTCGCTGACGAACCGCCAGATCTCATCGTTCGAGACCAACGACCTCAATGCGCTCGGAAGCGATCAGGTGGCGGCGCTCACCAGCAACCAGGTTGCCGCACTCACCGCGTTCCAGGTGGGTCGCCTCGGCACCGCGCAACTCGGCGCCATCGAAACCAACGATCTGCGGGCCCTGAAGACAGCGCAGCTCGCCGCGCTCACCGCGGGTCAGGTCACCGGCTTCAGCACCGACCAAATCGCCAGCTTCCTCGCCAACCAGATGTCGGGCTTCGGCACCGGCCAGCTCGCCGCGCTCTCGACCGATCAGATCGACGCGCTCTCGACGACGCAGCTGGCGGCGATGCGCGCGGCGCAGTTCCGCAGCCTGACCACGATCCAGATTGCGGCACTGCTGACCGATCAGGTTCGTGGGCTCACCGATGCGGCGTTGTCCGCGCTGACCACCGATCAGGCACGCAGCCTGACCACCGATCAGATCACCGCGTTCACCACCCACCAGATCGCCGGCCTCGGCACGGGCACCGTGTCGGCGCTGCGCACCGAGCAGCTCGGAGCACTCACCACCGACCAGGTCGTGGCGCTCTCGCGCATCGAGATTCGCGCGTTGACCACCAGCCAGCTGCTTGGGCTCAGCACCGGCCAGATTGCGGCCATCGAGACGGCCGACGTCTCCGCCTTCTCCGCCGATCAGTTGAACGCAATGGCGACCGAGCAGATCGCCGCGTTCACCACCAACCAGGTGCAGGCGCTCACCATCGGCCAGATTGCCTCGCTCGACCTCGACCAGGTTAGCGCCCTTTCGACCGACCAGGTGGCGTCGCTCACCACGCGCCAGATCAAGAGCCTGACCGCCAACCAGATCGGTGCGCTGTCGACCGACCAGGTGGCGGCGCTCGAAACCGCCGACC
>JAYTXA010000021.1:0-20734 GCA_043743165.1 Acidobacteriota bacterium
GACCTGGGCGTGGTGGCGCGCTATGCCGACCGGGTGGTGGTGATGTATGCCGGCCGGGTGGTTGAATCGGCCCCGGCCGCCGAGCTGTATGCCCGGCCGCGCCATCCGTATACCCAAGGCCTGTTGGCCTCGGTGCCGCGGCTGGACGGCGACACCAGCGCTCGGCTGGTGCCCATCGAGGGCCAGCCGCCCGACCTGGCGCGCATCCCCGCCGGCTGCGCCTTTGCGCCACGCTGCCGGCAAGTCAGCGATGCCTGCCGCAGCGCGCCGCCGCTGCTGCGCGAGATCCACCCCGGGCACAGCGTGGCCTGCCTGCTGGACGCCTGAAAAGGTCTGACCGAACCCACCATGGCCGAAACCCTGCTGCGTGTCGACGATCTCAAGGTGCACTTCCCGGTGCTGCGGGGGGTGGTGATCAAGAAGCAGGTGGGCACGGTGCATGCGGTGGACGGCGTGTCCTTCAGCCTGGCCAGGGGCGAGACCCTGGGCCTGGTGGGCGAGAGCGGTTGCGGCAAGAGCACCACCGGCCTGGCGGTGCTGCGCATGCAGGCCGCCACCTCGGGCCGCATCGAGTTTGAAGGCCAGGACATCACCCACCACGACAAGGCGCAGATGCGGCCGATCCGGCGTCGCTTGCAGATGGTGTACCAAGACCCCTATGGCTCGCTGAACCCGCGCATGAAGGTCAACGACATCATCGGCGAGCCGCTGGTGGTGCACGGCCTGGCCGGCGACCGGGCCGCCTTCGATGCCCGCATCGCCGAGCTGATGCGCACCGTGGGCCTGCTGCCCGACATGGCCGACCGCTACCCGCATGAGTTCTCGGGCGGCCAGCGCCAGCGCATCGGCATCGCGCGCGCGCTTGCGGTCAACCCTCGCCTGATCGTGGCCGACGAGCCGGTGTCGGCGCTCGACGTGTCGATCCAGGCCCAGGTGGTGAACCTGCTGCGCGATCTGCAGCGGCAGATGCACCTCACCTACATCTTCGTCGCGCACGACCTGTCGGTGGTGAAGCACATCAGCGACCGCGTCGCGGTCATGTATCTCGGCGCCATCGCCGAACTGGCCGGCAGCGCCGAACTCTACGCGAATCCGCGGCACCCGTACACCGTGTCGCTGCTGTCGGCGATTCCGATTCCCGATCCCGACCGCCGCCGCAATCGCATTGTGCTGAAGGGCGACGTGCCGAGCCCGGCCAATCCGCCGTCAGGTTGCCGCTTCCACACGCGCTGCTACATGGCGCAGCCGGTCTGCGCGCACGACGTGCCGCTGCTGCGCCAGGTGGCGCCCGGGCACTGGAGCGCCTGCCACTTCGCTGAACAGGTCACCGTGCACGTTCCTGGCGGCGACGCCTGATGGCACGGTCGTGACCGCCGAGGACCGTACCCGTCCGGCAGCCACCCCGGTCGCCGTGCGCCTGGCGCGCGTGCTGCTGTGGCTCTCGCTCGTGGCAGTCGCCGCCCTCTACCTGCCACGGCTGGTGGCGTTGTTCCCGCTCGGGAACGACATCCCGTCGCGCGAGGCGGCCCCGAACTTTCACAGACACGCTGACGATTGGACCATCTACCACGACAACGCGTTGTCGGTGTTGAACGACGGACTGTCGATGCCGTCGGTTCGGGGCGCGTACACACGCCCGGCCGGCTTCGGCTACTCCTACTTCATCGCGCTGGTGTACCGCATCGGCGGCGTGCGCTCCGAGATCGTCTACTTCCTGCAGGGCGTACTGCTGGTCGCGAGCATCCTCGCCTTCTACCTGGCCGCTCGCCCGGAACTCTCTCCCCTGGCCGCCTCGTCGATCGTGCTGCTCACCGGCGGGTGCCTGTACATGGACCTGTTCCGCACGCTCACGTTCAGGCTGCTGTCGGAGAACCTGCTGTTGCCGCTCACCGCAGGTGTGCTGCTGCTGGGACGCCGCCTGCTGCGCACAGGTGACGGGGTCAGTGCCACGGCCATGGGCCTGCTGTGCGGCCTGTGCTTCCTGATTCGGCCGAACACCGGACTCTACGGTCCGGTGGTGGCGATCGTGCTGTGGTGGGCACCGCCACGCCTGCCGGTCAGCCGTCGCCTGAAGGCGGCCGCGCTCCTGCTCGTGGTCTGGGCAGCCCTGTGTCTGTTGCTCGTGGCGCGCAACTACGCGGCCACTGGGTCGCTGGCACAGGCCGTCGTGACGAAGACCAGCGACATGTACGTGCCTGGCGCAAACGCGGTCCACGGCGCGCGCACGTCCGGCGCGCGTGCAGTCGAATTCGTGACCGGCTACGCGCGCCGCATGGCCTATGTGGCGGGGGTGCCGCAGTTCCTCGAACCGACCTACCGCATCCGTCCGCACTGGATGGCCATCTGGGCCGGCACGCTGCTCTACCTGACCACGCTGCGGCGCCGGACCCTCAGTGCCTGGGAGTGGATGTTGCTCGGCCTCTGGGCCGCGTACTTCGCGCCGATCCTGATCATTGGCAGCGTGTCGAACTACGCGACGCGGATGGTGGCGCCTGGCGTGCCGCTGGCGCTGCTGCTCGCCGTGAAGGCGATGGACGTGCTGCTGACGCAGCGCCGCGCCGCCGTCGTGAACGGACCAACGCAGCGCCGCATCCCAGGCGTGTGAGTCGCGCGGGTCAGTTCGTCGCGAAGCAGTAGAGCAATCCGGCTCCACCCGTCGCGACCAGGTTCTGCTGGCCGCAGCCGCGGCTGGCATGCGTCGAGTTCCACGAGCCGTTGCCACCACCCTGCTTGTCCGAGTGCCCGAGCTGCACGGACCCGGTGGCCGCACTGCTCGTGTAGTTGCTGCAGGTGTGGTCGGCGGCGTCCTCGTAGGCACGGCCGTCGGCCGTCGACCCGGTGAGAACATCGTGCTGATTCGGCGTGTCGCCCACCCCGTTCACGACGGTGTTCTTCTCCGTCCGCGACAACTGCTTGCCGAGCGCGTTGCCGCTGCGCGCCTGCTCCAGCGTGTCGCCGTGAAGCTCGGCCAGGTTCTGCGCCACGCGCTGGCCGGCGGCGTTGAACCACGGTCCGCTGCCGATGCGGTCGCGCGCGTTCACCGCGTTCGGCCCCTGCGAGCTGAGATAGGCGTGCCAGGTGACCCCGCCCCGGCCCGCCGCCGACGCCAGTGCCTGGCAGTGCGCGTCGGCACCGGCCAGCCCGCCGAGATTCGCCCCGTCGCCCTTGCCGGCACTGGTGATGAAGAACGACATCGGCTGCGGCGGCGCCTGCTGCGCACCCGCCTGTTCGCTCAGCACCATCACAATGCCTACCGCCGGGATAGCCACCGCCAACGCGCCGATCATACGAAATATTTTCATAAAGACTCCTCCAGTGCGGCAGATTGTAGCCTGCGCGGCTACCGTACGCCCCGGGGATTGCCAAGCGGCCGCGGACAGTGCACCATTCAGCCCGTGCGCCAGTGACGCCGGAGACACGGCGGCACCCTCCAACACCTGAATCGAGGCAGATGATGCGTGCGAATTCGGCCATGAAGACGATCCTGCTGGCACTGGGTGCGGTGGCGTGTGTAGCGGCGGGCATGGCGGCACAGGCCGCGCGCGTGAATCCGACCGACCCTCAGCCGACGTGCAGCATGTGCCCGGGTACCTACATCCCGCGCGAGGAACTCGACGCCTACACGAAGAAGGCGATTGCCGAACGGCTGGTCGACCAGCAGGTGCGCGATGTCGAGATTGGCAAGGCCCACGTCGGCATCGGCATCGTGTATCGCGCCAAACTCGATCGACCTGAACCGAACGCGGTCGCCGAGCACGATCACGTGAGCGAGGTCTATCACATCATCGACGGCACGGCCACGCTCGAACTCGGACCCGACATCGTCGATCGGCAGCGGCGCCCGGCAACGTTGCGCACGGTCATCGAATTCAACGGCCCCGGGAACAACGGCTCGGCGATCCGCAACGGCGTTGCCTACAACCTCGAGCCGGGCGACGTCGTGGTGATTCCAGCCGGCACCGGCCATCTGTTCACGAAGATCGACGACCACGTCAACTACCTGATGGTGCGCATCGACCCCGACAAGCTGACGCCGCTGCGCGACGAGGCGAAGTCGAAGGCGTACCTCGCGGCGCCGGCGCCTCGCTAGACGTCAGTCGAGCGTCTTCGAAAACACGGCCGAGGTCTTGGTCCGGGTGTAGCCCTCGCGCAGATAGAAACGGTGGGCGTTCGCGCGCATGACCTGCGACCGCACGAGGATGCTGTCGAAGCCCTGTTCCCGCGCCCACGCCTCCGCGCGGGCTACAAGGGCGGCACCGATGCGGCGTCCGCGCACCGAGGCCGTCACCACCAACCCGCCGATTTCAGCCCGCGGCCCCGACTGCATGTGCAGGACCGCCGCCACATGCACCCACCCCACGACGTCGCCGTCGAGGCAGGCGACAAACACGGCGTGGTCGGCGGACGCCGCCAGGGCGTCGAGCCGGGCGCGCATCGCCTCAGGCGCAATCGGATAGCCGAGTTCGCCGCTCAGGCGCGCGGCGGCGCCGGCATCGTCTGGTGTGATGGGGCGGGTGTCGGCTGGCGTGGCGTTCACGTGTTCATTCTGCCGCAGCGGGCGCGCCGATGGGCGCGCATATACTGGACCGGTCATGAAGAACGCGTTGCTGCTGATGCTGACCGGTGCCGTCCTCGGCGCGGTCGCCGCCTCGTTCATCGTGCCGCCCATGCTGTCTTGGTACACGGCGCCGGGTGGGCTGCCACAAGGCGCTTCGATTCAGGCCGTCGTGCAGATCCCCGAGGTTATCCGTTACGCCACAACGCGGCTGCTGTGGGGACAGGCGGTCGGTGGCGGCATCGGGGCCGGGCTCGGCCTCATGCTCAGCCTCATGGCCGGCCGGCGCCAGCCAGTCGCGCCGGCGCCGCCGACGCCGCCGACGCCCTGACCCCGCCGCTACTTCGGGTTCTCGACGATGGCGTACTGCTTGAGGGTGGCGGCGTCGGCAGGCATGTCCTCGGAACCAACGGGATAGCCGTTCATGCCGAGCACGAACGCCAGGATGTCGGCGTACTGCTGCGGCTTGAGTCCGCCCGGATCGTTCTCAGGCATGTTCACTGACACCCACTCGAACACGCTGCCCATCGACTGACCGTTCCAGCGTTCGGCGAAGGCCCCGCCCGTGAACATGCGCGGTGTGTGGCACGAACTGCAGGACACCTTGAACTGCTGCTCGCCGCGCTCGGCCTGCGCGTCGGAGTAGATGCGATCGAGGATCGACTTCGGGTCCTGCGCTTGCACCGTGCCAGCCGAGAGCGCCGCCGCGGCGGCGAAGAGCAGTGCGGCGAACAGGATCAGGGCCATGGGCAGATGAGGATGCTGTTTCATGGTGTCGGCGGATTATACCGGCTCCAGACGCAGGCCGACGCCGTCGTCTCCTGCGTCCGCCGCGTCGTGCCCCGGCTCGAGGCAGGCCATGTCGCTCAGCACGTAGACTCCGCGTTCCGGTGACGTGGCGAATCCCTCCTTCACGAGCGCCTGGTTCGCCAGGCCAGCCTCCCAGCGCGGCACGCCGATCACACGGGCCAGTTCCCCCGGCAGCGTCGTACCGGCGGTCGTCAGGAAGCCGCGCGCGATCTCGCGCACGGCCAGCGTGCGCGTCACCCGCCTACGCAGTTGGTCGGGAAAGCGGCCGATGCCCAGCGTCCAGATGTAGGTGAACTTCGGCGAGTAGAGCACCTCGCTCGGGACCACGAGCATCGCCGCCTGCAGTTCGTCGAGCGCCTTCGTGAAGCGGGCGCGGTCGGCCACGCCCGAGTCGGTACGCAGATCGGCGGTGGCACTCTCCCACTCGCGGCGCAGCACCTTGAGGATGGCGCGCGCGGACTCGCTCAGTCCGCCGGCCTCATCGGCGCGCTTCAGCCCCCACAGCGCGTGGAAGTGCGGCAGCATCCGCGGCGCGATGAACATCGCCTTTCCGCGCGAGAGCTTTGCGTAGTAGACCTTGCCTCGCCGTACCAGCTCGTCCTTCAAGCGCCAGGTCAGCGACGCTTCGGGATCGGTCTGCACGTTGCGCGGCATCACCGCATCACGGCGGCCGCACACCGCCACGTAGAGTGACGGACCGGGACGACGGGAATCGGTCATACAGGCGGCGAAGCCGACGCGATCGATGAAGCGTTCGGCCTGGTGTGCGCTCTCGATGCGCCGGGCATCCTCGCGGCACCAGGTGCGGTCGCGGAAGTCGTCGATCGCGGCCGTGAGGCGCGGACGGGAGACCACGGCGCGCCGACTCAGCGCGTCGCTCGCCAGCGGGTGACGCTCGGCCGGACCTCGGCAAGGTCGGCCAGTTGCTCGCGCAGCGCGAGTCGGTGCGGTGCCGTCGACGCGGCGTGCGCGGCAAGGGCCTCGTCGCTCTCCCACCGCTCGAAGAACATGAAGTCGCCCGGGTCGGCGACCGACTGGTGCAGGTCGTAGGCAAGGCAGCCAGGCTCCTGCAGCGTCGGCGGCACCAGCGACTGCAGCAGCGCGTGGGCGCGTGCCTCCTGCCCGGCTTTTACCGAAATGATGGCGATGACGGTCACGGGTTGACTCATGCGACCGATCCTACCGCGCGACGCGTCGGTGCTGATGGCCATTCACAGGTAGACGTGCCGCGAGGCGCCGAAGTCGAGGACGTCGAAAGCCGTGGCGGCAACACCGTGCGCCGCGCGGGCCCGGTCGAGCGCATGGAGCGGTTCGTCGATCGCTTCGGTCGTGAGCTGGAAGGTGCCGAAGTGCATGCCGAGGCTGCGGGCGGCGCCGAGGTCGAGGTGCGCCCGCACGGCTTCGTCGGGATTCATGTGGATGGGCCCCATGAACCACCGCGGCTCGTAGGCGCCAATCGGCAGCAGCGCCAGGTCGATGGCGCCGTACCGTTCGCGAATCTCGCGGAAGTGCGGGGCGTAGCCGCTGTCGCCGCCGAAGAAGAGGCGCCGCCCTTCGATCGCGATGATGAAGCCGCCCCACAGCGCGCGGTTGCGGTCGAACGGCGTGCGCGCGGAGAAGTGCTGCGCCGGTGTCACGGTGACCGGCAGCGGTGTCGTGCGCGCGGGCTCCCACCAGTCGCGCTCCTCGACGCGGCTGAAGCCGGTGCCTCGTCCGATGGCGGCGTTGCCGAGCGGCGTGACGAGCACCGGATCGAAGCGGCGTGCAATCGACCGCAAGCTCGCCAGGTCGCAGTGGTCGTAGTGATTGTGACTGAGCAGCACCAGGTCGATCGGCGGCAGCTGCTCGAGCGGCACGCCGGCACGGCGCACGCGCTTCGGCCCGACGAACGAGAGTGGACTCGCGCGCTCGGAGAAGACCGGGTCGGTGATGATCGTGACCGTACGGGTCTGGATGATGAACGTCGAGTGGCCGACGAAGGTGACGGTGACCCACGCCGAAGGGTCATGCGCCGCGGGCGGACCCGATCGTACGGGCACGGTCCGCGGCCAGCGGGCGCGCGGTTGCGCCAGCATCTTCGGCAGTGTACTGAGTGGGCGTGCGTCCTTGGCGCGAGGATTGAAGAAGCGCTTTCCGTCGTGATGATCGCTCGCCTGATAGGTCACGGCGCCGCATCCGCTGCAGCCGCCGCGTCGATGCCGATGCCCGTGCGCAGCCGCTGCAGCGCATAGCGAATCAGACCCGCCAGTTCACCCGACGTGGCCGACTCCGGTCCGAGCTGACCGTCGATGCTGAACATCGCGATGCCGTGGACGACGGCCCAGACGAATTCTGCCTGCAGCATCGGCTCGTCGGCGCGTACCAGCTTCGCCTGCTGGAGTGACGTGATCGCCGCGACGAGCACGCGGAAGGCGGCCTCCGCATCGGCCTTCAATTCAGGGTCTTTGGCGCACAGATGGCGATAGTCGCCGAACATCACGCGGTAGTGGGCGGGATTGGCCACGGCAAAGCGCACGTAGGCGACGCCCATCAGCTCGAACCCGCGCCGCGTGCCGGCGGCTTCGGACCAGGCGCGCAGCAGGTCGCCGCGGAAGCGTTGGAACCCGTCGCGGGCCACGGCGGCCAGCAGCGCCGACTTGTCGGAGAAATGGCGATAGAGCGCCGTCCTCGACACCCCGAGGCGTCGTCCGGCTTCCCGGACGGTGAGGGCGTCCACCCCTTGTTCGGTGATGGTGCGGACGGCCTCCTGGAGCAAGGCCCGCCTGAGGTCGCCGTGGTGATACTGGCTGGCAGGCTTCCTGGCGGGGTGGGCGGTGTCGGGCATGCGGCATCGTACGAGTTACATGTTGACAGAGTCAACACCTGCGTTCTATCGTCTGACTCGCGCATGTTGACACCGACTACATACAGTGAATCTGGAGCACAGACCGTGAAGAAGGCCCTGTCCGGCGTCCACACCGCCGCCTCCCGCCTCTGGCACCTCGACGCCCCGCTGACGCTGGCCGGTCTCGCCATGTTGCCGGTGCTTACATTCGCTGCCGCCGGTCTGGTGATCGACCCGCGGATCATCGGCGGCGCTCCGGCCTGGCTCAAACCCGCCAAGTTCGCGGCCTCGGCACTCATCTACAGCCTCACCCTCGCCTGGATCTTCGGCTACCTGGTCGACTGGCCTCACACCAGGCGCGTGGTCGGCCGGTTGACGGCCGGCGTCTTCCTGCTCGAAGTCGGGCTCGTCTGCCTGCAGGCCTGGCGCGGCACCACGAGTCACTTCAACGTCGGTACGCCGCTCGATGCGGCGGTGTTCAGCGTCATGGGCGTTGCCATCGCCGTGCAGACCGGCGCCTCGGCCTTCGTGCTCATCGCGCTCTGGAAGCAGCCCTTCACCAACCGGGCGATGGGCACCGCCCTGCGTGCCGGCATGCTGCTGACGATCCTCGGCGCGGCGTCGGCGGGGTCCATGACCCAGCCGTCGGCCGCACAACTGCGCGGCCTCCGGGACGGCGGCACACTCGCCACCGCCGGTGGGCATACGGTTGGCGCAGCCGACGGCGGCCCTGGCCTCCCGGGCACCGGCTGGAGCACCAAGCACGGCGACCTGCGCGTGCCGCACTTCGTCGGCCTGCACGCGCTGCAGCTGCTGCCGCTGCTGGCGGTGGGGCTCCGCACCCGGCGGCCGGAGGTGGTCGAGCGCACGGTGCGCGTGGCGGCAGTCAGCTACGCCACCCTGTTCGCGCTGCTGCTGGCGCAGGCGCTGCGCGGCGAACCGCTGTTCGCCCCAGGACCTTTGACGCTGTGGCTGGTCGCGGCCTGGGGGGCGCTCAGCGTCACGGCGCTTCTGGCCGCCGCACGCACCGGCACGCGGACACCATCGAGGAAGGTGGCGCCGGTGTAATAACATCGACCGGCCATGCTTGCCCGCATACTCAGCCAGTCGGCGCACTCGTGAACCGCCCGTCAAGAAGCCACGGGCAGGCGCCGCCGCGCCTGCTGCACACGCTCGGCAACGATGTGCGCATTGTCGCCACAGACATCATGCGGCGGGGCGTTCACCGGGAGGTGGGCGGGACGCTCGCCGGGCTCGAGGCCTTCTACCTTTCGCGCGAGGAGCGGGCGCGACTGGGCGAGTTGTCCGCTCCCAGACGCTTCTTCCGCCGCCTCTGGTATTTCCTGCGCGGACTGCTGCTGAAGCTGACGCCGGCGCGGCGCATCATGCTGGCCGTGGCGCTGCTCTCCATCGTCCTCGGGGCGTGGCGGATCGACATCGACACCGTGCACATCGCCTTCCGCGTGCAGGGCCTGGGTATCGCGCTCGTGCTCGGCGTGCTGGTGCTGGAACTGAAGGACAAGCTCGTCGCGCGGGACGAACTCGAGGCCGGCCGCGCGGTGCAGCTGGCGCTGATGCCGACCGACCGGCCGACTGTGCCCGGTTGGGACGTGTGGCTCTACACGCAGCCCGCGAATGACGTGGGGGGCGACCTCGTCGACCACCTGCCACTCGCCGATGAGCAGCATGCGGTGCTGCTCGGCGACGTCACCGGAAAAGCGCTGCCAGCCGCCCTGCTCGCCGTGAAACTGCAGGCCACGCTGCGGGCGCTCGCGCCGCACCTCCCGAACCTCGGCGATCTGGCGTCCGGCGTCAACGGCATCCTCTATCGCGACGGCTTGCCAACGCGCTTTGCCTCGCTCGTCTACGCCGTGCTGACACCGAACTCGGGGCAGGTGCGGATGCTGATTGCCGGACACATGCCGCCCATCCACCTGCACAACGGCAGCACCTCGACGCTGCCGCAGGGGTCGATGGTCATCGGCATGATGCCCGACGTGCCCTTCTGGGAGCAGGCGGTGAGCGTCGAGCCTGGCGACACGCTGGTTGTCTACTCGGACGGGGTGAGCGAGGCGATGAACGAGCGCGAAGAGTTCTTCGGCGAGGAGCGTCTCCATCCCATCGTGATACGGACGGGCGGAATGACGGCCGCCGAGGCCGGTACCCTCATTCTCGAAGAACTGTCGGCGTTCGTCGGCCACGCCGAGCAGAGCGACGACGTGTCGTTGATGGTGCTGCGACGCGTCGCCGCAGTTACTTGAGGCGCATGCGGCTGTCCGGGTCGGACCGGATGATCATGTAGCGGATGTCGCCGTCGAGGCTGCTCCACCAGTGCGGTGTGCGACCGGGAATGATAATCAGGTCGCCCTTCGCCACGTGCCGGGTGACACCACCGTCGATCTTCTCACCGCGAGGACCGGGGCTGCGGTTCGCCGGCACCGGCCTCGGATTCACGATCGTCCCGCCCGTCACCAGCGTGCCGCTGCCCTCGAGGATGAAGTAGACCTCGGACGTGCGGGTCTCGTGCGCGATGGCGTCGCCCGGCTGATCCTTCGGACGGAAGACGCCGAACACACCGACGCGGTGTCCGCCGACGTCGACCGTCCGCACCGGCAGGTCGTTGATCTCGTTGCGCGGCAGCGCGTCGAGAAAGGCCTGCATCTGCGCCGCGGTGACGTCGGTGGCCGGCAGCGGCGCCTGCGCGCCAGCCGAAACAACCGTTCCGGCGCAGACGAGCACGGCAAAGACCATCGTTCGCAACATGTCAGTTCTCCAATCAGGTCCGGCATTTCGGTGTGTCGTAGCCGCGAACGCACTTTACCGTTTCGGCACCACTGCCACGGCGGCGCCGTCCGACACGCGGCGATCGGTCCCGCCTTCGAGTGTCGTGTCCGCCGCATTGTAGATGATGACCTGCGCCGCGCCCTGGGCGCCGCCGTCACGAACGGTATGCCCCCGGCGCTGCAGTTCGCGCAGCGTATCCGGCGAGAAGCCCTGCCGCTCGTAGTTGATGACGTCGGGCAACCACTGGTGATGGAACGGCGGTGCGTCCACCGCTTCCTGCGCGTTCAAGCCGAAGTCGACCACACCGACGATCGTCTCGAGCGCCGTGTTGATGATGGTGCGTCCACCCGGGCTGCCGGTCACCATGAACAGCCGGCCGTCCTTGGTGAGAATGGTCGGCGCCATGCTCGACAGCATGCGCTTGCCCGGCGCCGTCAGGTTCGGGTTGGTGCCGACGAGCCCCTCGGCGGTCGTCAGGCCAGGCCCGGCGTTGAAGTCGCCCATCTCGTTATTCAGCAGGAAGCCGGCGCCAGGCACGACCACCTTCACGCCGTAGCCCTGCTCCAGCGTGTAGGTCATCGACGCGGCGTTCAGTTGCCCGTCGACGATGGAGACGTGGGTGGTCTCGTCGCTCTCGTGCGGCCACTCGAACGTCGAGGGTGATGCCGCCGAGGCGCGCTTGAGGCTGATCGTCTTGCGCAGTTCGTCCGCGTGCGCCTTCGAGATGAGCCGCGCAATCGGCATGTTCGCGTTGAAGTCGGGGTCGCCAAGATACTTCGCACGGTCGGCATAAGCGCGCTTCATCGATTCAGCCATCACGTGGACCGTGTCCGCCGAGTTCGCACCCATCGTCGCGAGGTCGCAGCCTTCGAGGATGTTCAACGCCTCGATCGCCAGGCGTGCCAACGTCGACCCGCTTGCCGCGCAGCTGCTCGATTCGTTCGATCCCGGTCGAGGCGGGCACGGCCACCTGCACGGCAATCGAGAACATCACACCGATGGCACGCAGCCGCTCGTGCGGTGAGCCACTGCGTTCGGTGCCGCGGCTGTAGGCCAGATAGGCGGTCTCGGCGTCTTCGAGGGCCAGGCAGCCGCGCGTTGTACTCCGCGCCCAGCGCGCGGCCAATGCTTTCCCACGCATTGCCGGCGAACGGAATGGACATGACGACGCGCGCCGGCGGCGCTGCCGGAGGTGGCGCCGCACAGGCCGCAGCGCACACCGCCACCGCCACGCCCATGGTCATTCGCCACGCACGGCCGACGCCCTGCCTCATGGGGCAAGGATACCCCGACGCAGGGCGCCGCCGCGTCAGCGCGATCGGCTTACGGCCGCATCACCACTTTCATGCACTCGTCCTGCTTCTTCGAGAACATCTCGTAGCCGTGGGCCGCATCCGACAGCGACAACCGGTGCGTGATGACAAAGCTCGGATCGATCTCGCCATTCTGGATGCGCTTGAGCAGCGGCCGCATGTAACGCTGCACGTGGGTCTGTCCGGACTTGATGGTGAGAGAGCGATTGACCACCGCGCCCGTCGGGAACTTGTCGATGAACCCGCCGTAGACGCCGGCCACTGACACGGTGCCGCCGCTGCGGCAGGCGAGAATCGCCTGGCGCAACGCCACCGGCCGGTCGGTCTCGAGCATCAGGGCCGTTTTCACCGTGTCGTAGGTGCCGTGCACACCCGGTGCGTGCCCCTCGAGGCCGACGGCGTCGATGCAGTGGTCCGGTCCACGTCCCCCCGTCATCTCCTCCAGGGCCTCGAAGACGTCCACCTCCTCGTAGTTGATGGTGTCGGCGCCGGCGCGGTCGTGCGCCATACGCAGCCGGTACGGGAAGCGGTCGATGGCAATCACGCGCTCCGCACCGAGCAGGTACGCACTCTTGATGGCGAACTGTCCCACCGGCCCGCAGCCGAACACCGCGACGGTGTCGCCCGGCTGGATGTTGCACGCCTCCGCCGCCATGTAGCCAGTCGGGAAGATATCGGACAGGAACAGCACCTGCTCGTCATCGAGATCGTCCGGCACCTTGATCGGGTTGACGTCGGCATAGGGCACACGGGCGTACTCGGCCTGCCCGCCGGCGTAGCCGCCAAGCATGTGCGAGTAGCCGAAGATGCCGCAGGGTGAATAGCCCCACAGCTTCTCCGCCATCCAGGCATTGGGGTTCGAGTTCTCGCAGAGCGAGTACATCTCGCGCTCGCACTGCGCGCAGTGACCGCAGGCAATCGGAAACGGCACCACGACGCGGTCGCCGGCGCGGAGGCTGCGTACTCCCCTGCCGACCTCGACGACTTCACCCATGAACTCGTGCCCCAGCACATCGCCGCGTTTCATACTGGGGATGAAGCCGTTGTAGAGATGCAAGTCGGAGCCGCAGATGGCCGTGCTCGTGATCTTCACGATGGCGTCGCCGGGGTTCAGAATCGTCGGATCCGGCACCTGCTCCACTTCGATGTTGCGGGTGCCCATCCAGCAGGTGGCCTTCATGCGTGCACCCCCGCGAGTTCCCGAACCTGCGCCGCACTCCTGCCCGGCTGCGCCGGACGCCGCAGGCCGCGGCCATCGGACAACGCGACCTCGCCCGTCTCCATCAGCTGCTTGAAGCGGCGCAGGTCCTCACGCACCTGCTGCCGTGGCTCTTCACCGAACAGCGTCGCCACCAGGCGACCGATGCGGCCACCGGGCGGCACGTATTCGAGCTGGACACGCACCTCCGTGCCCCGCGCGCCAGGCGCCGGGGCAAAGCGGACCGAGCCGCTGTTTTCAACCTGGCTGCCCGGCAACGATCGCCAGGCCAGCCACTCGCCGTCGCGGTCGTGGACGATCTCGGCGTCCCACCCGACCGTCATGCCCACGGGCGCCGTGGCGGTCCAGCGGGAGCGGCGAGAATCGAGCACCTCGACCCGTTCGAGGTGCGCCATGAAACGCGGGAAGTTGGCAAAGTCGCGCCAGAAACCATAAACCTCGGCGATCGAGCGGTTGACGGTCACCACCTGCTCGACCTGCACACGCCGGCGGCGCCGCTGTGTCTCGCTCGGCTGTCGTGCGAGCCGTCGAGCGGTGAGGACGTCGAGCGCGGTGATGCCCGCGACGGCGGCCGCCGCCATCCCGAGCCGCTGCCGGTTACTCGTCTCCTGCCTCATCGCCCGAGCGAGCCATCCGAGGTCGAGCGCATCGCCGCCGACGCGTGACCACACCCAGCGGGCGTCGTCCGGCTGGGCCAGGATGGCGACCCCGGCCGTGAGTTCGCGAGCGCCGAAGGTGCGAAGGGTCTTGCGGGTGGAGTCGGTGTCGTGCGCACCGACCGCACGTGCAACCCGTGATGGAGCCACGAGCTGCGCTGCGCCAAGCGCGATGCTGAACCAGCCGAGTGCCTGAGCCAGGCGCTCGCTCCGCTGAAATGCTGAGTCGTACGACATGGGCCTCCCTTTCATGGACAGGTTCGACGTCCGTGAACGGGTGTGCAATCAGCCGACCATGCCGTCAGGTCATGTGCCGCAGGACTCATCGGCTGCGTGCACTCGCGACTGCAGCTGACGGGCGGCGCGCTCGAATACGGTCCAGGGATCGTCGGCCAGGGCGTCCGCGGCGGACGCGGCAAGCGCATCGGCTGCCGACGTCAGTGCCGGCGCGTCGTCCTGTGCTTCGATGACGCGCAGAAGAAGGGCGCGGAGCTTCGCCGCGCGGTCGCACTCGGGCAGGGCGCGCGCAATCTCCAGGAGCATCGTCACATCAGCAGTGTCCACGGCTGGTCTGTTTGCAAGTGGTGCGCCGCTCGACCGCAGTCGTCCGAGGCCTACGTGCCTCCCGACACGTCTGTACGGTCAACCGCTCGTAGACTACGATGATTCCATGGTGCGCCTGCTGTGGAGTCCGCTGCTCGCCCTGTCCCTGGCGGTGACGCTGATTGTCCGTGCCGGTGCTGTGTCGTCCGCGCCGACTGAACTCGCCTGGACGCCGGATCGCTCGACGAGGCTGCTCGTGCTGGCGCCGCATCCCGACGATGAAGCGCTCGGCGCGGCCGGGCTCATCCAGCGCGTCGTCGGCAGCGGCGGCCAGGTGCGGGTAGTGATGCTGACCAGCGGCGACGGCTTTCCTGAAGGGGTTGAGGTCAGTGACGGCGTGGCGCATCCCCAAGCCAGCGATTTTCGCGGCTACGGGATCACGCGCGAACACGAGACGGTGACGGCCATGGGCCTGCTCGGGGTGCCGCCGTCACAGCTGACCTTTCTGGGGTTTCCTGACGAGGGACTCTGCCGAATCGCATCGACGTACCTCTACGACAAGCGACGCGCGTTCGCGTCGCCCTACACCCAGCGTCAGCAACCGCCGGCGACGGAACAGGTGATACGGGGCGTGCGCTATCGCGGCATCGACGTACGACGCGAGCTCGAGACGATCATCACCGCGTTCCGTCCGACGCTGCTCGCACTGCCGCATCCCGAGGACGAGCATCCGGACCACTGCTCGACGCACATCTTCGCGCGCGAGGCGCTGGAGGCGGTGCCGGCACCACTGCGCGACAGGATGCGGGTGCTCCATTACCTCGTGCACTACGGTCAGTGGCCGCTCTCGGCCGATGCCGGCGGCGGCTCGGCGCTGCTGCCGCCGGAAGGCTTTCCGGCGACCGATGGTACGTGGCGCCAGGTGACGTTGACGCCGGCTGAAGCCGAGATGAAGAAACGGGCGCTGCTCGCCTACCGCACACAGATGCTGGTGATTGGCCGCTTCATGATGGCCTTCGGGCGCACCACCGAGCTGTTCCTCGAGGGTGAACCGGCGTCGACACCGGAATGCTGGTGCGATGGCGAGAACGTGGCCACGGAGGTACCGCCCGCAGCGCTGCGGCGAAAGCCGGCACGCCCGTGACCAGCCCGGCCCGCCCGCGCCTCGGCGCGCTCGATCTACTGCGGGGCATCACCGTCGCCGCCATGATTCTGGTCAACAACCCGGGCAACTGGAACCGCGTCTATCCGCCGCTGACGCACGCGGCGTGGCACGGCGCAACCGCCGCCGACTTCATCTTCCCGGCGTTCATCGTGGTCATGGGCGTGGCGATGTCGTTCGTGCTGCAGCCGCTGGCACGTGAAGGCGAGCGCCACCGCATCGACGCGGCCATCGTCAGGCGCGCGGCGGTGTTGATCGGGCTCGGTCTGGTGCTGAATGTTGCGACGGCGTGGCCGCATCCACTGTCGGCCCGCATCCCGGGCGTCCTCCAGCGGCTCGGCGTCACCTATCTCGTCGCTGCGTTGATCGCGGTGCGGACGACACCGCGCCAGCAGGGCCTGCTCGCGAGTGTGTTCTTGGCCGCGCACTGGGCGCTGCTCAGCGCTGGCGGTTCTCTGGCTCCGGTCACCAACCTCGGCGCACACCTCGATCACCGGTTGTTCGGCACCCATCTCCTCAACGCGGCAGGTGACCCCGAAGGCGCACTTGGCACCCTCTCGTGCGTCGCCACCGCGCTGCTCGGCGGCTGCATGGGCCACTGGGTGCGGCGGCAGCTCGCCGCCGGCCGCGGCGCGGCGACGGTGATGGCGGGCGTGGCGGCAACCGGACTCGGGGCGGTGGTGACCGGAGTCATCTGGTCGGTGTGGCTGCCGCTGAACAAGGCGCTCTGGACCGGTTCGTTCGCCGTGCTCACCACGGGAGCCGCACTGCTCGGGTTGGCCGCCTGCCTGGTGATTGAGCGAACGCCACTGCAGCGCCTGCTGGCGCCGCTACTGTGGCTCGGACTCAACCCGCTGGCGATCTACTTCCTCTCCGAGCTGACCGCTCAAGTCGGGCAGTACCGCTGGGGCATGAGCCTGGCGCCCAGGGACGCGCTGTTCTGGAAGGTCCTCGTACCAGTCGTCGGCGACCACGGCGAGCCGCGCTCGTCGCTCGTCTATGCACTGCTCTACCTGTTGCTGTGGATGGCCGTAGCCGGGCTCATGCGGTGGAAGGGCGTGCGGGTCCGCGTCTAGGCCGCGGACCGCCACGCGTGGTTAGCGGACCGTGACGCGGAGCATCGCGGTGGTCCAGCAACACACCTCGCCGCCGCCGCCAGTTCCGGAGTAATCGTTGCCAACCACATGCACGACGTAGTCACCGGGTTGCGAGAAGGTGGCCGTCACCACGCCTTTTCCGGCGTAGGGTTCGCCCACCTTCCCACCCGCGAGTGTCTCGAGGGCGGGCTTGCCAGTCGCTGGCTCGAACGTCACCGTCCCCGGGCCGCGATATTTCGACCACAGCGCGGTGACGACCGGACGCGTGCCTCGCATCGGCGCGTTCGTGCCGCTGGTGTACTTCGCGTCGTCGTTTGCGAAGAGCGGCAGCGGCAGCGGTGTATTCACGTTGGCTGTCCTGACAGCAGCGCCTGCCACCGACGCCACCGGCCCTTGCACCGACGGACCGCTGGCCTCGAACTTCAGCACGGGCGGCGTGTTGCCAACCGCCGCGTCCTCGAACGGACTGACGTTATAGTCGGCCTTGAGCCGCAGCGGAATCGAGGTAGTGACGCCGTTGTCGACGATAGTCCAGGTGAGCTTCTGTTCCGGAGCGAAGCTCTTGGGAACGGTGACGGTGAACATGCCGACCTGCCGGCCGGGAAGAAAGTGTGTCGGCTGGCCAAAGTCCGGACCACCGGGTTCGATGCGGTTATTCGGGCCGACCGGAATGTCGACCTCCTCGGCCAGGTTGCGGTTGTAGTAGCCGACCAGGAAGACGTGGCTGCCGTCCTTCTCGTCGTACCAGCCCTCGTAAGCGCCGGTGATGCTGCGGCCGAACTTGCCGCCGGGTTCACTAGGTAACTGGACGCCCTGTGCCAGCAGCGAAACGCCGCACGCGACCGTGCCCGCCAGCAGGCACAGTCGCGCGATGGTCGGTCGAGTCATGAGGTCTCCGGTGGCTACTGCTGGGTCTTGGTCTCGGGCTTGACGCCGTTGGTGACGCCTTCGCCGTACTTGGCGACACGCTCCGCATACTCGGCGTCGGTGAGGTACACGACATTCATCCAGGCGTGTCCCATTTCATCGACGGTGCGGTCGCCGTAGCCCACCCACTGCTCGGGATCAGGATTGTTCTTGTTGGCTGTCGTGTTGTCGTACCACGCGATGACGTGGATGATCGTTCCCTTCGGGAACACCGGCGCTGCATCGTCGGCATAGATGTAATTCGTCATCCAGTTGAAGTTGAAGTTGCCGACATAGCTGATCGTCTGCGTGCGGCCATCGGCAAAGATCGCCTCCACCTGCATCGCTTTGCCTCGCAGGTGAAAATGCGGCTGGAAGTTCGTGATGATGGTGTTCTCCTTCAGCACCGTGAACCCTTCCGTGTGCGCGATGGAGTTCGGCGGAATGTCGAGGGCGGCCTGACCGGGGATGCCCCGCTTGATGGCAGTGAACCCGACCAGGTAGCTGTGCTTGGTCGGTTCCTGTCCCTTGGGGTAGAACCAGAGGCCGATCTCGGTGCCACCGGTAATTGCTTCACCGACCGCGTGGATGTGCTGATCCCAGGAGATCTTCTCACCGGGCACCACCATCTTGCCGGTTCCCTCGAGGAAGCGGTCGTAGCCCTTGCCGATGGCCCACTCCATCAACTGCGGACGACGGTTCACGAGGTCGTCGGCGTCGGCAGCGCCGGCGCCGACGATGCCGGTGTTCACCTCACCGACGTTGTCGGGGCTCAGCACGTGATAGGCAATGGCGTGGTGCACGATCTTCCGCGCCTGCATGTTCGTGGGACGAATCTCGACCATGCGGACCCAGCGCGGTTCGGTGACCGGAATGTCGCTCATCGGGCGCCACCACATGTCCTGGTGCTGCGCGGGCATGGTGTACTCGGGCGACGCAACGACGAGATCAGGCGGGCCGAAGCCGTCCCTGACCGCCTGCCACTGGTTGTCGGTCACCAGCGGCGCCGCGGCCGGCAGGTCCTTCGGATCGCCCATCTGTGCCCCGCCGTCCACCCAGGCCACCACCGTATCGATCTGCTCCTGGGTCAGCGACATGTCGTTCTTGAACTTCCGCACGCCGACGCTGGGGTCGATGTGCCAGGGCGGCATCTGCCGCGTGCTGACGCGATCGCGGATGGACCGCGCCCACGGACGGGCATCCTGATAGCTGATGAGCGACATCGGCGCGATGGAGTTCGGCTGGTGACACGACTGACACTTCGCCTGAAAGATCGGCGCGACGTCGTGCGCAAACGTGACCGGCGCCGCGGGCGCCGCTGCGTGCACGCTCGACGCCATGAAGGCGACCGTGCCGACGGCCAGCGCCGCACGCGCGACTCGCCACTTGTAGACTGACATGTGTTGCTCCTCCGAAGGCGCACCAGGCACGGGCACCCTGCCTCTCACGCAACGTCAGGGCGGCGTCGCGCATATCTTTCATGCTACGCCTCGTCTCGCTGCCTGTTGTATGAAAGATCGCCAGAGAGCATAAGGAGTTGCCGAGCCATCCGCACACCGTCGAGTCGGCGACTCGGCATTATGTTTGGATTCAAATCATCATCTGTGATGAGACCTCACCCGGCTGTGCTGGTCGTCGACATCGGGCCCGGCCACCTCGGGGATGGCTGGGTTGGCTTCGACTTCGCTGACGCGTTCAGCCGGCCGGTGCGGGTGGTGAACGATGCCGTCATGCAGGCGCTCGGTGCCTATGCCGGCGGGCGCATGCTGTTTCTCGAGCTGGGCCCGGGTGCGACCGCCGCAGGACGCAGCCGCGAATTCGCTAGACTGGACGACAGGGGGAGCGCAATGTCGATTCGTCCGGTCAAGCAGATCGTCCAGGCCACGCCAACGCTCGAGGGAGCCGGCGTGAAGCTGAAGCGCGGGTTCGGCTTCGGCGACACCAGCACATTCGATCCCTTCCTGTTGTTCGACGACTTCAGGAACGATCGACCGGCCGACTACCTGGCCGGCTTCCCCTGGCATCCGCATCGCGGCATCGAGACCATCACCTACGTGTTGGCCGGCACGGTGGAACACGGCGACAGCCTTGGCAACCGCGGCAATCTCGGTGCTGGCGACGTGCAGTGGATGACGGCCGGGAGCGGCATCATGCACCAGGAGATGCCGAAGGGCGACGCGCTGGGGCGCATGCACGGCTTCCAGTTGTGGGCCAACCTGCCGGCGGTGCTGAAGATGACGGCGCCGCGCTACCAGGACATCACCGCGAACGACATTCCCACCGTGACGGAAGACGATGGCACGCGTGCGCGGGTGATCTGCGGGGAGTTCTGGGGGCAGCACGGACCGGTCGAAGGCGTGGCGGCCGATCCGCGCTACGTCGACATCTCGGTCCCACCCGAGACGCGCCGCCGCATTGCGGTCGAAGTGTCACGTCACGCGTTCGCGTACGTCTTTGCCGGCTCCGGCACCTTTCGCGATGCGTCCGCGCCGAGGGCAGTGCGCACGGAAGCCACTGATGGCAGCGACGCGATCGTCTACGACGCGACGAACCACTCGCTGGTACTGTTCGACCGGGGCGACGAGATCGTCGTGCAGTCCGGCGAACAAGGGATCCGCTTCCTGCTGGTGTCCGGACGTCCGCTCGAGGAACCGGTGGCGTGGCACGGACCGATTGTGATGAACACGGAAGCAGAACTGCGGCAGGCGGTGGCCGACCTGCGGGCAGGTACCTTCATCCGGCAGCCGTAACGGATGGCTGGTGCGGCCTAGAACACCGATCAGTTTGATTGATGGGAGAGATCACTTCTTTGTATGAATGAAATCATGCGATTTGTGATCTGATGCGTCCGCGGGCCAACGGCCC
>JAYTXA010000022.1:0-77181 GCA_043743165.1 Acidobacteriota bacterium
CGGCGCGACGGCCCTGCGCTACAACGCCTACAAGATTCCGCTGATGCGCAACCTCGTGAAGCGCGCCATTCGCGGACACGCCGCTGCGGCGACGACGTAATAGATTGACTCTCCGTCTCGCGAGGTCCGCGATCGTCCTGCTGGCGATCGTGGCCTCGTTCGCCGGACTCACCGGCTGCAACGCCGCGCCAAAGGCAGCCTCGCGCAAGGAAACGTTCTGGCGTCCGGTCGGCACCTGGTCCGGGCGCAGTCCGTTGCAGACCGAGTCGTGGCCCGGCGACACCGGCGCGATGCGCATCCGCTGGGCCACCACCCACGCCACGCCAACTGGCGTGTTCTCGCTGACGATTCACAGCGCCATCAGTGGCCGGCCCATGGAAGTGGTGGTCGAGCATGAAGGCGACGGCAGCGGCACCGCGTATTTCAGCGATGACCCACGCGTGTTCTTCGCCGTCGTCGACGCGAAGAATCTCGATTGGACGTTCACGATTGAAGAGCCGGTCGATGTCATCATCACGCCGAAGTGACATGGCCCGGGAGGACCGAAGGAATGGCCAATAAGCTTGTCGGACAGAACTACCAGACTCCGGATCTCGTTGCGAAAGTGACCGGTCGCGCGAAGTACGTCGAGGACTACAAGGTAGACGGCCTGCTGCACGCCCGCCTGCTCACCAGTCCGCTGCCGCACGCCCGCGCCCGCAGCATCGATGTCAGCCGCGCGCTGGCGCTGCCGGGTGTGAAGGCTATCCTGCTGCCGGACGAAATTCCGAGTCCAGCCGACACCGTCACCGACCTGGGCGCCGTCATCAAGGCCGACCAGCGTGGTGAGAAGGCGCTGTCCGCCGAGCCGGTCTACCAGGGCGAGCCCGTGCTGGCCGTCGCCGCAGTCGACGAACTCACGGCCGCCGAAGCCATCGAGCTCATCGACATCGACTGGGAACCGCTGCCGTTCAATGTCGATCCGATCGATTCGCTCCGTCCGGGCAGGCCGACGGCCCGCACCGAAGGCAACGTCTGGATGCGTCAGCCGGCCTCGCCAGGCCAGCAGCCCGGCCCGCCCGATGTGGTGATGCTCAAGTGGGAAGAGCAGGACTTCGCCGAGTATGCCCAGGGCAAACTCCCGATGGGCAAGCCGACCGACCAGTGGACCTACGGCGACGTCGACGGCAATTTCAAGAAGGCGGCGCTCGTCCTCGACGAAACCTTTTCCACCTCGAACAACAGCCACGTCACGCTCGAAACCCGCAGTGCGATGGCGTACTGGCAGAACGGCAAGCTGTTCCTGCACTGCTCGACGCAGAGCACCGTGCAGACCGTGGCGTCGGTGGCGCGCTGGCTCCACATGGAGCAGACCGACATCGTGATCATCAGCGAGTACACCGGCGGCGGCTTCGGCAGCAAGGCCACGGGCACCATCCAGTCGATCATCCCGGCGCTGCTGGCGAAGAAGGCCAACGCGCCCGTGCTGATGCACGTCAGCCGCGAAGACGAGCACTTCATCGGTGGCTACCGCCCCGCCGTGCAGGGGCGCGTGAAGGCCGGCTTCGACAAGGACGGCAAGCTGCTCGCGGTGGACATGTTCGTCATCTGCGAGAACGGTCCGTTCGAGCAGCAGGGTGACACCGGCCAGACCGGACGAATCGCCTCGCTGGCCTACCAGCCGGAAGCCATGCGGTGGCGCGGTGTCGGCGTGCTCACCAACACGCCACCGCGACGGGCACAGAGCCAGCCTGGCGGCATGCAGGGCATCACCATGATGGAACCGGTGATGGCCAAGGCGGCGCGCAAGCTCGGCATCGACCAGGTCCAGATTCGCCACATCAACGCGCCAGTCGGCAAGGCCAAGGTTGGACCGGCCAACGCGCGCGGCCAGCGCGGCTACACCACCAGCGCGTTCCTGCAGGAGGCGCTCGACAAGGGCAAGGCCCTCTTCCAGTGGGATGAGCGCAAGGCTCGCAGCGGCAAGATCAACGGCACAAAGGTGCGCGGTGTCGGCGTGGCGGTCAGCACGTTCGTGGCCGGTTCCACCGGTTACGACGGCCTGTTCGTCATCAAGCCCGACGGTCACATGTACATCAACACCGGCGTCGGCAACCTCGGCACCGAGTCGTACAGCGACACGATGCGCGTGGCCGCCGAGATGATGGGCATGCCGTGGGAGAAGGTCGTCCTCACCTGGGGCAACACGGCCAACAACCTGCCGTGGTCGTGCGTCTCGGGCGGCAGCCAGACGATTCACGCCCACACCCGCGCGGCCCATGCGGCCGCCACCAACGCCATCACGAAGTGCCAGGAGATTGCGGCGAAGACGCTTGGCGGCAAGCCGGCCGACTACGTCGTCGAGAACGAGCGCGTGCAGCGCCGAGGCGGTGCCGGCATGACGCTGGCGCAGGTGGCGCAGAAGGCGCTCGAACTGGGCGGCACCTACGACGGCCACGAACTGCCTGAGGACATCAACGCCTTCACCAAGCGGTCGGCGACGAACCTCGCCGGTCAGGGGCTGATGGGCGTGGGTCGCGACAGCTACAAGCGTGACGGAGCGTCCTACTCGTTCGTGGCGGCGTTCGCCGAGGTTGAGGTCGATACGGAAACCGGCAAGTACGACATGGTCGACTACGTCGCCGTCGCCGACGTCGGCACGGTCATCCATCCGCGGGCGCTCGGAGGGCAGGTGCTCGGCCGTTCCACCCTCGGCATGGGACACGCGCTGGCGCAGAAGACCGTCTACGACCAGCACTACGGTGTGGCGCTGGCGCGTCGGATGTACCAGAACCGTCCGCCGACCATCCTCGACGTGCCGCGCAACATGCAGTGGGCTGCCGTCGAACTGGCCGATCCCGAAACGCCGGTCGGCGCGCGCGGCATCGGCGAGCCGCCGGTCGGCGCGGGTTGCTGCTCGGTCCTGAACGCCATCTCCGATGCGCTCGGCGACGACATCTTCCGCCGCGCCCCGGTCAACCTCGACACCATCCTCACCTCGCTCGAGCAAGGCGCGCCGGTGCAGGAACCGCTCACCGCGCATATCTGAGCGGCGCCCACGCGGCCGGCTCAGGGCCATGAGCGATAGGCGATAGGCAGGGCTCTGGGCTTCGGGCTCTCGGCTTTCGGCGATAGCAACACCAAGGGCGGCGCTGGTTGAACCAGTCGCCGCCCTTTTGTTTCAGGTGTGCCGTCTCGCACGGCCCATAGCCCAACGACCAGAGCCCAAAGCCGCGGGCGGCGTCAGCCTCCCGCGCGTCCGCGCGACGGCGGCGGTCCTTCCACCCGCTCGGGCTTCGGCGGCGGTGCGATCGTGAGCGGCCGTCGTCCCTCGTAGCGCCTCCACGTCTTCAGCACGACATCGCCGATGAGATCGAGGAAAGCCGGGTCGTCATTCACCGCCTCGGCCCGCGTCATCGGCAGCCCGACCTCGGCGCACACCTGCGCCGCCTCCTCGTCGAGGTCGTAGAGTACCTCGATGTGATCGCAGACGAAGCCGATGGGGCAGAGCACCACGCCTTCGAGCCCCTTCGCATGCTCGTCGCGCAGGTACGCGCACACATCGGGCCCGAGCCACGGGTCTTCGGGGCGGCCGCTCCGGCTCTGGTAGACGAGCGCCCAGTCCGTGTGTCCAAGCCGCTCGGCGACGGCCTGCGCCGACTGCTGCAATTGCAACTGATAGCGCGCTGCGCCAGTCATGGACTCGGGAATGCTGTGGGCCGTGAACACGATGCGCGCCCGGTCGCGCACACCCCCTGGCAGTGCCGCAAGCGCCGCGGCGACATGCCGCGCATTGGTGTCGGTGAAGCCGTCGTGCAGGTGCCAGTCCTCGACGAACGTCACCTCGACATCCGGTCCTCCACTCTGGACCGTCTCGGCGCGAGCATCAAAGACGTTCTGCTTGTACTGGGTGCAGCTCGAGTACGAACGCTGGGCGGCACAGATAAAGCCGATGGCCCGCTTCACCCCGGCGTCGGCCATCTGCTTCACCGTGTCGGGCAGCAGCGGATGCCAGTTGCGCATGCCGACGAACACCGGCAGGTCGCCCAGCCCCGCGACTGCGAGACGGGCGCGGAGCCCGTCGGCCTGCTTCATCGTGATCTCGGTCAGCGGTGACACGCCGCCGAAGTGTTCGTAGTGTCCAACGACCTCGTCGAGCCGCTCCTGGGGAATGCGGCGTCCGCGCAGTACGTTCGCCAGAAAGGGGCGGATGTCGTCCAGGCCCTGAGGGCCTCCGAAAGAAACCACGAGCACGGCGTCAAAAGGGCGAAGTGATGACATAGGCACAGCGTTCAATGGTAGGTCAGCGGCTGTTGCAGCGCTACACTTCGGGGCGCGCCAGAAGCGCGAGGAGTTATCGACATGCGCCGACCCACCATGCCCGTTCTCGTCCTGCTTGCCGCGCCGACCCTGATTGCTATGACGCTGGCCGGCACCCCTCGCGTTGCAGCCCAGGCGCCGGACGCCTCGGCGCACACGCAGTGGATGAACGATGCCTCCGATGCGCAGGAAGACTACCGCTTTGCGGTCACCGACAAGGAGCAGAAGGCGGCGGTCGAGGCCCTCGCCAAGCTCGAGTTGCTCATGGCTCGCACCGAAGACTACTGGACGGTCAGGAAGTCGGCCAAGGGCGTGACGCTCTCGAAGGACGCGCGCCGGTCTGCAGGGCAGGCCCTGGTCGCGGCGAAGCGGGGCGACCTCGCCGCTGCCTCCACCGCGTTCGATGCGATGGGCGTTGCGTGCAACGCCTGCCATGAGCTGCACCTCGAAAAGAAGTGAGAAGTCAGAATTCAGAACTCTGACTTCGAACTTCTCACGCTAGTATGGGTTTCTATGACTGACGACGGCAGCAGGTCCTGCGAACGCGCCGTGTCGATCCCTCTGTCTTACTGAGTTCCGCCGTCATAACGGCGGTCTTGCCCGGCAGGTGCGCATCGACCTGTCGAAGGCTGGCCGCTGGCCTCCCTGTCGCGCTCGCCCCTGAAATCTTCGTCCCTGCACCTCGAAGGGAGGGGGCCATGTACGAAGCCCTCATTGATCAGATCCGCGAAGCCCTTGGGCAGCGCGGCCGCCCGATGGACGTGCGTGCCATCCCCACGCTGGTGGGTTCGCTGCACCCATCCGATCTGGCGGCGATTCTCGATGAACTGACGCTGCCCGAAGCCGAGCGTGTATTCGCGCTGCTCGACGATGAGCGCGCGGCGGAGGCGCTGGCGCAGGCCGCTCCCGCCACCCGACGGCACCTGGTGCAGACGTCGCCGCCGACGCATGTCGCCGCACAACTCGGCCACATGGAGATGGACGACGCGGCCGACGTCGTAGGCGACATCGGCGATGACGAGAGTCGGCAGATCCTGGCGCTGCTGCCAGGGGGCAGCGCGCGCGACGTCGAGCGCCTGCTCGAGTATCCAGAGCAGACCGCGGGCCGTCTGATGACGTCGAGCGTGGCCGCCGTGCGCCCTGGCGTGACGGTGGCGTGGACGCTCGAGTATTTGCGCATCGCCGCTCGCACGGTCGAGACGGTCACCATTGTCTACATCGTCGATGCCGGGATGCGGCTCGTGGGGGTGTGCAGCATGCGCGACCTGCTGCTGGCGCGGCTGCCCCAGACGATTGACGAGGTAATGACCACCGACGTGATCTCCGTGGCGCCAGACACCGATCAGCAAGACGTCGCCAGGTTGATCGGCAAGTACGACTTCGTGGCTGTGCCCGTCGTCGATGCCGACCGTCGGCTGCTCGGCATTGTCACGGTCGACGACGTGCTGGACGTGTTGACGGAGGAGTTCAACGAAGACTTGTCGCACCTCGTCGGTTCGGATGCGGCCGAAATGGACCGTCGCACGCCGACGCAGGTGGCGTGGTTGCGCCTGCCCTGGCTGCTCGGCACGATGGCCATTGAACTGGTGGCTGGCGGCATCATCGCGCGGTTCGGACACGTGTTACAGGAGGTGATCCTTCTCGCCTCTTTCATGCCGGTCATCTCCGCGGTGTCGGGCAACGTCGGCCTGCAAGCCGCGGCCATCGTCGTGCGTGGCCTCGACACCGGGCACGTGTCGCTGTCGAACTGGGCACACGCCGTGCGGCGCGAGTTGCTGACGGCGCTCACCATTGCGCTCGTGGCCGGCGTGTCGCTGTCGGTGGTCGCGATGATCTGGTCGCGACGGATTCCGTTCGGGCTGGTGGTGGGCGCGTCGATGACCTGTGCGATCGTCACCGCCGGGCTGATGGGCACCGTCATCCCGATGCTGTCCAAGCGGGCCGGCTTCGACCCGGCAACGACGGCCGGTCCGTTCGAAACCGCGTTCCAGGACGTCATCGGCTTCTCGGTGTTCCTCTGGATGGCGCAACTGCTGATTCGATGGCTGTAGTCGCGATGCGGTCGTCGGCTCTGGTAATCTGCCGGGCATGCCACAGAACGGGCGGCGCCGGCTGATGTCGCGCGGAACGTCGGCGGTGCTCGCGGCATTGCTGCTGGTCATCGGGCTCGGCGGCGGCCAGGCAGAGGCCCAGGCGCTTGGACAGCGCGGACCGGCTGGCGCTCAGGAGCAGGGTGCGCTCTACGACCTTCAGGGTGACGAGCGCCTGGGCGGACACACGCTCGAGCGCCATGTCGGCAGGACCGACGAGGAACTGGCGGCGCGGCTCAGGCGGGAACCGAATATCTCCGCCGCGTCGACGTATACCGACGTCGTGACCGCACGCCGCATCGTCGCGCTGGCGATTGCGCGGGCGCGGGCCCGCGTCGACGCATGGGAAGCTCGGACGGGCAGCCGCCCGAACCTGGTGTTGAACTACGCGACTCCAGACGGCGCCCCGATTGGCCGCTCGCTCTCGCGCGGACAGCGGGTGTCGCGTCCGGCCGAACGCGCGCTGGTGGTGTTGCGTTGGTACGAGCGCGAACGACGCTGGATAGTCCTGACGTCGTATCCGGAGACCCGGCGATGAGCACGCGACGCACCTCCTCGTTCGACCCTGATGGCTTCCCGGCGCTGTCGCAGTTCGCCGCAGGCTATCTGCACGAAGACTTCGTCGCCGAACACGGCACCGTCAAGGGGGCGCGCGAGGCGTTCCTGCGCGATGCCTCGGCACGTGAACGCGCCGCTTTCGGCCGGGAAGGGCAGCGCTTCGTGGAAGCGACCGCGGCTCTGTCGTGGGTCGAGGCGCGCGCGGCCTTCACGGCACTCGGCGGCGCCTGGCGTCCGGCCTCGCGTGCGGCGCTCACGGCGCTCTTCGAGACCCCGATCGTGGCAGCAGCCACCGCGACGCGACGGAGGCGTGGATGAGCGTCACACTGCGGAGGCTGGCGCCGTGGCTGGTGGCTGTCGTGCTGTTGTCCGCAGGGCTTCGCGTCGGCGTGTCGGCCCGCATGGCCGGCACCGTCTTCAGCGGCACGGTGAGCGGGAACGACCAGGGCTTCCTGACCGGGGCCGCGGTGGTCATCGACGGGACGGTGCACAAGGAAGCCAGGACCGACGCCGACGGCCGCTTCACCATCACCGACGTGCCCAGCGGGCGCTATCAGCTGAAAGTGTCGGCCGACGGCTACCTCGGGATGGAGCGACCGATGGAGGTTGGCACTGCCTCGGTGTCGGTCGACATCCAGTTGCTGCGCCTCGCCGGCCTGTAGCGCGGAGTACAATTCCATCCCGCCGTGTCTTTCCCCGACCTTCGCACCTTCATCGAACAACTCCGCCGCAACAACGACGTCGTCTACATCGACGCTCCGGTGGACCCGGTGGAGGAAGCGGCGGAGATCCATCGCCGTGTCATCGCCGCCAACGGCCCGGCGCTCGTCTTCCGCAACGTCATCGGCGCCGACTTCCCGCTCGTCACCAACCTCTTCGGCACCGCCAGGCGCGCCGAACTGGCGTTCGGCGAGCGTCCGCTGCGCCTGATCAAGCGGCTCGTGCAGCTGGTGGAAACGATCCTGCCGCCAACGCCGGCCAAGCTCTGGGGCGCTCGCGACGTCGGGCTCGAGCTGCTGAAGGTGGGACTGAAGCGCGGCAAGGGCGGCCCGGTCACCGACGTGGTGACGAGCGACGTGCGCCTCGACCGGCTGCCGGCCATGACGCTGTGGCCGGAGGACGGCGGCCCGTTCGTCACCCTGCCGCTCGTGTTCACGCAGCACCCTGACGGCCGCGGCCACAACCTCGGCATGTACCGGTTGCACGTTCACAGTGCCACGCACACCGGCATGCACTGGCAAATCGGCAAGGGCGGCGGCTATCACTACCAGATCGCCGAGGCGCGGAACCAGGCGCTGCCGGTGACAGTGTTTCTCGGCGGGCCTCCGGCGCTGATCCTGTCGGCGATTGCGCCGCTGCCGGAGAACCTGCCGGAGCTGATGCTGGCGTCGCTCATCTCCGGCGAACGCCTGAAGCTGTCCGACGGACCGTGGCCGCACGCGCTGGTGTCGAACGCCGAGTTCGCGCTCATCGGCGAGGTGCCGCCGCACGTGCGTCAGCCCGAAGGGCCGTTCGGCGATCACTACGGCTACTACGCGTTGCAGCATCCGTATCCGGTGTTCAACGTGAAGCAGATTGCGCACCGGCGCGATGCCATGTATCCGGCCACGGTGGTTGGCAAGCCGCGGCAGGAAGACTTCTTCATCGGCGACTTGCTGCAGGAGCTGCTGTCGCCACTCTTCCCGCTGGTGATGCCGGCCGTGCAGCAACTGTGGTCGTACGGCGAGACCGGCTATCACTCGCTCGCCGGCGCCGTCGTCAAGCAGCGGTACACGCGCGAGGCCATGGCCAGTGCGTTCCGCATCCTTGGCGAAGGGCAACTGTCGCTCACCAAGTTCCTGCTCGTCACCGATCAGCACGTCGACCTGAAGAATTGTCGCGCCACGCTCGAGCACGTGCTGGCGCGCACCAATCCGGAAACCGACCTCTACGTGTTCGCCAACTTGTCGATGGACACGCTCGACTACAGCGGTCCCGAGGTGAACAAGGGGTCGAAGGGGGTGTGGCTCGGGCTGGGCAACCCCGTGCGCGAACTGGCGCGCGAGTTCCGCGCCGCCGACCTGCCGCGCGGCATCACTGACGTGCGCGTCTACTGCGGCGGCTGCCTTGTCGTCGGGGTGCCAGGCTATGCGGACGAACCGGACGTGGCGTCGCGCATCGCGCCGCATCCGGCGTTTGCGGGCTGGCAGCTGGTGGTGCTGACCGACGAACCCGGGCGGGCGTCGAAGAGCGACATGAATTTCCTGTGGACCACGTTCACGCGTTTCGAACCGGCCGCCGACATTCACGCCGCCGCCACGCGCGTGGTCCGGAATCATCTCTCCTACAGCGGGCCGATCTGCATCGACGCGCGCATGAAGCCGTGGTACCCGAAGGAAGTGACGTGCCGTCCTGAGGTCGCCAACACCGTGTCGCGGCGCTGGACGGAGTACTTCCCGAACGGCGGCGTCGAGATGGGCGACTCCGAGCGCGGCCATCTCGACTGACCGCGTCAGGACCCAACGCCATGCCCACGGCTGACGTGACAGCTGACCTGATCCCGATCGTTCTTTGCGTTGATGCGGAATCGGACGCGCGCGTCGTCGATGGAACCTCGCCGCCGTGGCGCGGACTCCCGCTGACGTTCGACCTGCTGGAGCGCGAGCGCGACCAACTGGCGCGTGCCAGCGGTCGCGACGTGCACCTCAACTGGTTCGTGCGCATGGATCCACAGGTGGCCGCGGCTCACGGCTCGGCGTCGTGGGCGGTCGAGCAGCATCGAGCCCTGTTCGATCGCGCCGGCGCCGCAGGCGATGGCGTGGGTCTTCATACCCACAGCTTGCGCTGGGACGCAGAGGCCGGCACCTGGACGTCGGACTTCAGCGACGCGTCGTGGATCGATGAGTGCCTCGACCTCTCGTTCACCGCCTTCGAGCTGGTGATGGGCCGGCGCTGCACCATCTTCCGCTTTGGCGACCGCTGGATGGACCACCGGACGATGGGGCAGCTCGAGGCGCGCGGCATCGAGGTGGACCTCACGCTCGAGCCCGGGTTCGCTGCCGATTCATTCTACGGACCGGGCGAGACGTCCCGCGGCCTGTTGCCCGACTACGGTCCAGTGCCGCAGGCGCCGTTCGTGCCGTCGCTCGACGACTATCGGCTGCCTGGCGCGCCGAACGCACGCCGGCTCTGGGAACTGCCGGTGACCACGGCGGTGGTGCGAGTGAACCTGGCGCACCGTCTGTACAGTCGATTCGTTGCGGGGAAGCCCGCGACCCCGCTGTCGACCGGCTTGCTCAGCCTGTCCACCTCGGTATTCGCGCAGTTGATCGACGATGCGCTCCGGCGGCCGCGTCCGCACCTGGTGCTGGCGCTGCGCACCGGGACGGCGGTCGTGCCGCGCCACGCAGCACGCGTCACGGCGAACCTGGCCGCCTTGCGTGGGCGGCCAGAGGCCTCGCGCTTTGCGTGGCTTACGCCTGCCGAGGCGCTGGCGCGCTTGGTGTAAGCGGCGCTTCGGGTGACCCTGTCGCCGGAGTGCGACCCCGGTGCTCGGCGGCCAGCAATTGCAGTAACAGGAACCAGGCGGTGACCGCATCGCGCGCCGAGCCGCGCTGCATGCGGATTGCCGCTTCCACGAGGCGGGCGAGCGGACCGGCCACCATCACCAGCACAGTGAGAAGCAGCGCCGCCGCCCGGCTGAAGTGGGCCCGCGCGTAGACCAACTCGCTGCGCCAGCTCTGGGCCAGCCGCCATGCGCGATCGTCTCCGACAGACCAGCCACACGCATGCTGCACCTGTGCCTCGGCGCAGAACAGCGTGCGCCACCCGAGCGCGCGGGCGCGCATTGAGAGATCGGCATCTTCAAGGTAGATGAACAACCGCTCATCGAAGCCGGCCAGTTGCTCGAAGAGCGCGCGCCGCACCAGCAGCGCCGCGCCGCACGCGAAGTCAACGCTCCGCGTCGACGTGTGGTCCCACTCCGTCATCCTGAAACCGGGAAACAGCCGCGGTGCCACGCGGCTCACTCCGAGCAACTGAACAATCGAGTTGGTCAGTTGCGGAAACCGCCCGCAGGTGCGCTGAACGTGGCCGTCGAAGTCGACGATTTGCAGGCCGACGATCCCCACATCCGTGCGGGCCTGGGCGCGCACGGCGCTGACAGCGTGCGCCAACGCGCCGGGCATGACGCGCGTGTCGGGATTGAGGAACAGCAGGTACTCGGCCGTGCCAAGCCGCGCACCCTGATTACAGGCGCGGGCGAAGCCGGCGTTGACGTGGTTACCCAGCAGGGCGACCGTGCCGATGCCCGGAGGTGTCTCCAGTGCGCCCAGGGAGGCGGCATTGTCGACCACGGTCACCGTCGCGATGGTCACGGCGGGCGACCCGCTCGCCGCCAGCGATGCGACGCACGACGGCACCCAGCGGTCATGGCGCCAGCTCACGACGACGACATCGACAGCCGCCGGAGGGATGATGGACGTGGGCGGGAATGCGATGCCTACAGATTAGCGCATGCCCCCCAAGCCGGTTCTCGTTTACAGTATGGGCCGCACGTCTACCGGGTCTTGGCGGCTAAAGGAGCAACAGGAGCATGTCGGAATTTCGAGGCTGGACGCGCCGCGAGGCGCTTGGAATACTCGGCATGGGTGTCGCGGCCGCCACGCTGCCTGAGCGCGCGTTCGCGCAGACGCTGTCGTTCCCCCGTGGCGCGGTGATTCGCACCGTCCTGAAGGACTACGCGCCCGAGGAACTGGTCGGTGGGGCCACGCTGTTCCACGAGCACATGTCGTTCGCGGACAACTTCATGGTCCGCTGGACCGGCTACGCAGGCGACACCCGCCGCGAGACCGCCATGCCCGGCGCGGCACAGCCCGCTGCGCAGGGCGCCGGACGCCAGGGCGGCCCTGCCACCGCGCCGCCAAGCACGCCGTCGGGCAAGTACTTCATGCAGGATCTCGCCTACCAGGTCGAGGAGATGAAGATCGCCAAAGGCGAAGGCATCGCCTGCATCGTCGACGGCGGGCATCCGGACATGGGCCGCGACATCAACTTCCTGCGGCAGATGTCGCAGCAGTCGGGCCTGCCGGTCGTGGCCGGCGGCGGCTTCTACACGCAGCCGTTCTACCCGAAAGAGATCGCCACGATGAGCGAGGAGCAGATCTACCAGGCGCTTCTCACGCAGGCCGACACTGAACCAATCGGCTGCTGGGGCGAAATCGGCTCGTGGGACTGGATCACGAAGGACGAGCGGAAGGTGTTCCGCGCTGTCGGCCGCGCCAGTGTCGCGACCAACCTGCCGATCTTCACGCACACCGGCATCCCCGGGAAGTCGGCGCTCGAACAGCTCGACCTCCTCGAGGATGTCGGTGTCGACCCGAAGAAGGTGGTGATCGGTCACGTCGGCAACCTGGTCGACCCGAACGTCGAGGTGCACCGTGCCATCTGCCGTCGCGGCGCGTTCCTCGGCTTCGACCGTCAGGGCGCCGCAGGCGATGCGCAGCAGGTGCCGATGGTGATGAAGCTGATCGAGGCCGGCTACGCGGACAACCTGATGTTCGCGTCCGACCTGTCGAACATCGCGCAGACCAAGCAGGGCAAAGGCCCAGGCTATGCGCGCACGCTCACCGTGTTCGTGCCCAAGCTGAAGGAAGCCGGCGCTGATGCGGCGGTGCTGACGAAGATCATGAACGACAACCCGAGGCGCTTCCTGGCATTCGTGCCAAGGAAAGCGCGGAAGGGTTAGGAGTCCCCAGTGAAAATACAGCGACTGAAAGTGGCCGCAGCGTGGGTGATGGCACTCAGCGTCCTCGCGGGTGGCGAGCGCTACTTCGAGCATTCGGCTGAGGCCCAGGCGGCCGGCGCGAAGGTGCAGGCACCGGCGTTCGAAGTCGATCCGATGTGGCCCAAGCCGATGCCGAATCACTGGATTCTCGGCTCGGCAATCGGCGTGTGGGTCGACACCCGCGACCACGTCTGGATCATCCACCGCGGCGCGTCGACGCTCGACCCGAACGAGAACGCGCTCGGTGGCCGCCTGTCGAAGAACTGCTGCCAGGCGGCGCCGCCGGTGCTGGAGTTCGATCAGGAAGGAAACCTCGTCCAGTCGTGGGGTGGCCCCGGCCAAGGCTACCAGTGGCCCGACAGCAACCACGGCATCTTCGTCGAGACGAACGGCACCGTGTGGATTGCCGGCAACGGCGCCCAGGACGGCCAGATCCTCAAGTTCACCCGCGACGGGAAGTTCCTCAAGCAGTTCGGCTTCGGCTGGGCCAACGCCGGCAGCACTGACATGTTCGCCTTCCGTCAGCCTGCGAAAATCTTCGTGGACGAACCGAACAAGGAGGCCTACATCGCCGACGGCTACGGCAACCACCGCGTGGCGGTGCTGAACTCCGACACCGGCGAGTTCAAGCGCATCTGGGGCGCGTACGGCAACGTGCCGGACGACAAGGACCCTGGCCGCTATCGTCCGAACGATCCGCCGGCGCAGCAGTTCCGCAATCCGGTCCACTGCGCCGACAAGTCGGTGGACAACCTGGTCTACGTCTGCGACCGCGTGAACGATCGCCTGCAGGTGTTCACGCCAGACGGGAAGTTCGTGAAAGAGGCGTTCTTCGAGAAGGAGACCACCGGTTCCGGTTCGGTGTGGGACATCGCGTTCTCGAAGGACCCGCAGCAGAAGTACCTCTTCATGGCCGACGGGATGAACCAGCGCATCAACGTGATTGACCGCCAGTCGCTGCAACTGATCACGAGCTTCGGCGACGGTGGCCGCCAGGTGGGACAGTTCTTCGGCGTCCACAGCATCGCCATCGATTCGAAGGGCAACCTCTTCACCACCGAAACGTGGGAAGGGAAGCGCCTGCAGAAGTTCGTCTACAAGGGCATCAAGGCGGTGACGGCCGGCTACCAGGGCGTGGTTCGGCCAGGCTCCACGGGCAAGTAGCGCCGCATGCTGCGCTCCGGTGTCGCTCCCGTACTCACGGTCGCCGCACTCCTGCTGGCGGCGCCGGTGTTCGCCGACCCGCTGTCGTGTTCGCTGGCCGGTTACCGCGCGCAGCCAGGGCTGACCGCGAGTGTCGCCAACGATGCGCTGGCGCTGCAGTGGAGCGGCGACCGCGGCCAGGAACTGCGGGCGCGCTTCGTGCTGATGCGCGGTACTCCGACGATCGAGGAACTGGCGGTCCGCAAGGCGGGCGGCACCTGGGGCGTGGTGGCGTCGAACGTGGTCGCCGACTACCGCGTCACCACCGGGTTGCGGCGCATGAGCACCCAGCAAATGGCGCCGCTGCGCGGGCTCGGCGTCGATCTCACCAGTGACATCGTCGACACCTACCGCTGGGATCCGTTCTGGGATGCGCCGCTCGACCTTGGCGCCGCGGCGAACCGCAGTTCGAATCCGCCGCCGGCCGCGGGTGTGGCGAACCAGCCCGGGCTGCCGAGGAGCGCCACTGAAGTCGTGCGGTCGTCCGCACGCTACGCCGTCACCGCATGCACGGTCACGACCGACGGCGGCCGTCTCGTGGTGACGTTCCCGGGTGTGACGGCCGGTGCCTTCACCGGCTCGCTGCAGTACACGCTGTTCAAGGGGACCAACCTGGTGCAGCAGGACCTTGTGGCCACGACCAGCACGCCGTGGGTGGCCTACAAGTACCACGCGGGGCTGGCGGGCATGGCCACGGCCGGCGCCCGTGTGGTGTGGCGCGACATTGCGAACACGTGGCAGGACTATCGTTTCGGCGGCGCGACCAACGACGATGAGGTGCCGCTGAAAGCGGCGAACCGCCTGGTTGTGGCCGAGCGCGGCCGCGCTGGATCTATTGCGGTCTTCCCGCCGCCGCACACCTTCTTCTGGGCGCGCGAGATTGCCATCAATCTCGGCTACAACTTCTACCGCAAGGATAGCGACCGCACGTTCTCGTTCGGCATCCGCCAGGCCGAGCACGAAGACGAGTCGGAGAACCAGGCGAACTTCGCGCTCTACAGCGCCAGGCCCGGTACCGAGCAACGGATGACGGTGTTTCTCTATCCAAGTGCAGAGGGCGGCGAGGCCACGTTCGAGCGCGCGCTTGGCTTCACGCACGGCGACCGCTACAAGCCGCTGCCCGGCTACCAGGTGATGAATCATCACTACCACATGGACCTCGGGCGCCGGCTGGGCGATGCCGGCAGCCTCGATGCCGATATTCCGGACCTGGTGGCACTGAAGGCGCTCGGCATCAACATCGTGTCCCAGGTCGACTCGGTGGGACTGGGCGTGGAGAATCCGCCGGTCGGCGCGCAATATCCCGGGAAGCCGCCAGTGCCGCCTGGCGTCGCGCCCGCCGCCGCGCCGGTTCAGGCCGCGGCAGCGACGCCTGCCGCAGCGAGCCGGCCTCGCGTCGACGAACTGCAGATTCGTTTCAATTCCATCGAAGGCGCGAAGCGCCACTCGGACACGAAATTCCTCGTGCTGCCCGCACAGGAGTACTACGGCAGCCCGTTCGGTGGACACACCGACCTGCTGTTCCCGAAAGCGGTCTACTGGGACACGGCGCGGGTGGCGGGGCAGCCGATTACCTCGACGCATCCGAAATTCGGAACCGTGTACCACCTCGATGGCGCTGACGACCTGATGGAGATGGTGCGCCGCGAGAACATCCTGGTGTCGATGCCGCATCCGCGCACGAAGGGGTCGACCGGTTTCCCCGACTCGATCAGGCAGCTGCCGTACTTCAACGATCCGCACTTTCACGGCGTCGGTTTCCGCTGGGGAATGGGGCTCGACCGCTCCGAGCAGCGGCTGTGCGAGTACCGCTGCCTGGCGCTCCTCGACGACATGAGCAACTGGCTGGCCGACAGCGCCACGCCGCTGAAGCAGGCGCTCTCGATCTCGGAGGTGCGACATCAGCAGCCGGGCGACGACATCTACGCCAGCGCGCCGGTCAGCTACGTCAAGCTGCCCACGCTGCCGTCACCCGACGATGTGACGCCGCTCATCTCGGTGCTGATGCAGGGTGACTACTTCGTCACGTCGGGCGAGGTCCTCATCCCGAACTGTGCCGTGAAAGGCAGCGGGTCCGCCCGCACAATCGAAGCCGACGTCGAGTGGACCTTTCCGCTGGCGATTGTCGAAGTTGTCTGGGGCGACGGCACCACCACCGGCCGCCAGACGCTGCCGGTGTCGAGCCTGCCGCCCGCGGGCGCACAGCACTTCAGCATCCCGCTCGACGTGACGGGCAAGAAGTGGGTGAGGTTTGCGGTGTGGGACGTGGCGGGCAACGGCGCGCTGGTGCAGCCGCGGCGAGTGTCCAAGTAGTCGTCGCGGTTGGCGTAGCCGCGCACATGAAGGTCGGTTGCTACGCCGCGTCCGCCGGCACGGCGTCGACGTAGCTCTGCACCAGCGCCAGCGCGGTGACCACCACGATCGGACCGAGGACGATGCCGAGGAGTCCGAACACGTTCAGGCCGCCGAGCAGGCTGATGAGGATTACCAGGCCGTTCATCTGGACGCGTTCGCTGAGCAGCAACGGCCGCAGCACGTTGTCCACCATGCCGACGATGCCGGCGCCGACGGCAATCAGCACCACGCCCTTCGTCACCGAACCGGTCGCCATCAGGTAGATTGCGGCCGGCAGCCACACCACGCCAGCGCCGAACGGCAGCAGGCAGGCCAATGCCATCACCACCCCCCAGAACACCGGCGCCGACAGCCCGAGCAGGGCGAAGGCAATGCCTCCGAGCGCCCCCTGCAAACTCGCGACGATCACCGATGAGGTGACGCCGGCCGCAATCAGGTCGGCGGTCCGCCGGATGAACACTTCACGCGTGGCCGGCGCCATCGGCAACAGGCGCCGCACACCGCGCATGATGGCGTCACCATCGCGCAGCAGGAAGAACGTGGCGAACAGCGCCAGGGCGAGGTCGACGAAGAACACGGCGATGTTGGTGACGATGGCGCCCGACTGCGACATGAGGAACCCGGCCGTGCTGCGCAGCGCACTCGAGCCAACGGCGCTCACGTCGATGCGTGCGGCCAGCGGGATGCGCGCGATGACGCCCTGCCACATCCGGTTGAAGGGTGAACTGCCGCCGCCGGAGAAAGCGTCCTGCAGCGTCTGGGCGATGCCGACCATTTCGCTGGCGAAGGCATTGGTCAGTGCGATGGCCGGGGCGATGAGGAGGATGGAGGCGGCCAGCGTCGCCACAGCGGCAGCCCGCCCGCGTCCCATCTTGACCGCCAGACGCGCGAACGCCGGGTAGAGCATGACGGCGATGACGCAGGCCCAGCCGAGCGGAATCAGGAACGGCTGAACCACGAGGAAGACGAGGTAGGCGAGGAGGGCGAGGCCCACCCAGGTCAGGGCTGCGGAGAACTGTGCCGGATTCGGTTGAGGCATCGGTCAGGTTCATTGTCGTCCAGAAGGGCAGCACTGGGCAGCGCGTCCTGGACAGCCCGGCGCGACTTCCTGCCCGGTGCCGTCTCGGGCGGGTTAGAGTAGAAGGCGCGCGCCGGGGGCCCGGCGCCTGTCGAACGGGAGTCGAGATGAGGAACGTAGCGAAGCTGATGCGGATGGGCGGGCTGGCGGCGATGTGCGTGCTGCTCGGACACGGAACGGCGGGCGCGCAGGACAAGCCGGTGACGGCGTCCGATGCGTGGGTGAAGTTGCCGGAAGCCGGGGCCAAAAGCACGGTGGCCTTCGCCACGGTGAACAACCCCGGGATGTACGCGATCTACCTGATCTCGGGCACGACCGACGTGGCCGGCAAGATCGAGTTCCGCGACACGGGCAAGGGCGACGCGGTGCAGGAAGACGTGACGGTGCCGGCCTACGGCGACGCCTACCTCGTCGCCAACGGTATTCACATCTACCTGTCGGACCTGAAGAAGGAACTCAAGGAAGGCGACAAGGTCTACCTGACGCTGAAGACCGAACTCGGTCTTCCGGTCGAGGTCGAGGCGACGGTCAAGAAATAGACCGCGTCAACGAGGTCGCTACTTCCCGCCGCGCTCCTTCGCCACCTGGTCGAGATAGACCTTCTCGAGGCGCTGCACGCCTTCGAGGTAGCCCTTCGGATCGACGAACCGCTCGGGGTTGTAGGCCTCGCCCTGGGCATGCTTCTCGTGCAGGCGGAACTGCGAGGCGTGCGACGCCAGGAAGATGTCGAGCCGCAGATCCTTCTGCGCGAGGAACGTCTTCGCGTAGTCGTCGGCAATGCCCGGATAGCTGGGACGATCGACCATCCGCACACCCGGATTGATCGACCCCATGTTCACGATGCCGACGCGGTAGGTCTTCCCGTTCTCGACCACGGTGGTCGTGAAGCTCGTGGCGCCGCGGGTATGGCCAGCATGCCGATGAACCGTCAGCGTCGTGCCGCCCAGCGAAATCGTGTCGCCCTCCTTGAAGGTGCCGTCCACCTGCACGGGCGGGAACTGCGCGCCCGGCGAGTTGCCGAAGGCGAAGTCGGTCTTGCCGCCGGTTTCGAGCAGTGACCGATCCTGATCCGCGATGAGAACGCGGGCGCCGGTCATCTTCTTCAACTCGGCGAGGCCTGCCACGTGGTCGTAGTGGCCGTGCGTCGCGGTCAGGATCTTCGTATCCGACAGCGTGAAGCCGAGTTGCTCGACGTTCTTCGCAATCTGCTGCGCGGTATCGCCAACGCCGGTGTTGATGAGGATGTTGCCTGCAGGCGTGGTGATGAGATACGTGGACAGGTCGTAGCTGCCTACCCAGTAGATGTTGCCGACGATGCGGAACGGCGCGAACGGGCGTGTCCACTCGTCGTTGGTTTGGGCTCCGAGCGGGAGCGCGATGATGGCAGCAAGGGCAAGCCCCAGGGCGGCGCGGATGGCGATGCGAAGCATGTGTGCCAGATTACCCCAGCGACACGCGCCAGTGGATCGCAGAATCGGTCGCGGCGTGGCAGAATCGTGGGACGGAAACCGTTCTCCCGGAGGGTGTAGTGAAGCGTATTGTCACGATGTTCGCAATGTTCGTTCTTGCCGGCTCCAGCGCCTTCGCGCAGGGCGCGTTCAAGCTCACCAGCACTGACGTCGCCGAGGGCGCGGCGATCAACGCCGAGCAGACCTTCAACGGCTTCGGCTGTAGTGGCGCGAACGTGTCGCCAGCGCTGTCGTGGAGCGGCGCACCGGCGAACACGAAGAGCTTCGCGCTGATCGTGCACGACCCCGACGCGCCGACCGGCGTCGGCGGCTTCACGCACTGGATTGTCTACAACATTCCCGCCACGGCGTCGGCTCTCGCGAAGGGCGCCGGCAGTGCCAACGGCACGCTTCCGGCTGGAGCCGCGCAGGCGACAACGTCGTTCGGCGCTGCGAGCTACGGTGGTCCCTGCCCGCCCGCCGGCGACAAGCCGCACCGCTACGTCTTCACGCTCTACGCGCTGAACACCGACAAAGTGCAGTTGCCGCCGAATGCCACGCAGGCGCTCGCCGGCTTCACCATCAACGGCTCGAAAATTGGCAGCGCCACGATGACCGCGCTCTACGGCCGATAGGTCAGCAGGCGCTCGACATCGCGAAACGACCGCGCACGCGTGGCCGCGCCCAGCACCACCGCGGTGCGCAGGCGCCGGCCCGTGCCTGACGCCACGGCCACGTTGTAGTCCGCCTCCCACGTAAACCCGGTCTTCAGCGCCCTGATCGGCAACGCGCGCGTGAGCAGCGGCACCCGCCGCGTGTACTCCACCCCGCCGCAGGTGAACCCGCTTCGTCCAAGCATCCTGGCCGCTGCCGGATGCTGCTGGACCAGGTGCGCCATCAGGCGCGCCATGTCGAGCGCGGTGCTGAACTGGTGCCGGTGCGGCAGACCGTGGGGGGTGGCGAAACGGGTCGAGCCCAAGCCGAGTGCCCGCGCTCGGCGGTTCATCGCGGTCACGAACGCCGCCTCGCTCCCGGCCACGTATTCGGCCACGGCCGTGGCGGCGAGGTTCGACGACCTGATGGCCACCGCCTCGAGCAGCGTGCGTAGCCGCACGTCGGTCAAGGCGCGGCAGTTCAGCCTCGGATGCGGCGTCGTGGCGGCATAGCGGCTCACCGTCACCATGTCACGCAGCGAGAGGCGCCCGTCGGCAACCGCCTCGAACGCCAGCAGCAGTGTCATCAGCTTCACGAGGCTGGCGGTCGGTCGTACGCGGTCCGCATGCTTGTCGAACACCGCCACATCGTCGAGCGGGTCGAACACCACCGCCGCCATCGCGCTCAGGGCAATTCCACCCGGACTCGACGTGTCCCGGCCGCGGCCGTCCAGCGCCGCGTGTGCCACGCGAAGATCGGACAGCGGACGCTGGCGGCCGCCGATGGCCTGCGCCCTGTCCGCGCCTCGCCCGAGGATCGCGACCATGTCGCCGCAGGCGGCCGTGGTGATGGCCGCGGTGATGGCGCGCCTCCGATCGGGCTCCAGCCGCACACGCCCCCGCTGCGACACCGCGATGCCACGCAGCACGTCGCGCGCAATGCTGTCTGGTGGTTCGAGGCGAGGGTTGTCGGTGGTGATCGTGACGAGGTCGGCCAGGCGCGCCGCGGCCTCGCCCATCATCGGGCGCTTGCGCCGGTAGATGCCGCCGCCGCAGCCGAACACGGCATGCACCTGATGGTGCGCCGCCAGGCTGCGTGCTGCCGCCAGCGCCGACTCGACGCTCTCCGGCGTATGCGCGTAGTCGACCACGACGCCAGGATGGGCAGGGGAGGGCGACGCCACAACGTGGAAGCGGCCGGCCGGCGCGCGCAAGCCCCGCACCGCTCGCGCGAGCCGCGCGGACGAGGTGGGGCGGGTTACGGTGCAGGCCAGCGCCGCGAGCACATTCGACACGTTGAACGCCCCATGCAGCGCCGTGCGGCACACGATCGGGCCGTCCGGCAGCCCACGCACGGTGAACGACGTGCCCCGCAGGTCATGGCTGATGTGGACGGCCTCCAGGTGTTGTTGCGCACGGCGAGCGCCAACGCGCCGAGCGGTCAGGCCGTAAGTAACCAGCCGCACTTCGGGACGCAGGCAGCGGGCGAACCCGTCGGATTCCGGGTCGTCGGCGTTCAGCACGGCGATCGGCGCAGGCGTATGCGGCAGTTTGGCGAGGTCGCGAAACATGCGTTGCTTCGCAGCAAGGTAGTTGCGGCGGTTGCCGTGCGTGGGGATGTGGTCGGTGCCGATGTTGGTCAGCACACACAGACCGAAGTCGAAGCCGTGGTTGATCCCGGACGCCAGCGCAATCGACGGTAGCTCGACGACGAGGCAGTGGACACCGGCGCGCGTCGCCCGCAGCGCGAAGTCGATCAAGTCCCAGGTGGAGTCGCCCACCTCCTGGTTCCGGGTGCCGATGCGTGAGGCGTCGCTGGTGCTGACTGCGGTGAGCAGTCCGCGCGACTCCATCAACTGGGCGATGAACTCAGCGGTGGAGGTCTTGCCCTTCGTGCCGGTGACGCCGATCGTCAGGGTGTCCCGCAGGGCGAGACGCATGGCGGCGAGTTGGCGAAGGTAGCGCGGGTCGGCGGTCATCGGAAAGGAGCGGCGGGCCCGGACGGGTGCCCGTGTCCGCCGCTCGACGGATGCTAGGCGAGGCGGGTGACGCCGCCCTTGACGCTGCCAGCCTTCTTCGGCGCCAGGTCCTGCACAGACTTCTTCGTGGTGGTCTTCGGCATGGATTCTCCTTGTCGCGACACTGTGGACGGGTCGACGATCGATGTCAAGCCATTCGACAGCACCAGGGCTGGCTTGCCCAACTCTTAACTAATTAGTTGACTGCGCTCGCAGCGCCCGCGTATCGTCGGCATCATGGCCGGACGGACCCGCTCGACGTCGCTCACCGATGCGGAACATCGCATCATGCACGTGCTCTGGGACCATCCCGAATCGACGGTGGGCGGCGTGGTGGCGCGGATGGCCGGTCCGTTGCGCCCCGCCTATAACTCGGTACTGACCATCCTGCGTATCCTCGAGAAGAAGGGCCACGTCACGCACGAGAAGGACGGACGAGCGTTTGTCTACTCCGCCGTTCTCGATCGGCGGCAGGCACGCCGCGGCGCGCTGACCCAGGTGCTGGCGCGTTTCTTCAACGGCTCGCGCGAAGCGCTGGTCATGGATCTGCTGGGGCACGAGGAAGTCGGTATCGACGAGGTCGAGAAGGTGAAAGCGCTGCTCGACCTCCACACGCCGGCAGCTGCGCCCAGACGGAGGCTGCCGTAATGTGGGTGGTGCAGTGGCTGTTGCAGGGCGTGGCCATCGCGGCGATCGCGACAGCCGCTGTACGGTTGGTTCCGCCCACGTCGCCACGCGTGCGCCACCGTTTCTGGTGGTTGTCGCTGGCCGCTGTGCTTGCCGTGCCGTGGGTGCCCGCGCTGCTCGCGCCGCAGGCTGCGCTGGCCGCGGTGGCCGGGCTCGACCCGTCGCCGCGTGCGCTCACGTGGGAGGTGACGGCGCCCCCGGCGTGGCTCTGGACCGCGTGCCTGACACTGTGGGCTGGCTCGGCGTTCATTGGACTGCTGTTGCTCCTCGCCGATTTACGCACCCTGCGCACGCTGAAGCGCAGTGCCAGGCCGCTGCCGTGGCCGAACTCGGGCAGGGCAGACAATCTGCAGGCCGCCGCCCCGGCGCTGCGCGGCGTGCGGCTCGTGGTCTCGGACAACCTGGCCGGCGCCTGCGCGACCGGTTTCTTCGCCCCTTGCGTCATTGTCTCGTCGCGGCTGGCTGCGTCGCTCGAGCCGGCGGCGCTCGAGTCGATCGTGCGGCATGAACTCGCTCATCTCGAGCGGTTCGACGACTGGCTTCGCCTCGGCCAGCGCCTCGTGCTCGCCGTGGCGGGGCTGCATCCGGCCGTGCGGTGGATCTCGCGTCAGATCGACATCGAGCGAGAAGCCGCGTGCGATCGGCTCGTGGTCGAACGGACCGGCGATCCGCGCACGTACGCCCGCGCGTTGACGACGGTCGCCGAACTGGTGAACGGCGTTCGCAGCGGCGCGCCACTGATCGCGCCAGGGGCGATGGTGGCTGGCGCCGGGCTGCACGCTCGCGTCGTGCGCCTGCTCTGCGGGAGGGCGGAGCCGAGCCCCCAGCGCGTTCGCGCAACGGTTGTCGCGAGCCTTGCGGCGCTGGCGTTGGCGGTGGCTGGCGTCGCCGCGCTGCCGCCGCTCGTGGTGATCGCCTCGCTCGAGGCGCCAGTCGAAGCGCTCGGCCTTCTGCCGGCGGGTCGGCTCCTGAGGCCGCATGTGCCGGTGCTGCAGGCGCGCGCGGTGAACGCCGTAGTCACCGCCGCAGTCACCGCCGCCCTGCCGTCCGCTGTCCGGGCTGCTCCGGTCTCGGACAGCCTCGTGCCCGATCAGCCACCAGACTCGCGTGACGTCGCACTGGCCGACGCCCACAGCGAGGTGAAGGACCAGCTCGTCGCCCCCGACACGCTCGAGGCGCCGGCCCGTCGTGAGGTGCGCATCGACCTGACCATGCCGGACGGCACGTCGTCGCGGTTCATGGGCGCGATCGGTGTTCGCGCGTCGCGCCTGGGCAGTGCCACGGGCAGCACGGCGGCCCGAGCCGGTTCGGCGATCGGGCGCTTCTTCAGCAAGGGCGGCCAGGCGGTCGCGGAGCGATTCTGAGCCGGGAGCATTCATGACCCCACGGATCCACTGTATGAACCAGAGGACGATCGTTCGAGCCGGCAGCGCGATCACTAGTGTGGCGACGGCGCTCGTGCTGATCGGCTGCGCGTCGGCCGTCACCGCGGCGGAGCCGCCTGCGGCCGCGGCCCTCGCCGCCGCCCTCGCCGCCGCCCAGTCGCTGTTCTACAACGGCCAGTATGCCGAAGCGGCCGAAGCCACCGAGACCCTCGTTGGCGGCGAGGCCGACCTTGCCGCTCACGAACTGCGGACGGCCGCGCTGCTGTTCCAGTTGCGCCGTGCGATCGGTGAACCCCAGGACAAGGAGAAAGCGTTCAAGGCGTGCCAGCGCTGTGCGGGACTCTATGCCGACTTCATGACGCAGTTGAAGGCTGGGCAGCAGGACGCCAGAACAGTGCTGAAGGCTCACCCCGGCGATGCGAATGCGCTCTTCTTCCTCGGCAAGCTTGATCTGAACTATGTCTGGCTCGTGCTTGGCACCCTCGGTCGCCGGACAGGGTGGGAGGAGTACTGGGAGGCACGACACTCGCTCGACGCCGCTCTGGTTGTGCAGCCCACTCACCTGCGGGCCCGCGTCGCCCGCGCCTGGATCGACTACATCGTCGATACCCGCATGCCGTGGGGCACGGGGTGGCTGCTCGGCGGAGGAAACAAGAAGCGCGCGCTGGCAGTGATGCGCGAGGCGGCCGACGCACCGGGCGACTTCTACGACAGCGCCGAGGCGCTGTTCGGCCTCTGGGACATGCAGGTGCGCGAACGCCGGTTCACTGAAGCGCTCGACAGCGCGCGGCGCCTGACGGTCCTGTTCCCCAACAACCCGGAAGTGACCAGGTTCATCGTCACTCGGTCGAAGTAGCCGGGTTAGACTGAGCCGCTCGGGAGATCGAGCGGAAGGAGTTCCGGGTGGGCAAGGGGCAGGGGCAACGGCAGAAGGGCGGTCAGCGCAAAAGCGGCAACTCCGGCTGGCTGACATGGGTGATGGTCGCGGCGGTGGTTGGTGCGGCCGGCTACGGCGTGTCGCAGATGTCGAACGTGGCGTTCGACGAGGACGACATCAAGGTCGTCAACTTCCAGGGTCTGACCGCCGACCAGAAGCAGACGGCGCTCGAGGAAGCTAACGCCGCGCGCTGCTCCTGCGGCTGTGGCCTGGGCCTCGCTCAGTGCGTGGCCACCGACCCGAACTGCCCGATCCGCGAGCCGAACGTCGAGCGCATCAAGGGCATGGTGCGCACGGCCCTGGCGTCGTCCGACTAGTCACGGCGGCTCTTCAGGTCCGCGGCTACGTTCCGCACAGGCCGTAGCTGCCAACCTTCAGGTCGGCCCCGGTCGACTCGCGTTACACGCGCGCCGCATCGGCGCGGCGGGCGCTGACAATGGCCATGCGCACCGCCGCGAAAGTGACGAGGCCCCACGCCGCCAGCGCGACGACGCCAATCAACAGCAGCAGCATCGGACGCTCGAGCAGCGACGTCAGCAACGCCAGTTGACCCATCGGTCCGGCGAGCGTTCCCACCTGTTCCAGCGGCCCGCGCAGCGCGCTGAGCTGCTCCATCGGTCCGCGCAGGTCCGCCACCGCGGCCAGACGCGGCTCGAGGTGTGATACCTGGTCGAGCGACGGCTGCAGACCCGCCACGGCTTCCAGGCTCTGGCGCATGTCGGCAACGCGGGCCATCGGACCACTGAGCCTCGACACCGCTTCCATCTTGCCACCCAGCGTTTCGAGCCGGGTCATCGGTCCAGCCAGTTCAGCCACCGACCTCATCGTCGGATCGAGCGCGGCCACCCTGGCCATGGGACCCGACAGGGCGGCCACACTCAGCATCGGCTGATCGAGCCTGGCGAGCGATCGCATCGGCTCTTCCAGGCGCTGCACCCCCTGAAGCGCCGGCACCAGGGCTGTCGTCCCGGTGGTCGACCGGTCGATGGCGGCGGTGTTGTTCGAGATGTTCTGGGTGCTGCCGCCGATGGCCTTCGTGTTCTCGCGGATGGCAGTGACGGTGGAGCAGCCAGCGCCGCCGAGCAGGGCGAGTAGCAGGACGGTACGAAGCGACGTTGGCATCGGACTCCTCAGAAAGGTTTCACCGGACCGAGCGGGACTGTGGTGCGAGCCTCGGCGCCGATCACGTCGGCGGCCTTTTCACCAATCATGTAGACCGCGCTGGCAATGAAGAAGCCCGGGATGCGCGGAAACACCGACGCGTCGACGATGCGCAGGCCGGCGACGCCGTGCACCGTGAAGTCGCTGGCCACCACGCCGCCGTCATCGGGATGTCCCATGGCGCAGGTGCACGACGCATGGTGGCCCCAGGCGCGATTACGCACGAAATCGTCGAGTTCCTCGTCGGGCACGTCGTCGCCCGGCAGTTCCTCGCGGGCAATGAGGTGCTCGTTCCGCAGCGGCGCGGCGAGGCGCCTGGCCAGGCGCACCCCGGCGGCCACCGCCTTCAGGTCGTCGCCCCGCGCATCGTTGCCTTCACTGAAGTAGTGAAAGTTGATGGCCGGCGGGTCGAGAGGATTGGCGCTGCGCAGCGTCACCTCGCCCGCGGTGTTGTTCGTGTGGGCCTTCAGCACCACCCAGGTGAGGCAGTTCGGGTTCTCGGCAAGCAGCGACGAGTAGCCGGGGAAGTAGCCCTCGAAGCGCCCGAGCAGGGCATATAAATACAGATCCGGGGACGGCGCGGATGGACTCGAGCGGGCGACCACTGACAGCACGGCGCCGTTGCTGGCATAGACCCCGCGGCGATGCTCGGCCCACTGCGCGTACTGCGGGTCCTTCCGTGTGAACGTGGCGCCCTCGAGCACTTCCCACGCCGCAAAGTGCATGCGGTTCACGACCGCCACCTCGTAGCGGTCCTGGAGGTTGCGGCCAACGCCCTTCAGCGCCACACGCACCGCGATGTGGTGCGCATCGAGCGTCTCCTGCGGACCGACGCCGGACAACATCAGCAGTTGCGGCGTGTTGAAGGCGCCGCCGGCCAGAATCACCTCACGCGCGGCGAAGCACTGCTTCACCACACCAGGCGTCTGGCTGGGACGCGGATGCGCGCCGTAGAGCGCGGCGCCGGCTCGGTACTCGACGCCGATGGCTCGGCCGGTGTCGTCGAACAGCACCTCGGTGGCCAGCGCATCCAGCACCACCTTCAGCCGCGTCTTGTGCGTGCGCACGACGTCGAGCAGGCGCTCGCGCGAGCCGACCCGCCGGTGGTCTTCCGTGGTGAGCGGCGTATACCGCAGCCCGATCGCGTCGTCAGTGATCACGCGCCAGTCGTTCGGGTCGAGCGCGCTCTCAAGGCGTGCGTTCCGGTCGGCCGGTGTCACCGAGAGGTCGGGTTCCCTGAGCACGGCACGCGCCGTCTCGACGATGGTCTTGCGCAGGTCGCGATCCTTCACGATCGGGTCGGCCGGTGCCGTCTCGGTCTGCAGCCAGCCGTTCCACCCGTGGCGGCTCGGGTTCACCCCGGCCATGCTGGCAGCCCGTTCGTCTGGGCGGTGGGCGCAGCGCTCGATGCGTTCGAAGTAGGAGCGCATCCGCTCGGCCCGCCACGACGCATCACCGGTGAGGTCGGCAATCTGGTTCCAGTCTGCGTTGTGCGGGTAGACCAGGATCATCGCGTTGTGCGCCGTGCAGCCGCCGAGTGTGGCCGCGCGCGGGTAGAGGACGCCGTTCACTGCGCGTCCGTCCTGTTCAGTGCGAAAGTTCGGGTCCTTGAACTGCTGCGCGTCGTCGGCGTAGTGACGCACCCAGAAGTCCCAGCGCAGGCCGGAGTTCTCGGTGGCCAGCGCATGGAATGCCGGCACGTCGTAGTCGTCGGGCAGGCTGTTCACCTGCGGCGCCTGGGGCGTGTCGCCGATCGAGGTGCGCGGGTCGCCGCCCGCCTCCAGCAGCAGCACCTGAAAGCCCGACTCGGCCAGCCGTGCCGCCAGCGTGCCGCCGCCCGCGCCCGAGCCGACGACGATGTAGTCGGCGTCGAAGGTGGCGGGTCGCTGGGTTGTTCGTGGTGTGCTCATTCGCTGCTCCGTGCGGCTACATCGTCTTCAGGAATGCAATGAGCGCATGTTTGTCGGCATCGCTGAGCCCGGGCTCTTCCGGAAATAGATCGGTGCCGAAGTAGTGCCCTTTGTTGATCACCAGGTCGGGACATTTGCTCATGGCGAGCATGCTCTCCATGATGGTCCGGTCACTGAAGATATCTGTTCCACGCTTCAGTTCACGCTTTATCTGCTGAATGAGGCGCAGCAACTTCTTGCGCTGCGCCTTGCGCTCGGCATCGGGCAGGTCGGCGCCGGTCATGTCCAGGCTGGTCAGCAGACTGACCGGCGTTCCCTTCGGGATGGGGCCGATAACCACCTCGCCGTCGTGGATGAACATCGGGAAGAGCCGCTGGCCGATGCCAAGGAGCGGCCGCAAGCCATCCGGCACATATCCTTTCGGCACCCGGATGTAGCTTTCCTCTGACGTGCGCTGGATGAGGCCAACGCCCGCGCCGGTGATGCCCAGGCGGTCGAACAGCGGGTCGATGTCGCGCTTCTCCGGCCACAGCATCTGCTCGATGGCGTCGTCGAACGCGCGCATGCGCGCCTCGACCGACGGGCTCCATTCGAAGTGTCCGACCGAGTTGTTCTGCAGGAACGGTGCGGTGGACCAGAGGCTCACGAGAGAGGCCGGTCGTGTAAAGCCGCGACCACCTCCGGGCAGCGTGTAGTCGAACGGCGCACCGCTCAACGGGTGACGCAGCGACACCGTGCCGACCGAGGGCAGCGCCTTGTAGGACTGCGACGAGAAGTTGTCCCAGATGTTGCCGGCGATGGCGTTGGTGGCGATCGGGCTGCAGACGTTCGTCTGCATGAGCGTGGAGGGGATACGCAGCTCGTTCGAGAGGTAGTTGTCGTGCAGGAAGCCGTCGGCGGTCGCCAGCTGACGCATCGGCGCCTTGAAGGCGTCGGTCTTGGTCCAGGCCCAGTAGCGGTCCCAGCAGCCGAGATAGTCCTTGCCGTTGCAGTTCTCGAGATCGAGTCCGGCCGGCAATGCGGGCAGCGAGCTCGAGTGGCAACGGGCACAACGCTCGGCGAAGACCACCTTGCCTCGCTCGAGCGCGGGCGCATCGGCATCCAGGTAGCGCGCGCCGCTCGGGGCGTCCTTCAACAGGTGCGGCTCGGTGCTCTTCAGGAAGAAGCTTGCCATGTAGGGCGTCTGGCGCTCAGTGGCCTGCCAGTAGACCGAGTTCTTCTTCGCGTCGGCAATCCTGATGGGGGTGATGGGGCGCCCGCCGAGCAGCGGCTGGAAGTGCAGGAGCCACTCCTCGCTGAAGAGGCCGATGTTCAGGTAGACGCGGTTCAGCGCGCCGAGCGCGCCGACCGAGTCGGAGCCGTCTTTCAGCACCCGCGGCGTCCAGGTTGTGTCGGGCTTCTCGAAGAACTGCGAGAGCGGATGTCCGGCCGGGAGGACGTCGTTGAACTGCTGGTTGTCGAGTTCGCCGCCGGCGAGTGTCTCCTTGCCGAAGCGTTTGGCTACGCCCATGCGCGGGCCGAGGTAGTAGATCGCATTCATCGTGCGCGGGTTGTTGATGTTGTCGCTCGAGACCAGCGACGTGTCGAGCGTGCCTGGCAGCGAGGTGCGCAGCGCCTGGTTCAGAAAGCTTCGGCCGTTGGTCTTCCCCTTCCAGTCGAAGACGCGGTCCCACCAGAAGTACTGTGCGCCGACGTTGGAGGCCAGGTTCTCCCAGCGCGGGTTCTCGGGGTCGGCCGGTGGCCTGATTGGGCTTGGCCCGACGTGACAGAAGGCGCACGACATGCCGACGCGGTACGGTTTCACGAGATCGCGCTGTTCGTAGTACGACGCGTCGCGGTAATACCGTTCAGCGTCCCACACCTTGCGCGCCGTCGCGTCGAACGCGGGGTTCGGGAAGAGTCGCAGGCCAACCACGCCCGTCGGCTCGCCGTAGTAGGAACCGACGCCGACCGTCTTGCCGCGGGCGCCGACCGGCACGCCCGGATAGGTCGCCTCGTCGGCGAACGGGTCGGGCGCACACGAAGGGTCGCGCACGTCGAACCAGAGGCCGTAGCGGTTCGGGTCCGGGCCGGTGGGCGTCCGGAAGCACGGTTCATTGACCAGGCCGAGGTCGCGCCACCGGTTGTTACGCGACGCGGGCAGCGTCGGGTGCGACGACAGGATCTTCAGGAAGTCGAGTGAGCCAAGGCTTTCGCGCGAGAGCACATCCCAGAGGCGATCGTTACCGCCCGTCCAGACGAGCCACATGTTGCGCCCCTTCACCTCGTCCGGAGACAAGGCGAGGCCGCCGTCCATGTCGTGGAAGTAGTTCTCGCCGGCCGCCGGGAACGAAGCTGCTGTCCGCTTCGCACGCAGCGCCTCATCAGGAACCGTGCCCGGCTTCGGAGGGCGCGGCCCGCATGCCGCCAGCGCCAGCGTCGCGATCGCCAGGGCTATCGACATCGCCAGCAGTCGTCTCACTCGTGCCATAGCCCGTAGTCTCCTGAAGAAGTGCACGGCCTCGTAAACGCATGGCCGATCGAAAGGGAACAGCCGCGCGTCGTGTTCGTTTGCCGATCGCGTGGCGTTCTGAACGCCGGTAACACGCGCAGGGCGGAGGGAGCTGAGATGTCTGATGTGATCTTCGAACCGTTGAGCTTTCGCAACCTCACGGTGAAGAACCGGGTGTTCCGGTCGAACATCGCGGGCCGCTTCGACAACTACGACGGTACGGGCACGCAGACCCGCATCAACTGGGAGACGAAGTTCGCGCGCGGCGGTGTCGGCGCCATCATCTCCTCGTTCGTCCCGGTGCACCCGCGCGGCCGCATCATCCCGAACTATGCCACCATCCACCACGACGATCGCATCCCGTTCTGGCGGGCAGTGGGTGCGGCGGTGCACGAGCACGACTGTCGCTTCCTCCTGCAGTTGAGCCACGGCGGCCGGCAGCGCGACGTGCCCGACCTCGAGTATCAGAAAGGGCAGAGCTCGACCTCGAAGAAGGATCCGCTGCACGGCTTCGAGTGCGAGCGCATGACAATCGGCGACATTCGCGAAGTGGTGTCGGCGTTCGCCGAGGGCGCGCGCCGGGCGCGCGAGGCCGGGCTCGACGGCGTTGAACTACACGGCGCGAACGGCTACCTCATCACCCAGTTCCTCAGCTCGGCCATCAACGACCGGAAGGACGAGTACGGCGGCTCGCTCGAAAACCGGGCCCGCTTCGTCCTGGAGATCGTGCGAGCCATCCGGCAGCGAGTGGGGCGCGACTTCCACCTGCAGATGAAGATCAGCGCCACCGAGTTCAACGACGCCCTGTTGTTCACGACGCTCGAAGGCGCCGGCAACACCATCGACGACTCGGTGCAGGTGTGCAAGTGGCTCGTCGAGGCCGGGGTCGATGCCATTCATGTCTCGACCGGCAGCTCGTTCCCGCACCCGCGGAACCCGGCCGGCAGCGACCTCGACGTCGATCTGCTCTCGCACACCTACGAGCAACTGGCGTCGAGCGGCACGAACACCTTCCGCAACCTGCTGCTGTTCCACAACGACGTCACCGGTGCGGTGTTCCGGAAGGCGTGGCTCGAGGCCGGTGTTGAGGCGGACAAGATCGAGGGGTTGACGCTGCCCGATGCCGCCGCCATCAAGCAGGCGGTGGACGTGCCGGTCATCTGCACCGGCGGCTTCCAGACGGCGTCCGTCATCCGCACGGCCATCACCAGCGGCCGCTGCGACGCCGTGAGCATGGCCAGGCCGCTCGTCGCCAACAACAACCTCGTCCAGCAGTTCCAGGCGGGACGCGACCGCGCCGAGCGTCCGTGCACCTACTGCAACAAATGCCTCGTGCATGTGGTCGAGCACCCGCTCGGCTGTTACGACGAGAGCCGCTTCGCGAGCCGTGAGGCGATGCTCGCCGAGGTGATGACGGTCTTCCGCCCGCAACCGTTCGCATGACGGCGTGGCTCCGCCGGTGGGTCCGTCCGCTGCTCGCCGGCGCCGGCGCCGTGCTCGCCGTGCTGGTGCTCTGGGTCGTTGTGTCGCTCCGTTCAGATACCCCGGTGACCTACACGAACATCGAGGATCACTTCAAGTACGGCTCGATCGGCAGCGAGCCAGGCGGCTCGCTGCTGTCGCCGATTGGCGGCGTGCTGCCGCCGTACTGGGTGTTCACGGCGCTGCCGTCGGTGTGTCGCGACCGGCTCCCGAACGGCTACGCCACGTTCGGCTTCATCACTGAACCTGGGCGGGCCCTGCCGATCGGCGTGTCGCGGCGTCGCCGTTTCGGCGTCGACCACGTCGGGCTGAACTGCGCCGTCTGCCACACCAGCACTGTGCGCGACACGCCGGACGGCCCGTCACGCGTCGTGCTCGGCATGCCGGCGCAGCAGCTCGACCTGCAGGCCTTTGTACAGTTCGTGCTCGACTGCACGCTCGACAACCGGCTGACGGCCGATGCCGTGCGCGGCCGACTCCCCGAGCACGACGGCCCGTCTCGGTTCGAGCGCGTGCTGCTGCGCATCGGCCTCATCGACCGCCTCAAGCTGCAGACACTGAGCCTGCGCAACCGCATGACGCCCATCCTCTCGCCGTCGCTACCACGCTGGGGCCGCGGCCGCGTCGATACCTTCAACCCGTACAAGGCAATCCAGTTCAACTGGGACCTGTCGGCGCTGCCGGCGCACGAGCTGATCGGGGCGTCGGACTATCCCTCCATCTGGAACCAGCAGCCGCGTCAGGGCCTGCACCTGCACTGGGACGGAGACAACGACTCGGTGGACGAGCGCAACCTGAGCGCGTCGCTCGGCGCCGGCGTCACCCCGGTGACCGTGGACCACGCCAGCCTGGCGCGCGTGCGCGACTGGATCTGGACGCTGCCCGCTCCTGCTTATCCCTATTCGATCGATCGAAGCCTGGCCGCAGCGGGCGAGGGGCTCTACCGGCAGCACTGCGTCGAGTGCCACGGCGATCAGCGCTTCCGCAATGGGTCGGTCGCAGGCTCCCGTGTCGGGCAGGTGGTGCCGATCGACGCCATCGGCACCGACCGGCACCGGCTCGACTCGTACACCCTGACATTCGCCATGAACCAGTACGGGCTCTATCCGGACTCGCCCTATCGCTTTACCCACTTCCGCAAGACCAACGGCTACGCCAATCAACCGCTCGACGGCATCTGGCTGCGGGGACCGTTCCTGCACAACGGGTCGGTGCCCACACTGCGCGCGCTGCTCGACGCCCCGGCCGAGCGGCCGGTCGAGTTCTACCGCGGCTTCGACCTGTTCGACGCGGCGAACGTCGGCTTCGTGTCGACGGTGGCTGAAGCCGGCGGACAACGCTTCACCCACTTCGACACGCGCGTGCCCGGCAACGGCAACGGCGGGCACGTTTACGGCACGGACCTCATCGCTGACGAGAAGCGCGCGCTCGTCGAGTACATGAAGGCTTTCTGATGACCCTGCGTCCTGAACGGGAGATGGTGCAGCTCGCGTCCAACCCTGGCTCTCAGTCGCGCTGGTTCAGCGGCGTCGTCTGGACCGGCATCGTTGCAAACTGCGCACTGGCGCTGCCAACGCTGGTGATGCCGGAGCGGATGCTGGCGCTGAGCAACCTGCCCGTCCCCGAACCGATCATGTGGACGCAGTTCGCGGCGCTCCTGCTGCTGTTGCTGAGCGCGTTCTACGTGCCAGCGGCCATCGACCCGGCGCGCTATCGCCCGGTGGCCGTGCTGGCGGTAGCCGCGCGCGGCGCCGGTGTCGCGTTCTTTCTGTTTCTGCAACCCGAGGTCTACCGGATGTTCGGGTACTTCGACCTGGTGTTCCTGCTGGCGCAGGGGTGGCTGCTCTGGAGGCTGCCGTGAGCTGGCTCGATACACCCCGTCGTCGCATCATCGCGCTCGCGGCGGCCCTGCTCGCTGTCGCGGCCTGGGTCTTCGTCTACGACCGGTTCTTTCGCGAGGAACCGGCGCCGTTCTTCGCCTCCGACGAAGAGCACTTCCTGTACGGGTCGGTTGGCACTGAGCCGGACCAGGGCGTGCCGTACTGGATCTGGCTGGTGCTGCCGCGCCTCTTCCCGGAGCACCTGCCACGCCCCGGCGGCTACGCCTCAATCGGCATCATCGGGCGCGATGGCCACGAGATGCCCATTGGGCTGTCCAAAGTCACCGTCGGCTTTCCGCGCGTCGGCATCAACTGTGCCATGTGCCACGCTGCGAGCTTCCGCGCCAGGCCGGATGATGTGCCCACGATCTATCCGGCGGCGGCGTCGCACCAGACCGGCGAGCAGGAGTACCTGCGGTTCCTGATTGCGTGTGCGTCCGATCCGCGATTCACGGCCGGCACCATCCTCAACGAGATCGCGAAGAACACACGCCTATCGTTCGTCGACCAGATGCTGTACCGCTTCGCCATCATCCCCGGTACGCGACGGGCCATCCTGCGGCTGAAGACACAGGATGCCTGGATGGACAGCCGGCCCGCCTGGGGGCGTGGCCGGATCGATCCTTTCAACCCCATCAAGTTCGGCATCCTGAAGCAGCCGGTAGACGACACCATCGGCAACTCCGACATGATGCCGCTCTGGAACCTGGCGCGTCGCGACGGCACCGCGTTCCACTGGGACGGTCTCAGCACGTCGTTGCGTGAAGTGGTGCAGTCGTCCGCGCTTGGCGACGGGGCCTCGCGCAACTGGGTGGAACGCGACTATGCGAAATGGAACGATACGAATCCGGCATCGATGTCGAGCCTGCGCCGCGTCATGAACTACATCGGTGGGCTGCCCGCACCCGAGTATCCGCTCGACACGGACGCGGCGCTCGTCGCGGCGGGCGCGCCGGTCTATGCAGCACACTGCGCCGAGTGCCACGCTCCCGGCGGCCGGCGGTTCGGTGCGGTCATTGCGCTCGCCGAGATCGGCACCGACCGGCACCGCTTCGACATGTGGACCACGTCGGCAGCGGCGGCCTACAACGCCTACGGCGACGGCTACCATTGGAAGTTCGGCACGTTCCAGAAGGGAGCGGGCTACACGTCCGTGCCGCTCGATGGCATCTGGCTGACGTCGCCCTACCTGCACAACGGCTCGGTGCCGACGCTGGCCGACCTGCTCGAGCCTGTCGAGCAGCGCCCGCGACAGTTCTATCGTGGCCTCGACCTCTTCGATGCCGAGCGCGTCGGCTTCGTCAGCCACGGCGACGATGCACGGCGGGAAGGCACGCTGTTGAACGTGGCGCTGCCCGGAAACGGCAACGCCGGCCACACCTACGGTACGGCGCTGACCGCCGACGAGAAGCGTGCTCTCGTCGAGTTCATGAAGACGCTGTAACGCCGCGTGTGCAGAAGCCGACCTGACCAGCCTCCGCCAAGGCTTCGGCGGTCCGCCGTAGCATTTGCGAAGGCGGAAGGTTGGCAGCTACGTCACGGCTCGGCCAGCAACCGGTCGTAGCCCCGAACCTTCAGGTTCGCCGTGTGTCTAGTCCGTGATCGGGTAGAGGTGCGGTCGTTCGAACCGGGCCTCGTTCAGGAAGAACTCGGTAAGCACGCGAAAGTCGCGTCGCTTGGCGTTCTGGCACGCCTGCGTGATGAAGGTCCCCATGTTGGCGCGCGCCTGCGTCAGTTGCGCGTCGGACGTGACGAGGCTGATGCGCCCTTCGATCAGCGTCAGCAGCCAGGCGCGTGCGTGGTCGAGGTCGAAGTCGTGGGCGCGAGCCACGGTCTCGGCTGCCTCCCAGAGCGCGGCCATCTTCCGGCGCACCTCGGTTGGCAGCAGCAGCACTCCTGAGGCGCCCACTTCGCTGGCCACCTGCTCGAGCGCTTCGGTTTCGATCGGGCAGGTGCTCGGCGGATTGGTCCAGCTGTCGAGTGGTGTCACCGTGTAGTGCGTGCGGTCTACCGAGTCGATGACCCGGACGGGAATCGGCAGCTTGTTGTTCCGGTTCGGTTCCACCGCCGCCGGTGCCAGCGCCGCCACGTCAGCCTCGAGGATGGGCAGCCCTGCGGACTGCGCCTTCCTGAACATCCAGCGCAGGGCGATGTCGTTCAGGCCGCGATTGCCGTTGCCGCCGCCGATGTCCGAGTGCACGCCGCGGAACCAGACTTCGCAGGCGCCCGGCAAACGCGTGGGGAGGAAGGACAGCCGCCGCTCGTCGAGCGCCATCGCATGGAAGCAGAACTTCAGGTTCTTCCTGGGCAGGTCGAGATGATGACCGATGTTCAGGATGTCGCTGCCAAGGTTCGCGAGGCCGAACGCCGCCACGACGTCCCACACCCCGAGGAAGCGGATTTCTGGATTGGGCTCCACAACCTCGTCGGTGCCCGGCTTTCGGACACCGCGTTCCTGCAGGTAGTGGCAGAAGTCGAGAGTGGTGGCCGCACCGCGGCTGAAGCCGACGACGTCGATGATGTGGTCGCCGTTCGCCCAGGCCGTGCAGAGGCGGTCGTAGGCTTCGCGGATGCGGGGCAGTTCGCCGAGTCCGAAGACGCCCCCGAAGGCGCGGCCGAGGATGTCGTAGCGGGTGCCAACGCCGGGCACATAGAAATCGGTGGTTCCGGAGTTCTTCCGATAGGCCGCATGGAAGCGGGCGACGTTGGTGTTCTGGTAGGACGGATCGTCGCCGGTCTTGGCTTCGTTCCAGGTGCCGTCGAATGCGTAGAGTGCCATGGTGTCCCCGTGAGTGTAACGACAGTTGCGTAACGCTGCACGCGGCCGGGGAGAACATCCCGTCACGTGACGGGGTTGCACATCCTTCAAGCCCCCGGCAGGAGTGCCGATTAGCGGGGCGTGTGGAGTCGGACGTTTGCTGACGTGCTCGATGACGCGCTCGGGGTCACAGCCGGGCCGGCCATACCATCGAGCCGCGGCGCCTCGACTCCCACAGTGCCGCCTGTCAACCCGTTCCTGTTCGTCACGCTGCCGGCCGCGGCCGGCACGCGGGTTACGTACGATCCGGCACCATGGCCGCACGCACGGACACCGGCTTTCGCGGCTGCGCCCTTGCCGGCTGCACTCCGTCAGCCGGCAAGGACGCTCACCGCGGGGCAACAACGCGCGCTCGACCTGCTCAACTCGTTCGGCGCGCGCCTCACGCCGGACTTCACGCTGGAGGAGCTGCGCCGCGACTATCGCCAACTCGCCCTGCGCGTCCATCCCGACCGTCACCACAGCTGCACGCCGGCCGAAGGCGAGCGGCTGTCGCGGCAGTTCGCGGAGCTGTCCAACAGCTATCGGACGCTGCTGGCCCCCACCGCCTCGATGAACTGAGGTCGGTCGCTCTCAAACTGCGACTGTTCGCTTCCGCGCCATCCGAGCGTTTGGTCCGGCATGGCGAAGACTACCTCTGCGAAGAAGATCCCTCTCAGTCACCGGCTGTTCGACGCCCGGCCCGACCGCGCCGACTTCCGCGATCTGCCCTATCGCGCTCCGTTGCGCTCGCTCCCGGCGTGCTTTCCCGATGATGGCCGGATCGCCGCCTGGCTGCCGAGCTACATCAAGGCGGGGATGGTGCTGGACCAGGGCGAGGAAGGCGCCTGCACCGGCTTTGGTCTCGCCTGCGTCGTCAACTACCTGCTGTGGATTCGAGGCATCGAGGCGAAGTCGCGGCGCCGTGCGTCCGACTCGGTCAGCCCGCGCATGTTCTACGAGCTAGCGCGTCGCTACGACGAGTGGCGGGGAGAAGACTATGACGGCTCGAGCTGCCGCGGCGCCCTGAAGGGATGGCACCGACACGGCGTGTGCAGTGCCACGCATTGGCCCTACGCGGCGAAAGGGCGCTCGTTCGTGCCGCCCAGGGCCGGTTGGGAAGCCGACGCCCTGGCCCGAACCGTGGGTGTGTACTACCGCGTCGATCGCGGCTCGGTCGTCGATATCCAGGCGGCGATCGTCAACATCGGGGCGGTGTATGTGTCGGCCCAGGTGCACGACGGCTGGGACACGGTCACGTTCGACCGGAACACGCGAGCGCCCAGGCGGCATGCTGACATCCCTGACATCCCGCTGGTGCGCAGCCGGCTGAGCGGACATTCGTTCGCGCTGGTCGGCTACGACGCAAAGGGGTTCATCGTGCAGAATTCGTGGGGCCGGCGCTTCGGCGCGGCCGGCTTCGCGCGGATGTCGTACGCCGACTGGGCGAAGCACGGTACCGATGCGTGGGCCTGCGCCCTTGGTGTGCCCGGGGAAGCCACCACGTTGCGCGTGGAATCGACGCGCTGGTTCGTGCCGGCTGGTGGGCAGGCCGCTTCGTCTGGCGCTGCGGCCAGCGCCACTGGTCCGGCCGACGACCCCTGGCCGATTCCGCACGAGGCAGGCGACTTCGACCACGCCCCGTACCAGCCCCTGTCGACCGCAGAGGCGTATCAGCTGACGCTCGTCACGGGGAATGACGGCCGTCTCTGTATTCGAGACATGAGCCAGGGGAGCCCGAGTGCGTACGCGAAGGACATCGTGTTCGCACGGCCAAAGGCCTGGCTCACCGCGTGGCGCAAGGCGCATCCTGGCGACAGGCCAAAGGTGGCCGTGTATGCGCATGGTGGCCTGAACAGCGAAGACGAATCGATCCGGCGCGTGCGCGTGCTCGCGCCGTACTTCCTCGCCAACGGCATCTACCCACTCTTCCTCACCTGGCAGACCGGCGCCGGCGACACGCTGCGCGACATCGTCGAGGACTGGTTCCGCAAGATCCCGGGGTTCCCGAGCGAGGGTGCCGCCGTCACGGGCGACACGTCGGAGAAGGCGCGCGACGGTGCCATCGAGCCGATCGCCCGCTGGTTTGGCCGTGGCATCTGGAGCGAGATGCGCGAGAACGCCGACTGCGGAATGGACGACGGGCAGGGCCTGGCGCTGCTGTCAGAGAACCTGGCGGCGCTGGCGGGAGTGCTGCCGGGAGCACCGCTCGAACTGCATCTGGTCGGGCATTCGGCAGGGTCGATTCTGCTCGGGCACCTGCTCGAGCGCATGAGCGCGAAGGGCGAGGCGCCGACCGGCGTGTCGAGCTGTTCGTTGTTCGCCCCGGCCTGCTCGGTGGAGTTTGCGAACGAGCGCTACCTGCCGGCGGCCGCAAGCACGTTGCTGCCGCTCGAGCGGCTGTGGCTCTATGTGCTGAGCGACGACAACGAGAAGCGCGACGGCTTGCCCACACCGGAGCGCGACCTGTACAGCAAGTCGCTGCTGTATCTCGTATCGCGCGCGCTCGACGACCACCGCAAGATGCCCATTCTCGGGTTGCACCGTGCGCTGCTTCCCGAGTACGCGACGGGGAAGCCGGCGAAGGAGCAGTGGCACGAGAAGCAATTGGCGGCGGTCCAGGCCTGGCAGCAGGCGTGGAACGGCTCAGGGGGAGGGCGGCGCACGTTCGTGGTGGTGCCAACGCGGGTGCCGAACACGAAGCCGCCGAAGGACGCCGCTGCCGCTGGCCTCCAGGGGCAGGCGAGCCTCACACCCGGCACGACGCAGGCGACGCACGGGTCGTTCGACAACAACATCACCGTGTTGACGCAGACCATCGAGCGCATCGCGGGGAAGCCGCTGGTGTCGCCGATAGAGTGGCTGGATTACTGACGTGGTGCGGGACGCGACACTATTCCGCCGCTGGGTGAGAATGGCGCGTGTTGTGACGAGGACATTCTGGCGCTGGCCAGCCGCGCAGCTCGTCGCGCTCGCGGTTGCCGCCGCTCCGGCGCTCGCGCAGGTCCTGGATTCGCCAGCATCACGTCCGCCTCGGCCCATTCTCGCGAAGGCGACGAAGCTTCTTCGGCGGTAACGACATGCTGCTCGCGCTGGCGCAGATGGTGTCGATCGGCGAACTGTACCGGCACCGCGGGTACGGCGGCCAGTTCATCATGGTGTTCCAAGACCTGGACCTGGTTGTGGTGGCCACCTCCGCGACGACGGTGAGCGACGAACGCCGCGAGCTCCGGCGGCAATTGTGTGCGCTGATCGAACGTCAGGTGCTGGCGCCGCTGCGCGTCACCGCGGCCCAGCGCTAGCGGCGGGCGCCGTAGAACGCTTCGCGGTCGACGGTAAGGTAGACGACGTTCGTCCCGATGAAGTACGCGAACATCGACCAGGTGCCGAACCCCTTGCGGTTGATGGTCACGAAGCTCGCATGCTCGCCGACGGCCAGGCTGAAGTCGATGGTCTTCCAGAACAGGGTGTTGTGCACGCGCAGCCGATGCGGTCCGGGCGTAATCTCGCGCGAGATCTCCTGCCCGGCATTGAGCACGGCGAGTCGCTCGCCATCGAGCGACACGTAGATCTGGTGCAGACGCGCGTCCTCTTCCGACGTGCGCCGGATGCTGAGTCGTGACGTCCACGACTGCCGCAGTTGCTCGACGATGCGATCGAGATCGCCGTCGGTCGGGGTCGGCGGCGCCTCGATGTCGACGGTGGTGCGTCGTGACATATCAATGAACCTGTCCGCGTCAGGATACGCGAGACCTGTCCTGTCACACCACTGAGCGATACTGTTGGCATCCCGATGCTCGAGTGTCGCCCTCACCTTCCGCCCCGCACCGATTCTGGCTCGGCCGTCCCACGGCGTTACCGATGAGCGGCCCGTTCGCCGGCTTCGACGTGCGGATCGACCCGTGGGCGGTTGAGTACGGCTCCGAAACCCCAACCGAATTCCAGGCCGATGAGGACGCCGTCGACCTCGACGTCACGGTCGAGCATCCGGCCGACGCCTGGGCGCCAATCACGCCGGAATTCCACGGACCTTTGCCGGAGCTGGCCGTGGTGGACGGCGTGCGCCGCATGGAAGCCCGGCTTGTGGTCTCGACCGGTGGCCGCACCTTGCACGGGGCGCTCGGGGCGTACGGCGTCGGCGTGGTGCACTGCCGCGACGGACGCGCCACGTTCGGCGAGGAAATCCGCGGGCGCCTGCTCATCCTCGGGTCGGGCCACATCCTGCCGGCTTCGGTGGCGGTGTCGCCCGGCCTGGTCTACGAGCCGCGAAGCGTTGCCGACGACGACCCCGATGCCCCCTTGCGTGGCATCCACAGCGAAATGCGCGTCGTCGAAGAACAGCTGGCGCGCCGGCTGGCCAATGATACCGGGGTGCTGGTGCTGGCGGATGGTCCGCTCAGCATCGGTGGCAATACCGCCGGGCGTGTGGTGGGCTTCGTGAAGCGCCTGTTCAAGCTGTATCTCGCGCCGGAGCAGTTGCCCGTGCTGCGAGCGCTCACCTGCGGCACGCGCACGCCCGTGTTCCTCATCCGCAGTGCCGGCCGTTTTGCACGGTACTCATGGTTCATCCGGATTGCGAACCGCCTCCGCGTGGAGTCGGACCTCACGGGGCTTGTGCGGCTCGAAGTGTCCGAAGCGGTCGGTGTGGACGAGGCGATCCGGCTGGCTAACCTCACGGCCAGCATCATTCCCCGGTTCGTGCCGTCGCGCAGCCGCGACCCGCGCGCGCCGCAGAACCTTGTGCCCATTGGTGCGCTCGAACAGCATCTTCGGCGCGGCCTTGGCGACACGAGGCTGATTCATCGCCGTCTGGCCACCTTGCTGGCCCGGGAGCTCTCGCATGTCTGATTCGACAACCCCGGTCGGGCTGGTCCTCGGGTCGCAGGACTCGACGCCGCTCGATTTCTGGGTCGGGGTTCGCGATGGCGAACGCCTGCAACTCGACGATCTGGTCGTCGTGCACACGCCAATCGGCGACGGCGAACAGGTGACCTTCTATGGCCTGGTCGACATCGTCCGCAAGCGCTTCGAGGGCAGCCAGTTCGACACCGACGCGTTTCGCGTGGCCGACGGCACGCTACCGGCCGACATCTCGTACGCCGCGCATGTGCAGGTCACGCGTGTCGAGCCGGAGTACTTCGTGCCGCCGACCCCCGGCGACGCGGTGTATGTCGTGCACGACGAGGAGTTCCGGAAGGCGCTCTACTTCGACCGCATGGAGCGCAGCGTGGCGATCGGGCTGACGCGTACCGGCGAGCCGGTGCACGCGAACCTCGAGTTCCTCGACGGCACCCGCGGCGCGCACGCGTCCATCAGCGGCGTGTCGGGCGTGGCCACGAAGACGTCGTACGCCAGCTTCATCCTCTATTCGCTGTTCCACTCGAACGCGCTCGGGCTCGATGCCGCGAATGCCAAGGCGCTTATCTTCAACGTCAAGGGCGAAGACCTGCTCTGGCTCGACAAGCCGAACGTCAAGGTGACGCCCGAGACGCGCGCGGAGTACGCGAAGCTCGGCTTGCCGGCCGGTCCGTTCCAGAGCGTGGCGTTTTTCGCGCCGACGCGAAAGGGCAGTGTCACGCCGATGCCCGATACCGGCAGCCGGCAGCAGGGCGTCAGCCCGTACGTGTGGACCATGCGGGAATTCTGCCGCGAGCGTCTGCTACGCTTTGCGTTCGTCGACGGCGAGGATGCGCGCGCCCAGATTCACCTGGTGATCACCCGCGTCGAGCAGGCGCTCGAGAAGGCGGCCCGCGACGGCGACCAGGGCACGGCGGACGTTGTTATCGACGGCACGGTGCTGACGTCCTTCAGCGACCTGGTGGAACTGCTCGACGGGCCGGTGCTCGAAGCCATGATGCGCGGCGCCCCTGTGGCGCAGGGCACGCAGGACGCGTTCCGGCGTCGTCTGCACTCGGCTGGCGAGCGCATGGGGCACCTGGTCAGCGGACACTCGGATGCACGAGGTCGCACCATCGACTGGTCGGCGCAGCAGGTAACAGTGGTCGACATCCATTCGCTCCATGCCACGGCGCAGTTGTTCGTGGTGGGTGTGCTGCTGAAGCGGATGATGGACCTGAAAGAACAACAGGGCGGCTCGCGGCCCCTGGTGTTCGTGGTGCTCGACGAACTGAACAAGTACGCGCCGCGTGAAGGGTGGAGCCCGCTGCACGGTCTACTGCTCGACATTGCCGAGCGCGGCCGGTCGCTCGGCGTCTCGCTGTTCGGCGCCCAGCAAACGGCCAGCGAGGTCGAGCGGCGCATCGTCGGCAACGCGGCACTGAAGGTGGTGGGGCGGCTCGACGCCGCCGAGTCGGAGCGAAGCGAGTACGGTTTCCTGTCGAGGGTCGGACGCGTGCGGGCGACGCTGCTGCGTCCGGGGTCGATGATCGTGTCGCAGCCGGAGATCCCGATGGCCATCCTGTTGCGCTTCCCCTTTCCGGCGTGGGCGACGCGCGCCAGCGAAGTGGCCAGCGAAGAGACCGGCGCCGACCCGTTTGCGCGGATGTCGCTCTAGCATGCGCATCGTCCATACATCGGACTGGCACGCCGGTCGAATCTGGAAGAGCCGTAACCGCCTCGCGGAACTGCGCACCGTGCTCGACAACCTGGCCGCGTTCATCGAGCGCGAGCGCATCGATCTGGTGCTGATGTCGGGTGACGTGTTCGACAGCACGTCGCCGGCGGCCGACGCCGAACGCGCCGTGTCCGAGTTCTTCACGCGGCTTGGGCGCGCCCAGGTGCCGTCGGTCGTGGTGGCCGGCAACCACGACAATCCGGCTCGGCTCGAGGCGTGGGGGTTGCTGGCGGAGTTCGTTGGCGTGCGCACGCTCGGGTTACCGAAGCGACGGACGGAAGGCGGGCTTATCGAACTCCAGGCGAAGAACGGGGAACGGGCCTGCATTGCGGCCGTGCCGTTCGCGCCGGTCGGCCGGTTGGTGGAAGCGCTCACGCTGGCGCGTGATGAGACGGCGGCCCGTCAGCTGTACGCCGACGCGATGCAGCGGATCTTCGCGCACCTGGCCGAGGGGTTCAGGGCCGACGCGGTGAACCTGGCCGTGGGGCACTCGCACGTGTCTGGCGCAAGGCCCACGGGCTCGGAGCGCGTGGTCACGCTGGGGGACGACTGGGCCGCCACACCGCAGTCGATGCCGTCCACCGCGCAGTATGTGGCGCTCGGGCACATTCACCTGCCGCAGCGCGTGATGGCGGCAGGTCCGCATACCGAATACGCCGGTTCGCCCATGCAACTCGACTTCGGCGAGGTGGGCCAGGCGAAGACCTTTGCGGTGGTCGAGGTTGCACCGGGCAAGCCGCCACGCGTCGAGCACGTGCCCTATGAAGGTGGCGTGGAACTGGGCGACTGGTCCGGCACCCTGCCGGAACTGGAGGCGTCGGTCGCGCGCCTCAGCACGTTCGGCTACCTGCGGCTACGCGTGGCGCTCGAGGCGCCCATGCCGGAGCTGAACCGCCGCGTGCGTCAACTGCTCCCCAACGTCGTCGTGGTCGATGCCGTGCTGCCCGAACTGGAAGCGGGCCGCCCCGAGCCGGTGGCGGCGTCCGTGGCACCCGCCGACCGGTTTCGCGCGTTCCACCAGCGCCGGCACCAGCGCGAACCCGCAGACGCGACGATGCAACTCTTCAACGAGCTGTACGCGCTCGCGGAGACCGACTGACATGAAGCCCGTTCGTCTTGAAGCCGAGGGCTTCACCTGTTATCGCGAGCGGCAGCCGGCGCTCGACTTCACCGGGCTTTCCCTGTTCGCCATCGCCGGTCCCACCGGTGCCGGCAAGTCCAGCATCCTCGACACCATGCTGTACGCGCTTTACGGCGAGGTGCCGCGCATCGGCAAGCAGGGCGTCGGCGAGTTCATCTCGCATGGTCGCGACGCGATGTCGGTCACGCTCGACTTCGCCGTGCGCGGCGCCGTGTATCGGGTGACGCGACGCGTAAAGCGCGGAAAGAAGAACCTCACCACGGTGGCGATGCTGGCGGAACTGGCGTCCACGGGGGAACGCAGCCTCGCGGAGGGGGTCAAGCCGGTCAACGAGGCGATTGCGCGCCTGCTCGGGCTCGACTTCAGTGCCTTCACGCAAACGGTCATCCTTCCCCAGGGCGAATTCGCAAAGTTTCTCAAGGCGGCTCCGAACGATCAGCGCGCCATCCTGCAGCATCTGCTCCGGCACGAAGTATTCGAGCGTATGCGCGCCGAAGCCGAACGTCGTCGAGGCGAAGACGAGCGCGAGGCGCGTGGCCTCGAGGGGCAGCTCAGCACCTTCGAACATGCCACGGCCGCGGCGCTGGCGCAGCGACAGAGCGAACGGGCGGCCGCGGAGGGAACGCTGGCCGAACTGGCCGCGCGGAAGACCACGCAGGAGGCCGCGGTGCAGGATCAGCGCGTCCGCCATCAGTTGACGCTGGAAGTTCGAACGCTCCGGGCACGGCGCACCGACCTCGACTCGTTGGCAGCGGTGGTGTCGAGCACACGCGACGAACTGACGGCGGCGCAGCGCGCGGCGCACATTGTCCCGCGCATCGAGGCGTGCGCGTCCGCCGGAGCGCAGCTCGCCGCGGCCAGCCGCGAACGAACCGCAGCCGAGGCAGCGGCCTCGGCGCGAACCGAAGCCGTGCACGCGGCCGAGCAGCACGCGGCGACGGCGACGGCGGATGCCGAGCCCTGTGCCGATCTGGCGCGCCAGATCCGCGCCCTCGACGAAATCACAGGCGACCTCGCACGGCGAGCGGTATTGCGGCGGGAGTTGGACGGCCTGGCGCGCAGCCTGCCTGCGGCACGCACCCACAGCGCCGAGGCGCGATCCAGGGGGGACCAGGCGCACGCCGCGTCGGAGGCGGCTGGCGCGGCACTCGAGGGCGCGCGCGTCGTTCTCGCAGGCTCCGGCTACGATGCCGCAGAGCAGCACCGACTCGACGACCTGTGGACCTCGGTGGTGCAGGTGCGATCCGCGGACGATGACCTGGCGTGTCAAGCCGACGCCAGGCAGCGGCTCGAGGTCGACCTTCAGCGGGCACAGCGCCTGGCTGCCACCCAGGACAAGGTGTGGGTTCTCGCGACCGACGCGACCGCGGCAGCCATAGCCGCCGAGCGCACCGCCACGACGGCGCTCGAGGAGGGACAGGCACGGTGTCAGGCCGCAGCCGTACGCGAGCATCTGCACGCGGGCGAAGCCTGCCCTGTGTGCCTGCAGACGGTGGTGCTGATGCCGCCGCAGCAATCGGTGCCCGAACTCGAGGCGCTCGGCGCGGCTCGCGATCAGGCGCGAGCCAACGTCGGCGCGGCGCAGCATGCACTGCAGGCAGCCGGCGCAAGGCGGGCAGCTGCGGCTGCCAGTGTGGACAGCGCGCGTCAGGCCCTCGCGGCGGCTTCGGCCGCACTCGACCAGAAGTCCACCGCGCGACGCGTCCATCTGGCACGCATCGTCGAGGCGCTGGCCGGTACGGCCGCAGCGGCACCGGAGGCCGATGTCTGCGGAGGCGTCGAGGAGCGCCGCCTCGCGTTGCGTGCGGCGAAGGTGTCGTACGACCGCGCGGCAGAAGCGCTGAGGCTGGCAGAGGTGACTGATGGTGCGGCTGCCATGGCGCGGGTGAAGACGGACGCCGACGTCAGTGCAGCCACCGCTGATCTGGACCGGCAGGAGCGGGACGACGCCAGCCGGCGAATCGAGTTCGACGAAGTCGTGGCGCGAATTGCGGCGGTCTCAACCAGTGACGATCCGGCGGCGGAGCGTGCCAGGCTCGCACAGCGTAGCGCGGCGCTCGAGACCGCGCGGCGAACAGCACAGGAGGCACTGGCGGCGGCGCGCACCGAAGCGGCCGGAGCCGTGGCTCGACGCACCTCCGCAACGCTCGCTGCGGCGCAGGCTGCCGCGGCAGTGACACGTGAACAGGGTGCACTTGACGCGGCGTTGCACGAGTCGGCCTTCCCTGACGTCGCTGCGGCAACAGCCGCCGTGCGGACCACGTCGCAACAATCCGCGCTCGACGCCGCGGTGCGGCGTCACGAGTCTGAGTGTGCCGCAGTCATGACGCGGTTGGTCGATATCGAACCGCGCATCGTGGGACGCGAAGTGTCGGCCGAAGAGATGGCGATTGCCGAAGCCGACTGCACAACCACGGTCAACGCCTGGCACCAGGCTGGCCTGACCGCCTCGACGCTGCAGGCCGACTGCGTTCGGTTGGCAAGGGACGTGGACGCGCGCGGCGCCCTCGAGCAGGCGTCCGTGGCGGCCCGGGCGCGTCTGGCGCTTACTGCGGCCATGGCGTCGGACCTGAAAGGTGACGCCTTCCAGGAATATCTCCTGGAAGAGGCGTTCCACTCACTGGTATCGGGCGCATCGGTTCGGATGCGGCAGATGTCGAACCGCTACACACTCGAGTGGGACGACGGCGACTTCTACGTCGTAGATCACGACAACGCGGGGGAACGGCGCCGTGCCGAAACGCTCAGCGGCGGCGAGACGTTCATGGCTTCGCTCTGTCTCGCATTGCAGCTCAGCGAAGAAGTTCTCAAGACCTCCGGTGCGCTGCAGATGGACAGCCTCTTCATCGATGAGGGGTTCGGTACGCTCGATGCCGAGTCGCTGGCCGAGGTCACCGATGCGATGGAAGCGTTACGTGAGGACGGCGGCCGACTGATCGGCGTGATCAGTCATCGTCCCGAACTGACCGAGCGCTTGCCCGGCTGCATTCGGGTGGTGAAAGGGGCGGGGGAGTCGACCTGGCTGCTCGAACGTCAGGGCTAGGGTACGTGCGCATACGGCACGCAGCCTGCTGACCGTTCGCAGCTAACGACGCGTGAACAACAATGCCCCGCCCGCTATGAGGCACACCATGCCGACGATGGGCGGAATCGGCAGCGATTCACGCTTGTCGGTGCGGAGCTGAATCGGTCCGGCATCCACCAGCGTTTTCTCGCGTGTCCACGAGAACCCGCCGTAGGCCAGTGCAACCACTCCCACGACCAGTAACAGAATACCCAGCACCTTCATTGGACACCTCGCTTGAAATCGTGGCCGCGCGAAGATCGACGCTTCAACCGCACGCGGAGTGCCCGAGGACGTACCAGATGGCAATGACGCTGACGGGAACGCCGAGCAACCAAGCACCAATGTATCGCATGCAGTCTTCTCCTCGGCCGCGAAGAGAGCAAGGCTCGGGCCAAAGACGCGCGTGCGTGGATGGGCTTATGGCGTGGATGCGACGGTAACTGCGACGGCGATGTATCGTCCAAGCTTGCCAAGACTCACCCACGCCGTGAAGGTTCCGAAGGGGACGCCCGCCGCACCGGCCAGCGCCACCAGCACGTCGCCGATGAGAGGGACCCACGACAACAGGAGAACGGGCGGACCGTAGGATGCGAGCCGCGTGGCCAGATGTCGCACTCGCGCCGAGCCAGACGGCGCCGCGCCCGCGGCGACCCGCGCGAGCCAATAGGTGGTGCAGGCGCCAAGGACGTTGCCGATCGTCGCCACGGCAACCGGCACGTACCAGCCTCCCGACTGACGCACCACCACGGCCAGCGGCACTTCGGAGGGGAGCGGCAGGATGGTGGCTGCCGCGAAGCTCCAGGCGAACAGGATGACCAGTGTCACGCTGCTCAGGTTACTCTGGCTGCTTCGCGGCTGTGTGTGGTCGTGGCTGTGCGAATATCGGCTATCGTCCGCGACGTATCGTGTGGGGCGGCCCCACCACCTTTCGAGAGAGAGCATCATGACCTGTTCGTCCGCCATTCGCGGTCTCGCCGTGTGCGCGCTGACCGTTGCTGTAACCGTCACCACCGCCCATGCCCAGAGCATCGTCGGCAAGGACAAGACCGGGCCGGTGCCGAACCCGGTGAGCCAGGACATCACCGGCATGTTCCAGGCGAAGTTCGTGACCGTGGGCGATGACATGTTCATCGGCGGACAGCCCACCGAGAAAGCGCTTCGCGAGTTGAAGGCGAAGGGCGTCACCACGGTGGTGAACCTGCGGATGCCGGAGGAGATGGCGCAGATCGGCTTCGATGAGGCGGCGCTGATCAAGGAACTGGGCATGCGCTACGTGCACATTCCGATGCGCGGGTCGGCGGAGAATCCGTACGGGCCGAAGGAACTGGATGCATTCGCCGCAGCGATGGCGTCGGCGGACGGCAAGGTGCTCCTGCACTGCACGGTGGCCTGGCGCGCCAGTCACATGTGGGCCGCGTATTTGATTCGTGAGCGCAAGATGCCGGTGGAAACGGTGCTGTCGCAGACGCGTCAGATCAACCTGATGGACGAGCGGCCATTTGGGAATCAGCAGCCGCTGGAGGGTTTTCTCGGGCGTGTGGTGCCGGAGATGGCGCACCCGAAGTAGCGGTGCCGCGATTTGGCGGCACCGAGCAGCCGAGGCCTCCTTCAGGTCAGATTAGCTGCCCGGCCCGCCGTCGCTGTCGTTGCCGCCTCGGCGCCAGGGCCAGGCGCCGTCGATCTCGACTTCGAGTGAGAAGCTCAGAAAGGTGCGGATGGCCACGATCCCGCCAAGGACCGCCACCGTGCGCAGCGTCGGATCGACACCCACCGTGTTGATGATGTCGGCGGCCACCAGCAGCTCGAGTCCGAGCAGGATGGCCTGCCCGAGCCGCTGGCGGTACGTGCGGTAGGCGTCGCGGAACGGCTGCCGGCCGGTGGCCGCCACGAACACGGCAGTTGCCGCGAGAGCGCCGGCAACAATCACCGCGATGCCGGCGGCCTCGAACCCGGTCACCGCCCACGTACTGAGCACTCTGGTGTTCACCTCGCGGCCTCCGGACGATGCCGGTGCAACCGATGTTCCGGGGGCACGTCCGAACGGCTCGTCGCCTTACTCAGCGCCGACTCGTCGCCGACTCAGCGCGGGGCAGCCGGAGCCTTGGGCTTCCCGTTCTCGTCGACCTGCACCGTCTTTACCGGACCCATCCCGACAAGCACGAGCACGGCAGGCTCCGTCTCGCCGACGCGCGCCCCGTCCCAATGCACCGTGTTCGCCGCGTCGATGGCGACCGTGCCGGCTCGCACGGGATACGTAGTCTTCTCGTCGTAGACGTTGCTGGTGGATACCCACCAGGTTCCCGAGATGACGTACGCGTAGCGCTCCTGATCGTGGAAATGCGGCTGCGAGAAGTTCCCCGGGTACCACTTGTAGACCACGCCGTAGAGACCCGGCTTGTTGGGATCGCCGAACAGCAATCCCATCTGCTGGCGACCTTCCTGCCCGGTCCACTTGATGTCCTTCGGCAGCACCGTCGGGATGTGTGTGGGATCGGGAAGCGGACCGACCGGATCGTTGACGGTCGGTCGTCCGGACTGCGCGTGAGCGACTCGGGCCACGACAGCCGTGCCCACGACCGTAACGAGAGCCGCGCTGACGAACATTCTGGTGATGCAACGCATGGTGATCTCCTGAGGGCGGATTATGACGGGGGATCGGCGCGTGTCAACCGCCGGCCTGCTGAGGCGCTGTCCGAACGCGACCGATGCGTGAGCGCCACGCGTAGAAGCGCCTGACCGACAACGACAGGCCGGTCCACACCAGCACCGCACCGCCGAGTGAGACCAGCCCAGCCACCGTCTGACCGACGAGACCGTACACCTCGCCGGTGTGTGCGAAGCGAAGCCAGGAGCGCGCACGCCGGCCGGGCGTCTGACTGGAGTACGCGTCGACGCGCGTGATCGTCTGGCTCTGTCGATCGATGTCGATCGTTTGCCGCCGCTGCGGTTGTCCGCCCGTTCCGGTGTCAACGGTGACCGCAACAGGACGACCTGTGTCTGCGGAAAGGCGGACGCTCGCGGTGCGCCAGCCGGTCACCTGACTGGTGGCCACCTCGACGGATCGGTCAAGTCCGGCCAGCCCGTCCGACGCTTCTGCCCTGCCTGCGTCGCCAGCACCGCCGGCCCGTGCACGGGGAGGCGGGGTCTCGCCGGCCGCGCGGTAGACCAGATCGCTGGCCCACGGATACGAGATGACCACGCCGCCAAGCACGACGACGAACAGCGGCAGTGCGGACCAGATGCCGATGACGTTGTGCCAGTTGAAGTCCCTGGCCCTGCCCCGTGCGCCATTCCGGAAGAACAGCACGGGCCGAATCTGCATCCACGACACAGCCCTCGGAACCCAGAGTACCATCCCGCTCCCGACGATGAAGAGGAACGCCAGGTTCGCGGCGCCGGTGACTGCGCGTCCAGTTGCGCGCGACTCGCCGCTGGCCGCAAGCCATCGGTGCCAGTCCGTGACGGAGCGGAAGAACGCGCGCATGCCTACGGCGCCCTCACTGAGCACGGCACCGGTGTAGGGACTTACCTGGAGCGTTCGCTGGCCGACGCTGACGGCGATGGGGCGGCGTGGGTCCGACGAGACCGTGACGGTCGTCGGCGCCGGGCCGGGTCGTTCGGCGCGGACGCGGGCCAGCACCTTCTCGATCGGCAGCGGCGAGGCGCCGACGGGCGCGACGATGTCGAGTCCGCGGGCGTCAGCCCAGGCCAGCATCTGCCGCTGGTAGGTGAGCAGCACTCCGGTCACCGACATCACGAGGATGACCGCGCCGGCGCAGACGCCGCACGTGAGGTGACACCAGAACAGGAATGAACGCAGCGACATGCTCAGGCCTCCGCCCAGCGACGAAGCAGGTTGTGATAGACACCGGTCAGTTGCAGCGACACCGGATGGCCGGGCGTCTCACCTCCCAGTTGCTGGATGGCCGAGTCGAGATCGAACAGCAGCGTGCGTGCCCCGTCGTCGCGAACCAGGCTCTGAACCCAGAAGAACGACGCGAGCCTCGCGCCGCGTGTCACTGGCGTGACTTGGTGCAGGCTCGTCGACGGATAGAGGACGAGGTGCCCAGCCGGGAGCTTCACGGCGTGCACGCCGTAGGTGTCCTCGACCAGCAGTTCGCCGCCGTCGTATTCGGATGGCTCGCAGAGGAACAGCGTGGCCGACACATCGGTGCGGATTCGGAGCGGGCTCCCTGGAACCTGGCGGATGGCGTTGTCGACGTGACTGCCGAACGTCTGGCCACCGCTGTAGCGATTGAACATCGGCGGGAACACGCGCTGGGGGAGGGCGGCCGACATGAAGAGCGCGCTTCGCTGCAGTGCCTGCAGCACCATGGCGCCGACCTCGTGCGCCACGGGGTGGTCGTCGGGGATCTGGCTGTTGTCCTTCACCCGCGCCGACTGCGCGCCTGCCGTCACGCGGCCGTCAACCCAGTCCGCCGCCTCGAGCGCGGCACGGCCCTGGCGCACCTGATCAGCAGTGAGCACGTCTGGAATGTGGAGCAGCATCGTCGTCTCCTAGAACCGCAGTGACGTGGTCACGAGCGCGGCGCGCGAGTAACCCGGGTTGTAGCGGCCGCCGTTGTTGTTGACGTTGCGGATGTAGACCGCGTCCGTGACGTTCGACACATTCACGCGCAGCGACAGCATCCGGTTGACGGGGTATTCGGCGACGAGGTCGACCAGGCGATAGCCGGGCACGCGGATGCTGTTTGCGGCGTCCACGTACACGGGACCGGTGTGTCGAAGGCCGCCACCAACCGTAAGGCCGCGCGGCAACCGGTAGGTGGTCCACAGGCTGCCGGAGAACACCGGCGTGAGCGGAAGGCGACGTCCTCGGTTCAGCGGGTTCTGCGAGTGCGACTCCGAGTCCAGATATGCGGCGGTGAGCACAAGGTTCCAGCTGTTCGTGACGCGACCTGTCACGCTGGCCTGCCCGCCGCGCACCTCCTGTTCGTCGTCCTGGTTGAAGACCGGCGGGATAGCGGCGGCGTCGACGGTGTAGAGCACATTGCGGTTCACCGTGCGGAAGGCCGCGGCCGACATGGAGAGCCGTCCGTTATGGACATCCCACTTGCCTCCGGCTTCGAGGTTCATCGACTGTTGCGGCCGGACGTTGGGATTGTTCTGGTTGTTGGCCTGCGAACTGAGAGTGAAGTTCGCCGTGCCTGGTGGGGTGTTGGTGGTGCCCAGCGATGCGTACAGGTTCGACTCTGCCGTCACGCGGAAAAGTATTCCCACCTTGCCGCTGAGCAGGACGTCCGCGGCCGATTCGTCAGTCTGCACACCCGCGGCGGTCAGCGAGGCGAAGTTGGCGTTGTAGTGTTCGGCGCGCAGTGCAGCCGACAGCTGCCAGCGGATGCCGAGGTCCACCGCGTCGGAGCCGTACGCAGCGACTGTGTTGACCCTGCCGTTGCTGTAGGTGCCGGAGCGGGTGGGCGCGAAGCCGACGACTGGCGCATTGGCGTCCGGCGCGAAGATATCGACCGGCGCCTTGGTGCCCAGCCCCGTCAGGCCGGGCGCGCGCTGTTCTTCCTTCGTCACGTCGACCCCCGCGGTCACCGCATGGCGGAGACGTCCCGTCATGAACCGCGAGACGACACTGGTCAGGTTCGAGAGGATGCCGTTCTCGCGCAGGTTCCCTTGGCGCATCAGCGTGACGAGGTGTGTCGCGGGCGAGAACGCCGCGACGTTCTGGACGGCAGAGATCACCGCTTCGCGTGTCGTCTCGTTGTAGCGGAGCTGGTGTCTGAGACTGATCGACGTGCTCAGGTCGTGCTCGACCCGCGCCAGCACGGTGTTCTGCGACGCGGTGTCGTAGTCGGCGTCCGAGCTGCCATAGAAGTTGCGTTGATCGACCGGCGCTGTGGCCACCTGCGTAGTGGGTGCGAGCGGCGACTCCAGCCATGCGGCGCCAGGCACGCCGTAGTCGGGCAGGTTCTCCTGCCGCACGACCTGCGCGGACGCGACGATACGTGTGGAGCTGTCCAGGCCAAGTGCGATCGAAGGGGCGACCGACCGGCTTTCATGCGTGACGAGGTCGCGGCCGGGCGTGCCGCTGTCCTGCCACAGCATGTTCAGCCGGATGGCCGAGTTACCCAGCCAGCGGCCAGGGCGGCCCGGCGTGAGGGGGACGTTGAGGTCGGCTGTGGCACGCTTCTGATCGGCAGTGCCGACCGAGAGCAGCACCGACTGTTCGGCCGCCGCACGTGGCGTCTTGGTCTGCATGTTGACGTAGCCCGCGGCAGTGCCGCGTCCGACGTCCGTGCCCGTCGGCCCCATGAACACTTCCACCTGCTCCAGGTTGAAGGTGTCGCGTGACACGAGGCCGTCGTCGCGCACGCCGTCAACGAAGAGACTGTTGGCTGCGTTGAAGCCGCGCAGGTTGAACATGTCGCCGGCTGTGTTGGAGGCACCGCCGCCCTCGCCCGCTTGCATGGTGATGCCCGGGACGTTACGCAGCGCTTCGCTGAGGGTGGAGGCCGCCTGAGCTTCCATCACCGCGCGGGGGATCACGGCAACCGTCTGCGGAATCTCGCGCACCGGAACTACGTACTTCGGCGAGGCGACGCGGACCGAGCGACCGAAGACTTCCACGGAGGTCGATTGTCCCTCGAGGTCGATGATCACGTGTTGCGCGTCGGTGAACCGCGCCACCATGCCTGCCGCGTCGATGGCCTCCGACACGGCCTGTTCGAGGCTGAGCGTGCCGCTGACCCCGGGTGACTGGATGGTGCGGAGTTCATCGAGGCTGAAAGAGAACTGGGCGCCGGTCACGCGCGTAACATCGGCCAGGACATCTGCGAGCGGACCTGGCGAGATGGCGAAGTCGTAGGTCGGCGGCTGCTGGGGTGAGGGCGCCGACTGTGTGGTGTAGACGCCGAACTCCGGGAAGGGGACGGCCGCGAACACCGGCGACGGCATCGCACCATGCAGGGCAGCGGAGGCCAGCAGGGTGCCGAGCGTGAGCCACGGGGCTGCGGAAGGCGATGCGGATGGTGGGGTAGCGGCGGCGTGCCGGGAGGCGCGACGGCGGTCGCGGGCCCGGGCGGGCTTGCTTTTCATGCAATGCACTCCTGCACGAGTGCGTGACATGACGGGGTCTCCGATAGAATTGCGGAGCCGAACGGTCATGCGCGCACGCGTATGAAACCTGGTCTGTCTCGGACCTAGAGCGGTCGGCACCCCGCCGGGTGTTAGCGCACCCGGCGGGACCTTTGAAACTCAATTTGGATATTGAGACTCAGTCTCACTATCTAGTTGACGAGCTTATATCCGACCAGCGAGGTCGGTCAAGAGGGAATCCGAGCTGCGCGCTCAGCTCTCGAACGCTGACGGGACAAAGGAACCATCCCAGTCTGCGGGCGGCGTGCGCGTGGTTGCGTCCATCACGCGCATCAGGCAGCGGGCGGCAGGGTCCTCCGAGAATTGAGTGGCCAGTGCCTCGTACGCCGATTCCCACTGCCCATCGGTGAACGCCTTCACGGCGTCATCCCAGTTCGCCCGCTTCCACTCCTGCACACTCGGCGTGTGCGACGAGCACAACTCGTGTGCCCAGAGCGGCTCCGGAAATCCCTTCGCGCGGACCCTGCCGAGCGGGCGCGTCTGCATTTCGCCGCGCTCCGGGTCCAGTGCCGCGATGCAATCCGCCACTTCCTGGGACACGATGATCGGCACGCCGAACGCCTTGGTCATGGCTTCGAGCCGAAAGGTGAGGTTGACGACCGGCCCATAGATGTCGACGACGGCCAGGTCGTGCGCGCCGAGCCGCCCGGCAACGGCGACGCCGTGGGTCAGGCCGACGCCGCACTTTCCGCCCTGCGACCATGAATTCAGTCGGCCCTGGATCGCGATTGCCGCGCGCGCCGCCATTTCCACCTGGCGGTCGATCGCCTTCGGCCATCCCCAGAACCCGAGCACCGCATCGCCGCGAAAGCCGCCGACGACCCCGTCGCGGTCTGTGATCGCGCCGGACATGACACTCAACGCGTTGCTCACTTCCCGTTGTGCGCCGAGTAGATCCGACGCGTGCGTCGACGTGAAGACGGAGTAGTTGCGAAGGTCGCAGAAAAGCGTGGTCACTTCGTGCTCCTTCGGCGCCAGCATTCGCTCGAGTTCGTCGGAATCGTCGAGGAAGCGCCAGAGGCTCTGAGGCCACGCCCGGCGTATCACCTTGTTCTGTTGCGTCAGGCGGCTCACGTGGAGCGTCGTCTCGATGAGGCCGACAAACAGTTCCGCCAGCTTCTGGTATTCGGTGAGGTCGGTGACCAGCTTGTCCGGAGCCGCCGCGCCGATCAGGTTCCACTGTCCAACGGTCTGGCCCGCCACGTAGAGCGCGTATCGCGAGCCGTCCTGGAACGGCGTACAGACAGCCCACGGCGTCCGTCCGAGTGACGGGTTGCCGATCATCGTCAGTTCTGGATCAACCGAGCCGGCGACCTCAGGCGCCCAGAAGTGCAGGCAGCTGCGCCGCCGCTCGATAATGGCCCGGTGCGCGAGTCGTCTCGATGGCTTGAACTCGTTCGCGCCAGAGTACGCCGCCGGCCGGAGCGCCGATTCCACAAGCGTCAGCCGCGTTTCGCCGGTCGGGTTGTCAGGCGGCACGCGGACGAAGGCTGCGGCGTCGGCGCGTGGCATGGCGTCCATGACCACCTTCAGCATCTGCCGGAACAGGCCCTGTTCGCTGTACGCGGCGCGAATCGTGGCCGGCAACTGCTCCATCGCATGCAGCGCGGTCGCTGGGTCGGCGAACGGGATGTCCTCGAGCTCTTCGCGGGTCCGTTCCTCGCTGCCGTGGGTGCCTGCAGGCCCTTCGAGCGCCTCCGATTCGGACTCGGGCTCAGGCTCGACGCCGGTGTGCAGCGTGAACCGGGTCTGACCGATCCAGAACGACATGCCCGGAACAACCACGCACGTGCCGCTGGACACAGGCACCAGCTTCTTCTGGCTGTCGTCGAGGACGAGGGTCTGATTCCCTGGGGGAAACGGGTAGGCTGGCGGGGAGGCTGGCCTCGTCTGGACCGTCAGTGTTCCGACAGCGGGATCCCAGGTCAGCGTGGCCTGGAAGCGCGAGAGCTGTTCGTCCTCAGGGACCGCGACGTCCATCTTGCGCTCGTCGCGACCGAGCTGCATCGCGACACCGGGCACCAGACGAAAGCGGCGACCGTACTCTCGGGACTCGATGGAGGTCTGCCGGGGATCGGCGTGGATGTCCGTGAACGCTTCGAGCTCTGCCACGTGCTGGGGGACTCCATCGAAGGCGCTCACGCCTCAACTCAGCTTCTGTTCGACACTGTATCGCGTTTGCCCCGCTGACGCGACCGCCCCCGGAAGCGCGCCTGCGTCAGTCCGCGCGGGACGCGTCGGCGATTGCCGCCTCGTGCCAGGTCACGATCTTCAGGTCGAGCACGAAGATCGCGTAGAGCACCGGCACAAGGAGCAGCGTGATCACGGTGGCACACGTCAGGCCGCCGATCTGGGTGTAGCACAGCCCCTCCCAGAGCGGACCGCCGTGGAGGGCGAGTGGGACGAGTCCGAAGACGGTTGCACCGACCGTGATGAGTACCGGCCGGAGTCGTACGATTCCGGCGTCGAGCAGCGCATCACGAAGCGGCGCGCCCTGCGCGTGCATCTCCTCGATGAAATCGAAGAGCACGATGACATGGCTCACGATCACCCCCACGAGGCTCGCAATGCCGAGGAACGCCATAAACCCGAACGGCGCCTGCATGATCACCAGGCTCACAAGCCCGCCGACGACCCCGAACGGAATCGCGGAGAAGACGATGAGCGGCTTGAACGCGTTGCGGAACTGGAAGGCGAGCGCCAGGAAGATGGTGCACACCGAGACAGCCATCACCACCGCGAGCTCGCCGAAACCCTTGAGCTGCTCCTCTTCCTCCCCGCCGATGTCCATGGTGTAGCCGGGAGGCAGCGTCTTCGCAAACGCCGCCAGGCGTGGCCGCGCGGCGCTCAGCACCTCGGACGGCAGCACGCCAGGGATCGGATATGTCGCGACGGTAATCGTGCGGAACTGGTTACGGCGACGCAGCTTCTCCGTCTCCATCGCATACTGGACCGTCGAAATCTGGCCAAGCGGCACGCGCCGCGCGCTCTGCGTGGAGTACACGTAGAGGTTCTGGACGTCGGAGATGCGGGCCCGTTCTTCCACGCGCAGGCGTGCCACGACCGGAATCTGCAGGTTGCCCTCGCGCAGGGTGGTCACCGGAATGCCGTTGATGCCGGCGACCGAGGCCAACGCCACCTCCTGGTTCGACACGCCCGCGAAGTTGGCACGATCGGGGTCGACCTGCAGTTTCACCTTGAAGCTGTCTGCGCCCCAATCGTCCCGGACGCGGTCCGCTGAAGGCACAGCACGGAAGATGGCCTTGGCCTCCTCAGCCAGTCGCCGAAGCTCAGGGATGCTTTCACCCGACAACCGGACCGCCACGGGAATGCCGATCGGTTTTCCTGTCTCGAGCTGGCGCACGTCGACGCGGGCGCCGGGGACGCCGGCAGACAGCGCGCGCTGCAGCGGCGCGACGAGTTGCTCGGTGTCGTGCTTGTCGTTGACTTTGATGATGATCTGCGCGTAGTTAGGTTGCTGTAACTCAGGCGCGGCGGAGAACCAGAACCGGGGTCCGCCTCCTCCGACGAAGGTCGTCAGCGACGCGAGGATGTCCGTGGGGTGTCCCTCCGCGCCGGCGTGCTCACGTCCGTAGGCCATTGCCACGTTGCGGATGATGCGCTCCGCCGTCTCCGCCGCGGCATTGGTGGCGGCGACAGTGGAGTCTTCGGGCAACCACACGTCCACGTACGAGAGATAGGAGAGGTCCTTGGGAAAGAACTGGACCTTGAGTCCGGTGACGGCAAAGGCACCTGCGCCGAGCACCACCACCGCGCTCGCCAGGGCCACCCAGCGGTGGTCGAGCGCCCAGCCAGCGACGCGATAGTACACGCCCGTGAACCCGCGGCGGCGACGTTCGGCGATGGGCAGTTCCGCCGTGGCCGCCGGTCGGAGCAGGTAGTAGCCGAGCAGCGGCACGAACGTCATCGAGGTGATGCGCGAGGCCACCAGTGCGCACGCGAGCACAATTGGCAGACTGTAGATAAAGCTTCCTGTCGTGCCGCTCACCATCAGCAGCGGCAAGTAGGCCACGATGTTGGTGATGGTCGCGAACAGAATCGCCGTTGCCAGCTTCGTCGGCCCGAGCCAGGCCGCGACGATGCGGGGCTGGCCCTCCCCTAACTCACGCTTGATGGCATCGCCGGCGACGACCGGGTCGTCCACCAGCAACCCCAGGGCGATGATGAGCGAGGCGATCGACACCTGCTGCACGTCGATCCCGAGCACGTCCATCATCCCGAATGTCATCGCCAGCGTCAGCGGAATGGTGATGGCCATGAGCAGCGCCGAGCGCCATTCCCAGAAGCCGACGAACGCGACGAGCACCACCAGGACGATCGCTTCGTAGAGGCTGCTCATGAACAGGTCGATGTTCTCCTGTACCTGGAGCGGCTGGTCGGACGGACGTGCCAGGATCAGGTCGGCCGGCAACTGCGGCCGGACACGCTCGAGCGCGGCGTCGACGGCTGTGCCGAAGGCCCCGATCTGCTCGCCGCGTCGCATCTGGATCGAGAGCGTGATGTCCCGGCTCCGGTGCCACTGCTGCGCGCTGTCTTTCCATTCGTGGAAGCTCAGATACCGAGGCTGCTGATACCCCCGGACAACCTCGACGCTGTCCCGGAGGTACACCGGGCGGTTGGTCTCCGAGCTGCCGACGATAACCTCGCCGATCTCCGTTTCGCTCTTGAACTCGCCCGACGGGTCGATGGAGAGTGACTTGCCCTGCGCCTCCAACAGCCCCCCTGGGAACGTGACGTTTCTGCCGGCAAGGGCGTCGATGACCTTCGAGAGTTGGAGGCCGGAGTCCCCGAGCCGCTCCTGCGAGTAATCCAGGTATATCTGTTCGGGAAGCAGCCCAACGCGGTCGATCTTCGACACCTGCGGCACCGTCTGGACGACCCGCTTGATGAGCTCGGTGAAGTCGTCGAGCTGGCGGTAGCTGTACTTGTCGCCTGCGACGAGAGCGAGTCGGGCCTCGGTGTCCTCGACATCCCGGATGACAGTCGGCTGCCAGACGTCGGGGTGGAAGTCGGACGGCACGAGCTGTCCCTCCAGCGCATGCTGCAGAAAGGTGAGGAGCGCCTGATCGTCGTCGGTCGTCTGGAGATCGATGCCGACAAATCCCTCGCCGTCGACTGGTCGAAGATCGCTGCCAAAGTGCTGCGACCGCATGTAGCTGGCGATGACGTCGCGCTGCCGCTGAGAGCTGCGGGTCCCGATGGACGCTGGGAAGGGGACGACCAGCGTTGCGCGTGGTCCGCTCGCGGCGCCCGCCCGCGCCTGCTCGATCCCTGCACGGACGGCGCGCGCTCGGAGCGCAAGCTCCACGCCGTCCACCTTCGGGCTGGTGACAGTCAGCATCAGCGCCGCCGTCTCGCCGAAATCCCTGACGAACTCGATCGGGCCTGCACCGGCCGGCAGGTCACGGATGGTGTTCAGCCGGAGGGCGATGTCGTCGTAAGCCTTGCCCGTGTCCTCCGTCCTGGTCCGATCGTCGAGCGCAATCAACACGATGGACACGTTGCTGCGGGAGATCGATTCAATGGTGCGAACCCCGGGGCTCTCCGCCATCTTCTCGTCGATCCTCCGCGTGATCAGTTGTTCGACGCGTTCGGCGCTGGCCCCGGGCCATGCGCAGACAGCAGCGGCATAGATCAAGGGGAAGTTCGGGTCCTTCCGCTTCGGCATCTGGATGTAACCGAAGATGCCCCAGCATACGGTCGCCAGCAGGAGCACCCACGCGATCTGACGGTTCTCGGTGAAGAACCGCGCGGTGTTCCTGGTGTTGCCGATGAACTCCGAGGAGTGACGTCCGTGAGTCATGCGGTTATTGAATCAGGCTAACCCGGTCGCCGTCGGTCACGATGGCGGTGCCGCCGATCACGACGCGCTCGCCCTGACGGAGACCCTCGGTCACCGAAATCTCGTTGCCGATGATCGGTCCCAGTACAACCGGGCGCAGATGGACGGCAGTGCTGTCTGCGCTCTCCTCGACGACGTAGACGGCATAGCCGTCGCGACCCGTCGCCCGGAGAACCGCGGCGAGGGGTACAGCGAGAGCGCGCTGAGCGGCAGCCGCCTGGTCCCCAACCTGGATGACGGCCACCATCCCCACCTTCAACGCACCGTCGTCATTCGGGAGGGTGAGCTCGACGTCGAAGACCCGGCTGCGCGGGTCGGCCGCCGGCGCAATCTTCGTGATCCGGCCGCTGTACGCGCGGTCCGGCACCGCCTCGCTCGATACGTCTTCGACGGCGCCGAGCGTCAGCATCTTCAGCATCGTGTCGGGCGCGCCGAAGACCACCCGGACAGACGACGTGTCGGCGAGGACGAACCCGCCGGCGCCCGGTGCGACCAGCGAACCGACCTCGACGAGACGCTTCAGGACGATGCCGTCGATGGGTGCTCGGAGCGAGGTGTCGCCACGCGCGTTCTCCGCTTCCTGGACGAGGGCGCGGGCACCCTCGAGCCTGGCCTGAAGCGTGTCGTGGGCGGCCTGCGCCTGTTCCAGTTCCGGCCGCGTCAGGCTGCGTGACTCGAACAGCAGGCGTGCGCGGTCGACGGCCGCGCTGGCCTGGACGAGTGCGGCGTTGGTCTCCGCGACCTGCGCCCGAGCCTGCTTCACCTTCTCGTCGTAATCCCCGGGACGAATCTCCGCGAGCACCATGCCGCGCGTGACGCGGTCGCCATCCTGGATGGTGCGGCCAGCCACGGCCGCCAGGCGTTCGACGTAGCCGCCAGCCTTGAACGCCAGGTCGACCCGAAGGCGGGGTTCGACGCTGGCCGAGTACCGAACGGTCTGGCCGCTCGCGTAGGGTTGCACCACACGAACGCGGACCGGCGTTAGCGGCTTGTCGTACGGCTGCTCCTTCGCACAACTGGCGGTTGCCACCGTCGCCGCGAGGATCCACACCGTCCCGAGCTTCATCGGCCCTCTCCAATCGCCCGTTCGAAGTCGGCGCGTGCCGTCCAGAGCGTGGCCAGGGCGTGCCGATACTGCTGGTCGGCGCCGGATGACGCCGCCTGTGCTTCGAGGGTCTGTCGCTGGAGGGCTGCGTCCTGCCGGTATCGTTCGACGGCCACTCGCAGCGTCTCGCGCGCCGTCTGCTGTTCGAGTTCCACCACGCGCAGGTTGGCGGCCGCTTCCTGAACCGTCCGGAATTTCTCGCTAACCTCCACCCGCACCGAATCTTCTGCTTCCTTGATCGCCAGTCGCGCCTGATCGCGTGTGCGATCCTTCGCGGCGGCCTCCTCGCGGCGTCGGCCCCAATCCCACGGCTCCCACGCGGCCGCGACACCGAGGATGGCGCCGCTCGTCGGCAGCACGTCGAAGTTGTAGAAGCCGAGATAGCTGAACGCCAGGCTGACCTCCGGGCGGGCGGCCGATCGTGTCCGCTGCATCTCGTAGTCCGCCTGTTGTGCCCGCAGTCGCGCGGCTCGCACTTCAGGGCGCCTGTCGATCGCGGTCGCCTGGGCCTGCCGGACGTCGCCGTCGAAGGTCGTGAGCAGCGCGGGGGGAACGCTCGTGATTGGCAGGTCGATGTCGCGTCCGAGTTGCAGATTCAGTTGTTCGGTGAGCGTGGCAATCGTGTTGCGAAGGACGACCCCTGTCTGTTCCTGTTTCGCAAGCGCGGTCTTGACGGCCAGACCCTCAGCAGGAAGCGCGACCTGTTGTGCGACCCAGGCGCTCACCAGCCGGTCCAACTCGCGATACGACGTCAAGGCATCGTCGTTGGCGGTCAGGCCCCCTTCCGCTTCGAAGAGGCCGTAATAGAGGCGCTTGATGTTGTAGGCGACAGCGTGCTGCTGGGCGCGGAGTTCCTCCTGCGCCAGTTCGCGGCCGACTGCGAGGGAGCGGAGACCAAGTCCAATCGTCCGCAGTTGCGTCAATGGCTGGCTGATCTGACCGAAGAGCACGCCGCTGGCGCGCGGACCGCTGGTGAGGTCCGTCGCACGGGACGGAATGGGACCGACATTCGGGTAGGTGCCGAAGGCGCCGGTCTTGAACGTGAACGTCGCCGGTGCCGCGAGCGTGCCGCCGAGCATGCGAACGTCGACGTGCGGACGCCGCCTGGTTTCCAGTGCCGCCACGTCGCGATCAACCTTGGCGACCTCGAGCGCCTTGATCTTGAGCAGGCGGTTGTTGTCGATGGCGATGGTGGTCGCCTGTTCAAGCGTCAGCGGTGGTTGGTCGGCCGTCTGTGCTGCCACAGGCGCGCTCGAGAACAGGGCGAGGAGCAGTGCGCCGAGCAGGCAGCGGGCCGGAGCAGGTGAGACGACTGACACAGTCTTGACTCCTGGGGCCACTCGATCGTCCCGATGGGGCGAGATTGCGGCGTGTTCGCCTTTCTTCTGGTGTCGGGACGGAGCCGCCGTGTGCCCTGCCCACGTGCGGGAACCCTACCACAGCGGAGCTCCGAGTCCTATAGGCGAACGGCCCGCGGGCCGAGCCGGCGCGGCACCGTCAATTGTTGTTATCGTAGTCGCCATGCGTCAGCGGGAGGACGGTGTCGGCGGCGCGGCGGCGTGGTGCCAGTTTCTTCAGGCCCTGCCGCTCTTCAACGGCGTCGACGAGGCGGTGTGGTGCGAGCTCGAACCGCATCTCACCTGCGTCGCGCTGACGGGTGACGGCGCACGCCTCTTTGCGGACGGCGACGAGACCGCCCGGCTTGCGGTAGTAAGGTCCGGCGCCCTGCGGCTGACTGGCGAAGCTGGTCCAACGTCCACGCCTGTGCTCCTTACGCCGGGTCGTGGCTACGCCTATCGTGGCGTGTCGGCCTACGGACCACTGGCGCTCGTGGCGGCGGTGCCGTCCGAGGTGCTCCTGCTGCCGTGGGCCGTGCTGTCGAAGGCGCTGCGCGCCGTGCCGGCGGTCCGTGAGCGGCTCATCACCGAAACCATGACGGACCTCAAGCGCCTGCAGTTGGCATCGACGCCGCTGTTTCGCGCGCTCGATGAAACGTGGCTCGCGCACGTTGCCGACGAGTCGCAGTTCGTCGCGGTGAACCGCGGCGCGATCGTCATGCGTGAGGGCGACGAATCGGACTGTCTCTACATCGTCGTGCGCGGCAGCCTGGAACTCTTTCGCGAACGCGAGTCCGGCGCGACCAGCCTCACCGACGTTCTTGGTGATGGCGCTTCGGTGGGCGAGATGGGGGTGCTGACGAAAGACCCGCGGTCGTTGACCGTGCGGGCGCGGCGCGACTCCGTCCTGCTCCGCATCTCCGCGGCGGTCTTCGAACGGGTCCTGCATCAGAACGCGGAGGTGACGCTGCAGCTCGCCAGTACCCTGAGCACGCGTCTCAGGCGAACGACGTCAGCCCGTCGCCGACCGCGGCCGATGACGACCATCGCCCTGCTCCGCGCATGCGATGAGCCGACCTTCGCCGGCTTTCGCGAGCGTCTCGGACTGGCGTTCGAGCGCGCCGGCCATCGCGTGGCGGTCTTCTCGCCGTCCGGAGCCGAGGCACCGGACGGCAGGCCCGACGAAACCCGGGGTGGCGCAATCGACCAGGAGCGTCTCGCGTACGGTCTCGCCGCCGCCGAACGCGCGCACGACTACGTGCTCTGTCCCTGCGCGATTGGATCGTCGGACTGGACGCGCTGGAGCCTCATGCAGGCGGACGCCATCGTGGTCGTGGGAATCTCCGGGGCTCCGGTGGACGTCCGCGAGTGGCCGTCCGAAATCGGGCAGGCATCAGCCGACGGGACACGTGTCGAACTCGCGCTGCTGCGCGACCCCGGTACGCCAGCGCAGGGCACCGCCGCCTGGCTCGACCTGACTGGGGCTCACGCGCACCATCACCTCGTGCGTGACAGCGCCCCGGACCACGACCGGCTCGTGCGGCGGCTGACCGGCGGGGCCTGGGGGCTGGTGCTCGGTGGCGGCGGAGCGAGAGGGCTGGCGCACATCGGTGTCATCCGCGCGTTGCGCGAAGGCGGGGTGCCCATCGACCTGATTGGCGGTACCAGCATGGGCGCCATTCTGGCGGCGCAGTATGCGATGGGCTGCGACGACCGTGACATGCTGGCGATGACCCGTCGTGCCTATCTGGAACGCTCCGTGCGCAGCGATTTGACGCTGCCGTTCGTCGCGCTGCACTCCGGGCGTGCCACCAGCCGACGGCTCATGGACATGTTCGGTGACCGCACGATCGAGAATCTGCCGACCCCCTATTTCTGCATGTCGTGCAACCTGACGCGGGCGCAGGTCGAAGTGCACGACCGCGGCCCGGTGTGGTTCTGGGCACGCGTCAGCTGCTCGGTCCCTGGATTGCTGCCGCCGGTGCCGTACCGCGGCGACCTCCTCGTGGACGGCGGCCTGCTCGACAATCTCCCGGTCGCCGAGATGCGTCGGCGCGTCGGTGGTTTCGTCGCGGCCGTCGACGTCAGCGTTGCCGTCGATCTGCGCGTGGCCGCTGAACTCCCGGCGCAGGCCCCGTGGTCCGGCACCTCGCACCTCTCCCGGCTCGCCACGGGTCGCCCACGCCTGCCGAACATCGTCGACGTCCTGATGCGGACGGCCGAGATCAGCAGCGTGCGAGACTCACGAATTGCTGGAAGTCCGGCCGACCTGTATCTGCAGGTTCCGGTTGAAGGCATTGCGATGACGGACTTCGCATCTATCGATCGCATTGTCGCGCTCGGATACGACTACACGGCGCGCCGGCTGGAGGCATACCAGCGTGGCGTCGAACATCAGAACGGTTTGACGGGAGTCTCATGAACCCTGCAGCGCCATCGCCCGACGCCGCTCCAGGCGACGGCATCGCCATCATCGGCGTGGGGTGCCGGTTCCCCGGTGCGGACGGACCGGTCGCCTTCTGGCGCCTCCTGGAAGGCGGGGTCAACGCGGTCATCGAAGCGCCGGCCAGCCGTCCGGGTTTTGCCGAGTGCTTCGATGCGGACCCGAAGAAGCCCGGGCGCGCGTATACGCGCTGGGGCGGCTTCCTCGACCGGGTCGACCTGTTCGACGCGCAGTTCTTCGGGATTTCGCCGCGGGAGGCGGCCCACATCGATCCGCAACATCGGCTGCTGCTCGAACTGGTGTGGGAGGCGTGCGAAGACGCTGGCGTGCCGCCATCGGCGCTGGCCGGCACGCGCACCGGCGTGTTCATCGGGATTTCGACGCACGACTACGGTGATCTGCAGATGTATCCGTCCCGCCGCGGCGACATCGACATGCACACCAACAGCGGCACGGCCACCAGTATTGCCGCCAACCGCATCTCGTATCTCTACGACCTTCGCGGGCCCAGCGTCGCGGTCGACACGGCCTGCTCGTCCTCGCTGACCGCCGTGCACCTCTCCTGTCAGAGCCTGCGCGCCGGTGAGTGCGACGTGGCGCTGGCGGGCGGTGTCCAGATCCTGCTGACGCCCGAGTTGACGATCGGTTTCTGCAAGGCCTCGATGCTGTCGCCGGACGGCGAGTGCCGGGCGTTCGACATCGACGCCAACGGCTACGTTCGCGGCGAAGGCGCAGGCGTGGTCCTGCTCAAGCCGCTCGCGGCGGCGCTCGCCGACGGCGACCCGATCTACGCCGTCATTCGCGCGACAGCCATCAACCAGGACGGTCGAACGACAGGCATGACCGTGCCCAGCCCCCGTGCACAGCAGGCGATGATCGAAGAGGCGCTCCGCAAGGCGGGGCTCCAGCCGCGCGACGTGCAGTACGTGGAAGCGCATGGGCCGGGCACGCGGGTCGGCGATCCCATCGAAGCCACGGCGATCAGCGCCGCGCTCAGCCCCGGCCGCGCCGCGGGGGAGACGTGCGCCATCGGCTCGGTGAAGACGAATCTCGGCCATCTCGAGGCGGCCTCCGGCATGCCCGGGCTGATCAAGGTTGCACTGTCGCTGCAGCACCGCCAGATTCCGCCCTCGCTGCATTTTCATCAGGCCAACGACGCAATCGATTTGCCGGCGCTCAGCCTGAGGGTCGTCACGGAACTGGAACCGTGGCCGCAGCCAGAGAGGCCAGCGTTCGCGGGCGTCAACTCCTTCGGATTCGGTGGCGCCAACGCCCACGTCGTGCTGCAGGAACCGCCGCGGCGTCCACCGCTGCTCGACATCTCCGAGGGCGATGCGGCACGGTTGCTCGTTCTCTCCGCGCGAAGTCCAGAGGCGCTCACGGCACTGGCGACGGAGTACGCGCAGCACCTCACCGGTCAGCGCCAACCTCGCATGCAGGACGTCTGCTTCACCAGCGCAGAGCGTCGGTCCCATCACGATTTCCGACTGTCTGTCGTCGCCTCGCACCGGGACGAGTTCGCCAGGCTCCTGACCGACTTCACTGTCGGTGCGGGTGGACCGAGCCTCGCGGCTGGACGCGCCGCGCCGGCTGGTCCGCCCCGTGTCGCGTTCGTGTTTTCCGGGATGGGCCCGCAGTGGTGGGGCATGGGACGGCAGTTGCGACAGACCGAGGCCGTCTTCAGGCAGATGCTCGAGCGTTGCGACGCGGCACTCCGGCCCTATGCCGGATGGTCGCTCCTCGATGAGTTGGCGGCCGACGAGTCGGTGTCGCGCGTCGCCCAGCCGGAACTGGCGCAGGTCACCAACTTCGCGATCCAGGTGGCGCTGGCAGACGTGTGGATGTCGCGCGGCATCACGCCGGCCGCGGTCATCGGGCACAGCGGCGGCGCGATGGCGGCGGCGTACGTGGCCGGCGTCTACGACCTCGAGGATGCGCTGCGGTTGTCGTTCCACCGCAGCCGCTTGCAGGGCCGCCCCACGAACGCCGGCCGCATGCTGGCCGTCGGGGCGCCCTTTGCCGAGGTTGCTTCACTGCTGGCCGGCGCGGAAGCTCGGATCTCGCTCGCCGCCGTGAACGGGCCAGCGGCCATAACGCTGGCCGGAGATGGCGACACGCTCGAAATCGTCGCCGCGGCGCTGCTCGAGCGGCAGACCTTCGCCCGCTTCCTGCCGGTCACGATCGCCTACCACAGTCCGGCGATGGATCCGATCCGGGAAGAGTTTCTGTCCGCCGTGGCCGGTCTTCAGGGGAAAGCCGCGCGCATTCCCTGGCTGTCGGACACGACCGGCACGTGGGTCGACGGCCCGGAGTGCGACGTCGAGTTCTGGTGGCGGGCCATTCGTCAGCCGGTGCTGTTCCGCGACGGCATCAGGACGATGCTCGACGAAGGGCTGTGCCACTTCGTCGAGGTCAGCCCGCATCCCGTGCTGACGACCGCGATCGTGGACTGCCTGAAGGAGCACGGCACCAGGGGCGTGGCCGTCCCTTCGCTTCGACGCAAAGAGGACGAACGCGCAGTGATGCTGCGTTCGCTCGGCGCCCTGTACGCGGCCGGTTGCATGCCCGCGTGGCAGGCGCTGCGGCAGGAGGACGCCAGGCTCGAACCGTTGCCGCACTATCCCTGGCAGCGTGAGCGCCACTGGTTCGAGCCGACCACGAAGGACGACCGCGTGACGAGCCCGGTCCGAACCGCGGGCGACCATCCGCTGCTCGGCGCGCGTCTCAGGTCGGCACGGCCGACCTGGGAGAACGCCGCCGGCACGGACGACACCGAATACTTGCGCCAACACATCGTGCAAGGGGCTGTGGTCTGTCCCGGCGCGGCCTACGTCGAAATGGCGCTGGCGGCACGGACAGCCATCGACGGACCGACGTCGATGGTGGTGCGCGATGTCGAGTTTCTCAAGGCGCTTCGACTGAGCGTGGAGGCGGCCACGCCGATGCAGTTCGTGCTCGACGCGGATGGGCACTTCGAAATCTTCGCGTCCGGCCCCGGCGAGGGCACCTCGTGGGCGTGTCATGCGCGCGGTGTCGTTGCCGCGACCCGCCGCGCTGAAGACCAGCACGTCGACCTCGACCACCTGCGGGCACAGTGTCCCGACGAGACGGCTACCGACACCTTCTACGACCGGATGTCTGGACGTGGACTGGCGTACGGTCCGGCGTTCCGCGGCATTCACCGGCTGTGGGCCGCCAACCGGCAAGCGCTCGCCAGTATCTCGACACCGGAGGTCGGCGATGTGGCGCCGTACTGCGTGCACCCGGCGCTGCTCGACGCGGCGTTTCAAGTGCTGGTCGGTGCAGCCGATTCTGACGCGGCGCTCGCGGCCGGAGGGCATCTGTTCCTGCCAACGGGTATTCGCGAGGTCCGGTTCCACGCGCGTCCAGGCGGAGCGTTCTGGGTCACCGCCGTGGTGCGGGAGGTCACGGCGTCGACGGTGCTCGGCGACCTTCGCATCGTCGGCGCGGACGGCCAGGTGTGCGTCGAGTTCGTCGGTTTCACGGCGCGTCTCGTCGCGGTAGCCGACCACCGCGGCGAAGAATCCGTAGACCAGTGGCTCTACGACTATCGCTGGGAGCCGCAGTCGCTCGAAGGGCGGGAGGCGGATCGCGAACCAGGCAGTTCAATCGCGACTTCCGTCCTGGGTCCGCCGTCGTCAGGCCCGGCGCTCGACCAACTGCGTCGCGGGGCGACCGCTGCGTCGGTAACGGCGGGCTGGCCTGCCTACTACGACCACGTCGAGTGGCGTCTGAACGAACTCGCCGCCGCCTATGCGGTCCGGGCGTTTGCCGAGCTCGGTCATCCGCTTCGGTCCGATGCCCACGTGTCGCCCGAGGTGTTGGCGGTGCGCTCACCGGGCGAATGGCGGCGGGCACTTGCCAGGCAGTTGCTGCAGAACGTGGCCTCAGCCGGATGTGCGCGTCAGGTGGGGGAGGCGTGGGAAGCCACAGGCCAATCGCCGCGGGCCGATGTGGCGGTGCTCGCCGCTGAACTGCTGAAGAACTTTCCTGGCCACCGTCTCGACGTCGAACTCCTGGAGCGCGCTGGTCCGCGACTGGCCGATGTGCTGAGCGGCCGTGCGGATGGTCGCGATGTGCTCTTCACCGATGAGGGCTTCAGGTTTCTCGAGCAGTTCTACCGCGAGTCGCCGGCCTCGGCGTTCTACAACGCGCAGGTCGCGAGCCTGGTGCGCGAACTCGCCACCGGCGCGTCGACCGACAGGCCGCTTCGGGTGCTCGAGGTCGGCGCGGGCACTGGCGGCACGACGTCGCTCGTCGTCCCGCAGCTCGACGGTCGGCGGGCGACGTACGTGTTCAGCGATGTCTCCCCACTGTTCCTCGAGCGGGCACGGGTCAAGTTCGAGGCGTACCCGTTCGTCAGCACCTGCCTGTTCGACGTCACCAGGCCCACCGCCGCGCAGGGACTCGAACCGCGCTCCTTCGATCTGGTCATTGGCGCCAATGTCCTTCATGCGACGCCGGACGTGGAAGCCGCGGTGCAGCGCCTGCGCGAACTCGTCGCACCGGGCGGAGCGATGCTGCTGCTCGAGATCACGCGGCATCCGCACTGGCTGGACACCGTCTTCGGACTCATGGACGGCTGGTGGGCTCTCACGGACCGGCAGCGGCGTCCGGCCCACCCGCTCATGCCAGGTCGCGCGTGGCAGCGCCTGCTCGAGGAATGCGGGCTCGAATCCGTGGCTGTGGTGGCCGACGAAGCTGTGGGTGAACCCGCACAGTCGATCATCATCGGTCGCCAGCCGAGCGCGGCTGCCGTTGCTGCGACCGCCCCTGCGGCACCCGCTGCGTCACTCGCCCAACGCTGGGTGATCGTCGCCGATCGACAGCGCAACGTCGGACGCCGACTCGCAGACATCCTCGAGCGTCGAGGCTTCAACACCAGCGTCTACTTCGCGGATACGGACGTGACGGGCATCGCGGACGACATCCCCCCGCAAATCGAGAGTGTGGCAGGCATCATTCATGTGTCGAGCCTCGACGCGCCAACCCCGGATGCCGGCGCAGGGTTCGAGCTGGCGGACCGCGTCGGTTGCGCCAGCCTGCTGTCAGTGCTGCAGCGTATCGTGCACGGCTCACCGCTCGCCGAACGGCGGCTCGTCGTGGTGACCGCCGGTGCGGAAACCACAGGTGTCACGAGTGGCGTTCCTGCGCTGCTCCAGGCGCCGGTCTGGGGCTTCGTCCGCACGCTACGGAAAGAGTGGCCCAGCCTTCAGTGTTCCCTGGTTGACCTGAGCGCCGATTGTCTCGACGCAGAGATTCTTGCGCTTGCTGACGAAATCACAGCCGACCGCCAGTCCGCAGCCGAGGAGGAGATTGCGCTCCGGGCAGACCTCCGCTTCGTGCATCGTCTTCGTCCGACCTCCCGCATGAAGATGGCCGAGGCGGCGCCGCCGGTACCGGTCGCAGGGAACGGAGCGTGGCGCGCCGAGATCCCAACGGTCGGCTCGCTCGATAGCCTGGTGTTCAGGAGCGTGGAGCGCACAGCGCCCGGGCCGGGCGAAGTCGAAGTCGCCATCGAAGCGGCGAGCCTGAACTTCCGCGACGTCGTGGTCGCCACCGGCGTTGTGCAGGGGCTGGAATCGGACACCAGCTTTGGTAGCCGACGACTGGGAATCGATCTGGCCGGCACGGTCACGCGCTGCGGCGAGGGTGTCGAACACCTGAAGATCGGCGACGCCGTGCTCGGGATCGCGCAGGGCACGTTTGCCTCCCATGCCGTCACCAACGCCTCCCTGGTGGTCCGTCGTCCATCTCACCTGTCGGCTGAAGAGGCCTCGACGGTGCCGGTGGCGTTCGTCACCGTGTGGTACGCGCTCGATCGGCTCGCTCGACTCGCGAAGGGAGAGAGCGTGCTGATCCATGCCGCCTCCGGAGGCGTGGGCCTCGCGGCGATCCAGATCGCCAGGCGGGTGGGTGCCAGAATCTTCGCGACCGCCGGGAGTCCGGTCAAGCGAGCCTTTGTCGAGGCGCTCGGCGTCGAGGCGGTGATGGACTCACGCACTTTAGACTTCGCCGAGGAGATCCGTGAGCGCACGGGCGGCCGAGGCGTAGACGTGGTGCTCAATTCGCTGCCTGGCGAAGCGATTGCGCGCGGCTTCGCAGCGCTCGCGCCCTACGGCCGATTCGTGGAGCTGGGCAAGGCGGACATCTACCAGAATCATCGGCTGGACCTGGGTCCATTCAGGAAGAACCTCTCGCTGTTCGCGGTGGACCTGGACCGCATGTGCCTGGAGCGCGCGGAGCTTGTCGGGCAGATGCTTCGGGAAGTGTCGGACCTGTTCGCCGCGGGCGAGTTGCAGGCACCCGTGCGCACGCACTTCGACATGACGCAGCTCGCCGAGGCGATGCGCTTCATGGGGCAGGCGAAGCACATCGGCAAGGTCGTGGTGAGCACGCATCGCGATGTGCTGGTCCGCGCGCCGCTCCCGGCGCATCCACCGATTCGCCCCGACGCGACCTACTTGATCACGGGCGGTCGCGGCGGCGTGGGGCTGCTGGTCGCGCGCTGGCTCGTTGGGCTAGGCGCACGCACGCTGGTGCTGATGGGACGCTCCGTCCCGTCCATGGAGGCCGAGATCACCATGGAGGAACTGCGCGCACTCGGTGCGCGCGTCGAGGTGGCGACGGCCGACGTGTCGAAGGCGGAAGACGTGCGACAGGTCGTCGCGATGATCCGGAGCTCGCTCCCGCGCCTTGGCGGTGTGTTCCACGCGGCGATGGTGCTCGATGACCGGCCGCTCGACACGATGGACGGCGCGAGCCTCGACCGCGTGATGGCGCCGAAAGCGCGTGGGGCCTGGCACCTGCACACCGAGACGCTGGCCGAACCGCTCGACTTCTTCGTCTCGTTCTCCTCAATCACGTCGCTGCTCGGCAATCCGTTCCAGGCCAACTACGCGGCGGCCAATGCGTATCTCGACACTTTTGCGACGTACAGGCGACGGCTCGGATTTGCGGCGACGACGATCAATTGGGGCGTGATCGCTGGCGAAGGGTACGTTGCGCGGCATCAGGAGATCGAGGGCTATCTGAATAACCAGGGCTACCTCAGTTTCACCCCTGAGCAGACGCTCGAAGTCCTGTCGGAAATGCTGCGGCACGACGCGACCAAGGTGATGGCCGCGCGCATCGACTGGGTCCGCTTCGGAGAAGTCGCGGCGCGCGCCGCCGCATCGCCGCAACTCCGACATCTGGTACCGGTTGCGGCGCACGCGGCCGGCCCGGCCACGAGCGGGTCGCTTCGCGCCGAACTCGCCGCGGACAGCCCGGCAGCCCGCGTGGTCCGGGTCGAAGACTACCTTCGCGTGCAGACGGCGCGCCTGATTGGCGCCGCCCCAGCGGCCATCGACCTGGAACGTCCGATCACCGATCTTGGGCTCGACTCGCTCATCGCTGTCGAACTCGCGCTGGTCCTTGAACGCGACTGCGGCGTCGAGATCGCAGGTTCGAAGCTGCTCGGGGGCATGAGCCTTCGACGCCTTGCGGCGGACATCCTCTCGCTGATGCATCTCGAGGCAGCGCCCGCCGTGGCGGTCAGCCACACGCCGCCGCCGAAGGAGGTCGTCGCGGCGCCTCGGCGCGCGATCGCGGAGGCGTTGCCTGAACCGCCTGTCGACCTGGTGCCGGCGCCGCTGCCTGTCGCCGAGGTTCTGCCGCCTGCGCCGGTGGACTACGGGGCTCTCGACTATTCACGGTGGTCGCCAACGCAGCGCCTCATCAAGGCCGCGACAACGGCCGGCTTCGCAGGTCTCGCCCGGATTGATGTGCAGGGCGCTGAGCACATTCCCGCGCAGGGGCCCTGCGTGCTGGCGGTGAATCACCTGAGCATGGCGGACGTGCCGCTCGTGCTGACGCTGCTGCCGCGCCGCGCGGTCATCCTGGCTGTGGACCGATTGAAGCAGTTCCGGATCCTCGACTGGTTTGTCTCCGACATGGGGCAGGCCATCTACGTGACGCGTGATCAGCCCGAGCAGGAATCACTGCGGCAGGCCGTGGCGGTGCTGCGCGCCGGCGGCCTGCTGGCGCTGGCGCCAGAGGGCACCCGCAGCAGGACCGGAGGGCTGCTGCGTGGGCGAACAGGTGTTGCCTACCTCGCGACGCACGCGAACGCGCCGGTCGTGCCGCTCGTGGCCTGGGGGCAGGAACGGTGGCGCGCGCGCTTGACGCAGGTGCAGCGCATCCCCATCCACGTGCGCGTCGGAGCGCCCATGCAGTTTCCAGGCGGTGCCGCGTCGCCCGCCGACCTTCGCCGCTACACCGACGACATCATGGTGGCGCTCGCCGGCCTCCTGCCGTCCCAATACCGCGGCGTCTATCAGGCCGCAGTCGATGACGCGACCGAGCGTGGAGCGGGCCAGTGAAGTTCTCGCTGCTCATCGAAATTCAAGTCGCCGATCCCACGCCTGCCGCGGAGCAGCGTGCGTTCCGGGATGCGGTGAAGCAGGCGGTGCTCGCCGACGAACTGGGTTATCACGCGGTGTGGGCCGTGGAGCATCACGGCCTCAGCGCCTACTCGCACTGTTCGTCGCCGGAGATTCTGCTCGGGCACATTGCCGCCCTCACCAAGCGGGTCCGCCTGGGGCACGGCGTGACGCTCACGCCGGGCCGCTACAACCACCCGATCCGGGTTGCGGAACGGATTGCGGTGCTCGACATCCTCTCGGAGGGCCGGGTCGATTGGGGCTCGGGCAAGAGTTCCACGCTCGTCGAGCAGGGCGCTTTCGAAATCGACCGTGCCGAACTCGACGGCCAGTGGCGCGAGGCGCTGACGATGATTCCGAGGATGTGGCGGGACGAGCTGTTCGAGTGGAACGGCACCTACTACCACGTGCCGCCGACCGAGATTGTTCCCAAGCCGGTCCAGCGGCCGCACCCGCCGATGTTCGCTGCCTGCTCCAGGCCCGAGACCGTCGAACTCGCAGGCACGCTTGGCCTCGGGTCGCTGAACTTCACCGCCGGCAACGACGACTACCTGACGGCGAAGATCGCGTCCTACCGCGCCGCCATCGGCAAGGCCAGAACGGCTGCAGGCGTCGTGAACAACCGCTTCTGCTGCACGCCCTCGGCCCTCGTGCTCGAAGACGACAAGCAGGCCTGCGAATACGGCTTCCGCGGTGCGCGCTACTTTCAGGAGTCGCTGGCCACCTACTTCTTTTCGCGGGAGCGGGTCATTCCGCCGATCGACGTCTCCCGAGAGCCGCTGTCGTCAGCGCAATTGGCGAAAGCGATGGCCGAGCGCAACGGACCGGGCTCGATGCTGACCACCGTCATCGGTGATCCTACCGCAGCGATCGAAACGGTCAGCCGTTTCCAGGCCGCCGGGGTCGACGAGCTCATCATGGTGATGGACCTGGGCACCGTCCCCCACGACATCATCATGGCGTCGCTGCGGACGTTTGCGGCGAAGGTGATGCCGCAGTTCGGCTGAGTGGTGGGACCGGTTCGGGCTACGCTGGAGGGAGTGTCTACGAACAACGTGCTCACCGCGGCGGACGCCGCAATCGGTTGGCTCGAGCGGATGGCCAGCGACTGGTCCCGCCTCGACGCTCTCCCTATTCACGAGCGACAGCGCCTGCACCGGGTGATCGCCGCGCTGTCGACGACGGACCCAGCCGCGAACCGAGTACGGCGCAAAGCCGCGCGAGCGGAACGCGTGCGCCACAACCAAGCGGTGCTTGACGAAACCGGCATTCGCGCCCGGCGGCGCCGGCCTGTCGTCACTACGCCGTACGCGCTGCCACCGCGGCCCGAGCAGGCTCGCGTCGCGGCCGGCGCGGCGCCCGCGGTCGACCAGGTGTGCTACGTCTGCAAGCAGCCCTTCTCGGAGGTCCACGAGTTCTACGACCAGCTGTGTCCCGCGTGCGCCACGACGAACTTTGCCGCACGGACCGAGCTCGCCGACCTGCGTGGGCGCGTCGCGCTGCTGACCGGCGGCCGCGTCAAGATCGGGTATCAGGCCGGTCTGAAGCTGTTGCGCTCGGGGGCGCGCCTGATCGTCACCACCAGGTTTCCGCGCAATGCCGCGTTGCGCTACGCCCAGGAACCGGATTTCGGCGACTGGAGCGAGCGGCTCGAAATTGTCGGTCTCGATCTGCGACACGTCTCGAACGTTGAAACCTTCTGTCGGCACATGGTCGCCAGCCATGGCCGACTCGACTTCATCATCAATAACGCCTGCCAGACGGTGCGTCGGCCGCCAGAGTTCTATGCGCACATGATGGCCGACGAGTTGTCGGCCGCGCGTGAGTTGCCGGCGCATGTCCGCCGCCTGCTCGGTGAATCGCCGTCCGGACAGCCCGCGCTGGCGGCGAACGGATCGAGCGCCGCACAGTTGTCGCAAGCGCGCTTGCTCGAGGAAGAATTCGCCGACCGGGCGAGCGCGTTTCCGGTCGGTCAGCTGGACGAGGATCTGCAGCAGGTCGACCTTCGCGACAGGAATTCGTGGCGCATGCTGCTGGCCGATGTGCCGACGGTGGAGATGCTGGAGGTACAGCTGGTGAACGCCATCGCCCCATTCCTCTTCAACGCGCGGCTGAAACCGTTGATGCTGCGGACGTTGGAGCGCGACAAGCACATCGTCAACGTCTCGGCGGTTGAAGGGCAGTTCTACCGTGTGGCAAAGACGACGCGCCATCCGCATACCAACATGGCCAAGGCGGCGCTGAACATGATGACGCGCACGGCGGCGACGGACTACTTCAACGACGGCATTCACATGAACAGTGTGGACACGGGTTGGGTGACCGACGAGGACCCGGTCGAGATTGCGATGCGCAAGACCGCCGAGCAGCACTTTCATCCGCCGCTCGACGTCGTCGATGGTGGCGCCCGCATCGTGGCGCCGATCATCACCGGCGTCAACACCGGCACCCATGTGTGGGGGCAGTTCCTGAAGGACTACAAGCCGACGCCGTGGTAGGCGCGCCGTTCCACGCGATGTTCGTTTTATGCATCGCCGGCGTTTGAGACGTCGAGTGTGCCAGGACGTGTGACATGGTGCTCCTGATGGTCAGCCTGGAGGCCCGATGGTAGAAGGAAGACCCGGACTCGATGTGTCGGCGCTCGTCCGCGGCGTGCTCGACACGCCGAATACGCGCACCCCCTCCCGCCTCAGCCATCGTCTGTCCGGCATCCGCGGCCGATCCCCTACGCCCGGCCTGCAACTGGATGCCTACGGTCGGCTGTTCGGCACCACCACCGGCAGCCGCCTCGCAAACCTGATTGGTAACGAGTCGAAGACGCTCGACACGATCTCGTCGCTGAGCCTGGAGCTCCTGTTTGACTATCTCGAACGCAAGTGGGGTTCGAGCACGGGGAACGGCTTCCGTCGCTTCCTTGCCGTCCCCGGCGCCGCTACCGAGCCTCCAGCGCTGCTGATCCTCGATCCCGCGATCGCGGACGTCGCTCAGAGTCGGCGCCTCACGGACGAGGTCGAGATCGACCCGGATGGACTTGTCGCGGCGTTTACGCACATCCGTCCGTTTCTCCAGAAACGGTTCGACGATCATCTCATCGCCTTGCTCGACGAGGTTGGCGCGAAGGGAGCCGTCGATCTGCTGTGGATCTCACAGCCCGAGATCGTCCTGACGCGACGCCCACGGATGGTGCCCCTGTCCGCGCCTGTTCCCCACATCCCGACCATGCGCGGTATCGAACTCTCGACGGCCGGCGTCTTCTGTCGCGACGCGGGCGGTGCGCTGGGGATCACGGCCTGCTTCCACGGCACCGGCCCCATCGGTACACAGGTGACGGTTGGCGGGATCGCCGCTCAGGTGAAGCTGGCGGATCCGGTACAGGACATCGTGTTCATCGAACTTCCGCCGTCGTACACGTTCCCGGCCTTGTGGGGCCAGGGCGGCGTTCGGGGCAAGCAGGCACCCTCCGAGGCCGAGCCGGTGGCATTCGAGGGGGCCGGAACCCTTGCCAGAGTGGATACCAGGGTCAAGTCTCACGACGCGGGCATTCTGCGCCAGCGGCCGACGCTGCAGTTGAAGGTGCAGACGCCCGCCGACACCAACCGCGGCGACTCCGGCTCGGCGCTGATCGACGCCAGCGACCGCGTGCTCGGCTTTGCGTTCGAGCGCACCGGCATTGGCGAATTTCCCGAACTGACGGACTGGATCTGGGCCGACAACGCGCTGCGCGCGCTCGGCCTGACGCCGCTCTGACATACGCGAGGTGAATGATGGGATGGCTTGGCAATGTGCTCCACAAGGTAGCCGGCTCCTCGCAAGTTGAGATGACACTCCTCGGGATCGACAACCCTGCGCCCGCCGGTTTCGGCGATCCGATCACTCCGGATGAATG
>JAYTXA010000023.1:0-79745 GCA_043743165.1 Acidobacteriota bacterium
GCTGGACAGCACCCTCGTCCACCCACGCGAGGTGTTCAAGGCGGCGATGCTGGCGAATGCCGCGGCGCTGGTGCTCGCGCACGTGCATCCGTCGGGCGACCCCACGCCGTGTCCCGCGACCCCTAGCGCCGCGACGCGGCATCGTCCCAGGAGCCCGTCCTGCCGGACCTCGTGCCGGCCCCTGACGCCGGTGCGCCCCGCCCGCATCACAGCCCGATGGCGCGGGTCTGGGCGTTGGCCGAGCGCGTTGTGCCGCGCGCAACGGTGCGTCCGCTCGCTGACCAGGGACTCGCGTACGTTGCGGCCGTCGTCGAACGGCACGGCGGCCACTGCCCTCAAGCCGCGGCGGAACTCGGTATCTCGCTGTCGACGTTGAAGCGACCCCTGTGTGTGCGCACTACGCTTGCCCCACGCAGCGCCGCAGCGCCTTGCGACGGAGAGGGTCAAGTCTGACCCCCGAGGGTCAGACCCTGAGGGTCAATTCTGACCCTGTCACGCTCATCGCCACCCCGCCCATCGCGCGTCGAGAACGGGCACGCTGCCAGACGTCATGATCGCGCGCTCCGCCAGACTTCGCTGATTTACTCAGCATTCTCGCGCGGGTCGCCCGGTCGACGCCGCGCACGCTTGGCGACCGACGTCGGGGCAGGGCGTGTGGCATTGGCCCGGCGCAGCGTTGTCACGCTCTTTGCCCCTGTTGGTGGCACGCTGACAGGAGGGCCCGATGTCAGACAGGAATTACCAGGAGCCCACTCGCCGCACCGCTTCCGCGGCCTTCGTCTGCGCTTTCGCGGGCACGCGTGGGATGTCCTGTATGGCCAGTGGGAGGCCCGCGGCGAGGCGCGGTCCGTCAGGCGATCGCGGCCGCGCCGTCTGTGGTCCGCCTGCGTGACGACGCGTTCGAGACCTGTGTCCTCACGCATGCCTACGCAGCGATGAGTTCGATCGGCAGGCGTCGATGAGGGTCACCCGCCCGGTGCTGGCCCGGCACATCCACGGTGGGGAGGTGTCGCCCGACCTTTCGGGGGACCTGTCGGTCGGGCACGCGCGTAACCCGCGTCGGGCCAATCGGTTCGACGAAGACCCGGCGCGTACGGCGCCGGGACGAAGAAGGGGGCCGAGACAGGAGCGACCCGGGTCCGAGGCGAAACCTCGGCCCACACGAGTGCACGCACCCGGTGGGGTCGCTCCTGTCTCGGCCCTCGGATCACCCACCGCTCACCGATGTGACGTGTCGACGTGCGTGCTGGCGCATGGACGTCGGCGCCATGTGACAGGAGGACGTACATGCCGCTGATCCACTCACCACCAGCCGCGCCCAACAAGGACACGCTCGCCTTGCGCCTTGACCGGGATCTTCATTCCCAACTCCGCGTCTACGCGGAGTTTCTCCAGAGCACCAAGGAATACATCGTGACCTCCGCGCTGCGGCGCGTCTTCCGGCATGACAAGGAGTTCATCGCCTGGCAACAGGCACGGCAGGCCCCGGCGCCTCAGCCGGCGGTCAACACGGGACCGGTAGACGAGAGCTCGCGGAATGACGCACGACGTCGCACAGCGGCGGACCACGGCCAAGGAGCGCACGTGAGGCGCCTGCTCGAGTGGTCTGCCTCGCCGTCAAGACGCAGGTGCCGTGGCGCGCGGAGGATCCGGTCCTCCTGCTCATCGCGGCGTATCAGCCCGCGCTCTACCGAGGGCTCTATGTCGCCTCGCCGAGAAGATCGGCGAGGTTCGAGGTGGGGAAGCGTACGACCTGCTGCAGGCGCTGAATACCGGGCACGCCGGCACACTGTCGACCATTCATGCGAGCGCCGCGTCTCAGGCGCTGTCGCGGCTGACGTCGTGCGTGCTGCAGGCCGGCGTTGATATCCCGCATCGAGCGGTGAGAAACCAGATCGGAGAAGCCATTCAGGTTGTGGTGCACATGACACGAACAGCGGGGTGACGAACTGCCGAAGAACTACTGCGCGTGTTGCGCTATGTTCCGGACAATGACCGGAATGACGTCGAAGCGGTCGAATCTCGTCACGGTGCTTCAGGAGGTGCCCTGTGAAGTCGAACGACGCCCCGGTCCGGGCGACGGTTGGTCGGGTATCAGAGCACGGCCCGTCCGATCGGGAGGCGCGTCTGCAGCGAATCCCGCTTCGATTCATTCGACTGAAGACTGTGCGCGATCGCACCGGCCTGTCGCGCTCCACCATCTGGCGGCTTGAGCGAAGGGGCGACTTTCCGCCCCACCGGCAGATCTCTGCGAACGCGGTTGCATGGAGAGAAGACGAGGTTGAAGAGTGGTTGCTGTCGCGCAGTCAGACGAGATAGAGACGCTCGCATGCGGCTGGAGGCGTCTGGGCCGAATCCGAGCCTACCGGTGCGACATCAATACTTGTCCCTGACCGAACGGACCGGTGCAACTGTTCGCACCGGTATAGCTCCCGCGGAACTGCGTCATCAAGTCGTCCATATCGAACGTGCCGGACGCCGTAGCCGCGCAGCCACTGGTCATCATTGACCCCGCCGGCATCGTCATGGTGAAGGTTCCGGTGCGCCCGTTCATGGTGCCGGACACCATCATGGTGCCGCCCTGATACCCCGGAAACTGCATCGTGCCGGAGAACGTGGTTCCGGCCTGAGTGATGCTCCAGGTGGTATTTCCCATCATGGCGGCGGACATGCCCGCGCCCATCATCGAGCCCGTAGAGTCGGCCGTGGTACCGAGCCAGCTCCCGTTCATGGTGGCCGACGTGCCCGGACTCGTCGGCGACGAGGTCCCCGCGCACGCCGCGGCCGTCAAAGCCGCCAGAACGCCGAACGCTGCGAAGAAACGTCTCATATGAACTCCTGTTCGTGGTCTCACACCTGGGATAGATGCACGGGGAGTCCGGGTCGTGACACGCCTCAAATGGCTGGGGAAGCCGGCGCAAGCGCCAATTCGCGTTTCAGGCCGAAATGCCACCGCCAAATCTCGTAAATCGCCGGATACACCACCAGTTCCAGGATGAACGACGTGAAGATGCCGCCGATCATCGGGGCGGCGATGCGCTTCATCACGTCGGCGCCAGCGCCAACGGACCACATGATGGGCACGAGGCCCATGAACATCACGGCCACCGTCATGAACTTTGGACGGATCCGCTTGACCGCGCCGTGCAGGATCGCGGTGCGGAGGTCGCTCGCCGACTTCAGTTGTCCGGCTCTTCGCGCATCCTCATAGGCGATGTCCAGGTAGAGCAGCATGAAGACACCCGTCTCCGCGTCCACGCCCATCAGCGCAATCAAACCGACCCAGACCCCGATGCTCATGTTGTAGCCCAGGAGATAGAGCAACCAGATAGCGCCGACGGCCGAGAAGGGCACGGCCAGCATGATGATGCCGGTCTTGGCCAGTGAGCGGGTATTGAGATAGAGCAGCATCAGGACGAGGAGCAGCGTAATCGGCACCACGATCAGCAACCGCGCCCGGACCCGTTCCATCGCCTCGTATTGACCGCTCCACGAAAGCGAGTAGCCGACTGGCAGCGTCACCTGGGCGGCGACGAGTCGTTTGGCCTCGGCGACATAGCTCCCGATGTCACGGCCGGCCACATCCACATAGACATACCCGTTCAGCATGCCGTTTTCATTGCGCAACATCGCGGGGCCGCTCGTCAACCGAACGTCGGCGAGTTGGCCCACCGGAATCTGCGTCCGACCGTCCATGACCGGCACCATCACGCGACGGAGCTGCTCGAGGCTGCTCCGGTAGTCGCGGAAGTAGCGCACGTTGACAGCGTAACGCTCGCGCCCCTCGACGGTGGTCGTGACGGTGTCGCCTCCGATGGCGGACATGACTACCGACTGGGCGTCGTCCATCGAGAGGCCGTATCGCGCCAGCTCATCACGTTTCCACTCCAGGTCCACGAAGAACCCCCCGGATGTGCGCTCGGCGAAGGCGCTGCGCGTGCCCGGCACCGAGGGCAGCAGCCGCTCGATCTCTGTGCCGAGACGCTCGATCTCGTGAATATCAGCACCGTAGATCTTGATTCCCACCGGCGTCCTGACCCCGGTCGTCAGCATATCGATGCGGGCTTTGATCGGCATCGTCCACGCATTGCTGACCCCAGGCAGCTTCAGCGCGTCGTTCATCTGCTGCACGAGTTGATCGGTGGACAGGCGGTCACTCGTGACGCGCCGAAGAACAGGGGTCATCCACGTTGGGGCCCAGTCGGAGTACCACGTCGGCACCGCCCGCCACTCGTCGTGTGGCTTCAGCACGATAACGGTTTCTGCCATGGCGAATGGCGCCGGGTCGGTCGACGTCTCGGCGCGTCCGGCTTTGCCGAGCACACTCTCCACCTCCGCGAACTGCTTGATGATCCGGTCCTGTGTTTGGAGCAGCCGCTGTGCCTCCGCCACGGAAATGCCCGGCAGGGTGGACGGCATGAACAGCAGCGTGCCTTCATCGAGTGGCGGCATGAACTCGGACCCGAGGCGCGCGTACACGGGCACGGTCACGGCCACGACTGCGACCGCTCCCGCCAAGACCACGTACTTCCAGCGCAGTGACCAGGCGCAGATCGGCTCGTACCAACGGATCAGGACCCGGCTGATGGGATGCGTGTCCTCGGAGTGAATCGTCCCGACCAGCACGGCATTGACAACGCGCGCCAGCCATCGAGGCCGGAATGAGTAATTGGTCATGCGTGTGAAGAGGAGCCGCATTGCGGGATCCAGTGTGATCGCCAGGACTGCAGCGACGATCATCGAGAAGTTCTTCGTGTACGCGAGCGGCTTGAACAGCCGGCCCTCCTGGGCCTCGAGCGCCAGCACCGGTAGGAACGAGACCGCGATCACGAGCAGGGCGAAGAAGCTCGGCCCGCCGACTTCCTTCACCGCGTCGATCACCACGCGGTGGTAGTCCTCCTTCCGCCCAGACCGTTCCCACTGTTCGAGCTTCTTGTGCGTTTGCTCGACCACGACGATGGCCGCGTCGACCATGGCGCCAACCGCGATCGCGATGCCCCCGAGCGACATGATGTTCGAACTCAACCCCATTAGACGCATGGGAATGAACGCAATGGCGACGGCGACGGGGATGGTGATGATCGGAATCAGGGCGCTCGGAACGTGCCAGAGAAAGATGAGGATGACGATCGAGACAATCACCAGCTCTTCGATCAGCGTATGTGTGAGGTTGTCGATCGAGCGGAGGATGAGGTCCGAGCGGTCGTACACCGTGACGACCTTGACGCCCGGCGGGAGCGAGGGTGCTACTTCTGCCAGCTTGTCCTTGACGCGCTGGATGACCGACAACGCATCCTCGCCCTGACGCATGATGATGATGCCGGCCACCGTGTCCCCGGTGCCGTTGAGGTCGGCGACGCCGCGTCGGAGATCGGGGCCGAGCGACACCGTGCCGACGTCACGCACGCGTACCGGCACGCCGTTCTCGTTGCGCGCGAGCACGATGTCTCCGATATCGTCGGCAGACTTCGCGTAGCCGCGTCCCCGCACCATGTATTCGGCGCCTGAGAGCTCGAGCAAGCGACCGCCCACGTCGTTGTTGCCCGCACGCACGGCGTCCACGACTTTCGCGACGGGCATGTTGAAGGCACGTAGCCGATTCGGGTCGACTTGGACCTGATACTGCCGGACAAATCCGCCAAGCGGGGCAACTTCGGCCACCCCAGGCACCGCCTTCAGGTAGTACCGAAGCACCCAATCCTGATAGGAGCGCAGGTCGGCGAGGCTGGAACGGCCCGTTGTGTCGACGAGCGCATACTGGAAGACCCACCCCACGCCGGTCGCATCGGGTCCAAGCTCCGTGTTGACACCCTGCGGCAGACGCGGCAGCACTGCCGACAGATATTCCATCGTGCGCGAGCGCGCCCAGTAGATGTCCGTCCCTTCATCGAACACGATGTACACGTAGGAGTAGCCGAAATCCGAGTAGCCGCGCACGGCCTTCACCTTCGGCGCGCCGAGCATAGCGGTGACAATCGGGTAGGTGACCTGATCTTCGATGATGTCCGGGCTACGATCCCATTTCGAGTAGACGATGACCTGGGTGTCGCTCAAGTCGGGAATCGCGTCGAGTGGCACGCTGCGCATCGACCACACGCCGCCGACGACCGCGACGGCGACGACGAGAAACACCACGAAGCGGTTCTTGGCTGAGAACTCGATGATGGCGTTAATCATGGACATGCTCCTCCGCGGCGCTCGCTCGCGCAGGTGCCGGCGCGGACGGCTCGGCCTCCGTGTGTCCCGCCGCGTGGGCTGGCGCGCCCGCTCCGGCGGCAGCCGCGCGCATCTGACTCTCGGAGTCGATCAGGAATGTCCCGGAGGCGACGACCCGTTCGCCGGCTGAGAGACCGCTGGCAATGGCCACGCGTCCCCCCATGTGGTCGCCCACGACAACCTGCCGCGGCTCGAGGTATCCGTTTCCGAGATCGACAAACACGGTTTGGCGATCCCCCGAGTCCAGCACCGCGTCCGTGGGCACGACCAGTTGCCTGGCGGATGCGACGCCGAACTCGACGTTCACGAACATGTCGGGCTTCATCCGTAGCGCGGGATTGTTCGCATCCAGCCGCACCTTGAGCGTACGCGTCATCGGATCAACCTGCGGCTGGATGTAGTTCACGTGGGCTGAAATCGATGGCGCGCTCCCATTGGGGAACGACACCAGGGCGGCGTCTCCAACCTTGATGGCGGTGACGTCGGACTCGAAGACATCTGCGACGATCCAGATGCGGCTCAGATCCGTGATGGTGTACAGGTCGCTTTCGGGTGTGACCTTCTGATTCGGGAACGCGTTCCGTTCGGTCACGAACCCGCCCGTGGGTGCGTACAGCGTAATGCTCGGGAGTGGCTCGCGCGTGCGGAGGACCTGCTGAATCTGCTCCTCGCTGAGTTGCCACAGTGTAAGGCGTCGCTTCGCGGCCTCGAACAGCGAATCACCGTGTTGCGCCGCCGACGCCAGCGGGTTGTCGCGCATCAGATCGCGTGCTCGCGCGGCAAGCAGGAGTTCCTGCTGCGAAGCCAGCATCTCCGGGCTGTAGATCGTCAGCATCGGCTGGCCCTTCCTCACCACGTCGCCCGTGAAATCGACGAAGACCGATTCGATCCAGCCCTCGACGCGGGTGTGCACGTGCGCCACGCGGGTCTCGTCGAACGTGACCTTCCCGACCGTCCTTATGGCGCGCGCATCAGTGCTCCATTCGACGGTGGCGAACGTCACACCAATGAGCTGCTGCCGCTCTTGCGGCACCTTGATGGCGTTGGCAGGCCGCGACGCGGGCGCGCCGGCAGTCCCCCCAGCAACTTGGGCCTCGTCGGCGTAGACCGGGGCGAGTGCCATGCCGTCCGGCGCGTTGCCCGGCGAATCGGATCGGTATGCGGGATTCATCGTGTCCACGTAGTAGAGGACGCGACGGACCGGCGGGGCCGGTGTGGAGGGCCGCCTGGACCGCACCACGAACCCGCCGGCGAAGGCGCCAACCAGCAGCAGCAGGAGAATCAGTCGTTTGAGCAGCGTCATGGCGATCTCAGTGCGTGATGGGCGTGCCCGTCATCTCTTCGAGACGACTGACCGCCACGTGATACGACGCCAGTTCTTCGAAATACGTCATCTCGTATTCGAGGACAGTGCCGAAGTTCGTGAGGACCGAGAGAAAGTCGATCGTGCCTGTTTGGTAGCTGGTCATCGACGACTCCAGGGCGAGCCGTGCCTGGGGCAGGACCGTGTCGCGATAGAGCCGCGCCAGTCGCACCGAGGTCGATGCCATCGAGTAGTCCTCCTGCAGACGACCGGTGAGGTCGAGACGAGTAATCTCGTAGGTACTGCGGGCCGCAGCCACGTTGCTGACTTGCTCAGCGACGGCCGCCGCGCGTCTCGCGCGCTGCAGCGGTACTTCGACATCGATCCGGATTTCGTACATCGCGGGCATAGCGCCCATGTAGTAGTAGCCGCCGGCGACGGCAAAGTCCGGCTTGTACGCTTTGCGAGCCGATTCGACGCCCACCTGTGATCGTTCGATCATGATCTCGTCCCTGCGGAGCATGGGTGCGTGAACCGTGGCATCGGCGACGACCGAGTCGAGACTGGGCTCGAAAGCGGTCAACTGCAAATCGTCGGGCTGGCCGAGCGGCGCGCTCAACGGACGACCGAGCAGCGCGTTGAGTTCGCCTTGGCGGGCCGCTCGCTCTTGCTGGATCCGCTCGATTTGCAGTTCCAGGATGCTGAGCTGTGTCTGTGCCTTTAGGACGTCTTGCTGCGCGGCCTGGCCGACCGCATACCGGCTTTCGCTGACCTCCAGCAACGTGTCGAGCAGCGACCGATTGCGGGTGAGCACATCGCTCACGGCATACGCGTACGACAGACGGTAGTACGCCTGCTTCACCCGCGCCACAATCGCCAGGTTCGCAGCGCCGACCTGCTGGAACTCCGCGTCGGCCTCGCGCGACGCCATGGCCGCCTGCAAATCGCGCTTGCCCGGATAGGGCAGGGTCTGTCGCACCATTACACCGATGTTGGCAGTGGGTTCGCGACCGAGGCCCGCGCCGGGCAGCGGGTTCCCACTCGCGTTGTACCCCGCCGAGACCATCGGGTCCGGAAGGCTGCGCGCCTGAACGGGTCGCTCGCGAGCCGCATCGTACCGCTGCTGCGCGGCTGCAATGGACGGGTGCCGCGCGATCGCCTCCGCGATCACGGCGTCCAATGCGAGTCGGCCTGAGGCCTGTGTGTTCAGGGACGGGCGCAGAGGCTCCTGAGCCCCGGCTGCGCCCGGCTGCAGGACGCCGCCGATTAAAAGCACAAGCGCGGCGCAACGCGACACGACTGACCGGGAACGGGTCTGTACCGTCCTCATGATGAACCTCTCGTATCCGAATGACCACGACACCGCCGACGCGACGAGTCGGAGTCCATCGTCGGAAGGGACGGCAGGACCTAGGCTAGGTGCCCGACTCGAGAACGCCTGTGCGGTTCTGAACGGCGGTGGACGGAATCAGATGCGGAGTGCGATTAGGAGGGGGCGGCGGTCGGAGGGGGCGCTCTCGAGCCTGGCCCGAACCAAGGCTGGGGAGGTCGACGACTTCGGAGTCTGGTAGACCAAGACTGGCATCGCCTGGTGCCGGTCTGGAGCGGATACGCGAAGGGACGCATCTTCCCTGAGATACGCGGCGTCGAGCCCGACCGTGTCGCAGTGGTCGCCGTCTCCGAGGCTCACCGGCGACGGGCCCTCGTGATGACAGTCACCAGCAGCTGATGCGTGCGAATCGCAAAAAGATTGGCACAGCACTGAGGCGCTTGGCCCCAAAGCCAGTGTCAATACAATCCAGAGAACAGCGGGTCTAAACACGTGAGCCTGCAATGACGCTACTACAAGACTTGGGCCAGCGTCAGCTGTGTGCTGGCCTGCTTCCCAGCCGAGCGTTTTTGCTGAACCATGTGTTCCGGGATGCTCGCATGCGGGATTTCGCCGATCCATGTGTCGAAAAACCCGCGGTGGTATTGAGTGCTCTCGGCCACGGCAACCTCCGACACCAGCGATGGCAAACTGCCTCCATGAGCCCCGTAAACGCGATGAGGTGCTGATCTCCGCGGGGACGGCGTATACTGCCATCGTGCCTGGTTGGAAACAGCGCGTGGTCGCCGTCGCGTTGCTCTGCGTCGTTGCGGGGCTCCCGGTTGCGGCAACTGCCTGCGAGGCGGTGTGTCGCGCGGGGGAGGGTCTAGCCGCAGTGGCCCAAGCTGCGCCCGCTGAGTCCGCGTCCGTGCACCATCACCACCACGAAGCTAGTCATCCGGGTCCGTTGGTCTCGAGCGTATCAGGACCGCAACTGGCGTCAGCCGGCGCGCATGACTGCGATGCGCCGGACGACGCAATACCCGAGAGCGAAATTGCAACCAAGGCCTGGGGCAACCACAGCCGAGCGAAGACACTGCTCCTGTCGCTTGCGACCGCGGTGAGCTTTACGCGCATCGATCCGCTGCTGTCTCGACAGGCGTTGGACGGCCAGCACCCACCCGAAGCCGCCAGAGCTCTCGTTAGCCCGCCGCTCGTCCTTCGCGTCTGACATCGCCTCTCCGGGCGCTCCCGCGCCCATCTCTCACCAAACCATATTCGATCGCGCCGTAGCGCCGCCGATTGGCGCCGCGCACGGCTGGTGCTTTGGACAAGGAGTCGCAAGCGTGCAGCGTGTCATGTCAGAACGAGGGTCGCCAAGGCGGCTATCGAGGCGAACCTTCGTCAAGGGGCTGGCCATCTGTGGGGCGGCTGCAAGCGCGGGCTTGTGGCGTTCTCCGGCGTGGGCGCAGGAATCGGCGCTTCACCCGGCGGCGATGTTGTCCGGAAGCACCTTCGATCTGTCGATTGGCGAAACGCCCCTGAATCTCACCGGATCGCCGCGGCTCGGCGTCACGGTCAATGGCTCCCTGCCCGGGCCAACCCTTCGGTGGAAGGAGGGCGACACCGTCACAGTCCGTGTCGGCAATACCCTGCGCGAGGATGCCTCGATCCACTGGCACGGCATCCTCCTCCCGGCAAACATGGACGGGGTGCCGGGTCTGAGCTTTCACGGCATCCACCCTGGTGAAACCTTCGCCTACCGGTTCCACGTGCGCCAGGGTGGCACGTATTGGTACCACAGCCATTCAGCCTTCCAGGAGCAACAGGGACTGTACGGTGCGCTGATCATCGAGCCGCGCGATCCCGAACCGTTTACGTATGACCGGGAGCACGTGGTGCTGTTGTCGGATTGGACCGACGAGCACCCCGACCACGTGTTTTCCAAACTCAAAAAGCAGTCCAGCTATTACAACCGCCATCAGCGCACGGCCGGCGACTTCCTGCACGATGCGCGGGCGCAAGGCTGGCGGCGCACGCTGGCCGACCGGACGATGTGGGGCACGATGCGGATGAACCCGACCGACCTCGCCGACGTGTCCGGGGCGACCTACACCTACCTGATGAACGGCACGGCACCCGCCGGCAATTGGACCGGCCTGTTCCGGCCGGGCGAACGCGTGCGGCTGCGGTTCATCAACGGGTCTGCGATGACGCACTTCGACGTGCGGATTCCCGGCGTGAAAATGACCGTCGTCGCCGCCGACGGCCAGTACGTGCATCCCGTGACGGTCGACGAGTTCCGGATCGCGGTTGCGGAAACCTTCGACGTCATCGTCGAGCCGCCTGGTCTCGAGGCCTGCACGATCTTCGCGCAGGCTATGGACCGCTCCGGGTACGCGTGCGGGACGCTCGCCGTCCGTGAGGGCTCGAGCGCACCTGTGCCGGATCTCGATCCGCGCCCGCTCTTGACGATGTCCGACATGGGGCACGACATGGCCAGCATGGCAGGCATGGAGGGGATGGACCACTCAGGCCACGACATGGCGGCGATGATGGGAGACATGCAGCCACATCCGCCCACCGAACGCGGCAATCCACTCGTGGACATGCAAACCATGGCGCCGGCGTCTCGTCTGGACGATCCGGGGATGGGCTTGCGCGACAACGGCCGCAGGGTCTTGACCTACGCGGACCTCAAGAGCACATTTTCCGACCCGGACGGTCGTGACCCTGGGCGGACGATTGAACTGCACCTGACCGGCCACATGGAGCGCTTCGCCTGGTCATTCAACGGCGTCAAGTTCTCCAGCGCCGAACCGCTGCGTCTGACCTACGGCGAGCGCCTGCGCGTGGTGCTCGTCAACGATTCGATGATGACGCACCCCATTCACCTACACGGGATGTGGAGCGATCTCGAGGGCGATGACGGCGAGTTCCTCGTGCGGAAGCACACCGTGGACATGCCACCCGGCACGAAGCGCAGCTATCGTGTCACGGCGGATGCGCTCGGCCGGTGGGCCTATCACTGCCATCTCCTGTACCACATGGAGGCGGGGATGATGCGCGAAGTACGGGTGGAGGAATGATGCGATACGCATCTTCTGGTGTCTTCGCGCTCGTCACGCTGATCGTGGTGTTGGGCGGGCCAGCGCGTGCACAGACGCCTACGCCAGCGGTCTCCGTCACACCTGCGCAGCAATATGAACCGCCGCCTCTCACCGACGCGGATCGGGAGGCGGCATTTCCCGACGTCGGGGGCCATGCCGCGCACGACGACGCGGTGCACGCGTTGGTCTTATTCGATCGGTTTGAATGGCAGTCCGTGGCGGGCGCCAGCGGCGTCCGATGGGATAACCAGACCTGGGTTGGCCGCGATCGCGATCGCCTCTGGCTCCGTTCCGAAGGCCGCACGGCGAGTGGAACACTTGACGAAGCCGACGCGCATGTCCTGTACGGTCGCATGTTCGCGCGTTGGTGGGATGTGGTGGGCGGCCTTCGGCAGGACTTCGAGCCCGGTGCCCCACGCACGTGGGCGGCATTCGGCATCCAGGGGCTGGCCCCCTACTGGTTCGAAGTGGAGGCGACCGGTTACGTTGGGCCGGGGTGGCAGACGGCGGCGCGCTTCGACGTCGACTACGAACTCCGACTGACCCAGCGTCTGATCCTGCAGCCGCGCGTCGAGCTCAACCTTTACGGTAAGTCCGATCCTGAGCGTGGGCTGGGCGCGGGACTCAGCAGTGCGGAGCCTGGTGTCCGCCTGCGCTATGAGATTCGCCGTGAAGTCGGGCCGTATTTAGGGGTGGCGTGGGAGCGGAAGTTCGGTGGAACTGCCGACTTCGCCAGCGCCGCGGATGAGAACATCGCAGGCGTTCGCGTCGTGACCGGGGTGCGGTGGTGGTTCTGATGAGTCGTCATTGAGGGAGAAGCGTTGATGAAGCAAAAGGCGTGGTTCGTGATCATGATCGCGTCGTTGGTTAGTACGTCGCTCTCGGCGCACATCATGGTGTCGCCGCCGCAATCGAAGAGTGGGAGCACCCAGAAGTATGAGCTGCGCGTGCACAACGAGGGCAAGGTAGCGGCCACATCCGTGGAACTCGACATCCCGGAGGGCGTCACCGTGACAGAGGTCGAGAAGCCCCAGTCGGGGGCGGTCACGACCGAAACAACCGGCGTCCGCATCGCCCGCCTCACGTGGGTGGTTGACGTCCAGCCATCCAAGTACGTGGCGCTCGCCTTCACCGCGAAGAATCCGGAGACCGTCGGGTCCGTGCGATGGACCGTCCGTGAACACATGGCCGATGGCTCCGTCGTCGAGTGGAGCGACAAACCCGGGGCCCAGCAAAAGGGCTCGACGACAACGTTGGGTCCGGCATAACACGTCAACAATGCGCGTTGCTAAGGGAGAGTAGATATGAAAAGAGTGCTTGCCGCCGTCGCCATGTCGATGGTCCTGACCAGTGCCACCGCGTGGGCAAAGACCGAGGTCATCCAGGGCCAGATTGTCGACCAGTCCTGCTACACGAAGGACAAGGTCAACAACAAGGGTGTGGATCACAAGATGCCCGCCGACACCAAGGACTGCGCCGTTGCGTGCGCGAAGCAGGGACAGCGCATGGCCTTGCTGACCGCCGATGGGAAGGTCTACGCGATCTACGGTGGACTTGCGGCCAACAAGAACGCCAAGTTGATCGCGCATCTCGGCCACACCGTCGAAGTCACCGGAGACACCATGGACATGAGCGGGTCGCTGATGATCACCGCCGCTGATGTGAAGATGGTCTCCAAGTGAGGCGTGAAGGGGTCGGCGCTGCGCCGACCCCTTCGCTCGGCCGGACCGGTGCCATCGGTGTTGGGCCAACTTCCGAACGAGCACCTATGGACGACGACGCAAGCCCCGGTGAAGTGACGGCGCCGATCGCGGTCCTGCTGGAGAACCACCGCGCATTCCTGCGCTTCCTCGAACGGCGCGTCGGCGATCGCATGATCGCCGAGGACATCCTGCAGGATGCCTTTGCGCGGACCGTCGCCAAGCCTGACAGCGTGCCGGAGGATGAGGGCGTGATCCCCTGGTTCTACCGAACGCTCAAGAATGCCTCAATCGACCAGTTTCGACGACGGGGCGCGGCCAATCGAGCCGCAGAGGCATTTGCGCGAGAACTTCAGACCCACGATGGGGCCATCGCAGACGTCGAGGCCGAAATCTGTGCCTGCGTCGGCCGACTCGCGAAAACGCTCAAGCCGGAGTATGCCGCGGCCCTCCAGACCATTGATATTCAGGGCGTACCGGTGAAGACGTTTGCCGAGCAGCACGGGCTGACCGCGACGAATGCGGCGGTACGCGTGTTCCGAGCGCGGCAGGCACTCAAGCGTCGGGTCATCGAGTCCTGTGGCACGTGCGCCGAACATGGGTGCATGAACTGCTCGTGCGGCACCAAACCCACCAGGTGAGCCGGTGGCGACTGTAATGCACATCCCTCGCGTGCGTCTTAGGAGTAGAGACCACGACAAGGAGGATGAGCATGGAACGCGACGTTGTGTGTGGAATGCAGGTAGATCCCGCTAAGGCGGCGGGAACGAGCGAGCACGAAGGCAAGACGTTCTACTTCTGCTCGAAGAGCTGCAAGACGAAGTTCGACGCCAACCCCAGTCAGTACGCCAAGTAACGGAGTCGCCGGGCCGGCAGGGATGCCGGTCCGGCGCAGATCCCTATGAGCACACCGACACCCGCCCCATCCGACGCCTCCCTGGACGTCGTCGACCCCGTCTGCGGCATGACGATTTCGCCTGCCGACGCGGTTGGTCACGTCGACTTCGAAGGACAGACCTACTACTTCTGCAACGACAGCTGCCTGACCCGCTTTCGCGCGGCGCCAGCCACGTTTCTGAATACCACGCCAGCCGGTCGGCCGCTAGACTCCGATGCGAAGGCGGGGCGTGAGTACACCTGCCCGATGGACCCGGAGGTCCGGCAGATCGGTCCAGGTGCCTGCTCGAAATGCGGCATGGCACTGGAGCCGGTCGACGCCGCGCCCCTCACGAAGACGGAGTGGACGTGCCCGATGCATCCGGAGATCGTCCGCGATGAGCCGGGCGCCTGTCCGATCTGCAGCATGGCCCTCGAGCCGCGGGTGGTCACGCTGGAGGAGACGAATCCTGAACTCGACGACATGACGCGCCGATTCCGGTGGTCTACGGCGATCACGGCGCCGATTCTCGCGCTCATGGTGTCCGAATTCCTGCCTGGAAAACCGCTTCAGGGTCTGGTACCCCACGGCTGGCTGAACTGGCTCGAACTGGCTCTGGCGGCGCCGGTGGTGCTCTGGGGCGGATGGCCGTTCTTTGTCCGCGGGTGGGCGTCTGTCGTGAACCGCCATCTCAACATGTTCACGCTCATCGGCCTCGGGGTCGGCGCGGCCTTCGGCTACAGCGTCGTGGCGACGCTGACGCCCGGGCGCTTTCCCGACTCGTTCCGGATGATGGGCGAGGTGGCGGTGTATTTCGAGCCGGCCGCCGTCATTGTGGTGCTGGTGCTGCTCGGTCAGGTGCTGGAACTGCGCGCCCGCAGCCGGACCAGTGGCGCGATCCGGAATCTGCTTGGCCTGACGCCGAAGACCGCTCGCCGAGTTGGTGCGGATGGCGCTGAACAGGACATCCCCCTCGAGCACGTGCTGGTCGGCGACCGCCTCCGTGTCCGCCCGGGTGAACGGGTGCCGGTGGATGGCCTGCTGACTGAAGGCGTGACGACGGTCGACGAGTCGATGGTCACAGGCGAACCGATCCCGGTGGAGAAATCTCAGGACGCAAAAGTCACTGGCGGCACTGTGAACGGAACCGGCACCTTCGTGATGCGGGCCGAGCGTGTCGGCAGCGACACGCTGCTCGCGCAGATCGTCCGCATGGTGAGCGAGGCGCAGCGCTCGCGCGCCCCGATTCAACGGCTCGCCGACACCGTGTCGGGCTGGTTCGTGCCCGTCGTGATCGCCGTGGCGGTCCTCACCTTCGGCGTGTGGTCGCTGTATGGACCGGAACCTCGCCTTGCCCACGCCCTCGTGAACGCGGGTGCCGTCCTCATCATCGCGTGTCCGTGCGCGCTTGGCCTGGCGACCCCGATGTCGATCATGGTTGGCACCGGGCGCGGCGCGGAGGCTGGCGTCCTGATCCGGAATGCCGAGGCGCTCGAGGTCCTGGAGAAGGTGACGACGTTGGTGGTCGACAAGACCGGCACGCTCACCGAGGGCAAGCCCACACTGGTGACGCTCGAACCGTTGCCCGGCATCGACGCCCAGACACTGCTGAGGCTGACCGCCAGTGTCGAACATGTCAGCGAGCATCCGCTTGCGGCGGCGATCGTGGCAGGAGCCCGGGAGCGGAAGCTCGCCCTGGCCGACGTCAGCGACTTCACGTCGGTCACGGGCAAGGGCGTCAACGGGAAGGCCGAGGGACGGTCCGTATCCATCGGCAACGGTGGGCACATGGAAGCCATTCACGTCGATGCCGGACCGCTTCGAGGGCGAGCGGACGAGTTACGCCGTGAGGGCCAGACGGTGATGTTCATCGCGGTGGACGGCCGCCTGGCGGGCCTCGTCGGAGTGGCGGACCCCGTCAAAGCGACGACCGTCGAGGCCATCAAGGCCCTGCATGCCGACGGGATTACGGTGGTGATGCTCACCGGCGACAACCGGACAACGGCGGAAGCGGTGGCGAAGGCCGTCGGGATCGATCAGATTGAAGCTGACGTGATGCCGGACCAGAAGGCGGCGGTTGTCAAACGCTTTCAAGAGCGTGGCGAACGGGTGGCGATGGCGGGCGACGGCATCAATGACGCCCCGGCCCTGGCCCAGGCGCACGTTGGTATTGCGATGGGCACCGGCACCGATGTCGCGATGGAGAGCGCCGGCATCACGCTCGTCAAGGGCGACCTGCGGGGCATCGTCCGCGCGCGCCATCTGAGTAGGGCCACCATGGGGAATATTCGCCAGAACCTGTTCTTTGCGTTTGTCTACAACGTCCTCGGCGTGCCACTTGCCGCGGGGCTCCTCTATCCGCTGTTCGGGCTGCTGCTCAGCCCGATGATCGCCAGCGCCGCGATGACCTTCAGCTCGGTGTCGGTCATTGCCAACGCTCTTCGACTCAGGCGCGTCGAGCTATGAACGCCATTCCCGACGCGGACGGGTTGTAGGGGAGCAGGTCATGTATCCGGTTCTCTTTCATCTCGGAGGATTCGAGATCACGAGCTTCGGCGTCATGGTGGCCGTCGGCGCGCTCGTGGGCTTGTGGGTGTTCAATCGCGAGTTGCAGAGGGCAGGACTGCCGGAGTCGGCACTCGATGCGGCGGTCGCCGGTGTGATTGGCGGCATGGCCGGGGCGAAGCTGCTCTGGACCCTCGAACATCACGGCGAGGCGCCCGCGGTCGATCTCCTCCTGAGTCGTGGCGGAATGAGCTGGTTCGGCGGCTTTGCCGGCGGAATTCTGGCGGGCCTGACCGTCATGCACCGGAAGCGGCTGCCCATCGTCGCCGTGCTCGCCGCGGCCACTCCGGCGCTCGCCATCGGACACGCCATCGGGAGGGTCGGTTGCTTCCTGGTCGGCGACGACTATGGCCGGCCGACACAACTGCCATGGGGAGTCGCCTTTCCGCTGGGGCTACCCCCGACGATCGTGCCGGTGCATCCGACGCAGCTGTATGAGGCGGCGGCCCTCCTACCGCTTGCATGGTTCTTGGTTCGATTGAGGCGAAGCGGTCGACCGGACGGATATGTGCTGGGCGCGTATTTGATGCTGGCAGGCATCATCCGATTCCTCATCGAGTTCATCCGCATCGACGTGCGTGTCGTGGGCATCCTGTCTGTGGCGCATCTCGCATCGCTCGGCGCGATCGTTTGTGGTCTCGCCATTCTGTTGCGCGCGCGTCGAATGCACGCAACTGTCTGACGACGGTGGCGAGGGCAATGCCCAGTGACCGCTCCCTACTGCATTCGCCCCTCAGCTAAGCGGTTCTGCAGCGCGGCGGCAGCGCGAGCCGTCTTCTCGTTCTGGCGCGCCGCCGTCACGATCAGATCGCAGTGCACCGCATTGGAGTCGATCTTCGTGCCGCGGTACATACCCGCTATCAACGCGTGCTCGGAGCCAGTCTTGGCGTAGCGGCCCGCGATGGTCGTGAAATAGTCGGCGAGCACGCGATGCTCATCCGGTGTTGTCCCACTGGCGAGCCACGTGTCAACCTCGGCCGGGCTCGGCGGAATGGAGCCCTCGCCGGCCTGGAAGCGGGCGCTGTGGGTGGGAAGCTCGGCGACGACCCCGCGTCCGAGCTGGGCGTGATAGGCGGCCAGTTCCCGGAGCGTGCTCGCAGATTGGAGCGCGTGCTGCGCGAGCTGGCGGCAATGGATCGACATGCTCGCGTCCAGTTGGGACCTCGGCGGCGCGACAAAGGTGCGCTCCATGCGTCGGTGCCGTGCAGCTTCTGCGATGCCCTGGTCCGCGAGCGCGCTGAAGTGCGCGGCCAGCCGCACGTGAGCGGTGGGCTCGGCGCTGGTGATCAGCTGTTGGAAATCCAGCGTATTCAGAGGTGAGACGGATCCGGACTGCGCGGCTGCTGTCCCGGCGAACAGGGCCGAAATCACCACCGCGGCACGAGCCCTACGAAAATAGATAGACGGCATGAGGTACCTGTTCTTTCCGTGTGCCTGATGAACCAGAAGCCAACTCGACTTGCGATGTGCCGCGCCAACCACTCAGTGCTGTCCGATTCTTGGCGGCACCGAGTGGCTGACGCGCAGTCCCGATGTTCAATTCGCGCTGTTCAGGCGGGCCTGTTCCGAAGCACGTTCTCGCGCCTGCTTCGCAGCTTCTCGGAGTGACGCTGAAAGCCCATCGCAGTGCTTGACGGCACGCAGTGAGGCATTGCCAGGGAAGTGCGATCCCCGGTTGGCGTTCTTGCGCTCAACCTTGCCCATCTCGTCGTGACCCTCTGCCTCGGCCTCCAGTGTCGCTGCGGCTGCTTCGAAGTACCGCTGCAGTGTGACGTGGTCGCCCTGCGCGACGGCGGTGGCCGCCTGGTCATGCTCCGACGCCGCGGCTCGCGCTGCCTCCGCGGCTTCTCGATTCGCCGCTGAGAGCCGGTCACAGTGCTTGGCTCGCAACGCGGCACTGCCGGGGAAGTGTGAGCCCGGGTTGGGGTTGTTGCGCTCGGCCTGCGCCATCGCGGCGTGCCTGGCCGCCTCGGCGTCGTGCTGCACGGCGACAGTCAGGAAGCGTGTCTGCAGTGCTTCGTGGTCGGCCTTCGTCGTCGCGTTGGCGACGAGCGCAGCCACCGGCCCCGACGTTTGCGTCTCTGTTGATTGGCGGACCTGGTCGGCCGACGCGGCCATCGACCCAGCCAAGACGATTGAACTGACGGCGATCACGATGCGCGACGAAGTGAATGTGGTCATGGCAACCTCTGTCCTAAGTGGTGGGCTCGTAGAGCCCCGATTCCCCTGAAGCGTGCGCGCTCCGCCTCGCCGCAAATTCGCCATTGCCGTCGGTGAATCTGCGCAAGCGTCGCTGCGCGTGAGCTACGAAGCGCCGCATGAGTTCGGTCTCCGGGAGACCAGTTGCGGCAGGGACACTTAGATACGGAGAGTCGTGGTGAGCGGTCGACGTGCGAGGGACCAGTCGGGAACCGCCTGCTGCCAGGACTGGCCCTTGGTCGCCACGTGGGAAACCTGATAGCAGGGGACGTGAACGGCTCGAGCTCCGTCCGAGGCGGCGCCCTGGCGCGCGACCTCCGTCCGGAGGAAGGCGCCGATGTTCAGAGCCGCGCGGTCGCAGTCGCGGTCCGTGGTGACGCTGGTCTGTCCCTTCGACGCGTCGTGGTGGCATTCGCTTGTTGCCGCTGACTGGGACGGGCACATCGCCTTGCACATCTGTGCAGCGGTCGGCCCGGTTGCCAGCGTCAGTGTGATTGCCAGTGCGATAGCTCGAAACATGCGGAACTCGCTAAGGGGATTCGCAAGAACGAAGCCAGTCGCACGATCGCAGTGTTGCTGTAAAAAGCTGCCATTCGAGCGGACGGACAGTTCTAACTTGCGGGATTTCGTTGGTGCCGTGTCGAAAACTCCGCACCTGGCATCGGCAAAGGCGCCGGTAGCCGTATCGTCGCGGCTTTGGTAAGCGGCCGTGGAGTCGGGTCGCCACTCGGACGTGACGACCCGCTGCGGCCTATTGTCTCGGCTGGCCATAACGCAGATACAGCGTCGGCACGACGATCATGTTGAGCAGCGTTGAGGTTGTCAGCCCGCAGAGGATGACGATCGCCATCGGCGTCTGAATCTCACTCCCAGCCTTCCCTCCACCCAGCGCCAGCGGGATGAGCGCCAACCCCGCCGCCATGGCCGTCATCAGAATAGGTACGAGCCGTTCGCTCGCACCTCGTTCAACGGCCTCGCGGAAGTCCGTCACGCCTTCCTCCTGCATCAGATGCTGAATGTGCGAGACCAGCATGATGCCGTTTCGGGTCGCGATCCCGAAGAGGGTGATGAAGCCGATGAGTGACGCCACGCTCAAGGTCCCTCCCGCCAGGAAGACGCCGCCCACGCCACCGATGAGCGCCAGGGGCAGGTTGAGCATGACGAGCACCGCGTCCCGCGCCCGTCCGAACGCGAGGACAAGCAGCATGAATAACCCAGCGACGACGGCGATGCCCAGGATGAGCAGCCGCTGCGACGCACTCTGCTGGCTCTCGAACTGTCCGCCGTACTCCACGCGGTATCCGGCCGGCATCGGCACCGCCTGCGCGATCGACGTCTGGAGGTCGCTCACAACGCTGCCCAGATCCCGCCCGGCGACGTTGGCGGAGATGACGATCCGGCGCTGGACGTTCTCCCGCAGGATCATGTTCGGACCCTCTTCGCGTCGCACATCCGCCAGCAAACGGACCGGAACGGGCCCGGCCACCGGCGTGTCGATGGGCAGGTCCGCAATACGCTCGAAGTCGGCGCTCGCCGAGCTATCGAACTTCACGACGAGGTCGAACGCCGTGCCGCGGTCGAAGACGCGACCGACGGTTGCACCGGCAAGGCTGGATTCGACTGCCTCTGCCACATCCTCCGACCGCAAGCCGTATCGTGCAATGGCGCTGCGGTTGATCACAAACCGCACAAACGGGATGTCCATCTGCTGTTCGAGCGACAGGTCGACCACGCCGGGGACGGATCCGGCCGTATCGCGCACATGTTCCCCAAGCCGACGGAGCGTGGCCAGGTCGTCGCCGAACACCTTGATGGCGATATTGGCTCGTGTCCCCGACAGCATGTGGTCGATACGGTGCGAGATCGGCTGGCCAATCGTCACATTCGTGCCGGGCAACGTGGAGAAGCCGCGCCGCAGATCGGCCAGCAACTCGGCACGCGGTCGACCGGTCTCGCGGAGGCCGACATCGATCTCCGCCGCTTCGACGCCCTGCACGTGCTCGTCGAGTTCGGCGCGTCCAGTCCGTCGCGCCGTGGCGACCACTTCGGGCTGTGCCAGGAGGATCTGCTCCACGCGTGTCCCGATTTCGTCGGATTTCTGAAGCGAGGTGCCGGGCAGTGTGTTGGCCTGCACAGTCAGGCTGCCTTCATGGAATTCCGGCAGGAAGCCAGAGCCCATGCGTGACATGCTCAGACCGGCGATCACCAGCAATCCCGCGGCGACGGCCGTGACGAGATGCGGGTGCCTGAGTGCCGGCGGCAGGACTCGCGCGAAGCCCGACTTGAGTGTGCGCGCCAGCCACCCCTCGTGCCCTCTGGCGATCGACGGCGCGTTCGGGAGGAACGCGTAGCACAGCGCAGGCGTGACGACGATGGCCACCCCGAGTGATGCCGCGAGCGACACGATGTAGGCGAAGGCCAGCGGGGTCAGCAGGCGACCCTCCACGCCCGAGAGCCCGAAGATCGGCAGGAAGACCAGGACGATGATGATGGTGGCGAAAATAATCGACGTGCGAATCTCGAGCGTCGCGTCGCGCACAATCTCGGCGTTCGGCTGTCGTTCGTGTTCGGGCTTCGCCGCGTTCTGACGCAGCCGCCGGACGACGTTCTCGACGTCGATGATCGCATCGTCCACCAGCGCGCCGATGGCGATGGCCATGCCGCCAAGGGTCATCGTATTGATTGACGACCCGGACGCGCGAAGTACGAGCACCGCGGCCGCAAGCGACAGGGGCATCGCGGTGAGGGTGACCGCCGCCGCCCTGAAATTGGCGAGGAAGAGCAGGACGACGAGGATGACCAGGATGCCGCCGTCGCGAAGGGCGGCGATCACGTTGTCGACAGCGACTTCAATGAAGTCGGCCTGCCGAAAGATCTTCCGGTCGATCGTCATACCCGTCGGGAGCTCGCGCTGCAGCACGTCGAGTTCTCGGTCCAGCCGTGCAGTGAGTTCGATAGTGTTCGCACCGGGCTGTTTCTGGATGCCGACGATAACCGCTGGAGCCCCGCTCCGTGAGCCCTCGCCCCGCTTGAGCGCGCCGCCTTCACGCACATCGGCCACGTCCTTGATGAGCACAGGCCTCGTGCCGTTCAGCGTGACCACGCTCTCGCCGATCTCTTCGGCAGTTCGCACACGGCCAACCGCCTGCAGCACGTACTCCTGCGGTCCCTCGGTGTAGATGCCGGCCGAGGTGTTCGCGCTCGCTCCGCGCACCGCGTCGAGCAGGGCATTGAGCGACACGTTGTTGGCACGCAGCCGCTCGGGATGTGCGACGACCTGGAACTGGCGTTCGGCGCCACCGATGGGTGTGACCTGCGAGACGCCGGGAATGGCCAGCAGCCGACGCCGCACGATCGTGTCGGCGACGGTTCGCAATGCGAGCGGATCGTCCTTCTCGGACGAGATCGCGAAGAACAGGATCTCGCCCATGATCGACGAGATGGGCGCCAGCACGGGGCGGTCGACCTGCGGCGGCAGCGCACCGGCCACGAGCGAGAGCTTCTCCGCCACGACCTGGCGCGCCATGAAGATGTCGGAGCCCCAGTCGAACTCGACCCAGACCACGGCGATGCCCAGGGCCGTTGCCGAACGAACGCGTCGGACACTGGACGCGCCGTTGATGGCGCTCTCGAGCGGGAACGTGACCAGCGCCTCCATCTCGTCCGGCGCCATGCCGTGACCTTCGGTGAGAATCGTCACCGTTGGTGCGGTGAGGTCTGGGAAGACATCGACCGGCATGTCGCGCGCGGTCCAGAGCCCCGCGCCGAGGAGGAGCACCGAGAAGGCGATCACCATCCAGTGGTGCTCGACCGACCATTGAATCAGCCGTTTCATCGGATGCCTCTCAATGGACGTGGCCGCCGGCCGGCAGCCCCTTAGCCGCCGACGCAAGTTGGACGTCGTAGGCGCCGCGTGTGACGACCCGGTCACCTTCAGCAAGGCCTGCACGCAGCCCGATCCAGTCACCGTCACGTGCGGTGATGTCTATATAGCGACGGACGAAGCGTTCGCCCCCAATCTGCACGAAGACGTACGGGCGACCCGCCTCCAGCAGCACCGCGGCGCTAGGCACTGCCAGGCCGTATACGCGGTCGCGCTGGTAGAGCAGTGCCGTCCCTGTCTGCCCGATGACCAGTTGACCGCCGGGGTTATCCACATCGAACAACACAGGCAGAGCGAGCGTCGTTGGATCGACAATCCCCGCGTCCCTTGCATCGCGGGGATGCAGCGGGATCGGGTCCTCGAGCCCGGCGACTTCGAAGGCGAGTTCGGAGACGTGACGCGCGGAAGCGGCGTCTGCCGCCGGAATCTGTGCGCGGAGTTCGACGCGGTCGGTGCGAACGATCCGGAAGAGCGGCGCGCCTTCGTCGTAGGAGGCGCCGAGCGTGGCCATCACCGCCGCGATGCGGCCACCAATGGGTGCGCGCAACACGAAGGCGTTGCCCGAGGACGCACCGCCGCCGGAGCGGAGCGTTTCGTCCCGTTGCGCAAGGCGAGACTCGGCGGCTTGCAGCCGCGCCTCTGCGACACTGACAGTCCGGCGTGCCTCTTCAACGCGGCGGGTGGGCACGGCGCGCTGCGCAAGCAGTTGCTCTGAACGGGTCTGCTCGGCGCGCGCTGCCTCGAGTGCCGCGCGAACTTCCGACAGCGTTGCCACCAACGTCGCGCGGTCCTCCCCACCGCTGAGGCGCGGCTCCAGGCGCCCGAGCGCCTGGCCCGATCGAACGGAGGTGCCGATCGCGATCAGCGTATCCGCGACAAACCGTCCGGCAGCCGGTGCAGCTACCACGGCCTCCCCGCCGGCCATTGGCTCAATCGACGCCGGCGTCCGGACGGCCGACCTCAGCTCGACGTTTTTGACGCGGTCGGTCGCGAAGGCATTCGTCCACTGCTGTTCCTTGAGATAGGCAAAGGCTGACGCGTCGGCTGATGCGTGTTGCTCGGCGTCGGCCACCGCTGTGGCTTCGTCCGGGAACACCGTGATGACCCCAAGTTCATGCCGGTCTGCCAGACCGGGTGCGTCCACCACCAGCGCCCACTGGTAGCGCCCTGCCGGGGGCACGGTGCCCTCGACTCGGAACGCGCCGGGCCGAAGTGCCTCTGAGCCAGGAAGCACTGCCGCCGAGCCACCGGCCGCCGGCCTGAGTTCCAGGTGAGGGCGGCCCGTGGTCACGGCCTTGAAGTCCGCGAGGGTCGTCAGATGCACGGCGAAGCGCGCGCTCTTGCCGGCAACCAGCGGCGGATGTTCCATGAACAGCTCTGTCGTGTCGGTCCAACTAGTCACATCGATTGACGGCAGTTCCGCGGGCGCCGGCGGCGCCTGACGGCACGCCGCCACCATCCACACCATCAGAAGAAGCATCACTGCGAGTCGCGTATCACGTCGGGTCATCATCGAATCTCCAACCCACTGGCAAACTCGAGTTCGACCTCTGATTCGCGGACGGCGGCATCCAGCGCCGCCTGGCGTAATCGAGCCGCGGCGCTCATGCGGAACGCGTCGAGCAGCTCGAGGATGCCCCGCTCGCCTGCGTCGTAGCTGACCTGGGCGATGCGTTCGAGTTCACCCGCCATCGCCAGCGCACCGCGTCGATAGCGTTCCGCCGCGGCACGCCGCTCGACGACGGCCGTGCGCAGCACCGAGATATCTGCACGCACCGCTCGACGGAGGGCGTCCGCGCGCGCCGACGCCTGGCTGGCGCGCGCCGAGGCCAGGGCGCGTTCTGGTGCATTCCTGTCGAAGAGCGGCACCGAGGCCTGCAGCGTGAACACGCCGCCGCGATCGGCGCCCGCCACAGAGGACGATTTGGTGCCGACGACGAGCTCGGGTTCTGGTACGCGGCTTCGCTCGGCCACTCTCAGCGAGAGCCTGGCGGCGTCGAGATCCTTCTGCAGGGCGAGCAGATCCCCGCGGGCCGAGCCGGCACGATCGACGAGCGCCTCCAGCGGCGGCACGTCCGTACGGGCCAGGGGCGCTTCGGCGGCGACCAGCGCGTCCGGATCCACGACGTCCACGAAGTATGCGGCAAGCCTCACCTGGGCCTGGGCTCGCTCCGTCGCCACCATCGCGAGATCAGCGTCCAGCTCCAGCCCCTCCCGCTCGGCACGCAGCCGATCGAATCCGGCGGTGTCGCCTGCCGCCTCCCTGCTGGCGAGAATGCTGGCGAGATCCCGTATGCGGGCGGCGGCAGCCGTCAGCTCCTGTTCCCTCGCCTGCGCCGAGACGAGCCGCGCAAAGGCGAGGCGCAACTCGGCGCGTACCCGCCGCACGGCTTCGTCAGCCCTCAGGCCCGTCGCCGTCGCCACGGCCGTCGCCGCGTTGACCGCGAACCCGCGCCGGCCGGTCACCGGCAACACCTGGCTGACCATGAACATGTCTTCGCGGACGCCCGCGACCGATTCGCGGTCGTAGGTGAGCCGCGGGTTGGGCCAGCGATTCGCCGCGGCCACGTCGGCCCTCGCGACGTCGATGTCGGACCGGAGCGCCCGCACGAGCGGACTCTCGCGTGAAAACCGCGCGAGCGCCTCGGCTTCGGTCAGCCGGACGGATTGAGCGCCAACGGTGGAGGGCACGGACAGCGCCGCCAGCGTGGCGTACAGCACCACAGCACGCATACAACCTCGAACTAAGAGGGAAATCGAGACAGACGACGGGGAGCCCGTCGGAAACAGGTCAGGCGCAGGGGAGGGGCGGAGCGCGAAGCGAGAACGATCGGCGAGGTGGGCCGTGCGGAGGCGACGAGTCGATGTCCGGTTGACGCGATGCCTCCGTATCCGCACGCGGAGGTGTGGCGGGCGGCTCATTGAGCACGGCCCAGTTCGGCACAAGTTCAAATGCGCGCTGACTCAGGCCGGTGCCCGCCACCCAGACCACCCGCTCATCGTCGGGGGACATCTCTGGCGTGTCATGGTCGGACGTCGAGAGCAACTGGAGTCCGGCGTGCTGGTGGGACTCGACGTGGCGATGCACGACGGCGTGCTCATGCGCCTCGTCCATCTCGTGAATGTGCTCCGGCAGCATGACCGGTCCGAGGACCAGGCATGGCACAAGAGCGAGCGCGACAATCGCGCGACGGAGCAGGGCACGCACGCGGCGATTATGGGCGCGCTGCCGCGTGAACGTCAAACACCTGCGGCCAGCCTGCAACAAAAGGGTGGGCAGTTCGACGACCTGTGTTGGGAGAGTTACCTGCGAACAGGGTTTGTACGACTCACGACGCCGGTGTTTGCGACCGTCGCCGGGGTGAAGGCGCGGACGTCGTTCGATTGTGGAGGCTGGGTCGCGGTGAGCAAGGGGTCCGGAGGCATGGACGTCACGGTCAAGCCCGGGCCTGACCGGATCGGGAAGGCCAATCGGCCGCTGCCGCGTACTGACCTCCTGTTACGCCGCTCGTAGGCACTCAGGGAAACTGGTCTCCCTGCCGGTAGGGCTTTCCGGCTGTTACCCCGGTGCTACCCCGACGAAATTTGGCCGAGCCAGGAAGGCTCCTTGGCGCTGTCTGTTAACTATTGCAGCCGAAGGACTTAATATGTGGTGGCGAGACCCGGGATCGAACCGGGGACACCACGATTTTCAATCGTGTGCTCTACCAGCTGAGCTATCTCGCCACGTCAGGAAGGAGCGCCGGTCGAGGCGAGGAAGAAGCCAGGACCGTGAAGAGAAAAAGATGATAACACGCGCTGATGCTGGGCTGGAAGTGTGAAGAAGGCCCGGCGCGTGAATTCGAGGAAGCTGACCGCGTGAACGATCGGCTTCCTCGAACGATGTCCGTGGTGAGTTACTGCGCGGGAGCCGGATCGACACCGCGCCACAGGTTGGCCGTGCCGAGCTCGTCGCGTCCGCACGACTTCAGATAGCAGAACAACTGCGTGCGATACGCGGCTGCGCCGCCGAGCACCATCGAAACGATGAACGAACCGACGGTCGTCTTGCCACCGAACATCTCGATGTCCTTGCGAAACGTGGCATCGGGTTCGTTGGCGAGCAACTGCGTGTACTCGCCAGCCTGCGCCGCCAGCGTCTTCACGAGATCATCGAAGCTCAGTTCCGACGTGGTTTTCGCGCGCGCCATCCATTCGTCCTGCGCGAAGCCGCCGGACAGAGCCGACTTCACCAGCACCGGACCCATCACCGCCAGGTAGTCGAGCAGTTCGCGCGTGCTGCGCTGCTTCGGCGTCGGGCGATAGGTGAGCATCGACGGCTCGACCTTCGAGCAGAGATGCTGAAGGATGTTCACTTCGTGCTGCAACGCGCCGATCAGTTCGTTCTGTGTGAGGACCATGTGTCGTGTCTGCCTTTATTGATGTCGTTGCCAGGTAAACCGTCGGTTAGACGCCCACCGCTTCGCCAGCCTCGCGGGTGAGCCCGAGTTCTTTCCGGACCTTTTCCTCGACCGCCTTGAAGACCGCCGGGTTGTCCTTCAGGTACTGCTTGGCATTCTCGCGCCCCTGGCCAAGACGCTCGCCGCCGTAGGCGAACCACGCACCGCTCTTCTCGATGATGCGCTTCTCGACACCGAGGTCGAGCAGGTCGCCCGTGCGCGAGATGCCTTCACCGTACATTATGTCGAACTCCGCCTCGCGGAACGGCGGCGCCACCTTGTTCTTCACCACCTTGACGCGTGTGCGACCGCCGACGACGACATCACCGTCCTTGATGGCGGCGATGCGACGGATGTCCATGCGGACCGAGGCATAGAACTTCAGCGCGCGGCCGCCTGTGGTGGTTTCGGGGTTGCCGAACATGACGCCGATCTTCTCGCGAAGCTGATTGATGAAGATGAGGCAGGTCTTGCTCTTCGACACGGCACCGGTGAGTTTGCGCAGCGCCTGCGACATGAGACGCGCCTGGAGGCCCATCTGGGCTTCGCCCATCTCGCCTTCGATTTCAGCCTTCGGCACGAGGGCCGCGACCGAGTCGACCACGACGACGTCGACGCCGTTGGAGCGGATGAGCACTTCGACGATTTCGAGCGCCTGCTCGCCGTTATCCGGCTGCGACACGAGCAGGTTGTCGAGGTCGACGCCCAGCTTCTGGGCGTACGTAGCGTCCAGCGCATGTTCCGCGTCGACGAAGGCGGCCATGCCGCCCAGCTTCTGGGCCTCGGCGATGATCTGGAGCGCCAGCGTGGTCTTGCCTGACGATTCGGGACCGAACACCTCGATGACGCGTCCGCGCGGGACGCCGCCGACGCCGAGGGCGTAGTCGATGCTGATGGCGCCGGTCGGAATCGAATCGATCGGCTGGATGGCGCCCTTCTGACCCAAGCGCATGATCGAGCCCTTGCCGAACTGCTTCTCGATCTGGCCGACGGCCAACTCCACAGCCTTGAGGCGTTCCTTGTCCTGACGGTCGTCGTTCTTGTCCACTACTGGCGGCATACTACTCCTCGTTATCTGGTGCCCCCCAGACGGGGCGCCCTCTGGTCCGGCATCTCCGGACTGGTGCTTCTGAATTGGCGCCGTTCCCGACGATGAGCGCGAGGGCTCTGCCTTTGAGCCCAGTGGCGATCGGGACTGGCCCCGTGAACGAAGCGGAGTCATTCTAGGGTCGTGCCGAGCGAAAGTCAAGCGATGTTCAGTGCGTTATGACTGTGGAACATCAATATTATCAATCGGTTGCGAAATAATAAGACTTTCGCCCCAATGCGGCGCGCGCGCAGAATCTGCGATGATACCTGCCTCGATGCCGAGCCCAATTGGCCACACGCTCGCCGGCCTCGCCGTCGGCTGGCTCAGTGAACCCGCGCGCCCCTCGACCGGACGCCGCTTCCGCGACAGCCTGACTCCGTTCGTGCTGTGGTGCGCGTTCGTGGCAGCCATCCCCGACGCCGACCTGCTCATTCCGCACTTTCATCGGACAGCCACGCACAGCGTCACAGCGTCCGTCCTGGTTCTGATTATGGTGGTCGCCGTGACAGGGAAGGTCACACGCCATCCGGCCTGGACGCTGGCGCTGGCCCTGACCGCCGCGCACGGCACGCATCTGCTGCTCGACTGGCTTGGCACCGACCGCTTTCCACCGCCTGGCCTGCAGATGTTGTGGCCGTTCAGCCCGCACTTCTTCTACTCCGGCATCGACCTGTTTCCGGCCGTCGAGCGCCGGTTGCTGCGTTCGGAAGCGTTCAGCGTCAACGCGTATGCCGCCGGCTGGGAGTTGCTCATCATGGGGCCGATCGCCCTTGTCGCATGGCTCCGCCGGCGCCGGCATCGCGCCGCGGCCGCTGCGACGTCCGTGCCGCCGGAGGCGTAGCCGCAGTGATCGGTCACTCTCGTCGACTCTCGCCCCTCGCCACCTTCGCGCTGTTCCTGCTGCTCGCCATCGTGCACACGTGGCCACTGGCCACGAACCCCGCCGGACTCTCGCGCAACGATACGCACGACACCGTTCATCACGAATGGATTCTTGCCTGGGACGCGCACGCCCTCGCTACGAACCCGCTTGGGCTGTTCGACACCAACACGTTCTATCCCGAGCGCGACACGCTGGCGTACTCCGACCACATCATCGTGCAGGGGATCGTCGGTGCCCCGTTCATCTGGGCCGGTGCCTCGCCCGTGCTGGCCTACAACGTGGTGCTCGTCATCGGCCTGGTGCTCACCGCGTGGACGACGAGCCTGGTAGTGGGGAAGTGGACCGGCAGTGAACTGGCCGGCCTGCTGAGTGGCTCGCTGATGGCGTTCAACGCGATGACGCTGACGCGCTTCGCGGAGGTCCAGGACCAGTACCTGGCGTTCTTCCCGCTGGCGCTCGCCGCGCTGGACCGGGTGCTGGAGACGCCCCGAGTGCGACACGCGCTGCAACTTGCCGGATGGTTCGTCCTGCAGGCGCTGACGTGCGGCTATCTCCTGGCGTTCACCTCGCTGGCATTCATCGCCGCCGTCCTCGTGCGGCCGGCGGACTGGGTTGGCCCCCGATTCCGCAAAGTGGCGCCGCTGCTGCTGCTTGCCGGGGGCGTATCGGTTGTTGCGTTGCTGCCGTTCCTGCTGCCGTACCTGCGGGTGAGCCGCGGGCAGGGGTTCTCACGCGCCATGGACGAAGTAGCGATGTTCTCCGCCCACCCGACCGACTACCTCAGCACAGGCGGGCGGCTCCACTTCGCGCTGTGGAGCCACCACTTCTTCGACCGGGAAGGTCTGTTCCCGGGCGTCGTCGGCGCCGGGCTGACGGTGACCGCGCTCGTGGCCGGCGTAGCCTGGCGCGACCATCGCGCGCGCATGGCGATTGCCTTCGGAGCGGTCGCCTTCGCGCTGTCGTTCGGTCCCGGGTTCCCGCTCTACGAACTGGTGACCCGGCTCTTCCCGATCATGGCCGGCATCCGTGGCGCCTCCCGGTTCGGACAGCTTTTTCTCGCCGCCATCGCCATACTGGCGGGATTCGGGCTCGCGCACCTGCAGCGGCGCCTGCCGTCGCGCGCCACCGCGCTCGGTCTGCTGTTCCTCGTCGGCGCTCATGTCGAAGCGTTGCGCGCCCCGATCAACTACCGCCCGTTCGAGGGCGTGTCGCCTATCTTCGCGGAGCTGAAAGCGGCGCCTGTGGGCACGCTGGTCGCCTGCTATCCCTTTCCGCCGCCGCGCGAAGCGTTTCACAATGTCGACTGTATGCTGGCGTCGACGCAGTTCTGGCAACCGCTGGTGAACGGCTACTCGAGTTTCATGCCCGAGAGCTACACGCGGTCGGCTGCTGCCCTCGATGCCTTTCCCGAGGGTGACACGCTGGCCTACCTGAAGGGGCTGGGCGTTACCCACGTCATCGTGTTTCCGGACAAGGTGAGTGCGCCGCGGCTGGCCAGGATGGACGCGCATCCTGATCAGTTGGTGCCGTGGAAATCGGATCCTTCAGCGAGAATCTACCTGCTGAAGTGACCCGTGGATAAACGACGATGATCGATGGAAAGACGCTCGCGGTGGTGCTGCCCGCCTACAACGCGGCCGCCACCCTCAAGGCCACCGTGGACGAACTGCCGTCCATCGTTGATCACCGCATCCTGGTGGACGACGGGAGCAAGGACGACACGGTCGCCGTTGCGCGGCAACTGGGGCTGACGACGTTCGTGCACGACGGCAACTACGGCTACGGCCGGAACCAGATGACCTGCTACCGCGAGGCGCTCAGAGCCGGCGCCGACATCGTCGTGATGGTCCATCCCGACTACCAGTACACGCCGAAACTGGTGACGGCCATGGCCAGCATGATCGCCTATAACGTGTACGACGTCGTGCTCGGCTCACGCATCCTTGGCGGCACAGCACGCTCGGGCGGCATGCCGCTCTACAAGTACATCTCGAATCGACTGCTGACCGCGTCGCAGAACTGGCTGCTCAATGCGAAGCTTTCGGAGTACCACACGGGTTATCGAGCCTTCGGCCGGAGGGTCCTCGAAACGCTGCCGCTGCTCGAGAACTCCGACGACTTCGTCTTCGACAACCAGATGCTGACGCAGTGCCTCTACTTCGGCTTCCGGGTGGGTGAGGTGTCGTGTCCGACGAAGTACTTCCCGGAGGCGTCGTCGATTAGTTTCCGCCGCAGCCTCACCTACGGACTGGGCGTGCTGAACACATCGGTCCAGTGCGCGCTGCAGCGCCGACGGCTGCGACACTACCGGATGTTCGACCCCGCCGGGCGCCGCCTCGAATCGTCGATCACGACGTAGCCGCCCGATGATAAAGTCTCGGCGACCATGCCGAGTCCGTATATCCACCGACTGTCTTTTTCCCTGACGTTTCTTGCCGTCGCCGCCGTGTCCGTCGCCCAGCCCAGCCCCGGCGCACGGCCAGGGGCGCCTACCGCGGCCAGTCACCGCGCTGTCACCACCAAGGTCGCCGAAGGCCCGACGGTGGACGGCGTCCTCGACGACGCCGCGTGGGCACAGGCCGCCGCTATCGACACCTTTACTCAGATTGAACCGGTCGAAGGGCAGCCTGCCAGCGAGCGCACGGAGGTGCGGATGATCTACACCTCATCGACGCTCTACGTCGGCGTGCAACTGTTCGACAGCGACCCGACGAAGATCGTCACCACCGACTCACGCCGCGACTCCGCGCTGTCTGGTCAGGACTCGTTCCAGATGATCTTCGATACGTATCACGACCGCCAGAACGGCTTCATCTTCGGCACGAACTCGCTCGGTATCCAGTACGACGCGCAGGTGCGCAACGAGGGCGAGACGCTGCGTGGCGGCCCGCCGACCGGGCTGGGCGGCGGCAACACCGGTGGCGCGGGCGCCGGCATCAACACCAACTGGGACGGGTCCTGGGTGGTGAAGACGGCCGTGAACGACAAGGGCTGGGCCGCCGAGTTCGCGATCCCGTTGAAGACATTGCGCTACGGACCGCCACCGCAGACCTGGGGCGTAAACTTCTCGCGCGTCATCGAGCGCAAGCGCGAGGTGGTCTACTGGTCGCCGGTGTCGCGCATCTACAGCATCACGCGGCTATCGTCGGCTGGTGAAATGAGCGGCCTGAATGTGCCGGCTCCCCGCGATTTCAAGCTGATCCCCTACGTCGTCGGGTCGGCGAACCGCAACTTCGCCAACAAGAACGAGACCGAGTACGACCGCAGCGGCGACTTCGGCATCGACGGCAAGATCGGTGTCACCTCGAGCCTGACGCTCGACCTGACCTACAACACCGACTTTGCCCAGGTGGAAGTCGACGAACAGCAGATCAACCTCACGCGCTTCAACCTGCTGTTCCCGGAGAAGCGCCCCTTCTTCCTCGAGAACCGCGGCCTCTTCGCGGTGGGCCGGCCGGGTGAGATCGACCTGTTCTTCAGCCGCCGCATCGGCATCAACAGTTCGGGCACCCTCATTCCGATTCAGGCTGGAGCCCGTCTCAGCGGCAAGGCGAAGGGCGCCAACATCGGCTTCCTCAACATGCAGACCGAGCGCGTGGGAAACACATCGGCCAACAACTTCACGGCTGCGCGTGTGAGCAAGGATCTGGGCAGCCGCTCCGGCTTCGGCGCCATCGTTGTGAACCGCACGGGCACCGGCGACAGCGCCGGCACCGACAACTACAACCGCACGTTCGGCCTCGACGGCAAGTACGGCATCAAGGAAGCGATTACGCTCAGCGGCTTCGTGGCGAAGACCGAGACGCCTCGTCTCAAGGGCAAGGACTACGCCTACTCGACGGCGTTCGACTTTCGCACGCGCAAGTACGAGGCAACGGCCAGCTACGCCGAAGTCGGCGACGACTTCAATCCCGAGGTCGGCTTCCTGGAGCGCGAGGACGGCTATCGCCAGACGAGCATCGTCATGCGCCGGCGCATTCGCACCCCTGGCCTCGCGAAGCTGGGGCTGCGTGAGATAGAGCCGCACGCCAGCTACGAGAGCTACTGGGGCTTCGACGGATATCAGGAAACAGCGACGCTGCACATCGACAATCGGCTTGACTTCGAGAAGGGCTACTCACTGACGTCGACCGCGCTGAACGTGCAGTTCGAAGGGCTGCGCAAGCCGTTCGAGGTCTACCCCGGGGTGGTGGTGCCGGCGGGCAGCTACCGCAGTCCGTATTTCCTGACACAGGCGAGCACCGACCGACGCAAGTGGATCTCGGCCGGCCTGAGCGCGAATCTGGGCGGGTTCCTCTCGGGCCGCCAGATCAGCCTGGGGCCATCGCTGAACATCCGTCGCGGTGGCCGCCTGACGTCGACGCTGCGCTGGACGCGCAACGACATCACCCTGCCGCAGGGGGCCTTCGTCACGAATCTCGCCACCGCGCGCGCCACCTACAACTTCTCGACCCTGGTGAATGCGTCGGGGTTGTTGCAGTACAACGACCGCACGAAGCGCTGGTCGACGAACCTGCGCTTCAATTGGCTGCGCACTGCAGCCAGCGGCCTCTACGTCGTCTACAACAACACCGAGGCGTTCAACGGGGTGGGGCCGGTGAGCCGCGCATTCATCATCAAGTACGGTCACCAGTTCGACGTGTTGAATTAGAACCAGTGGTCCTGACGCGCCGGCGCGTCAGGCATAGACGTAGAAGCCGCGGCCGGATTTCCGTCCAAGGTGTCCGGCCGCAACCATCCGGCGGAGCAGGGGGCAGGGGCGATACTTGGGATCGCCCAGCCCTTCATGCAGCACGTTGAGGATGGCCAGGCAAATGTCGAGCCCGATGAAGTCTGCCAGCGTGAGCGGGCCCATCGGGTGGTTCATCCCGCCCTTCATCACCGCGTCGATGGCCTCCGGCGTGCCCACCCCTTCCATCACCGCGAAGCACGCTTCGTTCAACATCGGCATGAGGATGCGGTTGGCGATGAAGCCCGGATAGTCGGCGGCTTCGACACCGCTCTTGCCCAGCTTCGCGCACAGTTCCGTCGCCACCAGCATCGACTCGTCCGAGGTCGACTGTCCGCGAATCAGTTCCACCAGGGTCATCAACGGCACGGGGTTCATGAAGTGCATGCCCAGCACCTTCTCGGGCCTGCGTGTGGCGGCGCCGAGCAGCGTGATGGAGATCGATGACGTGTTCGACGAGAGAATCACCTCTGGCCGTGTGAGGGCATCGAGGCGGGCGAACAGGTCGCGCTTGGCCTCGGCGTTCTCGACAATCGCCTCGACAACGTAGTCGGCATCGGCGAGAGCGTCGATGGTGGAGAAGGTGCCGAGCCGCGCCAGGGTGGCCTCGCGGTCGGCTGCCGCAAGCTTGCCCTTCTCGACGAACTTCGCCAGGCTCTTGTCGATGGCGGTGCGCGCGCGTTCCAGCATGGGCTGCGCAACATCGACCAGCCTCACGTCGTAGCCCGCCTGCGCGAACACCTGCGCGATGCCGTTGCCCATGGTTCCCGCACCCACTACGCCGATTGTCTTCAGGCTCATCGCTGTATTCCGGTCCTTGGTCAGAGAGGTGGAAGGGCGGGTCGAGGGGCTAGAGCATCTCGATAGCGAGCGCGACGCCGTTACCTCCACCGAGGCACAGCGTCGCGATGCCGCGCTTCAGGTGCCGGTGCTTCAGCGCGTAGAGCAGCGTGGTGAGCACCCGCCCACCGCTCGACCCGATGGCGTGGCCCAGCGCCACGGCGCCGCCGTTGACGTTCACCCGACGTTCGTCGAGGTCGAGTTCGTGCATCACGGCCACGGCCTGCACCGCGAAGGCCTCGTTCAGTTCCACCAGGTCGACGTCCGCGAGCGACCAGCCGGCTTTCGCAAGCACGCGCCGTGTCGCCTCGACCGGTGTCATCAACACCAGCTTCGGCGCCAGCCCGCTGGTGGCCTGCCCGACGATGCGGGCCATTGGCGTCAGCCCCAGTGCCTGCGCCCGCGCCGCTGACATCACCACCAGGGCCGACGCGCCGTCGTTGACGGGCGGCGCATTGCCGGCCGTCACGGTGCCGTCCTTGCTGAACGCCGGCTTGAGGGCGCGCAGCGCCTCGGCGCTGGTATCGCCGCGAATGGCCTCGTCGCGGTCGAACAGCGCCACGCTACCGTCGCGCTGGGGCAATGACACCGGTAGGATTTCGTCGGTGAACGCGCCGTCCGCCGTGGCGGCGGCGGCCTTCTGGTGGCTGCGCACGGCGTAGGCGTCCTGAGCCTCGCGCGTCACCGAGAACTGCTCGGCCACCACTTCGCCCGCATTCCCCATGTGGTAGTTCTCGAACGCGCACCACAGGCCGTCGTTGATCATCGAATCGACCAGCGGTGCAGCGCCGAGCCGCGCACCATCCCGAGCCTTCGGCATCAGGTAAGGGCAGTTGCTCATCGACTCCATTCCGCCGGCGACGGCGATCTCGATGTCGCCGGTCGCGATGCCCTGTGCCGCCAGCATCACCGCCTTCAATCCAGAGCCGCACACCTTGTTGATGGTGAGCGCCCCCACGTGGTTCGACAAGCCACCCCGCAGCGCGGCCTGGCGGGCGGGGTTCTGACCGAGGCCAGCGGACACGACATTGCCCAAGATGCATTCATCGACCGATGCCGGGTCGATGCCGGCGCGGCGCACGGCCTCGGCCACGACGAGCGCGCCGAGCTGCGGGGCGGTGTGGCCCTTGAGGGAACCCTGGAACTTGCCGGTGGCGGTGCGAACGGCGCTGACGATGACGGCTTCGTTCATGGTGTGCGGCCTCGAAGGCAACCCCGGCCTCAGTGTCAGAGGCCTGCGATTGGGGTGCCGGGCTATCGACGGATTCTGAGTTCGCGGACGGTGTCGGCGCCGAGCATGGAGCGGAGACGGGAGAGGATGAGGCCGGACGCGCGCATGATGGCCGAACCCCACTGGGCAGTCTGCACCTCGATGAGCAGTACGCCGTCTTCGAGGCGCACGGCGCTCACCTTTGCCATTTGCGTGCCGACGGCTGAGCGCCAGGCAAACTCGACCTTGCCGGCCGACAGGGGTGCGTCCCGCACGATCTGGGCGAGGGCACCCGGTAACACCTGTCCAATCGGCTGCCACGTCACGTCGGGAAATCTTATCATTCAGCATGCGCTTCATCCTCGCGTCTGCCTCACCTCGCCGTGCTGAACTGCTCACCTCGGCGGGATACCGCTTCGAGGTGCAGATCGCGGACATCGACGAACGCGTCGTGCCCGGGGAGGCCGTTGAGGATTACGTGCAGCGGTTGGCCACGGAAAAGGCCCGTGCTGTGCTCGAACGGACCAATCCGCTGGGTGACGACGTCCTAATACTTGGGGCGGACACGACCGTGGTCGTTGATGCCGAGATTCTCGCAAAGCCGGCGGATGATGAAGAGTCGGCACGAATGGTCCGGCGCCTGGCCGGACGCTCTCACAGGGTTCTCACCGGCGTGAGCCTATGCTCGCGTTGGCTGCAACTGGACGCGGTCGAGGAGACGCTGGTGTTCTTCCAGCCGATGACGGAGCAGGAAGTGGCCTGGTACGTCGCGAGCGGGGAAGGGCGCGACAAGGCGGGGGCGTACGCCATCCAGGGGCTGGCGGCGCGATTCATTCCGCGCATCGATGGCTCGTATTCGAACGTCGTCGGGTTGCCTATCGCGGTCGTGGCTGAGCTGCTTGCCAGGGCTGAATCACGATTGCGTTTTCTTGCATCGAGCGTTTAGTCGGGCTATTCTGATCACGACTCAAATTCCCGGAAGTCCTTATGACACACAGATATATGAAAATAGGTATCACCGCGGTCGTCCTGGTGCTCGCCTTCACCGGGATGCTGTGGTCCACCCTCCGCGAGGGGACCGAGTACTACAAGCACGTGGACGAGGTCACCTCGGACGCGCAGCAGTGGCAAGGCAAGCGCCTGCAGCTGCATGGGTTCGTCGTCGCCAATTCGATCCTCGTGAAGCCCGATACCCTCGAGTACAAGTTCAAGGTCCAGAACAACGGCCAGGTGATGGACGCGACCTACAAGGGCGTCGTGCCGGATACCTTCAAGGATCGTCCGGGCGAGGAAGCCGAAGTGGTCCTGAAGGGGCAGTTGAGCGACGCCGGCTTCTCGGTGGAAGCGAACGGGATCATGGCCAAGTGCCCGTCGAAATACGAGGCTGAAAAGAAGAAGCTCGGGCAGGTCGGGTAAATGGCCTCCCTCGGCTCCTTCCTGCTGTACGCCTCCTTTGTCGTCTGCGCCTACTCCGCCGTCATCTCGGTCGTCGGCGCCCGGCAGCGGTCGCGGCGGCTGATCGAGAGCGGGGTCGGCGCGTTCTATCTGGTCTGCGCACTCATGACCTGCGCGTCGGCGGTCATGATCAACGCTTTCCTGCTCAACGACTTCAGCATCAAGTACGTCCAGCACTACTCGGACTCGGTCCAGCCGATCTTCTACAAGATCACCTCCTACTGGGGCGGTCTCGACGGCTCGATCATGTTCTGGGTGTTTCTGCTGTCGGTCTTCGGCTCGATCGCGGTCTTCGTGAACCGCGAGCGGTACCGCGAACTGATCCCCTACGTCATCGCCACGATCTCGTCGGTGCAGATGTTCTTCCTGTACCTGATGGTGGTGCACAAGAATCCGTTCACGACCTTCCTCGCCAACGTGCCCGCGGAAGGCACGGGGTTGAACCCGCTGCTCCAGAACTACTGGATGGCGATTCATCCGCCGTCGCTCTACACCGGTTTCGTCGGCATGACGATTCCGTTCGCGTTCTGCATCGCGGCGCTGATCACCGGACACCTTGACGACTCCTGGCTGCGCGCCGTGCGCCGCTGGACGATGGTCAGTTGGCTGTTCCTGTCCTTCGGCCTGACGCTCGGCATGATCTGGGCGTACGAAGAACTCGGCTGGGGCGGCTACTGGGCCTGGGACCCGGTCGAGAACGCCGCCCTGTTGCCGTGGTTCACCGCCACAGCCTTCCTGCATTCAGTGATGGTGCAGGAACGCCGGAGCATGCTGAAGATCTGGAACGTGTCACTGGTGATCACGACCTTCTTCCTGACGATCTTCGGCACGTTCATGACCCGCTCGGGCGTCGTGCAGTCGGTGCATGCGTTCGGCGAGGACAAGATGCTGGCGTGGCTCTTCACCGGATTCATGGTGGTGATCCTCACCTTCAGCTTTGGCCTGGTGATTTACCGCATGCCGATGCTGAGAGCGCGCACCAACGAACTCGACTCGTGGGTGTCGCGTGAAGCGGCATTCCTCATAAACAACTGGATCCTGCTGTTCTCTGCCTTCTTCGTCCTGTTTGCGACGATGTTCCCGACGTTGAGCGAAGCGGTGACCGGAACGCGCATCACCGTGGCCGGTCCGTTCTACAACACGTGGATGGCGCCGATCGGCCTCATCCTGCTGTTCCTCACCGGGGTCGGCCCGCTGCTCGCGTGGCGCAAGTCGACAATGAAGAACCTGCGCGATCAGTTCCTGATTCCAACGGTGATTGCGGTTGTCACCGGCGCCGGCCTCTATGCGATCGGGCTGCACGTGTGGTCGTCCGGGTTGTGCTTTGCGCTCGCCGCGTTCGTCTTCGGCACCATCGCACAGGAGTTCTGGCGCGGCACCAACATCCGCAAGCGGAACACCGGCACCGACGTGTTCACGGCGATGGTCGGCCTGGTCGGGCGCAACAAGCGCCGCTACGGCGGCTACGTGGTGCACCTGGGCATCGTGCTGATGTTCCTCGGCTTTGCCGGCGGGGCGTACAAGCTCGATGAGCAGGTGTTGCTGAAGCAGGGCCAGTCGACCGAGGTCGGCAAGTGGACCTTCCGCAACGACGGCATCAAGGTGAGCGACGACGGTCAGAAGCAGATGACCACGGCGTACATCTCGGTGATGGTGGACGGCAAGCAGATCGACACGCTCTATCCCGCGCGCTGGGTCTTCCATCGCCACGAGGATTCGCCGACGACCGAGGTCGCGATCCGCCGCGGCATGTGGGAAGACCTCTACATCGTCCTGCCGGCGACCGACCCGACGATGATGGCGGCGCAGACGGCGACGCTACAGATTGTGGTCAACCCGCTGGTCAACTGGATCTGGCTCGGTTTCGGCATCATGGCGTTCGGCACGGGCATCGCGCTGCTTCCAGAACGCGCCTACTCCTTCGCGCTGGCAAAGAACCCCTCGGACATCGCGGGTGCAACCGCGACGATCCTGCTCATCATCTTCCTGGCGTCGACGCCGGCATTTGCGCAGAGCAATATGCACGACCCGAGTGCCTCGACCGCGCCGGTGGTGGCGACGTCGGAACTCGAGAAGCAGATGCGGCGGGAGCTGGTCTGCATCTGCGGCGACTGTCCGCACTATCCGTTGTCCGAATGCACATGCGGCACGGCCGCGGAGATGCGCGGCGAACTGTCGAAGCAGATTGCGCTCGGCAAAGACCGCGACCAGATCCGCGACTGGGCGGTCGAGCGCTACGGCAGCCAGGAGCCGCTCGGCGCGCCGATCGACAAGGGCTTCAACCGACTTGCGTGGCTCCTGCCGTGGTCAGTGGGCGTTGGCGCGGCGGCGGCCGTTGGCTTCGTCGCGGTCCGCTGGTCCAGAAACAACCGGACAGAGGACTCGGACCCGATCGGCTCTGAGTCTTCTGATCCTGCACTGAACGATCGCCTCGACGATGAGCTCAGAAACCTCGACTGAGCACCGGCTCCGCCCGGATGCTCCCGCCCAGCCAGGGATGCATCCCTGGCAATTCTTCGTCCTCGCCGGTCTCGGGTGCGCAACGGCCGTCACCTTCCTCATCAGAGGGCAGGGTGTCATGGCCGTGCTGTTGCTCTCGCTGCTGATGGCCACGACGACACTCGTTGGCATCGCCGCCCTGCGTGCGCTTCGCCCCCTCGTGTCCGAGCATGACGACCACAGTGTCGTCATCGGCGAGCGGACACGTGCCGCGCTTGAGCAGGAAAAAGCGAACACCCTGCGCACTATCAAGGAACTTGAGTTCGACCGCGCGATGAACAAGATGTCGGAGGGCGACTTCAACGAGATGTCCGTTCGCCTCCGGGCCCGCGCCGCGCGTCTCATCAAGCAACTCGATGCCGGCACCGGTTATCGTTCGAAGATCGAATCCGATGTGCTGAAGCGCCTCGGTGCGACCGGCGAGGCGAAGGCCTCTGTGCACGCCGAACGCTCCTGTCCCAAATGCTCGACGCCGAATGACACCGACGCGCGCTTTTGCAAGAACTGCGGGGAGCGCCTCGCATGAGCCCGACCTCAACGCTCCTGCGCCCACTGCTGCTGCTGGCCGTCGCGTGCCTCGTTGCCGTCGTCATGGGCGGTGGCACCGCGGCGGCGCAGATGCCGGATATGGCGCAGATGTCAGGCATCCCCAGGCCGGTCGATGACCTCCCGGTCGGATCCGTATCGGTGCGCGTCATCCGGGGGGATCTGTCGAACCCCATCGTCGGGAACCCGGTCGAGATGCGGGTCGGCGATGCCGTTACGACCGTGAACACCGACGACCAGGGACGCGCGCAGTTCGACCACATCGTTCCGGGCAGCCCCGTGACGTTCTCGACCGTCGTCGACGGGAAGCGCCTCGACTCGCAGCCGTTCAACGTGCAGCCGCAGGGTGGCGTTCGCATGCTGCTGGTTGCGGTGGATGCGCAAGCCGCGAAGGCGCCGCCGGCGCCCGCTGCGCCGGCCGTCACCGGGGCGGTCACCATCGCTGGCGAATCGCGCATTGTCATCGAGCCGGCCGACGGCACGTTGTCGGTCTACTACATCCTCGACATCATCAACGCGTCGAGCAGCCCGGTGAATCCGGAAAAGCCGTTCGTCTTCACGATGCCGGCCGCCGCAACCAATACCACCATCATCCAGGGCTCGTCACCGCTCGCGAGCAACAAGGGGCGCGAGGTTACGGTCGCAGGTCCCTTTCCCCCGGGTACGACGGCCATTCAGGTGGCCGCCGAGTTTCCCGTCACGACCGGCAGCGTCTCCTTCGAGCAGGCGTTTCCGGCGAACATGCCCGAGCCGATTGTGCTGGCGAAGAAGGAAGGGGCCATGTCGCTGACGTCGCCCCAGCTGGACCGCGTCCAGGACACGGTCACAGAGGGCACGGCGGTCGTCGTCGGCGCGGGCGCCGCGTTGAACGCCGGCACCCCGCTGTCGATCACGCTCTCGGGGCTGCCTCATCACAGCGTCGTGCCGCGCAACATCTCGCTGATTCTGGCTGGGGTCATTGTGATCATCGGTTTCTGGGCCGCCACGCGGACCAGCGATGCCGGGGCGGACCGGCTTGCGGAACGGAAGCGCCTCGTCAGCCGCCGCGAAAAGCTGCTGCAGGATATCGTCCGACTCGAACAGGACCATCGGCGCGGCAAGGTCGACGGAGCCCGCTACGGCGCGCGGCGAGAGGAACTGGTGCAGGCGCTCGAGCACGTGTACGGCGCGCTCGACGAAGAAGGGGCAGGCCCAGAGCCGGCTGGGAAGGCTGGTGTCGCGGCCTGACGTGCCGCCACCGCCTGCCGATGCCCCAACTCTCCTGGACGACCGACCTCACGTGACCTTCGACTTCCACCGCGTCGAGCTGACCGACCTCTCCCGCCATTTCGGCCGGAGGAAGGCCGTGGCGCGCATCTCGCTGGTCCTGCAGTCGGGCGACATCGTCGGCCTCCTCGGGCCGAACGGCGCCGGCAAGTCGACGCTGCTCGGCATGCTGGCCACCCTGGTGGCGCCCACCACCGGCTCGCTCACCTACGGCGGCATGCGCATCGGTGAGGTGGGCGAGGGCATTCGCGGCCGCATCGGCGTGCTGGCCCACGAACTTCACCTCTACCCGGAACTCACCGCTCGCCAGAACCTCGAGTTCTTTGCCCGGCTGCACGGGCTGTCCGACGTCGAGGGGTTGGTCGGCGAGGCCCTGGAACAGGCCAATCTCGGCGACCGCGGTGAAGACCAGGTGGCGTCGTTCTCCCGCGGCATGCGTCAGCGGCTTGCACTCGAGCGCTGCCTGCTGCATCGGCCGCGACTCGTGCTGCTCGACGAGCCGTTCACCGGCCTCGACGACCGCGCGGTGCGCATTGTCGCCGACCGTCTGACACGGATCGCGGCTGAGGGGGCCATCGTCGTCCTGGCCACGCACGACCTCGACGTGGCCGACGGCCTCATCACGCGCATGGCTGTTGTGCGCAGCGGCCGCCTGCTCTGCGACGTGGCCGCCAGCGCCGGTATCCGGCAGCAGTATCGTGCGCTCGTGGAGTCGGTGTGAGGTTTCTCCGGGTGGCGCTGCTGGTCCTCAAGAAGGACTTCGCGATCGAGCTGAAGAGCTACGAGATCCTGTCGACCACGTTGTTCTTCGCCGTGTCGTGCGTCGCCATCTTCTCGTTCGCCTTCGTGAAGGAAGGGCAGGCGCCGGTCGATGCGGCCGCCGGCATCCTCTGGATTGCGATTGCGTTCTCCGGTACTCTGGCGCTCGGCCGCACCTTCGAGCGCGAGCGTTATGGCGAAACGCTGAAGGCGCTGCTGCTGGCCCCGGCGCCGCGGCCTGCGATCTACCTCGGCAAGCTCCTCGGTATCGTTGCTCTGTTGTTTGCCACTGAAATTATCGTGGTGCCGATGGTGGCGTTCCTGTTCTCGGCGCCGCTCTTCGAGCGCCCGCTCCTGCTGGTGACGCTGCTGGGCCTGGGCACGGTCGGCTATGCCTCCGTCGGGACGCTGTTCGCGGCCATGCTCGTCCGCGCCCGCACCCGCGACGTGATGCTGCCGATTCTGCTGTACCCGATTACCATACCGGTGATCATTGCTGGCGTGCGCGGCACGTCGGCGCTGCTGGCGTCGCCAGTGGACGAGCCGGTGGCGATGCTCTGGATCGGGCTGCTGTCCTTCTTCGACGTGGTGTTCGTGACATTGTCGCTGTGGACGTTCGAGCCGCTGATGACCGAGTAGGCTGGACTGAGGATGTCGATGAAAAGACTGTTTGTGCCGGTGGCGGCGATAACGGCGTTGATGTTCGCCTATTCGCCAATTGCCATCGCGAACGCCCCGTACGAGTCGACGATGCGCCTCGTGCAGAAGATCTTCTACTACCATTTCCCGGCGTGGATGGCGCTGACCGTGTCGGTCACCGTCTGCACGGTGGCGAGTGCGTTCTACCTGTTCAAGGGATGGGCGCGGGCCGACCGGATCGCCGTGGCCGCCGCGGAAGTCACGGTCATCTTCGGCCTCTTCGGCCTGGTCAGCGGTTCGCTCTGGGGCCGCAAGGCCTGGGGCGTCTGGTGGCAGTGGGACGCGCGCTTGACGATGGCGTTCCTGCTGGAGCTGATCTTCTTCGGCTACATCCTGGTCCGGAACTATGGTGGCCCCGGCGCCGAGAAGCTCGCGGCAGCCATGGGGATTTTCGGTGGAGCCACGGCGCCCTTTGTCTACAAGTCGGTCGACTGGTGGCGCACGGTGCATCCGAAGACGAGCGTGATGACCACGCTCGGCGAGACGTCGCCCGAGATGTGGTACGTCGTCTGGTTCTGTACGTTCACTATCCTGCTGTTCATGGGGCTGCTGCTGGCGGCGCGCATACGCCTCGAGGAACAACGCGCAGCGCTCGACGAACTGTATCTGGCAGCCGAGGACTGATCACATGATTCGACGCACCTGGATTGCTCTCGTTACCTTCGTGCTGCTCGGCGCGAACGCCTTCGCCCAGCAGACGGCTTCACCCGACGGCTTCGTGCCGATGAGTTCGCTGCCACCTGGCGAGGAATTGCCGGCGGCGCGTTTCGTTGTGGCGTCGTACTCGTTCTTCCTGCTGCTGATGGTGTTCTATCTCTGGACCATCTGGAAGCGCCTGGCGAAGGTCGAGCAGGACATGAAGGAACTCGGCAGACGTCAGGGTGGAGCCGCCCGGTGACGTCTGGGCACTTCATCTTCATCCCGGCCGTACTGCTGGTCGGGCTGGTGATCGGCTGGATCCTCGGCTCGCGTGCGGCGCGCGATGCGTACGCCATGGAGTTGAGGCGCCGCGAGGAACGCGCGGCGAAGAAGAGCAGCCAGGCCTAGGCCGACCTATCGGCCGGCTGCCAGGCGCCGCACCAGCGGTTCCGGCAGCCCCGCCGTCACCATCTTCTGCTGGGTGCGTTCGAGCGGGTACTCGAGGCGATACATCTCGAGCTGCTTCGCGCCCGCATCGAAGATGGCATAGGCGGCGCGCGGATCGCTGTCGCGCGGCTGACCCACTGCCCCCGGGTTCACCAAGTACTTCGCCTCGGCGTCGAGCGTGAAGCTCGTTCCCGGCACATTCACGAACCCAATCGCCCGTCCGGCCAGCCTGAACACCATCGCCACATGCGTGTGCCCGAACAGGCACAGGCGCTGGCGCGCGCTGTCGATGGCGCGGCGGGCGTCGAGCTCGTCGAAGATGTACTCGTCCTCGTCGAGCGGGGAGCCGTGGCAGATCTCGACGCAGTCGTCGACGAGCGTCGGCCCCTGCGGCAGGTTGATGAGCCAGTCGCGGTGCGCGGGCGTCAGCGCGTTCAGCGTCCACTCGGCCGCGGTCCGGGCGCTCACGTTGAACCCCTCCGCCTGCTCGATACCGAAGGCGATCTTGTCGTGGTTGCCGCGTACGATGGCGTATGGGTTCTGGCCGATCACGCGGTCGATGACAGCATTGGGATCGGGGCCATAACCGACGATGTCGCCGAGCACGAGGGTGCGGTCGTAGCCGCGCACCGCGGCGTCGGCGAGAACGACGTCGAGTGCCTCGAGGTTGGCGTGAAGATCGGTGATGACGAGATAGCGCATAGGGGTTGCCGGATCCGGGCGGTCTATCGGTCGGTTGAGGCTACGGATTCAGCCAGTGGACGATCTCTTCGACCACGGCGGGAATACTGACGCGTTCGGCGTCCACGCGGTAGTGCGCATGCTCGTAGGCCGCGCGTCGCATGAGAAAGAGCCGCTCGAACTCCGCCCGGTCAGCCGCCAGGGGGCGTCGCCCATCGTTCGGCACCCGCTGGATGATGCGGTGCATCGGCACATCGAGCCAGACCGTGGCGCCATCGCCCATGATGACGGCGCGGTTCTGCGGGTCGACGAACGTGCCGCCGCCCGTGGCGACAACGAGATGGCGCGTGGGAATCTGTTCCATCAGCACGGCCCGTTCCGCGGTGCGGAAGTAAGGTTCGCCGTGCTTGGCGAAGATGCCTGCCACCGGCTGCCGCTCGCGCTGTTCCACGAGATCGTCGATGTCGACCGCGCGCCAGCCGAGCCGGCGCGCCAGCGCGCGGGCCACCGATGACTTGCCGGCGCCCATGAAACCCACGAGGTAGATCTTGTCGGTGTTCACGCGATGAGTCGCTGGAGCGTGTCGAAGAAGCCCGGGTACGAGATGACGACGGCGTCCGCGCCCTCGATGCGCGACGGCTGCTGCGCGGCGAGCGCGGCAATGGCGAAGGCCATTGCCATGCGGTGGTCGCCGCCGGCATCCGCCACGCCGCCCTTCGGCGCGCCGGTGCCGCGAATGGTGTAGCCGTCGCCATGTTCTTCCGCGCTGATGCCAAGCTTGCGGAAGCCGGTGACCAGCGTCGTGATGCGGTCGCTTTCCTTGACGCGGAGTTCGCCGGCGCCGTGGATGGTGACCTGGCCGCCGTGCGCCGCCAGGGCGGAAATAGCCGGGAGTTCATCGATGAGGCCCGGCACTTCATCGGCCGCGATCTCGAGCGAGCCGAGTCGGTCACCCGTGACGACGATGGTGCCGAGCGGTTCGCCGGCAGCCACCGATTCCGGATGCACGTCGACACGGGCGCCGAAGCGGCGGAGAATCTCGAGGAGGGCGGTGCGCGACGGATTCAACCCCACCTGCTCGATGGTGATGGTCGAGCCCGGGAGTGATGCCGCCGCAACCATCCAGAACGCTGCCGAGGAGAAGTCGCCGGGCACCGGAAGGGTGCGCCCCTGGCCGCGCTGGCCACCGCTGATCGAAACGGTGAGGCCGTCGACTGTGACCTCGAAGCCGAAGGCGGCGAGGGCGCGCTCGGTGTGGTCGCGGGTCTGGGCCGGTTCCGTGACGGCGGTCGTCCCTTCGGTGTGGAGGCCGGCGAGAATGACCGCGCTTTTCACCTGCGCGCTCGGCACCGACGGCGTGTAGTGAATGGGATGCAGCGACGTGCCGTGCACGGTGATCGGGGCATGCCCGTCGACCGCGTCGATACGGGCGCCCATGAGCCCGAGCGGTTCCATGACGCGCCGCATCGGCCGGCGCGACAGCGATTCGTCGCCGGTCATGATGGCGGTGAACGGTTGAGCCGCAAGAATCCCCGCCAGCATGCGCATCGTCGTGCCGGAATTGCCGGCATCAAGCGGTGCGGAGGGCGAACGGAAATTGCGAAGACCTCGTCCTTCAACATGGACCGTGTTGCCGGTGCGCGTAATCTCGACGCCGAGTCCGCGCAGGCAGGTGAGCGTCGACTGGCAGTCGGCGCCTGGCGCGTAGTTGCCAAGTTCGGAGCGTCCGTCGGACAGCGCGGCCAGCAGCGCGTAGCGATGGGAAATCGACTTGTCGCCGGGAACAGTGAGCCGTCCCTGCACGCGTGTCGCAGGGGTAATCATCGCAGTCGTAGCCACAGACATTCGTTCGATCTTACGACAGTCGGCTTGACATCCGGCAATAGATGGGATGGTATTCAATCTCGCGTCCATGGCGCACACACATCCGCTCAGCATCCGCCTGGAGTTCACCAGTTCCTACGACATGCTCGACATGCTGCAGGTCCTCACGGACCACGTCTGCAAGCAGATCGGGCTCGACGAGGACGCGTTACATTGGGTCAGCGTCGCCGTGCGCGAGTCGGTGGCGAATGCGGTGAAGCACGGCAACAAGGGCGACGCCGCGAAAAAGGTGTTCGTGACCTATGACGGCACCTTCCTCGGCGTTCCTGAACTGGCCGTGACGGTGCGCGACCAAGGCGAGGGCTTCGAGCCGGGAGAGGTTGCCGACCCATTGGCTCCGGAAAACCTGCTGAAGGGCAGCGGTCGCGGCCTCTTCCTCATCCGCAGCTTCATGGACGAGATGACGCTTCGGCGCGCGCCGGAAGGCGGCATGGAGATGCGCATGGTCAAGCGTGCCCAGCCGGCCTCCCCATCCGACAGCCCGGCCTGACGCGCGACTGCATCCTGACCCGATTCGTACGCACCCCCCGTCTCATTTCCTTCCAGTCCCCACTTATGTCTGATACGTCGTCGCTCTACCTCACCACCGCAGTCGAGGCCGTCGTTCGCGCCGGCAACGTGATGCTCGAGCGGGTTGGCACGAACCTGCAGGTCGACAAGAAAGGGGCGATCGATCTGGTCACGGAGGTCGATCTGTTCATCGAGCGTGAGTTCCGCGCGACGATCGTTGAACGATTTCCGGACCATCACATTCTTGGTGAGGAACTCGGCGGAGGGACGGCGGTGCCGGAAGGCCCGTGCTGGGTCTTCGATCCCATCGACGGCACGACGAACTTCACCCACGGACTTCCCATCTTCTGTTCGTCGGTCGCGCTCGAGGTGAATGGTGTCGCTGAGGTCGTTGCGGTGTACGACCCGTCACGGAAGGAGTTGTTTACGGCGGAGCGCGGCCGTGGGGCGTTCCTGAACGGTGCCAGGATGCACGTGTCGAAATCTGAAACGCTCATCGACTCGCTGCTGGTCACCGGCTTTCCCTACGATGTGCACTCCCGCATCGAAGAGATTGTGGGGCTGTTTGCCGACTTCGTTGGCCGGGCCCGGGCGGTCCGCCGGCTTGGGTCGGGAGCGATCGACCTCTGCTGGGTCGCTGCCGGCCGGATGGATGGATTCTGGGAGCGCGACCTGAAGCCGTGGGATATCGCCGGCGGCGGCCTGCTGGTGAGTGAGGCCGGCGGACGCATCACCGACTATGCCGGCAATCCGTTCACCTCGCGCACGCGCACCGTTCTGGCGACGAACGGTGTGATCCACCAGGCGATGCTGGATGTGATCGGCGCCTTCCACGCCAAACTCGGCCGCGGACTGTAGGCGGGACCGGACGATGTGCCCACGGTTGGAGACACTCCCGGCCGACGCAGAGCTTTTCCTTCGACAATTCGCGAACAAGGCTGGCATCGCTCCTGCTTTGTCAGGGAACAGTGCGCCTACCTCAGGCCACCTTCCGGCGCGGATCGCGCCTACGAGGAGAGCCATGCGTCGTCTGACTGTTGCCACTGCGGTGTTTGTGCTTGCCGGACTGCTCGCGCCCGCGACGAGCTTTGCCCAGCAGTCCCTGAATTTGTATGTTGGCGGTTTTGTCCCGAAGGGGGAGGACGGCCGCGACCGCAAGGATGTTCTCTGGAACAACCTCGACTTCCTCGCGTTCGACATCAAGGACTTCAACGGCGGAACCGCCGGGGCGGAGTACCTGGTGGGGCTGAACGAGTTCGTCGATGCGGGCCTTGGCGTCGGTATCTACAAGCGGACCGTACCGAGCGTCTACGCCGACAGGGTGAACCGCAACGGTACTGAGATCGAGCAGGACCTGAAACTGCGCATGGTGCCGTTTGCCGCCACCGTCCGCTTCCTGCCATTCGGCCGGTCTGGTGGCCTGCAGCCCTACATCGGTGGCGGCGTGGCCGTCATCAACTACCGGTACAGCGAAGCCGGCGATTTCGTCGATTTTACCGACAACAGCGTGTTTCGCGATACGTTCGTCGGCAGCGGCACAGCCACCGGCCCGACGGTGCTCGGCGGCGTGCGAGTGCCGCTCGGCCAGTGGGATTTCGGCGGGGAGGTTCGCTGGCAGCGCGCCAAGGGCAACCTGCCGTCCGAACTCGGCTTCGCTGGCGACACGATCGACCTCGGCGGCTGGAACTATCTCGCGACGGTCAACATCCGCTTCTGATCGTGCCTTCAGACGGGAGGCGCAGGCACGGGCACGGCGGGCCTGCGTCTCTCGCTGTCAGTCGGTGCGCCGGTAGAGCGCGACACCTGCCCCTTCGCACGCGCGCACATAGCCGTCGAGGAACGACGGCCGCATCCGGACGATCTGGGCGAGCATGTCGCCCCCTTCTGCTTTCTCCTCGATCAAGATCCAGCCGGCGAACGGGCGCGGCGTCTCCAGCGCGTTCAGCCAGATATCGCCGTTCCCCTCGTGGAGGAAGTCGCGAATCGAGAAGCCGTCGCCGGCCAGGTCCTGCATGTAGTGGCCGAGTGAGCCCATGCTCGCCATGACGCTCTCGCCTCGATAGTTAGCCTGTAGGCACGACGACACCGCCAGCCGCTTCACGGCGTTGGGCCGATCCCACTGCGCCTCCATCACCATCGGCGCCGTGTTGTTCATGGGTCGCAGTTCGGCGGCGGCCAGAGTCACCAGCACCACGGCCAGCGGTACACGAGCCTTGCGCCAGGTTCCGGCCGCCACGCCGGCGCAGATTGCCTGGACCGCGATGAGCGGCACCATGTAGCGGATGCGGTAGGGATGGCCGTCGACGAACGCGGTCCACGGTACGGCTGCGGTGCCCAACAGCGCCAGTGGGAGGATGTTCGCCGCGCGGTTGCCGAACCACAGCCCAGTGGTGGCCAGCGTGATGGCGCCCGCGAGCGCGGCGAGTAGCACGCCCGAGCCGCTCAGTTCGTGGAGTCCCCAGACGATCTGGTTGACGGCGTCGACGGGATGCCCTTGCGCCGGGTTCTCGGGGACGAAGAAGCCGCTGGCGAACCAGGCGCCGACGACGATCTTGCTGAACACGGTGAAGGCGACGATGGCCGCCACCGGGTAGATGCCGACGACGGCAATGGCGCGCCAGGCTCGCGGCAGCAGCACACCGCGCCGCCACAGGACCCAGACGGCGGCGACCAGAGCGCCGATGGTGACCGGCCAGGCTTCGTAGCGGGTGAGGCAGGCCAGTGCGAACACCGTCCCGACGAGCGGGACGGCCGGCGGCTCGCCGTCGCTCGAGAACGGCCGGACCACTCGCTCGCAGTAGGCGAGCAGCAGCGCGATGGCTGCGACGGTCAGCGCGATGAGCAGCGGCTCGGTCATCGGCGTTGCCTGCAGGTAGAGCACGTTCGGGTTCAACGCGAAGACCAGCGTCCCGGCGGCGGCGGCGAGCCACGACCCGGTGAGCGCGGCGATGATCCAGCCGATGGCGCCGCACGCCGCGGCGAACGACAGCACCGACACGGCGACGCCGGACGCGCCTGTTCGGTACAGCGCATCGATCTGAACCGGCAGCGCGTTCAGCAGGTGGGGCAGTGGCAGCCAGACCGCGCCGATCTGCTGCCAGCCTGGCGTGATGCTGTCGAAGATGCGGCGCGCCACAATCAGGTGCCCGCGCGCGTCGTAGTGGCTGAGCGTCAGGCCGAGGTGCGCATAGCGCAGCGCGACCAGCATGCCGAGCAGCGCCGCCGCGCAAGTCATCGATACCAGCGGACCGCGCCGCCACCACGGATCTTGCACGACGGGATTGTACCCCTCGGGTTACAATCGCCTGTTCACGTATGCGAAAGTTCGTCGACTGGATTCAGGTCCTTGCACTGGGACTGGGCGCTCCCGGCCTGTTTCTCGCCGCCCTCCTGGACTCGTCCTTCATCCCGCTGCCGGAAGTCGTCGACATCCTTCTGGTGTGGATGACGACGCAGCACAAGTCGCGGATGCCGCTCTATGCGGCCAGCGCAACGATCGGCTCCGTCATCGGCTGCCTGATTCTGTATTGGGTGGGCCGCAAGGGCGACCAGTTCATCCAGCGCCGTTTCAGCACCGACAAGGTCGAGCGGACGCTCGGCACGTTCCGGCGCTACGGCCTGATGGCGGTGCTCATTCCGTCGCTGCTGCCGCCGCCGATGCCCTTCAAGATCTTCGTGCTGCTGGCCGGGGCCGCCGGGATCAGCCCATTGCGTTTTGCGATGGCCATCGGTATCGGTCGCGGCATCCGTTACTTCGGTGAGGGCGCGCTGGCCGTCTGGTATGGCGATGCGGCGCTCCAGTTCCTCGAGAACAACGGCCGCACGGTGTCGCTCAGTCTGGCGCTGCTGATGGCGGCCGGACTGGGCGGCTACATGCTCTTCCAGAAGACGCGCCGCACCGCCTGACGGTACACTACACTCGCCGCGATGGTTGAACTCAGCGTCATCATTCCGATCAAGAACGAGTCGCCAAATCTCGAGGCGCTGCACCTCGAGGTGACGGCGGCGCTCGACTCGTGGGGCCGTTCCTACGAGGTGATTGTCGTGGACGATGGGAGCACGGACGACAGCTTCCAGGTGCTGTCGCGCATCCAGGCCGCCGACCCGCGGTGGCGCGTCATCCGCTTCCGCCGCAACTTCGGCCAGACCGCCGCGTTCTCCGCCGGCTTCGCCCATGCGCGCGGCCGCTTCATCGCCACGTCCGACGGCGATCTGCAGAACGACCCGCGCGACATTCCAGCCATGGTCGCTCGCCTCGAGAGCGACGACCTCGATATCGTCTGCGGCTGGCGCAAGGACCGGAAGGACGCGTTCCTGTCGCGGCTGCTGCCGTCGATGATGGCGAACCGCCTCATCTCGTGGGCCACGGGCGTGCGACTGCACGATTACGGCTGCTCGCTGAAGATCTTCCGTGCCGAAGTGGTGAAGCCGCTGAAGCTCTACGGCGAGATGCACCGCTTCATTCCGGCGATCGCGAGCGAGCAGGGGGTGAGCATCGCCGAGGTGGTGGTCAACCACCGCGCGCGCCTGCACGGCACGTCGAAATACGGCATCTCGCGCACCATCCGCGTCGTCCTCGATCTGCTGACCGTCAAGTTTCTCCTCAGTTACTCGACGCGTCCGGTCCAGATCTTTGGCTTGATTGGCATCTCGATGCTGACGCCGGGCGCGCTCATCCTGGGCTACCTGGCGCTCGTCAAGGTGTTCGAAGGGCAGGCCATCGGCAACCGGCCGCTGCTGCTGCTCGGCATCCTGCTGGTCTTCACCGGCGTGCAGCTTGTGACGCTGGGGTTACTGGCGGAACTGCAGGCGCGCACCTACCACGAGTCGCAGGACAAGCCGACCTACGTGATCCGCGAGATCCGCGAAGCGGATGCACGGCCCGAGCCGGCCGGGGCTCTGCCCACCACGTGATGTGATGGTCGTCAGCGCGAACAACACGCTGCCCCGCTTGGCGCGCCCGCCGCGGGCGATGGCGTGGGTGGTGTTGATGGCGGCGGCAGTGGCGGTGCTGGCGGTTGGCGCGACCGCCACCGTCCTGCTGGTCGGCAACCTCACGGCGTATCCCCGACCCGACCGGCAGTTCTGGTGGCCGTTTCTCGGCGCCTGCGTCCTCACCGTGGGGAGCCTCGGGCTGCGAAGCCTCCGCTGGATCTTCCTGCTGCGTCGCGCCGACACCCGCATTCCGATCCGCGACGCCTACATCGGCTACTTCGCCGGGCTCGGCCTGCTGTTCGCACCGCTGCTGGCGGGCGAGATTGCCGTGCGCGCCTGGGTGAACCGCGCCCGTGGGCAGGTGCCCGTGCACACGACGATCGTCGTCAACGTATGGGAGCGCGTGCTCGATCTGTCGGCGCTGGCTCTGCTGGCCGCGACGGCCGGTCTGCTGACCGGCAGCGTCAGTCGCTGGAACTGGGTCGTGGCAGCGTGTTCGCTGCTGTCGCTCGTGACGCCGCTGCGCCGTCTGGCGCTGGAGGCGGTCGCGCGTCTCACCGCCCCCGTCGCTCGCATCTTCGACACGTCACCGGTCCTCACGTCGTTCGGCCGCCTCGCCGATCTTCGCACGTGGGCCACCGCGCTCGCGACGAGCCTCGCGGTGTGGGTGCTGCCGGCGCTCGGGCTGTGGCTTCTGGCGCGCCAGCCCGGTGAGGCCGTGAGCGTGACCGAGGCCGTGCAGACCTACGGTGTTTCGGGCATCGCCAGCGTGGCGACGCTGACGCCTGGCGGCGTGCTGGTGGCCGGCCGCGAGATGCTGGCGGTGCTGTACGCGCACGGATTCGGCGCTGAGGAGGCGGTGCTGACCGTGCTCGGCGTGCGCCTGGCGACGGTTGGCGTCTCGGTGGCGCTGGGCTGGGTCTTCGTGCTGATGCACCTGCGTTCGGGCCGATTCGCGAGCGACACGCACTTCGACGATATCGCCGATGCCTACGACGTGCAGATTCCGGAATCGCGCCGCCACGCGCTCCTGCTCCGCAAGTCCGCGTTGATGAAGGACGTGATCGAGGCGCGCGGTGTCGGCCGGCGCGGGCTTGATGTCGGATGCGGACAAGGCGCCTACGTCGCCCGCATGCGCGGGCTGGGGTTCGATGTCGAGGGGATCGACATGTCGGCCGGGCAGGTGCGCCTTGCGGCGCGCAACGTCGGCGGCGACAGCATCGTGCGAATCGGGTCGGTGCTCGACATTCCGGCAGCGGACGACACCTTCGACTTCATCTACATCATCAACGTCCTGCACCACCTGAATTCGGTCGATGAGCAGCGCCTGGCCTTTCGCGAGCTGTTTCGCGTGCTGAAGCCGGGCGGGCTGCTGTTCGTCCACGAAATCAACACGCGCAATATCCTCTTCCGCTTCTACATGGGCTACGTCTTCCCGTCGCTGAACTGCATCGACGAAGGCGTGGAGCGCTGGCTGCTGGCGCACAGGCTCGACGACTATACCGACGCGCCGACGGTCGACGTCCGCTACTTCACGTTCCTGCCGGACTTCGTCCCTGCGCCGATCGTCAGCCTCTTTGCGCCGCTCGAGCGCGCGCTCGAACGGTCGGCGGCCGGCGTGTATTCGGCGCACTACATGGCGGTGCTGCGGAAGTGACGACGGCGAGGGTCGCTGGGCGTGCGAGCGTGCGCGAGCAGGCGTGGCTGCTGGCCGCGCTCGAAGCGCTCGCCGTCACGCTCTGGCTGCTCCCGGCCTCAGTGCACATCGTCAGTTGGCCGGCAAGCGGGCCGGTGCGGCTCGCGCTGCTGGCGCCAACGCGGCAGCTGCTGCTGTGGATGGCGGTCGGTGTCGTGGTGCACGGCGTCCTGCTTCTCACTGGACGCGCGGCAGCGGCGTCGCGGACGTTGAGCGCGTTCGTCGTGCTCTGGGCTGGTGTCATACCGTATGCGCCCTGGGTGGGCGATCGGCTGCCGCTGCTGCTGGTGCTGGCCGGACCCGTGCAGTGGCTGCTCATCGCCGCCGCGGCGGTGCGCACCTGCGTGCGGTTCGAGGCGGTGGATGCGGTCGTCTCGCGCATCGCGACGCTCGGACGCCGGACGGTCTTTGCGACGAGCCTGGCGCTGTACGTCGGATGCGGCCTGTGGACCGTGACCACCAACGGCATTGGCGGAGACGAGCCCCACTATCTCGTCATCACCCATAGCCTGCTGCACGACGCCGACCTGCAGATCGAGAACAACCACCAGCGCGGCGACTACCGCGTCTTCTTCCGCGGCGTGCTGCGGCCCGACTACATGCAGCGGGGGAAGAACGGGCAGATCTACTCGATCCATGCGCCAGGCCTTCCAGCGCTGCTCCTGCCTGCCTACGCGGTGGCCGGCTACCTTGGCGCCGTGGCGTTCATCGGCCTGATGGCGGCGCTCACCGCCCTGGCCGTGTTCGATCTCGCGGCGTTGCTGGCGGGTCGGACCGTGGCTGTCCTGACGTGGCTCGGCGTCTGCCTGACCGTTCCGTTCATTCCGCACAGCTGGGCGATCTTCCCCGAGATGCCCGGGGCGATGCTGGTATCGTGGGCGACGCTGTGGCTGCTGCAGCCGGTCGAGCGACGCACCGCGGCACGCTGGCTGCTGTGCGGCCTCGCGCTCGCGTGGCTGCCCTGGCTGCACACGAAGTTCATTGTCTTCCTGGCGTTCTTCTCGCTCGGGCTCGGGCTGCGCCTGCTGAAGCAGCCGGCGAAGCTGTTCGCGCTCGGCACACCGATCGCGCTGTCGAGCGCCGCCTGGCTCTCGTCGTTCTACGTCCTCTACGGCACGTTCGATCCCGAGGCGCCGTATGGGGCGTACTCGAGCATCTACGTCCTCACCGAGAACATCCCGCACGGATTGCTCGGGCTGTTCTTCGACCAGAAGTTCGGCCTGCTGTTCTACAGCCCGCTGTACCTCGTGGCAATCGTCGGCGCATGGTTCGGGCTGCGCGAGGCGCGACTGCGCTTTGCGTCCGCGATCCTGTTGCTCACCATCGCGGTGTTTGTCGGCACCACGGCTCGGCTCTACATGTTCTGGGGCGGATCGAGCGCGCCCGCGCGCTTTTTCGTCCCGGTGCTCCCGTGTCTGGCGCCGTTCGTGGCCCTCGCCGTCGCGCGGGCACAGTCGGCCTGGTCGCGAGCGCTGGTCGGACTCTGGCTGGCCATCGGCCTCGGCGCGGCGGTCGTGGCGCTGCTTGAACCGGCGCGGCTGCTGCTGTTCAGTGACCCGCACGGGCGGTCCAGGCTTCTCGAACTGGTGCAGGCGGGGTCGCCACTGGCGCTGGTGGTACCGACGTTCACCGACCCCGACTGGTCCGCGCACGTCGCGCCGCTCGCGGCGTGGCTGGCGGCGGCGCTGGTGTCGTGTGCGGTGATGGTGGGGTGGTCGCGCCTGCGGGGCGCGTCGACGTGGACGCTGGCTGGTGTGGCGTCGGCGTCGTTCCTGCTGCTCGGCGCGGTGGTGACGGCGCGACCCGCCGCATCCGTCCGCGAGGCGACCGCTCGTCGCGGCGCGCTCGATGTGCTCTGGCGCTTCGATCGGACGCGGCAGCGCACGCTCGACTACGCAACCCTGGCGCGAGTGACGCCGGACCGGCTGCGGCAGTTCACGACGATTCATGTCCGGCCCGATGTGCCTGCCGATGCGACGGCGCCCTTCGAGGCCGGTCCGCTGACCCTGCCGCCAGGGCGCTTCGAGGCGTCGGTGTGGTTCGGCTCGTCGCGGCCTCGCGATGGGGAAGTGAGTATTGCCGAGCCCCGCGCGACGTTCGGTCGCGTGGACGGCTCGCTCGGCAATCCGGCTCGCTTCGAGGTGTCGGTGCCGGCAGCGGCGCGCCGCGCAGTCGTGCGGGTGCCCGACCTCCAGGTGGCGCGCGCCATCACCGAGGTGCAACTGGCGCCGATCGACGTCGTGCCGCCGTCGCAGCGCGACCCGCGGCCGGTGCGGATGATCGAGTCGCTCGCCGGTTCGGCGGACCGTTACCTCGTCTACACTGATGGCGAGGCGTACCCCGAGATGGGCACGTTCTGGACGCGCGGTACGGCGGCGACCACGGTGCTCGTCACGCCGGCAGGGGCGTCTCGAATGACGCTCACGCTGTCGACCGGGCCGATGGCCGGCACGGTGACGGTGACCGGTGGGGGACGCACACAGCAGGTGGCGATGCCCGGAAACCAGGAACAGATCGTGACGCTTGATGTGCCCGCAGGTTCGGGTCCCATGCCGCTCACGATCCGGTCGAGCGTCATGTTCCGTCCGGCCGAGGTCAATCCGTCGATCACCGACATGCGTGGCCTCGGCTGCCAGGTGCGCGTTGCCCTCGAGTAGCGAGGTGCGCGGCGCGCTGGCGCTACTCCTCGCGGTAGTGTCAGGCAGCTGCGGCAAGAACCCGGTCACGCCCACGCCGCTCACCCCGGTGAGTATCAGTTGCCCGGTCGCGCAGAGCGCACAGTCGCTCGACGGCGCTCCTGTCATCGTCACCTACCCGAGCCCCACCGTCACCGGCGGAGACGGCGTGATTTCTACGTCCTGCACTCCAACCACCGGCAGCCGCTTCCCGGCCGGCACGTCGAACGTCACCTGCACGGCGCAGGATGAGAAGAAGCAGACCGCGTCGTGCGGGTTCCAGGTCACCGTCACGCGCGTGCCGCGCATCAGCGCCACCCGGTTCGTGGCATTCGGCGACAGCATGACCGAAGGGTTTGTGCAGGTGTGCCGCACCACAACGCTCACCGGACTCGACGCGATCCTCGAGGACATGGCGTTCCTGAGCAGGGTCAGCGAACTGCGTCCGCCCGGCTACTCGGCGGTGTCCTATCCGGTGAAACTGCAGTCGTCGCTGTCCGCGCGTTATGCGGCGCAGTCGATCACGATCATCAACGAAGGCAATGGCGGAGAGACGGCTGCCCTTGGCGCGCTCGACCTGCCGCGTGTGCTGAACGCCGACACACCGCAGGCGTTGCTGCTCCTCGAAGGGGTCAACGACATCCACGCGGGCACCCCGACGCAGGCGTCAGCCATCCCAACGGTGATCAGCAGCTTGCGCACGATGGTGCAGGAGGGGAAGCGGCGCGGGATGACCGTGTTTCTTGGCACGCTGCTGCCGCAACGGAAAGGCGCGTGCCGCGGCTACGACTGGGACGACAACATCGAGGACGTCGTCGCGGCCAACACGCAGATTCGCAGCCTGGCATCGGCGGAAGGCGTGCCGCTGGTCGACATGTACCAGGCGTTCTCGGGGCAGGTGGACACACTGCTTGGGGCCGACGGCCTGCATCCGTCCGAGGCCGGGTACCAAAAAATGGCCGACCTGTTCTATGCGGCCATCACGCAGCGGCTCGAGCAGTAGCCCCCCGCTCAGAGCCCTCATTCGCGAAATTCTGCGCACTGGCGGTGCCAGGTCGATATCTCTTGGTATAGTAAACCGCGTAATCAATTCGTAAATTAATCCTTCCCTTATGGAGAGACAACACGATGACGCGGAAATATGCCTGCTTTGCCGTGCTGGCCCTGGTCGCCACCGCAGCGTGCACCAAGTCGCCCCAGGCCACGGCCACGCCAGACTCGTCGAGTCCAACCGCCGCATCCGCCAATGCCGACGGCTCGACGCTGAAGGCCAACGCGCCCAGCGCGCAGTCCCCGATTAACGGGCAGCAGCCGCAGTCACTCGAGGTCGTATTGGCGCTGAACAACGCGTCGGCCAAATACGCGGCCGGTATCAATCCCACCTATCGCTATCAGGTATTCAATGCCGGCGGCACGCTGGCATACGAGGCAGCGAATGTAGCGGCAGGTGGCGCCGGCGTGACGGCGCACACCATCACCGCCCAGCTCGAAGGCGACCGGGCCTATTCCTGGCAGGCGCGCGCGGAAGTCGGTGCGGATGTCGGCCCATGGTCGGCGCGGGCGAACTTTGTCGCACCGGCCAGCACCGGCTACATCCGCGGCAGCGAACTCTACGACCCGCTTTTCAACGGCAAGACGGTTGGGTCGATGGTCGGTCCGCTCACGTTCATTCCTGGCGTCGGCCTGAAGTTCGAGTCGCAGGAGAGCTACGTAGCGTATCAACTGCCGCAGACGCTGAACGAAGGCGAGTTCTCGCTGCTGGTGACCGGCATGCCCGCCAATACCAAGGGTGGCAAGACGAAACTCTTTGCCATGGGCCAGGGGTTCGACGACATCGTCACCAACGACCGGAGGATGACCGTCGAGAAGCGCGGCGACCCGGCCGGCATCATCGCGTGGCGCTTCATCACCTACGACGACCAGGTCGACACCGAAGGCCCAGACCGGGTGTTCTTCAACTTCCTGGAGAGCCAGACCTACTTCTTCCAGGCCTCGTGGCGGAACAACCGATTCAACCTGCTGGTTCGGGAAGGTGGCGTGGACGGTCGCACGGTCTATAACCTCGGCAAGAATTTCAAGGGCCGCCCGTACGATCCGAATCCGCACGTGATCTACCTTGGCGCCCCGGCCGGCCGCTCCGGTATCGACGGTGCGTCCGTGGACCGGGCGATCATTCGACAGGTGTGGGTGTCGGGCCGCGCGCGTCCGGCATTCGCCAGCCGGTAGCGACCAACCCGCACCACTCGCCCGAACGAGTAAGGGGGACCGGCCGCATGTGCCGGCCCCTGCGGGTAATTCAGGGCGTCGTCGCCGGGATTTCCGTGCCGGAGTACAGTTCCACCCGCTCGAGCGCCATGCGCACACCGGCATTCAGGAACAACCGATAGTCGAGTTTCGATACCCCGCCGTCCGGCACTACGAAGTCGAGTGTCGCCAGAAGATGGTCGCCGCGCCGTGGGCCGAGAGTGACCGGTTCGCGCGCAATCCGTCTCTCAGGTCCGAGCCATGCTTCGACATAGCCCACCGGACCGTCCGGAGCGCCGTCAACGGTTCCGACCCAACGGGCGCGGTAGGCGCCTGTCGCGGCCGGAATCTCAGGACCGAACTGGATATAGCCGGCCCGGCCACTGGTGGCCTTGAGCGCGCCGGCGACCGGATCGCGATCGCCCACGTCGGTGAGGAAGCGTTCATTGTCGGCCCTGATCGAGAGCGCGATCGATCGCCTCTTCAGGATTTGCTCGCTCAGGTTCCGGTAGCGCCCGGCATTGAGCAGGACGATGTCCTTGAGCCGCGAGGTGCTGAAGAGCGGGCCGCGCGTGACGTTGCGCAGATGGTCGTAGTAATCGTGCAGCAGCGGGTCGGTCAACAGGTTGCGATTCTGATTGACTGACTCGAGATAGCCGTCGGGAATGTCGCGGAAATAGTGACCCGCGAAGAATTCGAAGTAGAGCCGGGGCGAAACCGGCATGCGCGCCAGCAGCGGGTCGGACAGCGCATTGCGGTCCACCAGGAACTTCTCCGGACCCGCATAGAGCCCGTAGAAGCCGATGCTCCCCTGTACGGTCACCTTGTCCGGGCCGTTCTTGAAACTGGTGCCCTCGCGCACCCAGACGAAGTCGGGTAGTGGCCGGAACGGGCTGTAGAACAGGATGTTGGTGCCCTGGTGATAGTGACCCCGCTCGTCCTTGATGCCGTTCTGCGAGCGCCAGGCCCAGGCGGCGTCGTACCGTCCCGTGGTCTTGATCGGGACGATCGGCATGAGGACGTTGTAGCCGACGAGCGCCGCGAGCACCCAGGGAGCGCCGATCGACGCCGCCGCCGGTGCCACCGTCATCACCGCAATCAAGAAGGGCAGCGCGAAGAAACGGCCGCTCATGAAGTCGCCGCCAACGCTGACCGTATAGAGGCAGTAGAGAAGGGCAGACAGGGCGGCGCGTCGGGCCGCACCGGCCCTGGGGACGGCGACCAGCAGCGACAACGCGATCGTCCCGAGCGTGAGGGGGTCGTGGCTCGCGCTGTTCAGCACGTAGGCGACCCCCTGCTTGTACATCAGCAGCTTGGGGATGCCGTTCGCGACCTTGGCGTAGTAGGTATTCGGGAGTGGAAACCCGTAGTAGAACGTGGCGAATGCCAGCCAGAGCACGGCCGGCGCCACACCCAGCAGCACCGGAACCACCGTTTGTCCCTGGCGGCGGCGCAGGGCCACCACGAGCAGTTCGGCCAGCGGGATCGCGAACAGCAGCACGGCGTCCGGGCGGTTCAGGAAGGCAAGGGAGGCGATGAGGAAGAGACGCCGCAACTCGCGCCGGTCCGGTGGCTGACCCCAGGCGCGGTCGAGGTATTCCGCATAGAACAGGGCAACCAGCAGGTAGCTGAGGGGATTCTCGAGTCCTGAGGCGGTGTAGTCGACGAACGCCTTCGACGTCAGGAGCCAGACCACGAGCACGGCGCCGCGAGGGACGGTCCGGGTCCACTGCAGCAGCACCACCAGCGTGGCGATGTCGAAGGCCCACGAGACCACCGTTCCGGTGAAGAAGAACTCGCGAGTGACGAAGTGGGCGGCCGACATCACGAACATCCAGAGCGGATGCGTGTAGGCCTGCACCCGTTCGTCCGGGTTGAACGTCAGGCCGTAGCCGTGCACGAAATTCCAGACCACGCGGTAGGTGATATACGCGTCGTCGCCCATCCAGGCGTTTGCCAGGAAGATGTAGGTGAAGAGAAGCAGGAGGCTGGCGCGGACGAGCCGGACGGTGGAGGCGTCGGACAGTCGCTCGGGAGCGTTCGTGGTTGTGCTTGGAATCACTGGCTTTACGATGACGGCTAACCAGCGTAAAATCAAGAAGTTCAATGGCACAGACCTACGCTCTGAAGTACCTGACGCAGGCGGCCCTCAGCGCCCCGCGCGACCTGTTCAACGCCTACGTGGCGAAGCACCACCCCATCCACCCGACGGTGCTCATCTTCCAGTGCACCTTCGTGTGTGACGCCCGCTGCGAAATGTGCAGCAACTGGCAGCGCGGCGACCGCAAGACGGACATGACGCTCGCGCAGATCGACAAGGCGTTTCAGAATCCGCTCTGGAAGAACATCGAGATGGCGATGCTGTCCGGGGGCGAGCCGACGACGCGGAACGACATGGTCGAGGTGTCAAAGGCGATCATCGACCGCCTCCCCAAGCTGCGCAAGTACGGCATCAACACCACCGGTCTGACCCCGCACCGCGCCATTCCGATGATCACCAAGGTGGCGGAATACTGCGCCGAGAAGGGAATCATCTTCAGCGCGCGCGTGTCGATCGACGGTGTCGGGGAGATGCACAACGAAGTGCGGCAGGTGAAGGGCGGCTTCGACAAGGCCAACAAGACCATCACCGCGATGAAGGAACTGCAGAAGCGCGTTCCGTTCAACTTCGGCGTGTCGGCCACCATCTTCAACAGGAATATCGACGACTGCGAGAACATCCTCGCATGGGCCAAGAAGGAACAGTTGGACATCGTGTTCAACATGGTGCGGTTCTCCGACCCGATGCTCGGGAACGGCGACCTGTCGAACACGGTCAAGCCGATTGGCCGCGACGAGGAGCGCCTCCGCCAGTTCTTCCTGGAGCGCGTGCGCATGGACCCGCTGCTCGATGGCCAGAACTACATCCACATGCACTATGCCGACATGATCGGCAACGGCTACCACCGCGAAGCGCCGTGCCCGTTCCAGAATCAGGGCATCATGCTGAATCCCGATGGCGGCCTGTTCTTCTGTGAGAACAGTGAAGTGCTCGGGAATGTGGTCACCGACGATGCCGAGGAACTGTACTTCAGGGCCACGAGCCAGAAGCACCGCGACTGGGTTCGCGACGAGCAGTGCCCAACCTGCCTCAGTCCCTGCCAGATGAACGTGGCGGCGGTGAAGCAGGTGGTGCCGTACGTGAAGTTCCTCGTGCGCGCCAGCCGCGAGAAGCGGCGCCGCGCAGCGGCGCGGGTGCCAGCCGCCGCTGGCACACTCTCTGAGTAACCGCTTCGGGATGGCGCCGACCCACACCGCCACCAGTCCAACCGCGCGGGTGGTGCTCTTCTCGGGGGGACGCGGGTCGGGCATGCTCTCGAAGCGGCTGCTCCGCGACCCGCGGGTGCACCTGACGCTGGCCATCAACGGCTATGACGATGGGAAGTCGACCGGTGAGATCCGACGCTTTCTCGTCGACAGCCTCGGTCCCTCCGACTTCCGCAAGAACGCGTCACGGCTGGCCCTCGAACTTGGTACCTGTCCGGAGCCCCTCATCGACATGCTCGATGCGAGGCTCCCAGACGGTCTTGGCGCGGCGGAGGCTCTATCGCTGGTGCGGGGCCGGGCGGCTGCCTGGCCGGCAGCACTCGAGCGCGTGGAGGCCTTTGCCGACGAACTGACCTCCACCGGACGGCCGTTCGCGTTCGGCGACTGCAGCATTGGCAACCTGGTGTTCGCCGGCTCGTACCTGCGCTGTCACCGCCGCTTCAACGATGCGGTGGACGACTACTGCCGATTGCTCTCGCTGCCACTCGGGCTGATCGAGAACGTGACCGACGGGACCAACGCCCACCTCGTGGCGATTGGCGCTGACGGGACGATTCTCGGGAGCGAAGAGGAAATTGTCGGCTCGGCTGGCTACAACCGCATCGAGGACATCTACCTCATCGCACCGCCGCTGTCGGCTCAGGACCGTGCCAGCCTGACGACGCCGGCCGAGGCTGCGGCACTCTTCGCGGACCGTGCGGTGCAGCCAGGCCTCAACCCGCGCCTGCTGTCGAAGCTTGCCGAGGCCGACCTGATCATCTACGCGCCTGGCACGCAGCACTCGAGCCTCTTCCCGTCCTATCTCACGCCAGGGCTGAGCGAGGCGATCGCCAGGAACCTGCGCGCGATCAAGCTGCTCATTACGAATATCCAGGCGGATGCGGAGATTGCCGGCAGTACGGCCGTCGACATCATCGAGCGAGCGCGGTACTACCTGCAGGGCAAGGGGACGCGACACACGCCGATGCCCTGCCTGATCACGCACTACTTCGTGAACGATCCCGGGCGAGCGGAAACCGCGACGCCGTACGTGCCGCTCGGACAGATCGAAACCCTCGAAGACCCGCGGCTTGTGCGGATTGCCAACTACGAGGACGGCGTCTCCGGACGGCACGACGCGGGCAAAATCCTCGGCCCCTTCATCCAGTCGCTGCTGCGCCGGCATGAGCCGCAGCGGGTCGCCATCTTCCTGCACGACGCCGGCTCGTCGAACAAGCGGGCGCAGTCGATCGTGGAGATGGTTCGTGGCGGCCTGGCCGACCTGGCAATCGACGCGGCCATCTTCTACGAGGGCGAGCCCATGGACGAGGGGTTCGTGCAATCGCTGCCGCTGCCGCTCTATCCGCTGGCGGCAGGTGCAACGACCGCGGACCAGCAGTTCCGCGCCGCAGTGCTGGATGGTCGCTTCGACTACGTGATCCTCTTCGAGTCGTCGGGTATGTATCGGGGCGAAGACGTGGCGGGCCTGGCCTCGAGCCTGACCTCGGGCCGCCTCGATGCCGTCTGGGGAAGCCGGCGCCTGTCGATTCGTGACATCGAAGCCTCCTATCGTTTCCGCTTCCGCCGGCACGCCTTGCTCGGATGGCTGAGTTATACCGGCAGCCACGTCCTGAGCCTGTCGTGCCTGGCGCTGTTCGGTCGCTACATTTCCGACACGTTGTCTGCGGTGCGTGCGGTCCGTGCGAGCGACGCCGTCCGGCTGGACGTGCCGTTGACCCATAAGTTCGCCAACGAGCACCTGCTGTCGCGATTGCTGCGACGCAAGGCCGACATTCTCGAGATTCCAGTGCAGTTCATGCCGATCTCGCCGGAACTGGTCAAGCGCACGAGCGTGATCGAGGGGCTGCAGGCGCTTGCGGCGCTCGTGGTCGGTCGCTTCGCTGCGGTGCCCCAGGCAAGTCCGGCCGGAGCGGGTCCCGTGACGGACGAGCAGAGGAGCCACTCCGTTGCAGCCCGCTGACGGGCAGGAGCGACGCGTGCTGGTGATTCCGGCCGCCGGCACCGGCTCACGCCTCAAGTCGATATTGCCCAAGGTGCTGGTGCCCGTGTTGGGGCGCCCCATGCTCGATTGGCTCATCGACCTCTATAAGCCTTATGTCGCCGGCGTCGTCGTTGTGACCAATCCGGCCGCACAACCGCTCGTGACTCGGCATCTGGACGGGCGTGGCGTGTCGGCGTCTGTCGTGGTGCAGGAGCAGCCGACCGGCATGCTGGACGCGATCACCACCGCCCAGCCCGTCGTCGAGGCCGGTGCGGCCACCCACGTCTGGGTCACGTGGTGCGATCAGGTGGGGGTGCACCCGGTTACCGTTGCGCGCCTGGCAGATCGATCGCAGGCGAATCCGGCCGCGGCGATCGTGATGCCGACCTGTACCCGTGCCGATCCCTACATCCACCTGCTGCGCGACGCCGGCAACCGCATCACCCGTGTGCTTCAGCGCCGCGAGGGCGACGCCATGCCGGCCATCGGCGAGAGTGACATGGGACTGTTCAGTGTGTCCCGCCACGCTTTCCTCGACGAACTGCATCGCTATGCGACGGTGTTCGAGGTCGGCTCGAGCACAGGCGAGCGCAACTTCCTGCCTTTCATCCCGTGGGTCGACACGCGTGGTGGTGTCCTGACGTTTCCGTGCGTCGAGGCGCAGGAATCGACCGGCGTCAATACGCCGGAAGAACTCGCATTCATCGAGCACTACCTGCGTACCCGGAGCTGACGTGGCCGTCCTGTCGATCGTGATCCCCGCCTACAACGAAGCGCGCTTCATCGGCTCCCTGCTGCGGCAGATCAAGGCTGTCAACCTGTCTCGATTCGCGCTGGAGTGCCAGATCCTCGTTGTCGACGACTGCTCGACCGACGGCACGACCGCCATCGTCGAGGCGGCGCCTGGGGTGACGCTGATTCGGATGCCGCAGAACGGCGGCAAGGGGAAGGCCGTGCGAGCTGGCATCGCCAGGGCCACGGGCGATTACCTGATCATCCAGGACGCCGACCTCGAGTACGACCCGCAGGACTACGTCCCGATGCTCGAGGCGCTGTTCTCAGGGCGGGGAAACGTGGTGTACGGCAGTCGCTACCTGCAGGCCGGCAAGCACGCGAACCAGTCGCTCGCGGCGTACCTCGGAGGCCGGAGCCTCAGCCTGATTGCTCTCGCGTTCACCGGGACCTGGCTGACGGATACCGTCACTGCCTACAAGCTTTTTCGGCGTGAAGAACTCGCGGCCCTGCCCCTCGAAACCTCCGGGTTCGAACTCGATCACGAGATCACGGCGCGCATGGTGGCTCGTGGCGCGCGCATCGTCGAAGTCCCGATCCGGTATGCGCCACGGACCAAAGCCGAAGGGAAGAAGATCGGCGTGCGCGACTGGTTCATCGGCTTCCGGACGTTCTGGCGCTACCGTCGCGGCTGATCTGGTAGACGGCGACGTCGCCACCCACGAAGACGGGGGCAAACAACTCGGGATGATCCGCGAACTTGGCGACATTCGGATATGCCGCGCGATCGGTGGCGTCCATCCACAGGTAGTCGATGCCAAGCCGACGCGCCGACTGCCACGCCTGGTCCGCGTCGGCGAAGGCGAAGATCTTCTGCACCGCTTCCGATCGCGTGTCGTACTCGGGCACGTGCAACAGGGAGATCGGCTGGCCCGCGGCCATGCGTCGCTCGGCAAACGACGGAATCAGACTCCAGCCGTCACGTCCGCGCACGGTCGGCTCGGCCTGCACGACGGCGTCCGGAGGCGTGTGCAACCGAATCCACTCCAGACCGGCCTGTTGCTCCGGCGTCAGGCGGAGCGTCCAGCGCAGCCCGATGCCCTGGTGGGTGTTCTCGACGTCCTGCGCGTTGAACGCATCGATGATCGTGGTGAGCACGCCGACGGCGAAGAGACCCGTGACCAGTACCTTCGCGAACGGCCGCCGCGAGGGCTGCCAGAGCCAGAGCAATCCGCGCGCGATGATCGGTGGCACGAGCACGAAGAACAGGTGGCCGGTGCGGAAACCGATCCAGAATTCGTCAACGGTCATCGTGACCAGGTGCATCACGAGGACAACGAGCACCACGCCTGCCACTGACGGCCACACCTGCCGAAAGGGGACGTCGGCGTTGCGAAGCAGGCCGAACGCCAGGGGCAGCAGCAAGGGGCCGAAGGACAGGAAGAACGCGATGAGCGGCGCGTTGCGTCCGGGACCATAGGGGCCGAAGTGCAGCGTGCCGCCGGCACCCGCGGCAATCTGGTTCAGCGCCGCCCACCCGAGCGCCGCGGCGACCGGCACAACCGCGATGGCATGCTTCAGGATCGCGGTCGGCGAGCCTCGCTTCCGCCACCAGTCGCCGATTACGGCCACGCCGTAGACCGCGCAAAGCAACGCCCCGACGAACGGGTTGAGCGCAACCGACGCGCCGAGGGCAAGGCCGGCCAGGAGGATGGCACCCGCGCTTGCCTCGACACCGCCAACCAGGCCGACGGGCAGCGCGACAAGCCCGAGCGCGTACGACATCGAGTGTTGCGGCGTGTACCACATCGCACGCGGCAGGTTGTCGATCCGCAATCCGCCAACGCCGCGCGAGAGCGCGTCGACATTCAGGTCGCGAAGACCCGCCAGGCCCTGTCCCTGTTGCATCACGTAGGCGATGGCTGCGAGCCCCTCGGCACTGGCTGCGAGGATCACCAGGTACAACGCCGCGGCCACGGTCATCGGGAACGCCGGCACCGCTGCCCACGTGGCGAGGAAGACCGCCGAGACAAGCAGGAGCGCCGTGCCGACAGCGTTCAGCTTCAGGGATGACTCGACGTCGGTATGGACGAGAGGCCCGAGAGCGGCCGGTGCCAGGAAGTAGGTCCAGTAGTAGTGAATGCGGTCCGGTGCCAGGTACGGATTGACCGGGGGCTGTTCGTGCTTGCGCAGCTCCGCCGTCAGCGCGGTGTGCCAGACGAAATCGGCAGTGAAGTAGGCCCGGTATCGCTTGTCGCCGTTCGCGTCGAGGCTACCGACGCGTGCAAACGGGCGGCCGACGATGAGTGGCACGAGGACGAGGACGAGCAGAAGGGCAGTGGTGTCGCGCGAGGTCCAGCGAGGGAGTTTCAGGAGTGGGCCAGGTTCGCGGTGGGTCAGCAGCCTGGCGGCGGTGGCCGCGGCCACAAGCATCACAACCCAGGCGAGCACAAAGGTGCTAGCTCGCGCGTGCCCGGCAAACACCATCGCCCATACCGCGAGACAGCTCGCCGCGTAGCCGAGCAACGCGCCGGTGATCCAGCCCGCGGCATGCTGTCGTCCGAACAGGGCGAAGCCGAGGGGGAAGCCGGGCGTCAGCGCGAGCAGGAAGCCGGCAGCATAGCCCAGGCCCGCGACGCCGTTGATGCTCACGACAGTCGCCGTGAGTCCTGCGAACAGCAGTACTGCCAGAGCGAGGCTCGGCCGAGTCACGGCGTCGACGGCCGTTCTCCGAAGGCGTAGAGCAGGCCTCCCGGGAGGTTGCCGACGATACCAAGCGCCACGAACAGCACGGACAGGGCAAACGCCTGCGGTTCCGGCACTCCGGCCCGGCCGAAGAACCAGACAAATCCCATCTGGCTGGTGCCGATGCCGTTGATGCTCACGGGCAACAGCATGACCAGCAGGATCAGCGGGATGAGGCCGAAGTACAGCGAGAGTGGGGCGTCGATCCCGAGCGCCTTGCCCAGGCACCACGCCTGCGCGATACGAAGCGCCTGGACGGCAATGGAGCCGGCGAGGACGAGCGCCAGTTCGCCGTGGTGCGCGCCGTACGCACGCGTGGCTCGCGTGAGGCCGCCGCCGATCTGCCGCACCGCAGGCACCGGCATGCGCGCCGCGATGGCCTGCGCCAGTTCCGCCGCGCGCTGACTGAAAATCACCGAGGCCGCGGACAACGACAGGCCGGCGCCCACGAGCAGCGACAGCGAGATGGCGCGAGTGGAGGCGATGTCCCCGGTGCGTGCCAGCAGCAGTCCCGCCGCGCCGACGACGAGAATGGACACCACACCGAGCAGGCGGTCCATCAGCACGGACGCCATGGCCTGACCGGGTTCCACGCGGAGCTTCGACAGCGCATACGCACGGACGATGTCACCGCCGATGCTGGCGGGCAGGAACGTGCCAGCGAACGTACTCACAAAGAAGATGCGGAGGACTGATAGGAGCGGTGGGCGGTCGGCGGCATCAATGGGACAGAGCAGCACGATCCACCGGTACGCCATCAGCAGGCGGTCGAGCACGACCAGCGAAATGGCGGCGCCGATCCAGCGCAGATCAGTCTGCGCACCGGCGCTGAGCACGGCCGCCGGGTTCGCTCGGTAGAGCACATAGCCCGTCAGCAGTGCCGCGACGAGTGGCCTGAGGATTCGCCCGATGGGGCGGAGTGCCACGATATGAATCGAGGGAAAGGGCGGACCGGCGCACGGCCGGTCCGCCGCTGGAACTCAGCTGATTACTGGTTGTCGTTCGGGAGGTTCGGGCGCGCAGCTGCCGACACCCAGACGTTGCGGAACGTCGCGCCTGGGAGTGACTCCGGACCGCCGCGGCCGCCGACCGACCCGAGACGAATGAGATGAGGGTTCGGCGTGTACGGCGCCCTGTAGCTGGCGCCGACCGACTTGACCTGATTACCGTTGGGGCCGCCGTCCTTCACGGTCAGGCGCGATGCGCCGCCGTTCCAGGCGAATGTCCACAGGTACACCTTGGCGCGGCTCCAGCTCATGCCGCCGGCATTCGGCTCACCGGCGTCGACGCCGCGCGAACGAAGCGTGTAGCGGACGGTGCCACCCGAATCGGCGTTACGCCGATCCGCTGTGAAGCGGAACGAGTTGTCGGTCACGTTGACGCCGTCGCCGGCCATCATGCTCATGACCTTGGTCTTCCACGGCTCGTTGCTGTTGCCCAGGTTGGTGATGAGCACCGAGAACTCGCCGTCGGTGAGCGGCGCCTGCAGGCGCCATTCGACGAAGCTTTCGATGCTATTCAGTCGGACGCCGACGCCGGGGAGCCACGTCACGTCATTGGAACCCGTGATGATCGATGACGGACCGTTGGTGAGCGGGTCGTAGAGTTCGTTGCCCTTGATGTAGCCACGTCCTTCGGGCGTGAGGAAGGCGCCGAACACCGACCACGGGCCATACGCGCTGTCCGTGGTCGCGCGAACGCGCCACGTGTACCGCTTCGCGAACTCGAGCGCCTTGACCTTCCACGACAGGCCATTGATGACTTCGGTCTGAATCTTGACGTTGTTCTCGTCGTACAACTCGAAGTCGTAGGCGAGGGAACCCTGCGCGTACTTGCCGCTGGAGGCCTGGGCAAACAGCGTGGGGGCAGTGTCGGACGCCACATCTTCGTTGATCGGGGTGACGAGGGTGGGAGCGGTCACCTTGAGAGTGGCCCCGTCTGCCCCAGCGGCGGCATCGGTCGCTGCCTTGGCAGTACTGGTCGGCGAAACTGTGGTCGATGAACTGCGGCCACAGGCGATTGAAAGCGCGAGGATCGCGGCCAGACCGGTCGCGATGTACGTACGTCCCTGCATCAAGAAGACTCCTTGCGGATGGTGCCGTCGGGTTGTGCTGAGAATGATACTTGAACCCTGAGGGCCGTGCTACCATCTCCTCGGGTTTTGAAAGATCTTTTCCCATAAAAATTCAACGACGTTCCCTATATCAAGCGGCGAGGAGTTTGATGTCTCAGGTAAATAAAGTGTGCGGGATGGTCGCTGCGGTCGCGTTGCTTGCCGTGCCGTACGCCAGCGCACAGTCACCGTCTCCGTCCACCTCCAGGTTCTTTGTCAGCGTTGATGCCGGGGCGCAGCTGGCGCCGCACTCGCTCAATATGGGCGCGACCCAGACGGTCTACGACGAAACCGCAACGCTGAAGGCGTCGGTCGGTATCGGCAAGGGCTTCGTGCCCGGCTTCGCGGTCGGTTATCGGGTGTTCGGCGATGTGTTCGTCGGGGTCGGCGTCACGATGTTCTCCGCCAGCGGAGACGCGGCGTACACCGCCAGCATTCCTGACCCGCTCTTCTTCAATCGCAACAAGACGGTGTCGGGGACGGTCGCGGGACTCGAGCACAAGGAGACCGCAATTCTCCCGACGCTGACCTACGCGCGTCCGCTGACCGACAAAATCGATCTCGTTGGCGGGATCGGACCGGCCTTCGTTCGGCTCAGTCAGGACACGGTCAGCGCGTTCAGCGTGGCCGCGGGCACGCAGAACGTCACGGTCGCCAGGACGACCGAAGACGGTTCGGCCACGGGTGTTCATGCGTCGATTGGCCTGAACTACAACCTGACCGAGCGTTTCTCGGTGGGTGGCTTCGCCCGGTTCGCCCCAGCGAAGGTGAAGTTGCCGTCGTTCGCCGACAAGCAGAACGTTGGCGGCATGCAGGCCGGCGGCGGCCTGCGCGTCAACTTCTAGTTCGAGCGACGGACGCGTCCGGTGGCGCGTCAGCGGCAGATAGACAAAACGGGGAGCGCGGCCAGTGGCTGCGCTCCCCGTTTTGTCGTTTCAGCTGACGTCCGCGTGTCCGCTACGGCACGTCGCAGGCGTCCATGCGAATGTCCGGGTAGACCTTCGGGCCGGCCCAGATGGGGCCTTGCACGCCGTCGGAGTCCATGAGCACGTCGTACTGTTTCTGGCTTGTACCGGTGCCCTGGCAGATGATGTCGCACGAGTAACCGCCGCAGCTCGAGCCGTTGGTCTTGCGCAACAGGCCGTAACCGCTGCCCCAGGACCCGTTCCGGTTCAGGTCTCCCGCAATCCCCTTGAGGAACACAATCACCTGCCCGGCATCCATGCGGCCCGGGAACTGGTTCCGGCGGCAGGTGACGATGCCCAGTTGCGAGGTGGTCGTGCACGCACCACCGCCTCCACCCGTCGTGGGTGGCGGAGCCGTGGGTGTGGGAGTGATGAAGCTGGCCGTGTCCGACCACGGGCCGAGCGCGGTGGCTTCGAAGGCGCGGACATGCCAGAAGACCTGGGTTGCGCCCGGAAGGGCAGCCGCGGCCGTGAACTTGGTCTCGCCCGGCTGCTCGGCGAACTGCCACGCCGAGATGAGGCCGCTGAACGAGCTGTTCGTGGCGACCTCGATCACATAGGTCACCAGTCCGGGCGAACCGCTGCGCGGCGCGTTGCTGAACCGGAACTCAGGCGTGTTCGAGGTGACCTTCACGTTGCCGACTGGCGAAATCGGATTCGGCTTGTCGAAGGCGACGGGTGTGAAGAGTGCGAAGGCGGACATCGAGGCGAACGGGCCGGTGTTGGCGCCGTCCTGGGCCTGCGCCCGCCAGAAGTACTGGCGTCCGGAGCCCAGGGCGTTGGGCAGCGTAAACGCGGTGCGGCCGTTCGCGCCCGGTTCGATGCCCTCCCTCGAGAACACCACGTTGCCAAAGGCGGAGTCCGTCGCGATGTCGATGCGGTAGTTCAGCGGGCGCTGGCCCGTCGACCACGCGTTCTCGAGCAGCAGTGTAATCGGCTGCTTGTCACCGGAGATCTGCTGGTTCGGGATCGGTTCGAGCAACTTCGGAGCTGAGATCTCGACGCCGGGAATTGGCCCGGCCACCGACGGACTCAGTGGGTTTTCGGTCTTGGTGAGCTCGCAGGCGGCGACAGACACCATCAGCGGAAAGAGCAGCAGCAGTCGCGTAAACGTTCGCATATCGGGAACCCTGCACCCTGGAGGGGCGGCAAATGCAATTAGTCGCCGGCGCTTCCGGTGTATCGGATCCGCTGACGAACAGCTGTAGTGGGTCGGCGCTCGAATATTCGGGTCGCGGTCGGCGAGGGCTGGGTCCCTGACGCCGGATTACCAGGGTAGGCAGACGGGAGTGTACGGGTGGCTCGAACCGGTGTCAATATAGAGACATACGTGACCAATCGACCGCTCAATGTCCTGCAGGTCTGCGACCACCTCGGGTGGGAAGGGTCGCGCATGCACGGCGTCAAACGACTCTTCAGCTGGATGATTCCGCGCTTCGACTCGACCCGATTCGATGTGTCCCTCGTGAGCCTTCGCAAAAGGGATCTGTCCGAGGAGACGCTCGACGCGCTCGGCATCGACATCACCTATCTCGAACGCGGCAAGTTCGACCCGATGACGCTGTCGGCGATGCTTCGCATCGTCGACCAGAAGCGAATCGACATCCTGCACCTCCACGGCTACGGGGCGACGACGTTCGGGCGGCTGGTGGGGGCGATGCGCGGTATCCCCACTATCCTGCATGAGCACGCGAACCTCACCACAACGCCCTGGTTCCAGAAGGTGGCCGACAAGGCGCTCGAGCCGTTCACCGATGTGGCCCTCGCCGTGTCGAAGAGCACGGCCGACTTCGTCATCAACGCGCGCCTGATCCCCGAGCGCAAGACGCAGGTCGTCTACCTCGGGGTGCCGCTCGAAGAATTCAGCCGCGACCGGACGGTCGATGAGATTGCGGCGGCCCGCGCCGAACTGGGCATCGCCCCGGATGAGTTCGCCATCGGCACGATCACCCGCCTGCACGACTCGAAGGGGAACAACTTCCTCGTCGACGCCGCCGCGAAGGTTGTGCAGGAACGCCCGCGCGCGCGTTTCTTCCTGGTCGGGGAGGGCCCGCTGCTGCCCGCCCTCGAGGCCCAGGCCGCTGCGCTGAATCTCGGCAACCGCTTCGTCTTCGCCGGCTTCCGCCGTGACGTGGCCGCCACGCTGTCGGCCTTCGACCTGAGCGCCTTCCCGTCGCTCTGGGAGGGTACGCCGATCACGGCGTTCGAAGCGCTGGCGATGGGCAAGCCGATCGTCGCGACCGACGCGGACGGCCTGCTCGACATCCTGACGGACGGCCACGACGCGGTGATCGTGCCGCGGCGCAACGCGGACGCACTCGCCCGCACACTCGTCTGGGCCATCGATACTCCCGCCGAGCGGACCCGTCTGTCGGCCAATGCCCGAGTGACGGGGCGCGAGTACGACATCCTGGCCTTCGTTCGCAAGATGGAGCGCCTCTACGAGATGCTGCACGACGCCGCCCACGCCGGCCAGCCGCGCGGACTCGCCGGTGCCGATCTGTCCTTCCTGTCGTCGGGGCGAACGAAACGATGACCCGGGTTGGGCGAACGAGCCATCTGGGCGCTGCGGCACTGGGCCTGATCCTGTTCGCGGTTGCGAGCGCGCTGGCCCTGTCGGTGGACGTGCCGCGCACCAGTTACGGACTGAAGAGCGACGAGGCCACCTATGTGGCGGCGGCGCTGAGCGCCGCCTATGACGGCGACCTGACCTACGAACGCAAAGACCTCGAGCGCTTCGAGGGCCTGTATCACAGCGGGCCGGATGGGATTTTCCTGAAGCGCGGCAAGGTGATGCGCATCCGCGCGCGCGCCTCCTACGGGTTTCCCTGGGTCCGCATCCTCAAGCGCGAAGATCCGAACCCGAATCGGCTCTATTTCGGGAAGGCGATCGCCTACTCGCTGTTCGCGGCGCCGTTCGTCCGCGCCTTCGGCCTGAACGGACTGCTGCTGTTCCATGCGGTGCTGCTGGGCCTCGCGGGGACCGCCGCGTACCTGTTCCTGGCGGCGCAACGGCCACCTGGCAGCGCCGTGGCCCTGGTCACCGCGTTCCTGGGCGCGTCGGTACTGCCGGTCTACGGCGTGTTCCTCATGCCCGAGATCTTCAATTTCACCATTGTCATGCTGGCCTACTTCCTCTGGCTCCAGAAGGAGGTGCAGCCCGACTCGGTGTTCGCGCGTCCGTGGACGACCTACGCGGCGGCGGTGTTGCTCGGCATTGGGACCTACTCGAAGCCGCTGCCGACGGCGATGCTCGTGGCGCCGCTCGTACTCCTGGCCTGGTCGCGCCGCCGCTGGGCGCATGGCTTCATGGTGGGTGTGGTCGCGGTGGCGGTGGCTTCGGCCTTCTTCGGGCTCAACGCCATTATCTCCGGCGAATTCAACTATCAGGGGGGCGACCGCAAGACGTTCTACGCCAGCTTCCCGTTCGATGCGCCAGACGGCTCCGCGACCTGGCATCGCCGCGGCGGTGCCGTGTCCACCGACACCTCCACCCCTCGCGAGGTGCTCGGCTCGAGTGAACTGCCCATGCGGTTCGCGCACAACCTCGAGTACTTCGTGCTCGGCCGGCATTTCGGCTTCGTGCCGTACTTCTTCCCCGGCCTGGTGGCGCTGGTGGTGTGGCTGCTTTCGGCGCAGGCGCGGCGCGAGAGCTGGCGGGTCCTGATCTTCGGCGCCCTGTTCACGTCGGCGATTGGGCTGCTGCTCCTGCTGCCCTGGACGTGGAGCGGCGGCGGCGGTCCTCCGGGCAACCGCTACTTCTTCACCGCGTATCCGGCGTTGCTGTTCCTCATTCCGCCAGGCCTGTCTCTCGCTCCCGGGGTCATCGCCTGGATTGGCGGCGCCTTGTTCACGGCGAAGATGCTTGTCAACCCGTTCGTCGCGGCCAAGTATCCCTACCTGACCGTCGAGAAGGGACCGGCGCGCAGGCTCCCGGTCGAGTTGACGATGGCCAACGATCTGCCGGTCCGCCTGGCGCAGCCACTGCGCGGACACGTCCAGTACCGCACAGACCCCGGTGTTCTGCTCTATCACCTCGATCAGAACTCGTGGCCACCGGAACCGAATGGCATGTGGATCTCCGGCAGCGGCCGCTCGGACATCATCGTCCGCGCCGCATTCCCCGTGCAGTACATGCAGTTCGAGGCGGAGTCGCCGGTGCCGACGGTGGTGACGATCTCGCTGGGAGCACAGCCGGTGACGATCACGCTGGAGCCACGCAAGACGGCCTATTTCAGCGTGCCGGCTTCAGGCGTGCGCGGGTTCGGGGATTTCAACTACCTGATGACGACGCACTCGTCGGAGGGCTTCGTGCCGCACCTGCTCGAGCCAGCCAACATGGACTACCGGAACCTGGGTGCGCAGTTGCGCTTCCGGCCGGTTACGCCGACGGAAGCTTCCGGAGGAACATCATTACCGAAGTGAAGACCGTGTCGAACACGTGCACGACCATGTGCGGGGTCCGATACGGATCGTGCACCACGTCCACCGGTACGGTCGTGTAGCGCTTCCACACCTGCTCGTCGATCGGTTCCACCAGTTCCAGGCCTGGCTGCTGCGCCAGGGCGTGGACTTCCTCAGGCTGGAACACGTCTTCGCCGCGAGGCCCGGACAACGCATACTCGGTGGCCAGTGCCAGGATGCCCCCCGGCTTCAGCACGCGCGTCATCTCCCGAATCGTCTGCGAGGCGCCGTCCATGCCGCCGAAGTGCTCGATGGATGACAGGGAGTAGGCGATGTCGAACGTGTTGTCCGGGAAGTCGAGCTGCCGGCCGTCCATCTTCATGAACGTCAGGCGATCCTGCCGGTAGGGGAAGGGCGCGAAGTCGTCCGGCCGGTCGAGCACGGAAGGATCGCCCTCGCGTCCGCGTCGTTCGGTCCAGTAGCCTTCGTAGAGGTCGGTGGCGACAACGCGGTTCACGCGGTTCGCGAGCCAGTAGAGGACGATTTCGTGACCGGCGCCGATGCTGACCACGTCGGCCTGTTCGGTGAGTGCGCCGAGCCGCTGGCAGCCATAGATGAACTGCGTCAACTCGTACGGCTTGCGGTGCATCGAGAAGCGGTCGTCCGACAGCCCCAGGCTGCGGAGCAGGTCCATCCACTCGGGGTTGTCCCACTTTGCCGGGTTCGCCAGCTCGCAGAGCTGCGTGTCGCAGGGGACGGCGGTCCAGCGGACCGCGAACTCGTCCGACAGGGCCATGGCCCTCGCAACGTTGGTGCGGCGCTCACCGTTCACCAGCACACTCATGTAGTGCTGCTTGCCACCGTCGTCGGCCTTCCGCGCCAGCAGGCTCTCGTAGACGCGCTCGACGAAGAACTCGTTGGTGCCGAGCCGCAGCAGCGTTTGCTCGAGGGCGAGCGGATCAGGGTGCGTTTCCTGGCCATTGTTCCAGGCGGCGCGGAGCCGGCGGAACTCGGTGGACTGCAGGAGGCCGCGCGCGAGCGTAACCTGATCGCTGTTGAGGTGTGAGCCGCGCTGATCGTCGAGTTCGAGCGCCGACGGCGCTCGATTGAGAACGATCCAGTACGCCTGTTCGATGAAGGCGGCGTCGCGCCCGGCGGGGTTCATCCGATTAGCGCTTGCGGGTGATGTAGACCGCGGCGCCGCTGAGTGAGTGCAGCATCGTGATGCCGGCGGCGACGAGCGAGAGCAGGATGGCCGATTCGATTGGCAGCCCAACGCGCGTGAAGTAGAAGGAGAAGGTCGCTTCGCGCACGCCGAAGCCGTTGAGCGACACCGGCAGCATCTGCACCACGATGGACAGCGGCACGATAACCGCGAGGTCAGACGCGGTGACCGGGATATTCAGCGCGTGAACCACCGCGAGATAGAACGCGACCACGAGCGCCTGCACCACCACCGCGCCGCCGAAGCAGCCGATCAGCGACGACGGCTTCTGGCGGAAGCGCGACAGCGTCTCGGTGAGATGGTGAATCTGTTTCTCGACCCACTCCGGGTGCAGGAAGGTGAGCGGCTTGAGCACCTTGCCCAGCCCGGCGGGCGAGTACATCGCCGGCACGGCCACGGCCGCACTGGCGAAGAACCCAAGCCACAGCCACGACGGCCAGATCGGCAGCACGCCCTGGCCGTGCAGGCCCACAGCCAATGACGCGCCCATCGCCGCGATGAGCACGAGTCCCATCAGGCCGAGGCCGCGATCGACCAGCACCACCGTGGCCGCCAGCCGCGTCGACTGCGCCGCCGACGCGGTGTCGCGAATGCGGATGACGTCGCCGCCGATGTTGCTCGGGAGAAAGTTGTTGAAGAAGTTCGCCACCAGGAACGAACCGAACAGCTTGCGCCGCGGCATCTTCACGTCCTGGGCGTCGAGCAGCAGATGCCAGCGCCAGGTACTGGCGGCGATGTTCAGCGTCCAGATGACGAGTGCGGCTGCGAGCCAGGGGAGTGACGCATGACGCGCACTGGCCCAGAGGCGGGACGCGTCGATCCGCGAGAAGAGGAACGCCAGCAACAGGAGACTCACCACGATTTTCGCGGCGGTCATCAGATGTCGCCGGGTTGCGGATGGTGTCGAGGCGGATTCGGGCATTCGTGTGGGAACGAAGCCAGAGTTTACTACGGTTTCGTGCGAAAATCGGCTGTCACATGCGCATTCTGATGATCGCGCCCGAGCCGTTTTTCGAGCCGCGCGGCACACCGTTTTCCGAGTTCCACCGCATCCGTGCGCTCACGGCGCTTGGACATCAAGTCGATCTCGTCACCTACCCCTTCGGCGAGGACGTCTCGATGCCTGGGTTGCGGGTCATCCGCGCCCTCCGGCCGCCGTTCGTCACCCGCGTCAAGATCGGGCCGTCGGCCGCCAAGTTTCCGCTCGACGCCCTGCTGACGCTCACCGCGTTCCGGGTCGGCCTCACGGGCACCTACGACGCCATCCATTCGCACGAGGAAGGCGGCGTCATCGGCGTCGTCCTGTCGTGGGTGCTGCGGATTCCGCATCTCTACGATATGCACTCGAGCCTGCCGCAGCAGCTCACGAACTTCGCGTTCACCGGGTCGAGCGTGGCGCGCGGCGTGGTGCGCTGGTTCGAGAAGCTGATGATCAACCAGTCGAAGGTGGTCATCGTCATCTGCCCGGCGCTCGAAGAGACCGTGCGCGAAACCGCGCCGAACGCGAACGTCGTGCTGATCGAAAACGCAGCGGGCTCGGCCGAGGATCACGCAACACCTGAACAGGCTGCTGCCATCCGCGTCACACACGGGCTTGCGCCGGACGCGCCGCTGGTGCTCTACACCGGCACCTTCGAGGCGTATCAGGGGCTCGACCTGCTGTTTGCCGCGATGGCCGACGTGACGCAGGCGCTGCCGGCGGCCCGCCTGTTACTGGCTGGCGGCAAGGCCGACCAGGTGGAGAAGGCGCGCGCTCAGGCGGCGGCGGCGGGCATCGCCGACGTCACCATCTTCGCGGGCGAGCGACCGGCGGCGGAAATTCCGTCCTACCTGCTCACCTGCGACGCGCTGGTCTCGCCGCGGTCGCGCGGCACGAACACGCCGCTGAAGATCTACCAGTATCTCCGCTCGGGCAAGGCCATCGTGGCGACCCGCCTGATCACGCACACGCAGGTGCTCGACGATGAGACGTCGATCCTGACGGGTGTCTCGCCGCGGGAGTTCGGCAACGGCATCCTGCTGGCCCTGACCGACCGGGCCAACGCGGCACGCCTCGGGGCGAATGCGCAGCGGCTGGCCGCAACCAAGTACAGCTACGAGGCGTATCTCGACAAGACCCGGCGCGCCTGCGCCGAGCTGTTCTCCTCGAGCACGCCGCTGTCGCCCGGCTCGCCCGTGAAGGACGTGGCGTGAGCGAGCCCCGCGACCACTACAGCTACACCTATTACGCCGACGCCGCGAACGCGCAATCGTTCGATGCGCGGCGCTTCGGCGGCCCGATCGGCGATCTCGTCGCACAGGGGCAGGCCGACGTGCTCGCCGACATGCTCGGCCCCGTGAACGGCCGGCGCATCATCGACGTCGGCACCGGCACGGGGCGCGGCGCCTTCCTGCTGGCCTCTGCAGGCGCGCACGTCACGGGCATCGACGCCTCCGCGCAGATGCTGGCGATTGCCCGGGAGCGTGCATCAGCGACCGGTGCCCCGATCGAGTTCGAGGTGGGCGATGCGCACCACATCGCGTTCGGCGCCCGGTCGTTCGACCTCGCCGTGAGCCTGCGCGTGCTGATGCACACGCCGCGCTGGCGCCAGTGCATCGGTGAACTCTGCCGCGTGGCGAGCCACGGCGTGGTGCTCGACTATCCGTCGGCGACGAGCGCGGCACTGCTACAGTCGATTGTGCGCTGGGTGCTGCACCCGATTGGTCGGAGCAGCGAACCGTACCGCGTCTTCACCGACGGCCAGATTCGCCGCGAACTCGAGTCGCACGGCTTCCGCATCACCTCCATCCACCGACAGTTCGTCCTGCCGATCGCCGTGCACAAGACGATCGGATCGCGGGCGTTCACCGACAGAGCGGAGCGCTGGCTGGCGACGCTCGGCCTGCTGCGCCTGTTCGGTTCGCCAGTGACGGTCTACGCCGAACGTGGCTGATCTGGTGACCGGCGCCACCGGCTTCACGGGTGGGCACCTGGCGCGCATGCTGG
>JAYTXA010000024.1:0-177464 GCA_043743165.1 Acidobacteriota bacterium
TCTGCCACTGGCATGTGCCGGCGGCGCACTATCTCGAGAGCTGGGGCGATGCGCGCGCGTTTGACGGCACCGTCTCACTTATTCAGCCATTGATTGCGCCGCTCTATGACGGCCGTACGGCTATTGAAGTGATTGGTGCGATGAACGGCCAGCTCGGCCGTTCGTCCTATGAGCTGGTCAAGGATTTCTGGACGCGCGCCTTCGACGGCTCGACCAATCAGAAATTTAATCTGAAGGATGCCAAGGGCGGGTCGTTCGCCAACGCAGAAGCATTCTGGCGTCACACGCTGCACGATGGCTTCATCGCGGGCACGTCGCTCCATCATGGCGGCGAAGCCGCTGTCTCGGGCGAAAAGGCTGGGGCGGAAAAGACGACGGCGGTCTCCGCAAAGACCGCTCCTGTGGCGCAGTCGTTCGCGGCGCCTATGGCTGCGGCTGCAGGCATCGAAATTGTGTTCCGCCCAGATCCGACGGTGCTTGACGGCCGCTTCGGCAACAACGGCTGGCTGCAGGAACTGCCGAAGCCGCTGTCGAAGCTCACGTGGGACAACGTCGCTTACGTCGGATTTGCGCTGGCAGAAAAGCTCGGCGTGAAGAATGAAGACGTCATCCAGATCACGTCGGACGGCCGCACGATTCAGATGCCGGTCTGGGTGATGCCCGGCACGGCAGACAACACCATCGCCGTGCACTTTGGTTACGGCCAGACGAAGATGGGCCGCGTCGCCAATGGCGTCGGCGTCAACGTCTACCCGCTCCGTTCGGCGTCATCGCCCTGGTTTATCGGCGGTGCAACCGTCACGAAGACGGGCACGACGTATGTGCTCGCCTCCACGCAGACGCACTTCAGCATGGAGAGCCGCAACCCGGTCCGCGTGGTCACGGCTGAGGAATACAAGCACGAGCCGAAGGAATCGGTCGAGAAGCTCGGTCCGGAAGTTCCGTCCGTGGACATGACGCTCTACACGCCCTTCGAATACAAGAGCCACAAGTGGGGCATGGCGATCGACCTGAACGCCTGCACCGGTTGCGGTGTCTGCGTCGTGGCGTGCGTCGCCGAAAACAACATCGCGGTTGTCGGCAAGGTACAGATCAAGAAGTCGCGCGAGATGCACTGGATTCGCGTCGATACGTACTTCGAAGGTTCGCCGGACGCGCCGAACATGTATTCGCAGCCAGTCCCCTGCATGCAGTGCGAAAACGCGCCCTGCGAACAGGTGTGCCCGGTTGGCGCCACGGTCCACAGCGATGAAGGCCTGAACGACATGGTCTACAACCGCTGCGTCGGCACGCGCTATTGCTCGAACAACTGCCCGTACAAGGTGCGTCGTTTCAACTTCCTCCTCTACTCCGATTTCACAACGGAAGAGATCAAGCCGCAGCGCAACCCGGATGTCACCATCCGCAGCCGCGGCGTCATGGAAAAGTGCAACTACTGCACACAGCGCATCAGCCACGCGCGCATCGACGCCAAGGTCCAGGGTCGCGAGATGAAGGACGGCGATGTCGTCACGGCCTGTCAGCAGGCGTGCCCGACCGACGCGATCGTGTTCGGCAATCTGAACGATCCGACGAGCCAGGTCTCGAAACTGAAGGCGCAGGAGCGCAACTACGGCTTGCTTGAGGACCTCAACACGCATCCGCGGACGACGTACCTCGCGGTGGTGAAGAATTCGAATCCGGCCTTGGAAAAGGCGTAGGGGAGCATTGACGGTGAAAGAACAAGGGTTTCCCGAAGGCGATTTTCGCGCGCCGGTTCCGGTCGTCGGTCCCGGTCAGACCAACACGTCGATCACCGACAAGTTGTTGGGCATCGTGTTCACGAAGAACACGCCGGGCGCATGGTTCATCTTCATGGGCGTGGGCTTCATGCTGCTCATGGGCCTGTTGCTCGCACTCACGAACCTGCTACTCAAAGGCATCGGCATCTGGGGTAACAACATCCCGGTGGGCTGGGCGTTCGACATCACGAACTTTGTCTGGTGGATCGGCATCGGCCACGCCGGCACGCTCATCTCCGCGGTGCTCTACCTGTTCCGCCAGCAGTGGCGCACGGGCATCAATCGGGCGGCCGAGGCGATGACGCTCTTTGCGGTGTGCTGCGCCGGCATCTTCCCGGTCATCCACCTCGGACGCGCGTGGTTCGCCTACTGGCTGGTGCCCTATCCGAACGCGCGCGGTCCGCTCTGGGTGAACTTCAACTCGCCGCTGGCGTGGGACATCTTCGCCATCTCCACCTACGGCCTGGTCTCGCTGACGTTCTGGTACCTGGGCCTGTTGCCCGATCTGGCAACGCTGCGCGACCGTGCGACCCACCCGTGGCGCAAGCAGCTCTACAACGCGATGAGCTTCGGCTGGACCGGATCGCAGCGGGCGTGGCGCCACTACGAGTCGGCCTACATGGTGCTGGCGGCGCTCGCCACACCGCTTGTCTTCTCGGTGCACACCATCGTGTCGTTCGACTTCGCGACGTCGGTGATTCCAGGCTGGCACGCCACGATTTTTCCGCCCTACTTCGTCATCGGCGCCATCTTCTCGGGTTTCGCGATGGTCATCACGCTGATGACCTTCATGCGCGGTTACTTCGGCATGAAGCACTACATCACCCTGAACCACATGGAGAACATGGCGAAGATCATCATGCTCACCGGCATGCTGGTCGGCTTCGCCTACGTCACGGAGTTCTTCATGGCGTGGTACTCGGGAAGCGCCTGGGAAGGGTTCGTGTTCAAGAACCGCGCGTTCGGCCCCTACGGCTGGGCCTACGCCATCATGTTCACCTGCAACGCGATCATCCCGCAGGTGTTCTGGGTCAAGGCGATGCGCCGCAACACGCTGGTGCTCTTCGTCGTGTCGATCCTCGTGAACGTCGGCATGTGGTTCGAACGCTTCGTCATCGTCGTGACGTCGCTGCACCGCGACTACTTGCCCTCGTCGTGGGGGATGTATTCGCTCACCTTCTGGGACTACTCGATTCTGCTGGGGTCGTTCGGCCTGTTCTTCACGCTGTTCCTTCTGTTCGTCCGCGTCCTGCCGGTCGTGGCGATGTCAGAGGTCAAGGGTGTGATGGATCCACGGGTTGCGCGCGGCGTGCCGCTGCCGGCCGCGGCCGCGGCCACTGTGCAGGGAGTCTGACGTCATGATGCCGACATCGACCACCGGTGTGCTCGGTGACTTCTACTTGCCTGACGATGCGCTGGCTGCTGCCGAGCGCGTGCGCAAGGCAGGCTGGACCCAGTTCGACATGCTGACGCCGTTTCCGGTGCACGGCATGGAAGACGCCATGGGCCAGAAGCGATCGTGGATACCGTGGGCCACGCTTGGGCTCGCGCTCTTCGGGATCCTGTTCGCGCAGGCGTTCCAGAACTACGTGATGGTGTACGACTGGCCGATGAACTTCGGCGGCAAGCCGCACGCGGCCTGGCCGTCGTTCGTCCCCATCACCTTCGAGCTGATGGTGCTGTGCTCGGCGATCGGCAGCGCCATCATTGCCGTCATCGCGGGCAAGAAGGACTCGGTGCCGCAGCCGCCGCCGATGCAGGTGACGACCGGCGCCACGCTCGACCGCTTCGTCCTCTGGATTTCAGCCACCGACCCGAAGTGGCAAGCCGATGCAGCGCAGATGTTCGTGCGCTCGCTCGGTGCCGATGCGGTGCGACTGGTCAACGTGGAAGGAGGCGTCGATGCATAACGCGATCATCACGGAGCGCAGCCCGCGCATGCGCCTCGGGCGCCTGTCCGCCGCCCTGCTGGTTGCCGCGCCGCTCATCCTCGCGAGCACCGCGTGCGATCTCGGCCTGCCGGCAGGACGCGCGCCGCACGTCGAGGGGAACTTCCTCGACATGGCGGACCAGCCCAAGCTGAAACCGCAGCGCTCCGACATCTTCGGGGCGCGGGCGACCGGCCTGATGGAGGCGCCGGTGGGCGCTGTGGCCATCGACGAGACGCCGTATCCGTTCACGCAGGCGCAGGCCACCGAGGCCGGCCTCGCCCTGACCAATCCGCTGCCGCATTCGCTCGAGGTGCTGGCGCACGGCAAGTTTGTCTATGAGAACGTGTGCATCACCTGCCACGGCCCGCGTGGCGCCGGCGACGGCACGCTGACGCTGCTCTTCCCGAAGCCGCCGAGCCTGATGACACAGCGCGTGCGCGACTGGCCCGACGGCCAGATTTTCCACCGGCCGATGCGCGGCCAGGGCTCGATGCCGAGCCATGCACGCCAGCTCGACACGCGCGATATCTGGTCGGTGGTGCACTACATCAGACAGATGCAATCCGAGGAGCCCGTGGCCCCCGCCGTCACACCATCCACGGCAGCGAGTGCAGCGAAGCGGGGCTTGCCCGCCGCAGCTGCTGCGCCAGCAGCGCTTGAAGCGAAGGCGGGACAGTCATGAGCGCACATGTGTACACGCTGCCCGAGCCGCCTGCCCACGTCGGCCTGCCGTCCTCGGTGAAGGGCCTTGCAGGGGCCGCCGTGCTCGTCGGCGCCGGGGCGCTCGGCTGGGCCTTCGCGAGCGGCGAACTGGCGCTCGCCTGGACCACGTACCTGATCGGCGCGTTCTTCGCGCTCGGACTCGGGGTGTTCGGGCTGGTGTGGATTGCCATCCTCAACCTGGCGGGTGGCACCTGGTCGGTCAGCATGCGACGCGTGCCGGAAGCGATGACCGCGTGGCTACTGCCAGGCGGCGTGCTCGCCATGGCGGTGCTGCTCGGAGCCGGCTCACTCTACCAGTGGGCGCACATCGATGTGGTGCAGGCCGACGCGGTGCTGACGCACAAGGCGCCGTTCCTGAACCTGCAGATGTTCACCATCTTTGGCGTCGTCAGCATCCTGCTCTGGGCGGCGTTCGCCGCACTCATCGTCGGCGCCTCCCGCCGGCAGGATGACGAGGGGGGTATGCGCGCCACGCGCTCGAACCGGGCGATGTCGGCGCTGTTCCTGGTGATCTTCGCCATCACCTTCAGCATCATCAGCTTCTACTTCCTGCTGTCGCTCGATGCCCACTGGTTCTCCACCATGTTCGCCGTGCTGGTGTTCACCGATGTGTCGCAGACCGGCACGGCGTTCGTCACGCTTGTGGCGGCGCTGCTGGTGAGAGCCGGCGCACTGAAGGGGTTCCTGAACGAGCACCACCTGCACAACATCGGCAAGATGCTGTTCGCGTGGACCGGCTTCTGGGCCTACATCTACTTCTGCCAGTTCATGCTGATCTGGTACGCAAACCTGCCGGAGGAGACGACCTACTTCCTGCGTCGCATCGACAACGGCTGGATGCCGTACATGGTGGCGCTGCCGCTGCTGAAGTTCGTGGTGCCGTTCGTGCTGATGCTGCCGCGCGACGCGAAGCGCAAGGCCTCGCGCCTGATTCCGGTCGCGGTGCTGGTGCTGTTCGCGCAGTTCTTGGAGCTGTTCCTGATGGTCGCTCCGGCGCTCGGACACGGCGCCGAAGCGGCGCACGCACATGTGCCGGTCGTCGAGCTCGCCGGCACCGTCGGCTTCGTTGGTCTCTTCACACTGGTATTCGGCTGGGCGCTGCAGCGGCACAACCCGGTGCCGCTGAAGGATCCGGGGCTCGCCGAGTGCCTGCACTACCACTCGTAACGCTGCGGTGATGCATCAGCACCTGCACACCGCAGCCATGGCCGCAGGCTCACACCTCGACCTGGTGGCCTTCCTCACGCTTGGCCTGCTTGGCAGTGCGGCGCACTGCGTGGGCATGTGCACGCCGTTCGTGTTCATGGTGTCGCGCCGCTACGGGCTGCCGGCCGGCGCGCACATCCCGTGGGTTGCCCAGGCGTGGTATCACGCCGGACGCCTCACTACCTACGCGTTGCTCGGCGCACTCGGCGGCGCGCTCGGCCGCGCACTGCACGTGGCGGGCGCGCTCGTCGGCCTGCAGCGCGCGGCAGCCATCATCGGCGGCTGCGCACTCGTCATCACCGGACTCGCCAGCCTGCTCTCCCTTTCACCGGCGGGTGGTCCCGGCGCCTACGCCGCAACGCTCACCTCTGTGCTGGGACGACGGATGCCTGGGCATCCCTATGCGCTCGGCCTCGTCCTCGGCCTGCTGCCGTGCGGGCTGATCTACTCGGCGGTCGTTGCCGCCATGGCCACCGGCAGCGCACTGAACGGTGCCGCGGGGCTGGTGCTCTTCGGACTCGGCACCGCGCCAGCCCTGCTCGGCGTCTCGCTCGCCGACGCACTCGTGGTTCGCCGCAGGGTGCTGCTCAACCGGCTCGCGCAGGTGTTCGTGCTCGTGATGGGCGCGTGGTTCGTCTGGAACGCCGTGCTCCCTCTTCCGCTCCGCCACTGACTTCACCACACCGCCACGGAGCGCTCAGGGTCGCACCGGAGCGGGCACAGTACAATCTCGGCGTTCCCATGAAGAGCTCCATGGTCCCCTGGCTCGGCGCCCTGTTGCTTGCCGCGACATACACACTGCAGGCAGCGCAGGCAGGCCGGCAGTTGCACCCATCTGAACAACGCGCCAGCCGTGCCCAGCCCGGCATGGTTCGTATTCCGGCAGGCGCATTCTCGATGGGGATGGCCGACCCGCGCGGCGTCACCCATGGCGGGACCGAAGCGATGGACGATGCGCGGCCTGTGCACCGCGTGTCCGTTCGAAGCCTGTGGGTCGATCGGACAACCGTCACGAACGCGGAGTTCGCGCGCTTCGTGCGCGTCACCGGCTACGTCACGGTCGCCCAGCGCCCGCTCGACCCGGGCGCGTTTCCCGGTGTGCCGACGGATCAGCTCCAACCGGGCGGCGTGGTCTTCACGCAGCCCGAGCATCCCGTGTCGCTCAACGACCCAGGCGCGTGGTGGCGCTATGTGCCAGGAGCCAACTGGCAGCATCCGGCCGGACCGGCGAGCACGATCGCCGGACACGACGATGACCCGGTGGTGCAGGTGGCGTACGAGGATGCCGAGGCCTTCGCTCGATGGGCCGGCAAGCGACTGCCGACAGAAGCGGAGTTCGAATACGCCGCTCGCGGCGGTCTCGACGGCAAGCTCTACGCCTGGGGCGATGACCTCACCGTCGGCGGTCGCTGGATGGCCAACGTGTTCCAGGGACGATTCCCAACCGATAATTCCGCCACCGACGGGTATCGCAGCGTGGCACCGGTCGGTCGCTTCAGGCCGAACGGCTACGACCTCTACGACATGACCGGGAATGTCTGGCAGTGGGTCAGCGACTGGTATCGACCCGACGCCTACCGGCAACTTGCGAGCCAGGGACCACTCGCGCGCGACCCGCACGGGCCGTCCTCGTCATTCGATCCGCTCGAACCCGGCGTCCCGAAACGCGTGCAGCGCGGCGGCTCGTTCCTCTGCACCGAGCAGTACTGCACACGCTACATGGTGGGCGCTCGCGGACGCGGTGAGCCGTCGTCGCCGAGCAACCACGTCGGCTTCCGCTGCGTGCGCGACGCGCGTTAGAGCGCACCTGAAAATGCGCTGAACCGAGGGCCGACCTCAAGGTCGGCAGCTACGCACATTCGGAATCGCTCTAGCGGCCGACGGGCTCGGTCCGCAACTCCACCTTCTCGATCGTCCCCGCATACGGAAACGGCGCCACGTACGGCCCGACGGGCGTGGCGGTGTCTTCACCAACGTCGAACGTCTCGTCGTAGCTGTAGATGATCGGCACCGTCTGGGCGAGTCGAGCCCGGCCAGCCACCCGACCGTTCACCGTCAAGGTCACCTGCGCACCCTTGCCGATGCCGTTGCCGTCGTAGATGAACTCCAGCTCGATGCGCGATCGGCCCGGTGCCAGGCGCTCGGCTGCGGTGATCGTGGTGACCTGGCGACGGAAATAGTTGTAGGTGTAGCTGGGCCGGCCATCCTTCACGTAGAGCGTGTAACCGGAGGACAGCCCGCCGTCAGCCACGAGCACGCCGTCGGCACCGCTGCGTGGGACATCAAGGTCGATCGTGAAGCGGTGCGTGCGGTTGCGCGTCGCCGGCGCCGTGGCGTCGAACAGGTGCGAGGTCCCCGGATAGAACGTGTAGAAGGGACGGCCGCCAGGGGGCGGCGGGTTCGGGTGCGCGCGGCTGGCGAAGTCGGGCTTGAGCGGCAGGACCTTGTTGGCCGCTGCCACCTCGTCGAACTCGCGCTGGAGCGCCGCGAGCCGGTCGGGCTGCTGCGCCGCAAGGTCGTGGGCTTCCGAGTAATCGTGATCGAGATCGTAGAGTTCCCACGCCGGCTCAGGCGTGCCCGGCGCGGGCGCCGGCAGCCACGGCAGCAGGCCGCTGCGCCGCGCCGCCACCCAACCGCCGTCGTACATGGAGCGGTTGCCGTGCATCTCGTAGTACTGACGCGTGCGGCTTTCGGCCGCGGCGCCGTTCGTGAGCGTTGGCAGGAAGCTCATGCCGTCCACGCGCTGCTGCGTCACGCCACTGACCGTCCCTGGCGGCGCGACACCAGCGGCCTCGAGAATGGTGGGGAACACGTCAATCAGATGCGTGTACTGCGAGCGTGTACCGCCCGCATCCGAGATGTGACCTGGCCACGACACCACCATCGGATCGCGCGTGCCACCGAGGTGCGAACCGAGACGCTTGCCCCACTGGAAGGGGGTGTTGCCCGACCAGGCCCATCCAACCGGATAGTGCGGGTTCGACAGTGGACCTCCGACGTCGTCGAGGTGCGTCAACACCTCGGACGGTGCGGTCGCCACGCCGTTCACCAGCTCCATGATGTTGTCGGTGCCGTCGAGGCTGCCCTCGAGACTGGCGCCGTTGTCGCCCGCGATGTAGACGACCAACGTGTTCTCCAGCTGACCGGTCTGGCGGAAGGCGTCGATGACGCGCCCCACCTGCTCGTCGGTCTGCACCATGAAGCCGGCGAACACCTCCATCAGACGCGCCGCCACCTGCTTCCGATCGGAGTCGAGTGAATCCCACGCCGGAATCTCCGGCGGCCGTGGCGTCAGCACCGTGTCCGGCGGAATCACGCCGAGTTGCTTCTGGCGCTCGAAGACGAGACGACGGTACTCGTCCCAGCCCATGTCGAAGCGCCCCTTGAACCGGTCGATGTACGAACGCGGGGCCTGGAGTGGCGCGTGCACACCACCGGGGGCGAGATACATGAACACCGGTCGATCGGGAGCGATCGACTTCTGCCGCAGCAACCAGGTGCGCGCGTGCGTCGCCAGATCTTCGTTCAGGGTGTAGTCGTGCTCACGTCCTGGCGGCGGGGTCATGCGGGCCGGCTGCGTGTTCTCGACCAGCGCGGGATGCCACTGATCGGTCTCGCCGCCGAGGAAGCCGTAGAAGTAGTCGAAGCCTTGCCGCGTCGGCCAGTGGTCGAACGGACCGGCGAACGTCGTTTCCGGATCGGGGATCAGGTGCCACTTGCCGAAGCTGGCCGTGGCATATCCGCGCTGGCGGAGAACCTCGGAGATCATCGCCGCCGACGTGGGAATGGAGGCGTTGTAGCCAGGGTCGTCGCTGGACCAGTTGGTGATCGTGCCGACGCCGACCGCATGATGATTGCGACCGGTGAGGAGCGACGCTCGCGACGGCGAGCACAGCGCCGCTGTGTGAAAGCGGGTGTAGCGCAGGCCGTCCTTCGCCAGTCCGTCGAGCGTCGGCGTCGGAATGAGTCCGCCGAACGTCCCCGTCTGCCCGTATCCCGCATCGTCCAGCAGGACGACGAGGACATTGGGTGCACCCGACGCCACACGCGTGCGTTCAGCGGCCGCGGAGACGGATCTGCCCGACTCGGCCGGGCTCGTGGAACCCGGGTTGCGCAGCAGCAGCACCGGGACAACCAGGAGGCCGACCGCGACCAGGGCGAGGACGACGTTGCGGAAGGCCAACCTAGGCATGAGGGTGCGGCATACAGAAGCGGTACATCGCCGTAGCTTAGCTGAAGGGGTCTAGAATCCCCTGCAGCCTCATGAACCTGTCACCGCTGCGGCATCGCGACTACCGATTACTCTTCATCGCGCAGGCGGTGTCGACCCTCGGCACGATGGTCACCTACGTGGCGCTGCCGTACCACATGTACGCGCTGACCGGGTCGTCGCTCTCGGTGGGTCTGCTCGGCGCAGCCGAATTGGGACCACTGCTCGCGGTGGCGTTTCTCGGTGGCGCACTTGCCGACTCGGTCGATCGCCGTCGCGTCAGCCTGCTCACCGACGTCGGCCTGACCGCCGGCAGCCTTGCGCTGGCCCTGCTGGCGGTCTCGCAGTCCTCCCCCGGCGTGCTGTATGTCATCGCCGGGTGGATGGCCGCCGTCGGCGCGCTGCAGCGGCCGTCGATGGAGGCGCTAGTTCCCCGGCTCGTACCGTCGGACGAGATGCCGGCGGTGGCGGCACTGCGCACACTCGTCGGCAGCCTGGCGATGATTGGTGGACCTGCCCTCGGCGGTGTCCTCATCGCAAGCGGCGGATTGAAGACGGCCTACCTCGTCGATGCCGCCTCGTACGGCGTCTCCCTCATCTGCCTCTGGCAGGTCCGTCGCGTCCCGCCCGCAGACGATGTCGAGAGCCCGAGCATTGCGGCGGTCATGGAAGGTTTCCGCTATGCGCGCAGCCGCCAGGAACTCGTCGGCACCTACGTCGTCGACTTCGTAGCGATGGTGTTCGGCATGCCGCTCGCACTGTTTCCTGCCATGTCCGCAAGCCTTGGCGGTCCTGCCGTGCTCGGATGGCTCTACGCGGCGCCGGCCGTCGGTGCGCTCGTCGCAAGCATCGCCAGCCGATGGACCATGCGTGTGACGCGCCACGGCCTCGGCGTGCTGGTCGCTGCCAGCATCTGGGGCATCGCCATCGTCGGCTTTGGCTTCAGCCACTCGATTGGTCCGGCACTCGTGTGGCTGGTCATCGCCGGCGGCGCCGACGGCATGAGCGGGATGTTTCGGATGACGATGTGGAACCAGACGATTCCTGATGTGCTCAGGGGACGGCTGGCCAGCATCGAGATGGTGAGCTACTCGAGCGGGCCATTGCTCGGCCATCTCGAGGCGGGCCTGGTTGCCAGCATCTCGAGCGTTCGCACTTCGGTGATCTCTGGCGGCGCGCTGTGCATTGCCGGCGTCGTCGTCTGCGGACTGCTTCTGCCTCGCTTCGTTCGCTACGACGCGCGCGCGCGTCAGTGACTGGCCATGGCGCGCATCTTCATCACGGGCTCGGCGGACGGACTTGGCAGGGCGGCTGCCGACACGCTGCTGGCGAACGGCCACGACGTGATCGTGCACGCGCGGAGTCGCGACCGCCTCGAAGCGGTTCGCGCGCTGCTGGACCGTGGCGGGGCCGGTGTCGTCGGCGATCTGGCCGACCCGGCGCAGGTGCGCGACGTGGCGAGGCAGGTGAATGCCCGCGGCGTGCCCGATGCCGTCATCCACAACGCGGCCGTCCTCCGTGGACCTGATCTGCTGGCCGTGAACGTCGTCGCGCCGTACCTGCTGACCGCGCTCATCCAACGGCCGCGGCGATTGGTCTACATCAGCAGTGGCATGCACAGCGGCGGACGACCGACGTTGCACGGTGTGGACTGGAGCGGCCGCACGTCAGCAGCCAGCTATTCGGATTCGAAGCTGTTCGTCACGACGCTTGCTGCCGCGGTGGCGCGGCTGTGGCCAGAGGTGGCGAGCAACGCGGTCGACCCTGGTTGGGTGCCGACGAAGATGGGCGGAGCGGGCGCGCCCGACGATCTCCGGCTCGGTCACCTCACGCAGGAGTGGCTCGCAACGAGCGAGGAGCCAGAGGCGCTCACCAGCGGCGGCTACTGGTTCCACCAGGAGCGACGCCGGACGCACGCATCGGTGAGTGACGTTGGCTTCCAGGACCAGCTGCTCGAGGCCCTCAGCGCATACACGGGAACCCCGCTTCGCTGACCAGGATCGGTACTTGAACACAGAAGCCATGGAGCCTGGCTCTGCTGCGGGGCGGCGCCGACCCAATCAGTCCGCTGTCGATCGGTGAAACGGCTGCTGTCGCTGCTGCCGGCAGCGCGGCTCGAGGTGATGCCCGCCGGCGAGCACGATCTGGCGGTCCGCCATGCCGACGCCGTGGCCGCGGCCATCGCCGACTCGCGACGTGCCCGCCTTACGTCTGGCCGAGCACCTGACGCATCCAGCCGCTGAGATCGGCGATCGACGTCATCGCCGGCACGGTGTGCGCGTCCGGACCGCAGGCGATGAACGGCACCGGGTTCCGCGTGTGCTGCGTGTGCCACGGCTCCTCGGCATTGCCGTGGTCGGAACAGATGACGAGCGTCGAGGCAGGCGCGGCGTGACGGAAGCCGACGACGAACGCGTCGAGCTCGATCAGGGCGTGCGGCACCCGCGACGGTTCGCGGTGGCCGGCATAATCGAGCATGAAGTACTCGAGCACCGTGAGGGCGTGCTGGTCCGAAACAGCGGCGAAAGCCGCACCTGCGGCCGCCGGGTCAGGCCAGTTGCCCGGACGCTGGGCGCGCGGGTCGGTGGAGAGCAGCAACGCCTGACCGGCAGCGCGTGCAGCAAACGCGAAAGCCGACATCATGTTGCGCCGCGCATCGATCACACGCTCGAGATACTCGGGCCGGTAGCCGTTCGCGTGCAGCACCCGCAGACCACGCCGGGTGGCCCACACCGGCAGCGATTCGTCGTTGAGCAACGCCTGCATGCGGCTGCCGGGATGCGGCCCCTGATGGCGGCCGAGTAACTGGGGTCCGTTCATCCCCGTGAGCAGCGTCGTCTGGCCCGTAGCCGACTGCGGCAAGCCCTCGACGCCGAGCGTAGCATCGAGCACGCGGTAGGCGGCACCAGGCTGGTCGTATGCGCCCGCCCCGAAATCGCCGGTCAGTTCCGACAACGCCGGCAGCGGCGTCGTCCGCAGTGGACTCCGCGGGTCGTCCGACACCCCCAGGCCGTCCACGAAGAGAAACGCAATCGACACGGTGCCACTTTATACGGTTCAGCGGCAGGGTGGGCGCACGCAGCCTCGCCGTGGCATGCTCAGTGACGGAGCGCTGCGTGCCGACCCCTGCAACAGACGGAATCAAGAACTACATGACGCCAGCCGGCTTCCGGCGGCTCAACGACGAGCTGGCGCAGTTGTGGAAGGTTGAACGGCCGGCAATGGTCGCGACCGTGTCGTGGGCGGCCGGGAACGGCGATCGCTCGGAGAACGGCGACTACATCTACGGCAAGAAGCGGCTTCGCGAGATCGACCGGCGCATCCGCTATCTGTCGAAGTGCCTGGACAGCGCCGTGGTGGTCGACAACTCGCAGCGCGCATCAGACCGCGTGTTCTTCGGCGCGATGGTGACCTTCACCACCGAAGCCGGCGACGAGCGTACCGTCACGATCGTCGGCACCGATGAACTCGATTCGGGCGGCGAACGGATCTCGTGGCGCTCGCCGCTGGCCACGGCGCTGCTGAAGGCGAAGGTGGGCGACGCCGTCACCGTGCGAACCCCGCGCGGACCGGAACGGATCGAGGTGGAAGCGATCCGCTACGACTCGATGACGTAGTGTCCGGCTTCAGCCGGACCGTCGACCCGACCGCCTGAAACACGCCAGTGCGTGATCGTCGACGATGCCCACCGCCTGCATCCAGGCATAGACGATAGTCGGTCCGACGAACGTGAAGCCGCGGCGTTTCATCTCCTTCGAAATCGCGCGCGACAACTCGGTCTCGGTCGGCACCGACCTTCCATCGCCGCGTAGCACCTCGCCGTTGGTGAACGACCACGCGAACCCGGCGAAATCCTCGCCTCGATCGCGCATCTCGCAGAAGATGCGGGCGTTGCCCATCAGCGCCTCGACGTCTTGCTCGGTGAACGCCGCCACGACATCGGGGTCGAAGCCAGCATCTCCCACCGCGCTCGTGCGTCACGCAGCGGCACGCCCCATTCGGTGTCGTGATACGCCTGCATCAGCGGGTCGCTGCCGGCCCATGCACACCGCTCCTCAGTTCTGGTCATCGAGTGTGTCTCCTTCGCGGCCGATCAGAAGCCGAACCGCACGCCGCCGTTCACCACGCGCCCGTCGATGGGCGCCCACGCATCGACGGTCCAGCGGCCATCGGCTCCCGGCGCGGATCGCAGCAGTGGATGCCACCGCGTCTGCCGCACATCCGTCAGGTTCTCGCCATTGATGAACAGGCGCGCGCGGCCGACACGCCGCTCCGCCAGCAGGCCCACGACGACATACGGTCGCGAGACGTCGCGGTACGGGTCCTCGTCCAGCCGCTGACGTCCCGTGTAATACAGCTCGAGGCCAACGCGCCCGGCATCTTCACGCTCCCACATCCCGACCAGCCCAGCGCTGTGTCGCGGCGTCAGCGCGGCGTCCTGCCGCGTTGCGTCGCTGCCTTCGCGCGATCGGACGAAGCTATAGGTCGCCGTGGCCACATACGAGCCCTGTCGCCATGTGCCGAGCAGTTCCAGTCCGGTGTTGGTCGCCGCCGTCGTCGCGTTGACGAGCGTGTACGACGTCCCTCGCTCCACCTGCAGCGGGTCGACAATGCGGGAGCCGAACACGGTGGCGGTGACGGCGCTCCGGCCGAAGGCCCGTGTCAGGTCGAACGACGCGCTGCTGCCGCGCTCGGCGGAGAGCGGCGCCGGCACGGCGAGGCGGCTGAGCCCGGCCGCTTCGGTCTCCTCGGTGAGCGGCGTCGCCGGAAAGAAACCGCGTCCGACTGAGGCGCGGCTCGACCAGCCGCCGCGGCGCATCAGCGCCGACAGCCTGGGGCTGACGAAGGTGCCGAACTCGCTGTGCGCGTCCACACGTCCGCCCGCGGACACGGCCAGCCATGACGCCGGTTGCAGATCGAACTGCGCAAACACACCGGGCACATCGAAGGTGTAGGCAAATCGTGGCACGTCGCGCGGCGTGAAGACGTCGCGCTCGTACGCCACGCCGGTCACCCAGGTGGACGAGCCGGCCGTACCGCGCAGTGCCACCTCGCTGAAGATGTTGGCGTGCCGATCGCGCTCGACGAGCGCGCCGAACGTATGCGCGTGTTGCTGCCAGGAAGACGACCCTCGTGCCGTCATGACGAAGCGGTTCGCCACGAGCGTCTGCGCGGTGCCACCGATGTCGTAGCGGCGTGTGTCGAGCGCCTCGACGTACGCGGCGCCAGTCGCCGGCAGCACGCCCGAATCCATTGTTCCGCCGCTGCGGTCTTCCCACGTCAGGCCAGCGGTCAGGAACGCCGAGCGCCCGCTGCCGCCGTCCCAGAACGCGCGCGGCCTGACAACCGCGCGGCGGTACCCGGCGACGTCGGCCCAGCCGTCCTCGTCGCGATCGGCCTGCACCTGTCCGTGTCCACCGGCAAGCAGTGAGGCACTCCAGCCCCCGCGCGCTGCGGACGAGAGGAACATGACGGCATCGGTGGCGCCGAGCGTCGAGGCATTGAAGAGCGCGTCGTAGGCCGCCTCGGCGCGCGGCCGTCGCGAGAGCAGGTTCACCACGCCGCCCATGGCTCCGGCGCCATAGAACGCCGACGCCACACCCTTGATGACCTCGACCTGACCGAGGTCCATCGGCGGAATCTGCAGCAGGCCGAGACCGCCCGCCTGCTGACCGAACAGCGGCAGGCCGTCGCTCAAGACGCGCGTGTAGCGCCCTTTCATGCCTTGCACCCGGACGCTGGCGGCGCCGATCGACGGTGACGTTGCCTGCACGCGAAGGCCACCCATCTCATTGAGCATCATCACGATGTCGCCAGGCGTCATCAGCATCTTCTCTTCGATCTCTTCGCGGCCGAGCACCTCGACGCGCGTTGGCTGGTCGTCGAGACGGCGGCCGGTGCGGGTGGAGGCCACGACAATGACCTCTTCTTCGACAACCGGTGTACGCACCAGTTCCACGTTCACATGCGTGTCGACGCCGGCATCGACCGTCAGTTCTGCCGACGCGTCGAGGAAGCCACGGAGGGACACGGTGATGCGCAGCGCCCCTGCCGCTACCCCCAGCACCACCATGCCAGACGCATCAGTGACGCTGCTGACGATGCCAGCGACGACCGTCGCGCCAGGGACCGGCTGTCCGTCGGCGCGGACCTCGATGCGCACGACGTGCGCCTGACCTTGCGCCCACAGCGCCGAGCTGCACACGAGCAGCAGCGCGACCACCGACAGCACACGTCCGTACATTTACTTCTCCAGCCGCGCTTCGACGGAAGCGACCCACCGCTCATTGTGATCGATGTGGCCGGGTCGCTCGATATTTCTGCCAGGCCCGCATGACGAGGACAACCGGCGCGAGGGCGATCGCCGCTGGCAACGCCGCTACCGCGCACCAGATACCGAACCAGAGTCGCCAGCCCTCCACTTCGGCGCGAAGATCAGCGCGCTCAGGAGTGGCTGGGTCGTAGATGACGTCGACCGTGTCGCCGGCTGTCCAGGGAGGGGGATACCGGTTGACGCTGCCGATGACGGTTCGCGTTGCTCCCGCGCCGGCCGTGTAGGTCACCACTGGCGACACGCCGCGCCCGCCGCCGCCACGGGTGGCCTGCCGGACGCTCGACGGGTTGCTGTCGACAAAGCGGAGTTCGATGACGCGACCGGCCACCACTTCTCCGTGTCGCGCCAGTTGGCCCTGGTGCCACTGCGCGCGCGCACCCCATGCCAGGGGAATCAGCGCGATGAGCAGGAACGGAACGGTGATGCAGCCGATTGCGCTCGCGCGTACCGGTGTCGTGGTCTGTGTCAACATCGCGTGACGACTCCTTCGTCATTGCGCATCAGGTGTGCGGCTCAGTTGCTGACGCAACTCCCAGGCGTTCTCGATGGCGGCGCCGCTGGCGGTGTTGTCGAAGACACACCACACCTCCCCGGCGGACGACACGCGCTGGAGGGTCTGCGACAGCATCCCGATGTCGTTCGTGGTGTATCGCGACCAGTAGGTGCGTGGCGAGCCGTGCAGCCGAATGTAGGCGAGGTACGGCCAGCCGCCAGCAGGCTCCGCCGCAGCAGGCACCGGTGGCGGATGGGCCGCCACGCGTGCAATCGCATGCTGGTCGAGGACGCTGTTCACGTCGATCGAGAACCAGCTCGCGTGCCGTGGCTCACAGACCATCGGTCCGTGGTAAAGCGTTCGTACCTGCTCGAAGAAGGGCACGGCGACCGATGGATCGAACGCCAGCGACGGCGGCAACTGCACAAGGAGCGGGCCTCGCTTGTCGGCCAGGCCATCGGTCTGCGCGAGGAACGCCGCGAACGTCTCCTCAGCGTTGACCAGCTTCAGTACGTGCCTGATCGTTCGAGGAATCTTCACGGCGAAGCGGAAGTCCGCGGGAGTGCTGTCACGCCATCTGGCGTAGGTGGCGGCGGTGTGTGGCCGATGGAACGAGGAATTGATTTCGGCGCACCTGAAGCCGCGCGAGTAACGCTGGAGGTGTGTGCCCTCCCCTTCGAAGTGTGCGGCTGAGGCGCGCGGGATGGACCAGCCCGCCGTCCCGATCCGGATGTCCGCTGCGGCAGCCATTCACCATTGTGCCCGACGGACTGCAGCGAGCAAAGCGCGTCTGAGGCTGCCGACGCTCGAGCTCGACACCGCCTGGATCTGGTGAGGTGGTCCGCGAACACTGGTCCACGTTCATGATCTTGGCGTTCCACCGCGTCGCGCAGCGCCCACATCGTCGACTCGTCGGTGACGAAATACGGCGTGGTGATGTCGAGCGTGTGGCGCGCGGCCTGTGCAATATGGCAGCCGGGTTCACGCCAAGCTCGTGCGCGCGTCACCACAAATGATGAGGTCGCGCACCTCGCTTTCTCCGCTACACTCAGCCCGGTCAGGAGCACCACCACATGCACACCTCTCTCGACAGACCCGACCCGATGCTGGAGCGCCGCCTTTTCGACAGGCGGCTGTTCACCGTTGCCGCGATCCTGTTCCCGCTGATCATCCTGGCGGGATTCGGCCGCACCTACTACCTCGCGTCGCTGGCCGGGTCGCCGCCGCTGCCGTCCGTGCTTGTGCACGTGCACGGGCTGCTGATGACCAGCTGGGTCGTGCTGTTCATTGCCCAGGTCCGCCTGATTGCCACGACACGGATCCGGCTGCATCAGCGACTGGGCTACGCCGGCATCGGTTTGGCTGCGCTGATCATCCTCACTGGCGTGCCGGTCGCGATTCGCGCCGCCAAGTACGGCTCGGCGTCGACGCCGCCAGGGATTCCGCCGCTGGCATTCATGCTGGTGCCGATGTTCGATCTGCTGATGTTCGCGCTGTTCTTCGGCTGGGCGATCTACGTCCGCAGGAAGCCGGCCGCGCACAAGAGCCTCATGCTGCTGACCGCGCTCAACTTCCTGCCACCGGCCGTGGCGCGGGTCCCGGTCGCATCGCTGCTGGCCCTTGGCCCGCTCTGGTTCTTCGGCGTTCCGACGGTGCTGGCGCTCACCGTGCTGGTGCTCGAGCGGCGACGTGAAGGGCGCGTGAACCGGGTGCTCGCCTGGGGCACGGGTTTGCTGGTGGCGTCGTATGTGGTCAGGCTGACGGTGATGATGACGGCGCCGTGGATGGCTGCGGCGGCGTGGTTGACCAGCTTCGTGTAGCCGCCCGGCGCGGCCTCGAGCGCAGGCTCCGCCTCTGCCATCTGCACCCCGTTCGTCTCCAGCATGGTCAGGAACGCAGTTTCGGACAGGTGGTACGGTAGCCGATGCCTCGTCGACGCTCGACACTGCCCCTGCCGCTGCCGCTGCTCCACACCCATGCCCTGAAGCAGCCTTCCGTACTCACGGCCGATGCCCTGATGCGAGAAGTACGGCGAACCCGGCGCCTGAAGACGGTGCCGGTCCCGCAGGTCTGCGTGCTCGATTTCGATGGGGACCTCTTCGACGGCCTTGTGAACGACGGTACGGCCCGTCCGGTAGCGGGGTGGGCCTGCTTTCACACACCGATGGTGGCGGTGCGCCGGCACGGCCTGCGCTGCGGGGTGGTGCCGCGCACGATCGGGGGGCCATTTGCCGTGCTCGTCGCGGAGCAGTTGATCGCGGCCGGGGCGAAGGTGATCGTCGGCCTCACGTCCTCGGGTCGGCTCGCCCCCACCCTGCCGTTGCCGAGCCTGGTGATCGCCACCGAGGCGATTCGCGACGAGGGCACCTCCTTTCACTATCTGCCGCCGGCAGAGCGCGTCGCGGCGCCCTCCGCGTCGTTGGTCGCTGCGCTGGCCGACAGCCTAGCCTCCGTCGCGCCGGTCACACGAGGCCTCGTGTGGACGACGGACGCACCATATCGGGAGACGCAGGCGCAGGTGCGTCACTGGAAGTCGGCCGGCGCCCTGGCCGTCGAAATGCAGGCCGCCTCGCTGTTCGCGTTCGCACAGACCCGCGACGCCGCCATTGGCATCGTGGCGATGGTCAGCAACTCCGGCGACCACGCTGGTGAACAGTTCGACACGGGAGAGCACGCCTACCGGGTCGCCGTGCTGGGCGGCATCATTGCGGGCGCGGCACGAATCATTCGCGCCGGGCGGACCGGCGCAGCGCGTCGCACCAGCCGGTCTCCCGGACGCTGAGGATGCATCACGTGGAACGTGCCGTCCATTGGAACCGCGTCTACACAACGAAGACCGAACGGGAGGTCAGCTGGTTCGAGCCGCTGCCAGCGATGTCGCTCGAAATGCTCGAGGCGGCAGGCATGACGGCTGACACATGCGTTCTCGACGTCGGCGGTGGGGACTCGCATCTCGTCGATGCGCTGGTGGCAAGGGGCCTCCATTGCCTGGCAGTGCTCGACGTCTCTGGCGCTGCCCTCGCTCGTGCGCAGGCGCGCCTCGGGTCGGCGTCGCAGACACCGATCTGGATTGAGGCTGATGTGACCAGCGGCTGGACCCTCGAGCCGATGGATATCTGGCACGACCGCGCCGTATTCCACTTCCTCACAACCACTGAGGAGCGCGCCCGCTACAAGGACCACTTGTTGACGACGCTCAAGCCCGGCGGCACCGCGATCATCGCGACGTTCGCGCTCGATGGACCGGAGATGTGCAGCGGGTTGCCAGTGCAGCGGTACTCACCTGAACGGCTTGCGGAAGAACTCGGCCCGGCCTTCGCGCTGCGCGACAGCCGCGGCCATGTTCACGCGACGCCGTGGGGCAGCACGCAATCGTTCCAGTACTCCAGCTTCCGCAGGGCACACTGATGTCGACTTCGACCGTGGCAGGCGACGTGGCGTGGGCTTGACGCGGGCGGCGGTTGCCTGTTCGATTTGGAACAGCCGCGCGAGCAGCGACCGCCTACACTGGCGGTCGAAACGAAACTCTAGAGGAGTGCGTGATGAATCTGATTGTCCTGCTGATCATTCTGCTGGTGTTGTTCGGTGGCGGCGGTTTTTACATGGGCGGGCCGATGGTAGGCGGAGGGCTCGGCGGCATCATCCTGATTGTGCTGCTCGTTCTGGCGCTGACCGGCCGGCTGAGATAGCCCACTCACCTCGACCACTCGCCTCCCTATCGCGGTTCGAGCCAGCATCCGAGGTAACGCAGGTCCTTGTTGCCAGGCTCCACTTGCGAGGGCCTGAACCCGGTGCGTGCGGTCACGCGAAGCGTGGAGTACGGCCCAGACTGGCGCCGGTCGATGGTCAGTTCGCGCTCTTCACGGGGCGCCAGCGTCACGTCCTGGCGGTTGCCATCGACGTCGATCGTCACCACGTTCTCGACCGGCGCGTTGCGAAGCAGCAGTGTCAGCCGCGGACCGTCGTGGGCGATCACCGTGCGCGCGAGGCGACCTCCGGCGATCCACATCCCGGTCGGTTCGGGATACGCGTTGTCGTCCAGGAAGAAGACGTCCGCTGTTGCGTAGCGCACGGCCCGCCTGGCCGAGCCGGCGACGGGTTCGAATGAGACGGGCGACGCCACCGGTTGCAGCCGCGCCGACGACACCGAGCGCAGCGCCGCACCATTCGCGTCGACGACCAGCGAGCGCACGGCTACCGGCAACGTGAACGAGGCACTCCCGTCGTCCTGCTCTCCGCGCGCCACGACCGTGGTCAGGAACGGCTGGCTCGTGTCACCCAGACGCAGCGTCAGCGTGCCCGTGCGTTCAGCCGAGGGCCGTGCATCGAACTGCACCCGGTAGGTGCCGGGTGGCACTGCGCGCGCGCTCAGGACGTGACTCGGACTCGAGCGTGGCCGCTCGCCGTCCGAGCGAACCGTCAGGCGAGCACGCAGGCTCTCGGCCGCCACGACGCGCCGCTGACCGTAGTCGAATGCCCATCGACCTGCGGATGCCGACGACAACCTGCGCAAGAGTCCGATTTCCGAACGCGCCGTCGTGATCGGCGAGATGCGATCGATCCGCCAGACGATCGTGACGGCGACCATCGGCACCGTCGCCAGCATCCAGATCGCCGGCCATGACACTCGCGGTCGCTGTCCGAACACGAGGACGCCGCCCCAGGCCGCGAGCGCCGTCGCGATCCAGATGACCGCCTTGAGCAGCGCGTGCGCTGGCGTATCAACGAACAGGCTGGGCAAGGCTCGCGACAGTGCCACGACGTCCTGTGCCCACTCCGCCCACAGCGCGATGCCGTCACGGAAGTTGATGAGCAGTCGCCCCTCGTCCGGGATGCAGAGCATGACGGCAAGGCCGACGCTGCATCCGAGCACGATAGCGAAGCACACGCGGGTTGCGGATCGGCTGCCGGCCCACAACCGCGCGGCGCCGAGCGCGATAATCAGCGTGAGCGGCGTGAACAGGCGCCCCGGCGCACTGGCGCCGCCCCACCAGTGCTGGTACATGGCAACGCTGATCGTGTAGGGAACAGCGAGGGCCAGCAGTTCCAACGCCCAGCGTCGCAAGCGCAACGCGGCAAGCACGCAGCCGGCGAGCACGACACCCCACACCGGCGCGTTCGGCAACAGGCCGAACTGCTGATCGAACAGGACACCAGGCAGGCCGTGCGTCAGGTTGGATACGCTCGTCTGCGTGAACGTGCCGTAGGGCGCCATCGGATTGGGCGTGCCGTAGATGCCCCAGAAGAAGGCGAACCATCCGACCGCGCTCACCATCGGCAGGGCGGCAAAGGCCAAGAACTCGCGCCGACTGCGCATGCGCAGGAGCAGCAGGCACGCGGCGATGGCGGCCAGCGAGGCCAGTCGCGTCTGGAGCCACGGCAGGAGGGCCAGCGACGCGCCGGCGATCCACCACACGCTCGTTCCGACTCGCCGCTCGAGCCCAGCACGCTCGTCGCGCTCGGTCAGCCACAACGGACAGGTGCCAACCAGCAAGAGAATTGCGGCCAGACCGTCCGGAAAGATCTCTGTCGCCTGGAAGAAGAACGGGGCCGTCAGGCTCACGCACGCCCACGCGAACCACGCCGCACTCCAGCTGTCGGTCAGCCGGTACGCAAGCCACCATACCAGCGCCGTGCTCGCCGCGGCAAGGATGCCGTGGAAGGCCACTGCGCCCGGATAGCCGAACAGCCACATCGCTGGAGCGATGACCAGCGGCAGTCCGGGCGCGTGGATGGAATAGATCTGTCCATTGACCCCGCGGCGCAGGTAGTCGGGCTGAGCGGCCTGCAGGGAATACGAGAGGTAGTCGCCGCGACGATGATTGTTCTCGATCTGGATGTCGCCATCCTCGATCAGGCTCTGCGCGAGGATCAGGTAATGCGGTGAATCGCCATCAGGCAGGACAGGCGCGAGCCACCACGCGCTCAGGCCGTACAGCAGCAGCGCGAGGCATCCAGCCAGCACGGGAGCGCGAGACGCCTCGGTCAGCCAGCGACTGGTGCGAGGCGGCCACCTGGCGTGCACGACTGCCCCGAGCACCAGCATCCACACCAGGGCACTCAGTGGGCCGGTCCAGAGAAATGCGGCGGCCGGCAGCGGCACTGGCAGCCAGGGCAGCAGGAGCACCGCGGAGCCGAAGAGCGGCGACGCCTGCTCGCCGGACAATCGCATCATTCGCGAGGCGACGAAGAACAGGACGATCAGCGCCGGCAGCCACCACCACGGGGGCAGCAGCGCCACGCGGGAGACCGCGCTGGCCGCGCTGAGGAATCCGATCGTGCCGAGTGAGCACCACGCCGCGACGCCAGCGCAGACCGAAGCAAGGGCCGCTCTCATTCGTGCCGAGTATCTTAGTCGACGCGCTCGCCGCCGGACTCGTCCATCACACCGTGGCCGTCGAGCACGACGCTGTCCGCCTGGGCGCACCTGCGGCGAGTCTGGCTACGGATCGGGCTGCGCCGCCTTATACTGGCGGCCGCAACAACTTGAAGGAGACTGACCGCATGCCAAAGTTCCTCGTGCTCTACCGGGGCGGCGACGCCTCGACGCTCTCGCCCAAGCAAAGTGAGACCCTCATGAAGAAGTGGGGCCTGTACATGCAGAAGCTCGCCGCGGCGGGGGCAATGAAGGAAGGTGGTCCGGTCCGAAGCTCGGCGGCCGTGCAAATGGTCGGCAAGGCGAAAGCGATCAAGGCGAAGCGCGCCGGCAATCTGGCGAGCTTCGTTGGCGGGTACACCATCCTGGAGGGCAAGGACATCAAGGCGATCCAGACGCTGTCGAAGACCTGTCCTCACCTCACCGTGATGGACGGCACCGTCGAGATCCTGCCCATCGTCGAGATGTAGTCACCTGGCGCGTGGGCGAGTGTCTCGGTGCCGACGTCGCCGGGACACTCGATGAAGCGGGGGGCAGCAGCTTGCCTCGCTCGCTTGTCGATGTACATGGCGCTGTCTGCGTCCGCCCACGCCACCTCGAGGCCCTTCGCGGGGTCCCGCGGCTCCCAGCCCATCGACGCCTCTATGCCGGCCTCAGCGAACGCCCGGCGCAAGCGTCCCATCAGCACGACGCTCTGTGCACGATCGCACTCCACCGCCAGGAGCGAGAACTCGTCTCCGCCGACACGAGCCGCCACGTCGTGTCGGCGTGCAACACTGCGAAGGACGGTCGCTGCCTGCACGATCAGTTGGTCGCCGGCGAAGTGCCCGAGCCTGTCGTTCGCCTTCTTGAGTCCGTCGAGATCGATCATCACGACGCTGGCCGGGCAACCGTGTCGGCCGCACCGCCCCTCCTCACCTGCGAGAAGGCGCGACCAGCCCCGTCGATTGTAGAGGCCGGTCAGGGGATCGCTGAGCGCCTCGGCCTCGGCTCGTTCGGCCCGTCGGGCCTCGTCGCTGAATTGCATCTCTGTCGCAAGCAGTGAGCTGAGCAGCGAGCCGATTATCTCAATCATCTCCTGCTCGCCCTGAATGGAATTTGGCTGGCTGTCCGGGTCAATCGCGCAGAGCGTCCCGAACAGACCCCCTTCCCTATTCGTCAGCGGCACACCGATATAGGCACCGATCTTGACCTGCTGGCCGATGGGTGCTGACAGATAGGCGGGAATCTCTGCCGACGACGGGGCGACTCTGGGTCCCAACCCTGTCACCATCCGCGAACAGAACGAGTCGGCCCACCGGAACACCGTGCCGTCGGTCACGCCATAGCCATGGTCCTCGGCCTGAAGCACGATCCAGTCATCGCCGACGGTACGAGTCACCATCCACAAGCCGAAGCCGAATCGACGATGCAGGAACGACAAGGCCGCTCGGGCGGCGGTATCGAAATTGGTGAAGGGCATCAGCGGAGAAGCTCCAGCACGAAAGTCGCCAGCGGTGCGGATGCGCGCAGAGTGGCGCGGCGTCACGTAACTGCACGGTCCGTACGGTCGCCTGACCGACACCGCAACGGTGACATGGCGACACGTGAGGCCCCGGCCTATTTGATCAGCATCGTCTCAGGGAACTGCGCGTACCACCCGAACCAGAATGCGCGCTGCGCTGACACCCGAGGAGCCTGAACAGAGGGGTCGCGCTCGTCAACAAGTGCGGTCTCGGTGACACGCCAGCGCTGACCGCTGCGATCGGCGAGAGACGAGGCGGCTTTCTGTTCGGGAATCTCCGTGCCCGTGCGATAGACCCGGTTCGCGCCGCCGGCGCTGGTCACGACAGCGTATCGGTGCCCGCCCGCCGCGAATGAGTACACAGGATGAGCCTGGAGAAAACGAGTGTCGATCGCCACTGGAATCAGCGCATCCGACGCACCGTCTGGTAGCCGAAGCACCAAGACTTCCGCCTTCTTGGGTAAGCGAGCGTCGGTACGCGACACCTGAAACATCAATCGATCGGACGCGAAGTAGTCGCGGTACGCGGCACCTTCCGAATAGTCACGGTCGTGCCCCGTATCAAGCGATAGGACTGACGTCATCGGATGCGTGGTTTTCCATTCCTTCCACGTCGTCGTCACAACCGGGCGGGTGCGGAGCACGAGGCCCGACCCCGCGAGCGCGCCCACAACGGGTTGGCCTTCGAAGGTGGACCAGAGCGAGTTCGAGTCTTCGTCGAACATCAGCTTGTTGGATTGATAGAGCAGTCCGCTCGTGCCGAACCGCAGCATCCGCCCGCCGAGATTGCTTTCGTACGGGATGACCGTCCCGCACAGCGTGCAATAGACAATCGTCATATCGACTCCGCCAAGCGTGTCGATTGCCATTTCGTGCCAGGCGAGAATCCGCTTTGGATACGCGCGCGCCTCGCCGTTGATGACGATGCCGAAGACGACGTTGGCGTCGCGCAGGTATTTCGCGTCCGACGCTCTCACTACTCGCGGCGAACGTAACGGAGGAATGCCGTTGACCTTCACACCGCCCCAATCGATCTGGTCGAGGCGGATGGTGGAGGTCACGCCTGCCGGAAAGAACGCTGCCATGCGCGGATCGATCTGAGCGTAGATGGCGGCTTTCAGTCTGGCGTATTCCGGATGCGGATCGTACGGCAGGCTCCACATCCACGCACGCCACGCGTTGAGGTCGTTGCCAAACCGCTTACCGGTCTGCTTCTCGAGGAACGCGAGCAAGCGGCGGCGAATCGGTGAACCGCGGTCCGGCACGTTCGGCAGGAGCCCAGAAGGACGTGCGTCGCGGTGTCCGGCATCGCTGTCATCGACCGAATCCGAACCTGGTGTCAGCGGTGCATCGCTGGTTTCGCGCGGCGGGCGCATCATGCGCGCCAGATCCACGAACATCGATGTGTACGCGTTCTTCCATCCAGCGGCAATCTCCCGCAGAGCAGCGGCGGACGTTCGCTCATCCTCCCACGTGGCCTCGACGAACGTCGTGAGCGGCACTGGTGCCACTGGCGGCGGCGACTGCGCGACGACGACGGTCGAGGCGCAGATCACGGCAAGCAGCGTAAATCTCGCGGACAATGTTGGCTCAGGGTTTCATGGCCTTCGCGATGGCCAATTGAATGACGTCCTCGGCCGGCAGATCCGAGGCGAGGACACAGACAATGTCCCCCTCCTGCCAGAACACCTGCGTGCCGTTGCTCGCGTGATAGATCGCGAAGGTGATGCCGTTGGCGACGCGGGTCTGCGGTGGACTCGGCAGATCGCCGACGACGCCGGGATACATCTGGCACACGATGGCGCCGGACGCATTGGTGTACACCCAGAGTGCTGACCTGCGCCGGTCGAACTGGTGAACGCGTCCACCCGCCAGCGAGAAGCCCATCATGCGCAGGTCGAAGACGCGGACGGGAAACGAGACGCGCTGAGCGAAGAACGCATTCAACGCGCCGGCATCGGACTCCGTTGACGTCAGGGTAAGCCGCCCAGCTCGATAATTGCCTGCGGTGTCGGCGGCCATGAGCGGCAGGTTCGCAGGCGACCGCCACCACACGATGGCCGCGAGCAGCATGACGGCGGCGAGGGCGACTGGCACCAGCCACCGCGGCCGCGGGCGACGGCTATCGTCAGCGGCTGGCACGGCAGTCATCAATGTCGTCGTCGGTTCACTGGTCGGACCCTGCATCGACGCCGTTGTGTTCACGCTCGCGCCAATGCGCGCCGCCAACTCGACTGGCAGCTCGATCTGCGGTAACGCGGCGACGACGCGTTTGATACCGGACAGCATGGCGACCTCGCGTTGGCACTGCACGCAGTCGCGAAGGTGCGCCTCCAGAGCGTCACGATCGGCGCCGCTCAGTCGACCGTCGACGAGATCGTGGAGCGCGTCGGTGGGATGCATCGGCCTGTTCATACGCGCCTCGTCGATTCGACCGCGTAGCCCGCCTGTTTCGCGTGGTCCTGCAAGGCGGCGAACAACAGGTGCCTGGCGCGGTACAAACGCGAGCGAATGGTGCCGACCGGACAGTCGAGCACGCGCGCGGCTTCTTCGTAAGAGAGCTCCTCGATATCGACCAGGACGACCACTGTTCGAAAGACGTCGGGAAGAGCCTTCATGGCCGCTTCGACGACCGGCGATGGCGCTCCGTTGATGATGGCGGCGATGGCAGGGTCGCTCTGCGCCAGCAGCCCACTCTCGACCGGCAGTTCTTCGAGCGGTGTTTGTGGATGCCGCTGTTCGTGTCGGAAGCGATTGATCAGCACCGAATGCATGATGGTGAACAGCCACGCTTTGCAGTCGGTGCCGGCCTCGAAGCCGTGAAAGGTCCGATAGGCACGCAAGTACGTCTCCTGCGTGACGTCTTCGGCGACGTCTGGTCGGCCGGACATTCTGAGCGCCGCGCCGTAGACATTACGCATCAAGGGCACCGCGGTCGCGGTGAAACGCCCAAGCAGGTCACTCATCGCGCGCTCAGGCTAGCACACGCCATTCACCAGATGACAGACAACGTCCGGGATCGCGCGGGAACTTTTCGCACCCCTCCGCTGTTATTAGCTTCAGAGCACGCGCATCGCCACGGACGTGGGACAACAAGGCGCGGGGCTTCTGGGAGGATTCATGTCAACGCGTACAGCTGTGGCGGCGATTGCCGCCGCGGGAACACTCGTCGTGTCCGCATTCGTCGTTCATGCCGACAGTGGCTATCGTGTGAGGGTTGTCGCAGCGGGATTGTCGAGGCCCACGGGCATTGCGGTCGGCGGCTGGAACACGGTGTATTTCACCGAAGTACCGACGCCAGGCGTCGGTGGCGGCCGCAACGGAGTGTTCTCGCTCGACCTCGAGACTGGTGGCGTCACCGTGCTCCATCAAGGCGAGCCTGAGCCCACCAATCTTTCGGTCACCCAGGACGGCGAGGTGTATTGGACGTGTAAATCGGCCGGGGTCATCCTGAAGATGACCGAAGAGGGCGACACCATGCCGGTGCTGACAGGGTTGCACGCGCCCAGCGGCATCGCGGTGAGTCGTCGCGGAACGGTGTACTTCACCGAAGTGCCCATGCCCGGTGTCGCCGGTGGGACCAACAACGTGTCGGCGTTCGACGGCACGACAAAAACCATCGTGAGCAGCGGTGAACCGGAGCCAACCGATGTCGTCGTCAGCCGCAACGGCAGCCTCTATTGGACGTGCAAGTCGGCGGGCGTCATTCTCGAGCGGCACAATGGCCGCACGTCGGTGTTGCTGAGCGGCCTCGACAGTCCGGTGGGGCTAGCGCTCGACAAGGCGGGTCAGCACCTGTACTACACCGAAGTGCCGACGCCTGGTGTCTCTGGAAGCAACGGCGGTCGCAACAAAGTGTCGGTCGTGAACCTTCGAAACAGTCGGGTGACGACCATCAACAGTGGCGACCCGGAGCCGACTGACGTTGCCGTTGCACCAAACGGCAAGGTCTACTGGACGTGCTCGAGCGCCGGCGTGATCGTCGAGGCAAGCCCCAACCGCCGCGACGACGACTAGCCAGAAAGCCGAATGGCCCGACAGCGGTAGTGCTGTCGGGCCGGTGATTCCCACCTCGCCACGAGCCACCGATCTCGCCGGATGGACTCGGTGCCGATGATCGTCCGCGGTCCTCATCGACTTGCCGAAGGACATCACCCAGGGTCCGTGCTCGGCGCCGTTCGTCGACACGGTGGACCTGCCGGGCTACCACGTGCCGGGTCGTCCCGACGCCGCACTGCTGCGCAAGACCGCCAGCCTGATGGCGAAGAGCCGCAAGCCGGTGCTCTATGTCGGCCACGGCGCCGTCATCTCGAATGCCAGCGAGGCCATCGTGCAGCTGGCGCTCGATGTGGTCCGGCGTCAGCCGTCGCACGTCCTGTTGCGCGGTCACAATCGAGTGCTCGTAGGCAGCGCCGGTCAATCCACGCGCGCCACGCGTTGAGGTCGTTGCCGAAACGCTTACCGGTCTGCTTCTCGAGGAATGCGAGCAATCGGCGCCGAATCGGTGAACCACCGTCCGGCACGTCCGGCAGGAGCCCGGAGGGACGAGTGTCGGCGCGTCCGGCATCGCTGTCATCGACCGCATCCGATCCTGGTGTCAGTGGTGCATCGTCTCCCACGTCGCCTCGACGAACTTCGTGAGCGGCACTGGTGCCACTGGCGGCGCCGACTGTGCGACGACAACGGTTGATGCACAGATCACGGTAAGGAGCGTGAGTCCGAGCGGCGAGAGCTGAGCTGCGGGCTACTTACCCATGAAGCCCTCGGTCAGCTCGATGCGCGTGCCTTCTCGATCGAGGATGTACGCGATCTTCAGGCCACCGAGTGCGGGCATCTCGCGATAAGTGAGGTCGAAGGTCACGCCGGCGGCTTCGAGCTTCTTGCAGAACGCCTCCAGGTTCTTCACCTCGAACCCGATGTGATCGAGTGCGCGGCCCTTGGTGGGTGCCTGCGCCGCAGGTGCCCTCAGGAAGTCGGCTTCGCCGCCCGGGAACATGGCTGCGGGGAAGGTGCCGCGCATCCCTTCAACGGCCCCGAACGTCTTGACGTACCACGCGCGCTGCGCCTCCTGGGCTGGCGTCGACAAGTGGAAGTGATGAAAGGCGATGGGTGTCGCGAGCGCGGTGTCCTCGGTGAACTCAACCCGCACGCCCTCGGGGAAGACGGCGATGATCTGTTTCGTCTGGACGTTATCCAGCGCCAGCGTCAGGCCAGCCGCGGCAAACTGCGCCTTGATCGGAGCCAGTTCCTTCACTTTGAAGCCCACGTGGTTCACGGTCGATCCGTCGGAGCCGCCGGTCGGCGGCGTGCGCGACTTGCCGAGCACCACCATGACGCCAGGAAAGCTGATGAGTTCGAGCGAACCAGTCGCTGTGACGCGGCCGCCCAGCGTCTCGACGAAGATCTTCTTCAGGGGTTCCGGGTCGTTCACGAACAGGTGAAAGTGACCGGTGGTCAGCCCCTCGGCGTTGTAGGGGGCGAGCTGGGCGAACACCGGGTTGGCCGAGACGACAACGAAGGAGGCAAGCAGAAGCAGGATTCGCATGCGCGACAGGCTACCACCACCCGGCGCCTGCGGTCGCCAGGAGAAAGCCCGACGGCCCTGATCTGAGGGATTCTCCGACCTGCCAGAACACTCGACTCTGTGGAGAACGACACATGACACTCGCACGACAGTTCCTGGTCGTCGCCGTTGCCGTCGCGGGCGCATCACTGACGGCTTCCGCCCAGCAGAAGGCGAAGCCATGGACGCAGGTCCGCACGACCTGGGGCGACCCCGACCTTCAGGGCACCTGGTCCAACGAAACCATCACACCGTTCGAGCGACCAACGGACCTGGCGAGCAAGCCGTTCCTCACGCCAGCCGAGGCCGCGGCGCTGGAAGCCCGCGCAGCCGGCCAGCGCGACAGCGCAGACGACGCGCCGGCGCCGCCCGAGTGGCCGACGCCGCCAGGAACCGCTGAAGGGTCGCACGGCCCCTCCTGACATTCGTCGTAAAAACCGACAATGCGAGTCGTCACACATAATTTGATGTCTTGTTTCCAAGTTTTGAGGCATCATTCACTGAGCGCATGTCGCCACTGACTTCAACTTGTCGTTAAAATAGGCGTGTTCGCGGCTGACAAACTCAGAGACATATCGATTTCAGTCTGCAGATGGTCGTTCTGTGAGACTGAGATGACGATCATCGGCGAGGGTATATCCATGCTTACAAAGGCCACAACCGGCGGCGACAAAGTCATCCAGTGCCTCGAGCGCGAGGGCGTCGAGGTGGTGTACGGCTACTCCGGCGGCGCCGCGATGCCGATCTTCGACGCGCTCGTCGATTCGAAGATCAAGTTCGTGCTCGTCCGGCACGAACAAGGGGCCACGCACATGGCGGATGGCTACGCCCGCGCTACGGGTAAGCCCGGCGTCGTGCTGGTCACCTCGGGCCCTGGCGCAACCAACTGCGTAACCGGACTGCTGACGGCGCTGATGGACTCGGTGCCGATGATTGTGCTGACCGGCCAGACCATCACCTCGATGCTCGGCAAGGACGCCTTCCAGGAGGCGGATGTGACCGGCATCACCTATCCGGTGGTGAAGCACAGCTACCTGGTCAAGAACGCCGATGACATCCCCCGCGTCATGAAGGAGGCGTTTCACATCGCCACCACGGGTCGGCCCGGACCGGTGCTGATCGACTTGCCGAAGGACATCACCCAGGGCCTGTGCGCAGCGCCGCTTGTCGACACGGTCGACCTGCCGGGCTATCACGTCCCCGGTCGTCCCGACGCCGTTCTGCTGCGCAAGACCGCCACTCTGATGGCAAAGAGCCGCAAGCCGGTGCTGTATGTCGGTCACGGCGCGGTCATCTCGGACGCCGGCGCGGCCATCATGCAACTGGCAACGAAGCTGAACGCACCGATCGTCAATACGCTCCTCGGCAAGGGGGCGTGCGCGGAAGACCATCCGCTGCACCTCGGCATGCTGGGCATGCACGGCACGGCCTACGCCAACCGTGCAGTGGAGCACTGCGACCTGATTGTGGCCATCGGCGCGCGGTGGGACGACCGCATCACCGGCAAGCTGTCGGAGTTCTGCCCCGACGCCGTCAAGATCCACATCGACATCGACGTGGCGGAGTTCAACAAGGTGGTTCGCCCCGACGTCAGCCTCGCCGCCGACGCGCGCCTCGCCATCGAGGAACTGGTGCCGCTGGTGGACACGCTCGACACGGCAGACTGGCTCAAGGAAATCGCCGGCTGGCGCAAGCAGTACCCGCTGCGCTATCCCAAGAAGGGTGGCCTGCGCGCACAGCACGTCGTCGATCGTCTGGACAAGCTTGGCGGACGCGACTGCATCATCACGACCGACGTGGGCCAGCACCAGATGTGGGCCGCCCAGTTCTGTCTCACGACCAGGCACCGCCACTGGATCTCGAGCGGTGGCGCCGGGACGATGGGCTTTGGATTTCCGTCGGCAATCGGTGCCGCCATGGCGACGGGCAAACCGGTCTGGGCCATTGTCGGTGACGGTGGCTTCCAGATGACGCTGTGCGAGATGGCCACCGCGAAACTGCAGAAGGTGCCGGTGAAGATCCTGATCATCAACAACAGCTACCTGGGCATGATTCGCCAGTGGCAGGAACTCTTCTTCGACAACCGCATTTCTGGCGCGGATCTCGAAGGCAATCCCGACTTCGTCAAGCTCGCCGCGGCCTACGACATTCCGGCCCGGCGCGTGACGCGCTCGGGCGACGTCGACAAGGCGATCAAGTGGGCGATGGCCTACAACGACGGCCCCTGCCTGATCGAGGCCGAAGTGGTGAAGGAAGACAACGTCTTCCCGATGATTCCGGCCGGCGCGCCGCTCTCGGGAATGATCGTCGAGAAGCCGAAGGTCAAGATGGAGAAGCCGTCGGGTTCGACGTAACGGGCGGCGTTCGCCGTCCGCATTCATAGACGAGGATTTCATGGCACTCACGACCGAACCACGCGGCGCCCAGTTCGAACTCGACCCCGGCAAGGCTCCCCGCCGGCGCGAACTTATCGAAATAGTCAAACCGCCGCTCCACACCATCTCGCTGCTCGTGCGCAACAAGCCGGGCGTGCTTGTGCGCGTCTCGCTCGTGTTTTCGCGCCGCGGCTACAACATGGAGTCGCTGGTGGTGTCGCCGGCGCTCTCCGTGGCTGGCGCGGACGCGGCACCAGGCGAGTTCTCGCGGATGACCATCACCTGCTCCGGCGAGCGCGATACGCTCGCGCAGATCATCAAGCAGCTCGAGAAACTGATCGACGTCGTGCACGCCATCGATCACACCGGCCAGCCGGTGATCGAAAGCGAAGTGGTGCTGGTGAAGCTCAGGGCCGGCATTGGCGATCGCACCGAGATCCTGCAGATCGCCGAGAGCTTCAAGGCCACCGTCAGCGACTTCGGCGTCGATTCGGTCATCCTGCGGTGTGCGGCAGGCACCTACAAGCTCGACGTGTTCATCAAGCTGCTGATGCCGTTCGGCGTCATCGAGTTGGTGCGCTCGGGCAAGATCCTGATGGCGCGCGGGGCGCAGGAAACCTAGCGCGGGGTTGTCGTTGGTCCGTAGCCGGATTACAGCTGAAACACCAGGAAGGTGCCGCGGAGGTTGGCGTTGCTCGCGGGCTTCGTCATGGTGGCCTGGTGGCCGAAGGCGTAGACGAACTTCGGGTTGGCGACGAAGCACGCCGCACGCCAGCCGCTGAAGCGCCCGAGGGCGCGCCCCATGTCGGCGTAGAGGGCAAGCAACTCCTCTTCGCCGTGCTCGCCGCCGATACGCACGCCGTAGGGCGGGTTGAAGCAGAAGACACCGGGCTGCATGCTGCGCACCGCAGGCAGCAGGCGCTCGATGTGGTCCGGCGTCAGCCGTCGCACGTCCTGTTGCGCGATCACAATCGAGTGCTCGTAGGCGGCGCCGGTCAGGTTCGCGGCGCGCAGGTTCCCCACCATGATCGGAATGCACGCGGCGTCGGCGTCGAGCGCGACGATGTGTGCCACGGTCCCGGGGAACAGGTCGGGCGTTTCGTTCGGCAGCCCCTTGAATGCGGCGAGATGGCGCAGCGGAAGATCGGCCGGATGACGAATGGACGCACCCACCGCGAGGCCGGCGGCCTCGATCGGAATCGTAGCGCTTCCCGCCATCGGATCGACCAGCGGCTCGGTTCGCGCGTCCCAGCGCGACAGCATGATCAACTGCGCCGCCAGCGTCTCGCGCAGTGGCGCAAGTCCGGCGGCCACGCGCGCGCCGCGGCGATGCCGCGCGCCGCCGCCCACGTCGATCCCCACCACGGTGCGCCGCGCGTCAGGCGTCCCCGCCCGGCGCGCAACGAACACGACCTCTGGCGCGTCGGCGTCGACGTCGGATGTTATTCCTCGCGATGCCAGCGCCTCGACGATCGCGTTCTTGACGACGCCACGCAGCTGGAGCGGCGAGGCTTCGAAGTCGGACGCTGACCCCACCTCCACCGAGAAGCGGAGATGCGTGCTGGCCGGGAGCCTGTCGTCGGACGAGAGTGCTGGCAGCAGGTCGGCGAAGAGCGGCTCGAGGCGGGTGGCCGGACTGGACCACAGATCCCAGGTGAGTCGCGATGACGTGCGGTGATGGCACGCGGCCACCCACGCCAGGCGCGCGTCGAAGGGGTAAAGCAGGGTCTCTTCCCCCTCGCGTTTCGGCTTGTCGAGGCGAATATCGAACGGCGAGCGCACCACGAGGCGCTTCAGCTCGGCCTCCATCACCCGGTTCGCGCCGCCGGAACCGGTGAGGCGCAGGTCGTTGCATCGTTGCGCGGTCACGCCGTCCACGCTCCCCTCACCACGACCAGCAGGCGTCCGCCACGACCGTGATGAGGACTCGCCTCGGATCGCGATTGGGCTCTATGGTGCGAGGGCATATTCGGTGAGCAGGACATTTTCGGTTTCAGGGACACCATACCATCGTCCTGAGATTGCCCGTGTGCGATCACTCTTCGGGATCGTCGCGCGCCACCTCCAGCCAATCGAGGTCCTCTTCAATCCGGTGGAAGGCGTCGTCGCCGATCTCGTGGTTGTCGCGCATGGCCAGCACCGCGTCGCGAGCGGCCTGCACGGCCTCTCGATACAAATCGTCGCCTGGGCCGTCGGCCCTGTTGTGCCCGGTCCCGTTCGGCCCGGATGGAGTCAGGTGCGCGTGGAGCTCGCGGCGAACGACGTCAGCAGCTGATGACCTATCCCGATCCAGCCGCGCCGACGCGGCCCGCCAAGCGCGCTCGCGGGCGATCTGCACCTCCCGCCCGACCGGGTCGCCGTCGTCCAACGGCAGTACGCGCAACAGCAGCTTCAGCGTGAGTCCCTGAATCACCAGTGTGCCGAGCACGACAGCGAACGCGGCCAACAGTATCAGGTCCCGATAGGGGAAGCGTCCTGGCAGCGCGAGCGCCGCCGCCAGCGTCACGATGCCGCGCATGCCGGCCCAGGAGATGACAAGGCCACTGCTCACGCTCGGACGAAGCATCGGTCGAGGCGGATGAAACCCGAGCCGGCGGTCCCGCCACCGCATCACGGCATTGAGGGACATGTGCCAGGCTGGCCGAACCGCGATGACAGTCAACAGCACGGCGCCGGCCACCGCCGTATACCGCCCGCGTTCCGTCACGTCGAGGTTCGCCACGATCGGGCCGATCTGCAGGCCGATGAAGATGAAGGCGAGGATGCTGAGCGCGAACAGCACCGTCTCCCATACCGCGTTGGTCGGGATGCGAATGCGTGCCGGCGTGAGCGCCGGTGACGTCTGTGCCACCGTCATCGCAAAACACACGACGGTCAGCACGCCGGACAGACCGAAGTGCTCAGCGCCCAGCCACACGCCGAAGGTGCTGACGAACTGAAGAATGATGGCGGTCGGCACGTGTTGGACCAGGGCAAACAGCCGCACCGCGAACCATCCCAGAGCCGGACCGGCCACGACGCTTCCGACAACGCCGAGCAGTAGCGCCGGACCGACCGCCGCCAGCGAGAAATCGTGCGCGTCGACGGCGCCGACGGCGAGCCGGAAGATCAGCAGTGCGCTGGCGTCGTTCAGCAAGCTCTCGCCTTCAAGCACCGTGAGAATGCGGTGCGGCGGGTTCATGGGCCTGAGCACCGCGGTGGCCGCGACCGCATCAGGCGGCGCGACGATCGCCCCAAGTGCGAGCGCGGCAGCCCACGGCACCTCGGGTATGAACACCCGTACGACGACGGCCACGGCGACGGTGGTGAGTCCGACCGCAACAATGACCAGGCCCGCGACGGGAAGCCAGTTGTCCTTCAGGTCCCTGAGCGACGCGTCGTAGGCTGCATCGAGCAGCACCGGCGCGACAAACAGCGCCAGCGCGAGTTCGGGCGGCAGGTTGAAGGACACGTTGACGGGCAGGAACGCCAGTGCCGCTCCCCCCGCCGCGAGGAAGACTGGATACGGCGCACCGACGCGGCGCGCGGCCGCTGCCAGAGCCACCGCAGCCACGAACAGACCCATCAGCTGCTCGAGTTGTGCCATATCGCCGCCCGGCCAAGGAATCGTTCTTCTGCCTGCCGGTTAGATGCTTGACGTCGGCATTCTGCCGAGGACCCCCGTCGAGTTCGTCCAGTACCTGCGGCTGGCCCGCCGGGAACTCAGCGGACGAACAGCGGTTTGGCCCGCCACAGAGCGACCGTCGGCAGTATGAAGACGGCCGCGGCAATCGCGCCAGCCAGCCAACCTCTGCCCCGCACGTCGACCAGGTTCCAGACCAGCATGCCGAGGCCGATCTGCGCCGTGTAGACGGCAGCCCACGGCCACATCCACCAGCGCATGCCCCAGAACCCCCGCGCGCCCAACGCGTAGATGAGCCAATGGACAGGCTCTGTCGCCTTGGCCCACCAACCAGACAGCGCGACGCCGAACCACACCTCGCGGTCCTCGGCGATCGGCTTCAGGAAGATGTCGAACGGCAGATAGACGACCGCCATGTAGAGACAGAACAACCAGAGAAGATTGATCCACCACGGACGATCGCGAAAGAGTCCGAGCGACGCTCGTCGTTCGCGGGGCAGGTTGCCTTGCGGTGCCATACGGGCTAACGAGACACGACTCGAAACGACCACCATCCGCCTGGACGCGGGTCGTTCGGAGTTCCCCCGAGCTTGACGGCCCGCGACGCCCAGGCGCGCTCCAGTTGTGCCTCATCGACGATGCGCGTGAGGTTGACGGGATAAACCGTCCGACCGAGACGCAGTCGTGCGTCGCTGTGTGTGACGGCCGCTGTCGACCAGCGCTTCCCTTCGCAGTTGCCGCAGCTCACATAGAGATCGCCCTGCGTGTCTGCCCAGCAATTGAGATTGAGAGCGTGTGGCAGCAGCCCCGTGTCCACCTGGATTTGACACAGCGGAACCTGATTGGCGAACGACCAGTTGGTCATTCTCTCGCCAGCTTCGACGCCGCGCAGGTAGAGCCCGGGTGTTTGACCGCACGGACATGCAGCCGCCCAGTAGGCGACAGCCATGACGGGGATGACCACCAGGATTGTGCCGATCAGACGCTTCATCACAGCCGTCTCTCCTCTTCAGAAATCGATGCGCATGCCAAGCTGCGCGAGCCGGGGACCGAGGGTCCGGTTCTGTATTCTGAAATTCGGGCTGCCGAGTATCGCCTGGGTCCGCGGATCGGCATAGGTGTTTCCGGCATTCAGGAGATTGAACACTTCGAGCAAGACCTGCAGCCGGGTTCCTGCCGCCAGCGTCACGCCCTTCGCCGCGCGCACGTCCCACATCGCCCAGGCGGGTTGATGATAGGGAAACCGCGGCATCAGACGACCGTCGACGAGCGGCCGATCCGGATGAAGGCCATCGTTCACGACGCCATCACCGTTGAGATCGACGGAACTGTAGACCGGGAACGCCAGGCCTGAACCCGCAGACCATGTCGATGCCAGCGTGACATCGCCTGGCAGCGTGGCTACGACATAGGACTTGAGCTGGTGTCGCTGGTCCAACTCGTTGACGCCGTAATCCGCCTCGAGGTCGAACGGGTCGGAAGGCCCGAAGACGGCTTCGGTGTCACGCTCGGTCGAACCGTTGCCCAGGCTCTTCGCCAGGGTGTAGTTCACATACAGCTGCCACCGGTCCTTCAGCGGTCTGCTCAGCGACATCGTCAGCGCCTGGTAGCGCCCGTGGCCGAAACTGGTGAGGGCGTTCGCCTGCGCGATGGTCGCATCAGGCCGGCCGGCCGCCAGGATGCTGACGCCACGACCGAACTGATCGAACCGGGTCGGGACGGCCAGATTCCGATCCCATGACGTCGCGCGGAATCCACCGATGCGCACGTTTCGCGACTCGCTGCGCATGTAGCCGGCCTCGAATGACATGCCGGCCACCTGCCGTGTCACCGAGGCGGTGAGCTGGAGCACGCGCGGGTTCTGGAAGTCCGGATCGACGTAGGAGATCGCCGGGGGCCCGACGAGCGCCGCGAGGCCGGAGCCAGGTGCAATCGCGGACGGCAGCACCGCAGGGAAGGTGACGCCAACGCGTGAGGCTGGCACGAAGAGCGTGGTGTTGCTGACACCGGCGCCGCGCAGGGGAAAGTAGATCATCGGCGTACGCCCGTAATAGAGCCCGGCGGAGCCCTTGACCCGTGTCCGTTCGTCCGGCCACTGGTACGCCACCTCGCCGCGCGGTCCCCAGTTGTTGCGGTCGTGCGGGATGCCCTGAGGTACCGGCGCGTACGTCAGAGTGACCGCGTTCCCCGACATCTGCGGCCGGCCAACCGGCACCTGCACGCCGGCAATGCCCGCCTGTGGTTGAGGATTGATCTGCAGGTCGTAGCGAAGGCCGATGGCGAGTGTCAGCCGCGAGGTCGGTGTGATGCGATCCTGTAGGTAGGCCGCCGCCTCATGCTGCCAGTAACTGTCGAGGAGCGCGGCCTCCCGCGCGGTGTATCCGTTCAGACCGAAATTCTGGACGTAGAGGAGAGGCTGGCGGGCGATGAACGACTCCAGCGTCGGAAACACGTACCCGCCGTTCAGCCCCAGCGCAAAGGCGTTGTTGCGCATGTTGAACGTGTTGTAGTCCGCGCCGAACCTGATGTCGTGGCGGCCCCGGACGTGAACGGCGCTCTGCGACACCTGGTAGCGATACATGTCCTGTGTGCTTGGGAGAAACAGGGCGCTGCCGAACGTGCCGGTGTCGGAGATCTGCACCTGCGGACCGCCGGATTGGGCCTGGCGCGGCCGCGTCTCGCGCGACGTCTGTACCTTGGTTTCGAGTTGCAGACGCTCACCGAGTGAGCCGCTCAGGCTGGCGACAATCGATGTGCCCTGATTGCGGAACGTCTCGAGGTTCGATGGTGCCTGGCTCAGCAGCAGGCCGCCGCCGGCGATGTTGTCGCCGTCGTTGCGCGAGAAGCTGCCGCGGATGCTGACACGCTGGCGCCGCGTGATGGCATGGTCGAGCTTCCCGAGAAACGCCGTCACGTCGTCGTGCCGCGGATACTGCCCTTCGAGCACGCCAAGATCGGGAATCGCAAGTTCAGGCACCGCGACACCGCGCACACTCCGCGCGAACTTCACCGTGATCGGAGTGGTCTGCCGCTGGACATCGACCGCGCCGAAGTAGAACGTGCGGTTCGCACGAAGCGGACCTCCCAGGCTTCCGCCCGCAAGGTTCCGGACCAGCCCCGCTGGTGCGTTCCCGAATGCATCGTTCGCCGTCAGCGCGTGGTGACGGAGCGAATAGCTGGCCGAACCGTGCCGTTGGTTGGTGCCCGACTTCGTCACCACATTGACCAGGCCGCCGTTGGACCGCCCGGACTGGACACCAAGCCCAGCGGCCGTCACCTCGAATGCCGAAACCGCTTCGAGCGGGAGCGTGAAATTCTGCCGCTCGATCGAGCCGAAGAACTCGCCGAAGAAGCTGTTCGTGAAGTCCGCCCCGTCCACGTTCAAGGCGAGGTAGTCGCCAGGCTGGCCCGCCACCCGAAACGTGCCGCGCGTGCCGGTGATCGCTTCCGCGGTCGGAGACAGCAGCGCCACGCTGCGATAGTCGTGCCCGTTCAGAGGGAGGTTCGAGATGGCTCCGGTGTCGAAGGTCGCCCCGAGCGTTGGCGCCGCATTGCCGGTCGCCGTGATGGCCAGGGTCTCGGTCAGCCCGGCGATGCGCATGACCAGGTTCACGACCAGCGCCTGTCCGACCCGCAATGTCAACGGCTCGCTCGTTGCTCCCGCGAAGCCGGCCCGCTCCGCCTGCACCACGTACACACCCGGCGGCAGGAGCGGCGCAGAGAACCGGCCCTCGTCACCCGTGACAACGAGGCGTTCGAGGCCGGTTGTGGTTTCGCGGAGCGTCACGGTCACGCCCGCGAGCGGCGCACCCGTCTGGTCCCGAATCGTCCCGGCCAGGTCGCCGCGGTCAAGCGCCTGTCCGCGGACCCCTGAGGTGCTCCCGGCGACGACGCCGATCGCCAGCGCCACAACGAACACCGCCCATTGCCAGGAACGCCCGCGAACACACGGCACGCGTTCTCCCTTCGTACGAGCACCTGCGGTCATTCGTCTCTACTCAGCGCGCGGTCCAGTAGAAGACTTCCCAGGTGTGCAACGGCTCATTGGTGCCGGGAATGATCTCGCCAGTGAAGTCGTAGCGCATCGGCATCTTGTTCTTGGCGCCGTACTTTTCCAGATACGGGATTCTCGCCTCGCCTACGACTTCCTTGCCGGCCAGGGCATAGGTGCGATCGCCGATCCGGAGCCAGCCGTTCGGATTGGAACGTACGCGTCTGGCCCAATAGCCATCGTCAGGACGAGTGGCGGTGATGATCCCGCCTCCTTCCGCCACGTACCAGACATGGATGACAAACGGCGGGAAGCCTTCCAGTTTGAGCCGTGCGACCTTCTCGCCGTTGACCGTGCCCCAGTCACTGGGCGCGGCAGTGAGCTGGCCGCCGATTCGCACGCCCGGAAACCGGGTGTAGGGCGCGGTGAATACGTAGTAGACGAGTCCCACCGCCACTGCCAGGCCAACCACGACCGCCGCCAGTTTCGTCTTTGTCATCGGTGCATCCTTCGCATGCCTTCAGAGAACGCCGGTGTTCACTCGCAGCGGCGCCATGGCCCGGTCGGCAATCGAGGCCACCGTCGACACCGACAGGAGCACCGCGCAGGGATAGACCAGCAGCCGCGCCAGCTCGCTCAACAGCGGCAGCCCAAGGGCGGCGATAGCGATCATCACGAGCGGTGCGAAATAGAAGATGCCGTTCCACCGGCCGAGGGAGCTCATGCGAAGCTGTCGCTGCCGATGCAGGAGGTACGAGTCGAGCACGTACTGGGCGAATGCAAATGGGACCAGCACCGGCAGGATCATCGGAATCAGACGCGCCGTCGCCGCGCCGGCGAGTCCCGCCGTCACGAAGAGACAGTCTGTTGTGTGGTCGAACAGCATCCCCCGCGCCGATGCGGAGCCCGTACGACGTGCGACCTTGCCGTCGATGAGGTCGCTCGCGATGGCGACAGCCACCAGCAGCGCCAGGACCCATGCCGGAATGCTGCCCGTGCGCGAGAACGCCCAGGCGGCGGGCACAACCGCGAGCAGTCGCAGGCTGGTAATCGCGTGCGCCATCAGCGTTCGAACAGCTCGCGACGTGCACGCCTCAGGAAGACAAGCCCGAGCAGCGCATTGAACAGCACGAAGAAGTTGTGCTGGACGAAACCAAACGCCGCCATCTGTCCGACGTTGTTTGGAAACAGGACGACCCAGAGCGTGATCGCCGCCGCGCGCATCGGCGTCGGCACCGTGGCCGCGAAGAAGATGACCGGCAGGTAGGGGAAGAGCGTCAGAAACGACGCGTCGACACCGAAGAGTCTGAGCGCAATGGTGTACACGACCCACGCGCCGAGGAGCGCCGGTGAACGCAGGAGGAAGAACGCACCGTAGTGCCACAGCTTGGCCTGGCGAAACGCGTGGAAGATGCGCTTGTCCCGCAGACCGTTGTTCGGGAGGATCGTGCCGTTGAAGTAGAGAATCCACAGCGTGAGCACAATCGCGCCGCCCAGGCCGATCCACGGAATCAGACGGAACGACTCAGGAAGTGCGCTCCCACCGAACGCGAAGCCGATCACCGCCCACGCCATCAGGTAGAACACCTCGCCAAACATGATGAACAGCATCGTGGAGCCGACCTCCCAGCCGGGGACGCCGTCGCGCTTGTTCAGGTAGTAGGCCATGGCGCCCTTGCCGATCTGCTCGCTGAACAGCGAGATGATGTAGGCGCTGGCGCGGATCGGCAGGATGTCGCGGTAGCGAAGGTTCCCGTCGATGAACCAGTTCAGCACGCTGGTCGTAACCCGCGTATCCACGAGAAAGTAGAAGCACGAGTACACGACCATCAGACCGAGCCACGGCAGCCAGGCGACGTGACTGAACACCTCTCGCATGTACGGGAGCAGCGTCATCCCTTCTCGCGCCGCGGCCCCGTTCAGGCGCGAGTACATGAGATAGAAACAACCGACCGTGATGGCCAGGAAGACGACGCGCTGCAGCAGGCCGGGCTTCTTCGGCCTTGGCACGTCGACGGGGTCGGCCGAAGCGGCGGTGGTCATGTCGTCTGTCTCCAGGATGTCACGATCTTCTCGAGCGTTGTCGAGAGCGGTGTCAGCGTCACTCCCAGGGCATCGTCCGCGTTGTGCGCGACGGTCTCGCTGGCCGTGATCACATCGATGACGGTGGGGGTGATCCCCCCGCCCTTGATCCGACTGTTGATCGCGGCGCCCAGTTTGGCGACCCAGATCGGCGCGCCACCGTAGGTCACGGTGCGTCCCATCATGCTGGCGACCCGTGCCACGAGGTCACGATAGGCGATCGGCTCGGGCCCCGCCAGTTCGTGAATATGCACACCCGCGGGACGGCGTTGGCAGGACGACAGGATCGCGGCGCTCAAGTCGTCGATGTCCAGCGGACGCATCATGTAGCCGCCGCCGCCGAGCAAGCTGACCCTCCCCCCCATGATCGACCGCACGATGCCGGCTGCTCCTGCCGTGTCGGGCCCGAGCAGAATCGGCGTTCTGATGATGGTGGCGTCCATGCCCGAGCGCTCGACGACGCGTTCGCCCTCGCCCTTCGACTGAAGGTACCGGTTCGCTGAGCGCACATCGGCGCCGAGCGCACTGATGAGGACGATGTGAGGAACACCAGCCCGACGACACGCCTCGACTGCGGTTTGGGTCGCGGCGACGTTGGCCTGCGCGTACGACGCGGTTCGGCTTTCGAACAAGATGCCCGACAGGTGCACGAGCGACGTGGCGCCCGTCAGGGTTCGTGCAAGGTCGTCGACGTGATCCGGCGCAACAACCCGTACCTCGACGCCGGCACGCGCCGGAAGCGCGGCGGCCGCCCGGTCGGAGCGCACGGCAGCGATGGTGTCGATGTTGCCGCGTTCGCTGGCATGGGCCAGCAGGTTCTTGCCGACGTTGCCGTTGGCGCCGGTGACGACGATGCGGATGCGCGAGCTGGCCATGGGGAGTGTCGTGGCGCGTCGGATTCTATGCGACGTCGGCCACTCGCGCAAACACCCGACGTGAGGCGCAGGTGTGGTTCATGCTCGCTACACGAGCCTGGGCAGTGTAGGATTCGACGCCCGGTCGGCGTGCGGCATCCGCTTGTGACCGCGGGAGGAGCTTTTCATGAACAAGGTCGTACGTTTCGGCGGGTCGCTCATCGTCGTCGTGCTGCTGCTGTTGGTCACGCTGCGCGCCACAGGCTTCGAACCGCGCGATTGTCCGAACGCCGGAGCCTCCTGGACGTGCAGAACACCTGGCCTCTGGCTCAGGGGTGATCCCGTCACCACGCCGGTCAGCGACTGGTCATTCACCAATGACGTGCCGACCATCAAGATTCAGACGCAGTCACCCTGGCTGCTGCCGTACTCAGTGGCCGCCTGGTGCGCGACCTACAACGGCAACCTCTACGTCACGTCATACCGGGGCAGACGGTGGGCCGAGGACATCATCAGCAATCCGCGCGTGCGTCTGAAGATCGGCGGCCGGCTGTTCGAGCGCGATATGACGATGGTGACCGACCCGGCTGAAAAAGCGGGGGTGCTGCAGGCGAAGGCGAAGAAGTATCCGTCGTGGAAGGCGCCGACGGTCGAGGCCGCGACGGTCTTTCGCGTCACGCCTCAGTAGTGATGACAGGGATGCTGGCCGGCCGCTCGGACCGGCCGCATCTCGCACGAGCAGCCCTCGTAGCTAGCGCGGCGTCCAGAGAAAGACCTGCCACTCACCCACCGGCTCGGACTCGCCAATGATGACGCCCCCCGAGAGCCGTCGATTCAGATCGGGTCCGTACATCGCCTGGATGTAGGGCTTCTTCGCGTCACCCGTGATCTCTACGGCTTTCATGGCGAACGTCGCATTTCCATGGCGCACGTACCCGTCAGGAGCAATGCGCGCCCGTTTCGACCAGTAGCCGCCATCAGGCCTCGTCGACGTGATGAACCCACCGGTGAACGGCACCAGCGAGACATGCACGACAAAGGGCGGGAACCCGCCGGTCTTGAGTTCGCCGATCGTGCGCGGGTAGTCCTTGGTGAAGTCGTTGGGCGGAGGTGTCAGCGTACCGCCGATTCTGACCCCGGCGATCCGGTTATACGGCGTCGCAAAGACGTACGCCGTGGCGGCGACGACGAGAACGGCTGCGAAGGCGATACCGGCGATGTTCGATCTGCTGGCCATGAGGTCTCCTGACTGACGTCGTGATGCCGGTCCGTTCGGGGCGTGAGTACTCTGGGGACGTGGTTGGGAACGCGCGGAATTCTATACTATGCGCGGAGTGGCGGCGGCCCCGGCCAGCGCCGGCCAGACACGCCGCGACGTGCGGCTCAATTCGACGGGTAGCGGTCGGGTGCGTGTGCCATGCCAATGAACCTGTCGGCGCATGCCTGTCGCAGTCTTGCGCGCTGCGGTCTCGACGGAGTAGAACTCACTGTGCCACGGAGGCCCGCGTGAACAAGATCAACGTCATCTCTACAGCGGTGCAGCCCCGGCTGCGACGGAGCCTGGTCGCCAGCGAAGCGATTGCGTCCGGCGAGATCATCATTTCGTGTGAACCAGGTCAAATCACGTCGCAACGAACCTGGCGGACAGTTCAGATAGGACAGGGCTTGCACGTCAAGAATGAACTACTGGACTACGTCGACCACAGCTGTCATCCGAACGCGGTATTCGTGGTCGACGCACTGCAGCTCATCGCACTTCGGGCGGTGGCGCCGGGCGAGCCGATAACCTTCTTCTACCCAGGTGCAGAGGTGGAATTGGCGCAGACGTTTCGCTGCTCGTGCGGCAGCCCTACCTGCCTCGGGGAGATTGCCGGGGCTTTCTATCTGACCGCCTCGCAGATGCGGGCGGCGCTGGCCGCAGGATATTGCACGAGCTTCATCCGCGGCCATCTCGAGCGGTTGCTTCCCGCTGACATCACGCGGTGACGGTGGACGCTCCGCGGTCGAGTGCGCGCTGGGCAATGGCGCAAATGACGTCGGCGTAGGACCAGCCGGCCTGTCGCGCGGTGGCCACAAAGCCCGACTCCGGCCCGATGTCTGGATTGGGATTCACTTCGAGCACGAAGACTCCTCCGTCGTCGCGCATGCGTACGTCGACACGGCCATAGTCCCTCAGCCCCACGGCGGTCGCAGCGGCGAGCGCCACCTGCCTCAGGCGGTCGTTCAGTTCGGGTGAAAGAGCCGGCCAGCACACAGTGGATGTTCTATAGGCGGCCGAGTCCGGCAGCCACTTCGCGGCGTAGGTGAGGATATGAGGATGGTCTGGCGGGTAGCCATCGAAGCGCACCTCCTCGATTGGCAGCATGGTCCACTCGCCTGACGCGGTCGTCAGGAGCGCGATCATGAATTCGCGTCCCTCGACGAATTCCTCCACCATCACCGGAGCGGCCAACTCGCCGAGGAGAAACTCGACACGTCCACGGAGCTCGTCCATGGTGTGCACGACGGCGCCCTCGTCGATTCCGATACTCGCGTCTTCGGCTACCGGCTTCACGATAAGCGGCCACCGCAGGCGGCTGGCGCCGCCGAGTGCCTTCACCGAGTCGACGATGCAATATTCGGCTGTGGGAACGTCGTGCGCCTGGAGCACGGCTTTGGTCAGCCCTTTGTTCAAGCCGAGACCTAGCGTGAGCGGCGTCGACCCCGTGTAGGGAATGGCCAGCAATTCAAAGAGCCCTGCCACGCACATCTCCAGGTCGGCGCGGCCCTGCAGCGACTCGCAGCAGTTGAACACGGCGTCTGGACGCTCGCGTGCCAGAAGACTCGTGAGCGCGGCAACCTCACGGACTTCCAACACTGGCGCCTCGTGGCCTGCCTGCTCGAGCATCGATCGCACCGAGGTCACCTGGGCGATCACGCCGACTTCAGACGCATCCGGCACCGCATCGAACTGACCCGCCGACGCCGGCAGCTTCGAAAGGTCCTGCCCTGTCGGCCGCACGACCGGCGCGTTGTACACGACGGCGATTCGCGTCACTTCGGTTGCACCTCGAATTGAAGATCGTCGGGCCGCATGCCGTCCGCGTAGGCAATCAGGCCCGCCGGCAGCCGTGCCAGGAGTGGCACAATCGCCAGCGTCGCGGCTGCATCGATGACAATGCAGAGGGTGAAGCCGCCCTGCTGGTATAGACGCGCCCCGAGCACGTCTCCCACTGTCCACGCCAGTCCGAGCGCCGACACGCCAAGCATGCTCGCCGTGCCCTCGAGCGACGCGGGACACGCCCGTGTCAACAGGTCGAGCAGTGCAATGGTACCGAAGCCGGTGCAGAGGCCGGCGACGGCTGCAGCTGCCAGCGCGTACGGCACATCAGTGACGAACAGGAACAGAAATCCCGGCAGCACATTGACCAGGATGGCGGACCACAGCAGCGTCTTCAACGGGATGCGCGAGCACAGCACCCCGTACAGGGCGATGGCAACGGCCATCGCCGCAAACGAGATGGAACGACACGCGCCGAACGCCTCGTTGGACATGGCCAACTTGCTGGTCAGGTAGAAGAAGAAGGGCGTGCCCCATCCAGGCGAGAAGCTGAAGAGCAGCAGGATCGCGAGAACCGCCCAGAAACCACGACGCTGGAACAACGCACGCATGCTGAACGACGTTGTCTGACCATCACAAGGCTCCGGAACCAGAAAGACTTCCCGCGGCGCCCAGAAACCGAACACACCGATCGCGGCGGAGAGGGCAGCCGCAGCTCCGAACGTCGCCGTCGACGATGCGTGGCCGGCGAGCCATCCTCCTGCGAGCATCGCTACGACACCGATCGCGCTGTCCGCGATCTCGAAGAGCGAACTCAGGCGCCCCGACATGAGCTGACGCTGGGCAACCACCGTCAGCAGCGCGCCGGCGGACGCATCGAACATCTGAAAGGCGACGGCGATGACCATCGACCCAACGAGCAGGCGCAGCAGCGTCACCGGCGCACTGGCGAGCCAGAGGTAAGCGAGCGTGACGGTGACAGCGACGAGCAGGAAGTGGGCGCGGTCGCCGAACCGGGGCGGTCGCCAGCGATCGCGGAGGGCGCCGAACAGGAATCCGAGGTGTCCGGGCACCGACGTCGCCGCAGCGAACCAGGCCACCCACTCCGGACTGCGGTGCAAACCGTCCTTGAGCAGGAACAGCAACGGTAACTGCACCAGGCCGCCATTGGGATCGGCCAATCCGCCGACCACTGCCAGCAGCCCGAAGTAGAGGCCGACACGCCGAACGGTTGTCACCGCCGTATCACTTCGCCCGGCACGGGTGTCATCCGCGCGGCCGCAGAGATCACGATCTGCTCGATGACATACCCGCGAGACAGGCCTACCCCGTCCGCCAGCACGATCAAATCGGAGACCTCGTGCAGACCAGCAAGAGGATTCAGCTCGAGGAACGACGGCCGGCCGTCGCTGTCGCAGCGGAAATCGAGTCGCCCACCGTCGCGCGCCCCCAGTGCTCGCCAGATGCGAATCGCCATGTCGGTGGCCTCGATCGCCGCCTCATCGTCGGCAACCCGGTAGCGGACCTTGCCGACCCAATCCTGTTTGTTCTGGTAGGAGTAGGCGTGTGGTTCGGCGTGCTCCGAGAACAGCACCTCGAGAACGCCGATGGCGCGAGCCGATGGGCCAGTGCCGATGACGCCAACTGTCAGGTCACGCCCTGGCAGGAATGTCTCGACGATGACAGGCTGGTGGAAGCGCTCGACCAGGTCCGTGAATACGCGCTGCAATTCATCTGCGCTCGTCACGCGTGACGCCGCCGAGACGCCGACGCTGCTGCCGCCGCCGACCGGCTTTGCGAACAGCGGAAATGGCAGCGACACGCCCGAGAGATCCGACTCCTGACGCAGCACCGCGAACGGCGGCGTCCGGATGCCGAGGTCGCGCACGACATGCTTGGTGAGCCCCTTGTCGAGTGCGAGTGCCATCACCGTGGCGTCAGAGAAGGTGTAGGGAATCTGGAATGCGTCGAGCACCGCCGGGACCTGCGCTTCCCGTCCAAGGCCGAACATGCCTTCGGCGTAGTTGAACACCAGATCCCACCGCTCGCCCCGAGCGAGCCGATCGACCAACTGGCGAATCCCGCCAATACGAATCGTCGAGTGCCCCAGCGACTGCAGGGCAGCGACTATGCCATCGATGGTCTCTGGCACGTCGAACTCGGCTGTCTCCTCCTCGCTGAATCCCGCCTGCAGGTAGTCGGCGCGGATGTCGAACGTGATGCCGATGTTCACGCGGTGCTCGAACCCTTCGGGTCGGGGAACCTGAACACGCGGCCCTCGTAGTTGGTCAGCAGGATGTGATCGCCGTCGCGGGCGAGCGTGGAATCGGGCAGCACGGCAATCTTTCCGCCGCCGCCGGGCACATCGATCGCGAACGTCGGCACCGCGTATCCGGTGGTGTGACCACGCAGCCCGCGCACGATGTCGAGCCCGGTCTGCACCGCTGTCCGGAAGTGCGCCGTGCCGACGACGAGGTCCGCCTGATACAGGTAGTACGGCTTGACTCGTATGCGCAGGAGCCCGTGAAAGAGGCGCGTCGCAATTTCCAGCGTGTCGTTGACGCCGGCCAGCAGCGGCGTCTGCGAGCCAAGCGGAAGACCCGCGTCGGCAAGTCGCGCACAGGCCTGTTCCACCTCAGGCGTCAACTCGTCTGGATGTGCAAAGTGAATGCTCATCCAGAGCGGGTGATACTTCTTCAGGATAGCGACGAGCTGTGGCGTGATGCGCTGGGGCAGCACCGCGGGGATCTTCGTGCCGATCCGCAGGAACTCGACGTGCGGAATCCGCCGCAGGCGCGACAGGAGCCATTCGAGCCTGTCGTCGGACAGTACCAGTGGATCGCCGCCCGATAGCAGGACGTCACGTATGGTCGGCGTGGCCGCGATGTAGTCGAGCGCGCGTTGCCACTGCGCGGTACTGAAGACATAATCGCCGTCCGGCGGACCGACCATCCGCGACCGCGTGCAGAAGCGGCAGTAGACGGCGCACGTCCCTGTCACGAGAAACAGCACCCGGTCCGGGTACCGGTGCACCAGCCCTGGGACGGGACTATCTGCATCCTCGCTCAACGGGTCGACCGATTCGTCCGGTGTCCGCACGAACTCCTGGGTCGCCATCAGCATGGTCCGGCGAAGTCCCTGCTGCGGATGGTCGGGGTCGAGCAAGCTGGCGTAGTAAGGAGTGACCGCGACAGGAAGGGAGTCCCGATTGCGCTGCAAGGCCTCCGTTTCGTCAGACGACAGCCTGAAGACGCGGGCCAACGCGCTGGCGGTCTTCAGTGAATTGCGCAACTGCCAGCGCCAGTCGTTCCATTGGTCCTGCGCGGCATCCGGAAAGAACTTTTCGCGAAAGGCTTCGCTGCGCGCGCTGATCGCAAGGCTGTCGCGGAGTTCCTCGGCCATGTTGGAATCCAGTCAGAGTTGTGAGAGTGGCTATCCAGGCGGGCTGGATTATATCGGTCTTCGCATCCGCCGGCTTACTGCACTGGCGTCCGTCCTTACCAATGGAGGTTATCGGGCCGGCGTGTGCCGAACGCCACCCCGCTCATCGATCCAATCCAAAACCCGGGCTCCGCCGTAGTGAGAGCACAGGGAGGATTCTTTGATGAACGATTCAACGCGAAGACTCGGAATGGCGGTGCTGACGGCATCGCTCGTCGGCGTCGGACTGCACGCATCCAGCCACCGCGAGGCGCCCGGCATTACCAAGACGCCAAAGCTCGACGGAAGCGACTTCTACCTCTTCAACAGCTACGAACCCGGACGGACAGGCTTCGTCACGCTGCTCGCCAACTACCTGCCACTGCAGGACGCCTACGGCGGTCCCAACTTCTTCATGCTCGATCCGGACGCCGTGTACGAGATTCACCTCGACAATGACGGCGACGCGCGGGAAGACCTCACGTTTCAGTTCCGCTTCAAGAACACCCCGAAGGATATCCCCCTGAACATCGGCGGCAAGGATGTCGCGGTACCGCTCGTGAACATCGGACCGATTGGTCCTGGCGTATCCGACACCGCGGCCCTCAACGTTATCGAAAGCTACACCGTGACGATGATCACCGGCGATCGCCGGACGGGTAAACGTCAGGCCGTCACCAACGCTGCCACGGGCGGTGTCACCTTCATCAAGCCGGCCGATCGCATCGGCGACAAGTCGTTCACCGGCCCCTACAGCAGCTACGCCGACCAGCACATCTACCCGGTGAGCGTCCCTGGGTGCGCGGCGGGCGGCAGAGTGTTCGTCGGACAGCGTCGGGAGGGGTTCGTGGTGAACCTCGCCGAGACGTTCGACCTGGTCAACGACAACCCGCTCGGCGCGCGCGACTCGCGCATCAACAACCTGGCCGACAAGAACGTCACGACGCTGGCGCTCGACCTCCCCGCCGGTTGCCTCACACGTCCCGGTCAGCCCATCGTCGGCGGATGGACGACGACCAGCACGATGAAGGATGTCGACAGTGGCAAGGGTGATGGTCGCGACGCCAACGACGATGGCGGCGAAGGTCGTCTCCGTCACCTGACGCAGGTCTCTCGCCTCGGTAATCCGCTCGTGAACGAAGTGGTCATCGGGTTGAAGGACAAGGACACGTTCAATGCGAGCGAGCCGAAAGACGACGCACAGTTTGCCGCCTACGTGACGAACCCGACGCTGCCGGCACTGCTGCAGGCGCTGTTCGGCGTCACCCCACCGACCACGCCGCGCACCGACCTCGTCGCGGTGTTCCTGACTGGGGTCTCCGGCCTCAACATGCCGCCGCAGGTGAAGCCGGCCGAGATGCTTCGGCTGAACACGAGCATCGAAGCGAAGGCGCCCGCCGCGCAGAACTCGCTGGGTGTGCTCGGTGGCGACCTGGCCGGCTTCCCCAACGGTCGGCGCCCGGGCGATGATGTCGTCGACATCGCGCTCCGCGCCGAAATGGGTGTGCTGCTGCCCCCGGCACAGGCGCCGTCCGGAAGCCTGCCGTACACGGACGGAGCGCTCGTCAATGCGACGATCGGCTACACCATGGACGGCCTGACAACGTCCGACGTGGCGTTCCGGTTGTTCCGCCCGTCGTTCCCCTACCTGCAGACCCCCGTCTCGGGTTCGCCGGCGCCGACACACCCGTAGTCGTTCTGCCTCGAGGAACGGAGTCGCCATCATGAATCTGTTGCTGGTCGGTGTTCGTCGCGGGCGTGCCGCCGTCGTCGTGGCCGCCTGCCTGGCCGGGATGACCGTGCGGAGCGCCGCGCACGATTTCTGGATCGACCCTTCCGCGTTCCATCCCAGGCCCGGGTCGCTCGTCGGCCTCCGCCTGCTGGTGGGACAGGACATGATTGGCGACCCCGTTCCCCGGGAGCCTGCCGCGATTGAGCGCTTCGTCGTCGCCCAGGGCCCTGGCCAGAAGCCGGTGCCCGGGCGTGACGGCGGCGACCCGGCCGGTATCCTGAAAGTTGATGGACCTGGCCTGCTGGTGGTCGGTTACCAGAGCCAGCCGCGCGCCATCGAACTCCCGCCCGGCAAGTTCGAGCAGTACCTCGGTGAAGAGGGCCTCGACGAAATTCGCCATGTCATGGCTGATCCCTCGAGGCCACGCAAGACTGCCCGCGAACTGTTCGTTCGCTGCGCCAAGACGTTGCTGGCCAGCGGCGACACCTCGTCGGCGCAGTCCGACAGCCGGCTTGGCCTGACGCTGGAGTTGCTGGCCGAGCACAATCCGTATGCCGCGACGGCGGGCGAGCGCCTGCCGTTTGTCTTGACCTACGAGGGGAAGGTGAAACCCGGTGCACTCGTCATTGCGGTCAGCGCGAGGAACCCGTCACAGCGGCTGTCGGCACGAACCGACAAAGCAGGCCGCGTCACCTTCGTGTTTCCGCACGGCGGTACGTGGCTGGTGAAGGCGGTCCATATGGTCGCAGCCCCGGCTGCGTCCGGTGCAGACTGGCGCAGCTTCTGGGCGTCGACATCGTTCGACCTGCCCGAGTCCCATGCGCGCTCCTAGACCGCGTGCGTCGGCCGCGGTTCGAGGACGGCTGTGCAGCGCGATGCTGGTCGGCTTGCTGTCGGTTGCTGCCCCGCGCGCCGACGCGCACGAGATCGGCACCTCGCACGTCGTCATTACGCTCACTGGCGATGGCGCATACGTCGTGGATGTCGCGACCGATGCCGCCGCGCTCCTGGCGCGGCTCGAGACGTCGAGTGGGCAGGTGCGATCGGGGAGCGTGGCGCGCGACGACTATCGGTCGCGGATCGCAGCGCTCGCGCCGGCGTTCCTGGCGCACGTTTCGCTGCGCTTCGATGGCTCGCTGGCCGGACCCACGTTCGACACGGTTCGCAGCGAGGCAGACGCCGACCCCGAGAGCGCCCTGAGGCCACCCACGGTCGTCGTACGGCTCCGCGGCCAGGTGCCGGCGGGGGCACAGAACATCAGCTGGAGCTACGACCTGACGTCGGCGTCGTATGCCGTCACGTTCAAGCCGGCGGGTGGCGCAGCGGAACGAGTCGAGTGGCTGGAAGGCGGCCAGGCCGCGCAGCCGTTCCCGCTCCTCGACCACCGCGCCGCTCCGACGCGAACCGCAGTAGCCCTGACCTACGTCCGCCTCGGCTTCACGCACATCCTGCCCAAGGGGCTCGACCACATTCTGTTCGTGCTCGGGATCTTCCTGTTCGGGCGAGGGCTGCGTCCGATGCTCTGGCAAGTGAGCGCTTTCACTGTCGCGCACTCGATCACGCTGGGTCTGGCGCTGTACGGCGTCGTCTCGCTGCCGGCCTCCATCGTCGAACCGCTGATTGCGGTGTCGATCGTCTACGTGGCGGTCGAGAACCTGGTTGCGTCGGAGCTGCAACCGTGGCGTGTGGCGCTGGTCTTCGGGTTCGGCCTGCTGCACGGTCTGGGATTTGCGGGTGTGCTGCGGGAACTGGCACTACCCAGGTCGGAATTTCTCACCGGTCTGATCGCCTTCAACGTCGGTGTCGAGGCTGGCCAACTCACGGTGATTGCCGGGGCGTCGCTGCTCGTCGCGCACTGGGCGACTCGCCAGGATCGCTATCGCCGCTACGTGGTGCAGCCGGCGTCGTGTGCCATCGCCCTGGTCGGCGCCTACTGGACCGTCACCCGCATCTTCGTGCCGTAGCCCTGGCGTGGCGTGCGGGCGCCGGTCAGAACGGGACCGACAACGGCTCGACGCACTCCGTGCCCGTGATCGCCGCGGTCGTCTTCGTCAGGCTGACGTTGTCCAGCCGCAGCCACTGGTTCGTCGGCGCGACCCCGACAGTTGAGGGGTAGACGGACAGGGTGGCATTCGTCCAGGGTTTCGTCGCGTACGCGCGCATCGCGTAGGTTGCCAGCGGCAGCGCCGGAGGCAACCAGAACGTGCACGCGCTCAGGTCGCTGAAGTCGGTCTCGTGCAGCAGTACAGTGACGCGTTGCCGGACGCCGCTGCTGTTCCCGAGTTGAAACGACGCGTAGGTGCGCTGGGCGCTGGCCAGGCTCGCGCCAGTTCCCTGGAGCAACACGCCCGAGGGCTGGCCCGCCAGCTTGAAGAACTCGAACACGCCGGCGTTCAGCTGGGACGTCAGGTTCCCGAACGTGTTCCAGGGTGCAGTCGTGCCGCCATCGAAGCCGCCGTTGGTCAGCAACTCGAGACTGGTCACGCCGCCCGATGTTGGCGCCGTCGGATCAACGCACTCGGTGCGCGACGCGGAATTCGCCGACACGTACCTGAGCGACACGTTGTCCAGCCGGTAGTAGCCGCCGCCTTCGTTGCCCGCGGTCGCCGCGTAGAACGAGATCGTGGCGTTGCTCCAGGCCTGCGTCGTGTGCGTGCGCATGCGATACGTGGTGAGCGGCGCGCCGGGCCCCAGCCAGAAGGTGCAGACGCTGAGGTCAGTGAAGTTGCTGTCGTGCATCAACACGCTGATCCGCTTGCGCGCCGTCGTCGAGTTGCCGATCTCGAACGACGCCTCGAGCGGCGTGCTCGTCGGCACCGGCACGCCGGTGTTCTGGAACGCGACCGCCTGCGTGCCGCCCGTGGCCTTGTAGAACTGGAAGACGCCGCCGGTCACGTTCCACGGCATGTAGGTCATGTCGGGAAGCCCGAACTTGAGCCAGTTATCCGAGCCGTCCGCGCCGCCGGCGAAGTCACCATTGCGCATCAATTCCCCGGCCTGCGGCACACACGACTGCCGCTCCAGCCTGAACGTGTCTACCCACCAGCCCAGGCCACTGACGCTGCTGTCGCTGCCCATGCGGAAGCGGAACGCCACACTCTGCCCGGCCGTGCCGGCCGGCAGGTTGATCGACGTGGTGACCCAGTCTCCTCCCGAGTCGCCTGTCCACGCGCTGCGGCCCGCAAGCGGGTTGCCGAAGCTGGGCGAAATCGTCCCCGTGTATCCTCCGCTCACGACCACACCGCCGGCGGTAATGATGTCGGTGAAGGCACCGCCGTTGATGCTCATCTCGAGCACGCCGCCGTCGAACCCTGCCTGAAAGTAGTAGTAGTTCCGGAACACCACGCGCACAGCCGCCGGCATCGGGAGGGAGTAGGTCCACGTCAGGCGCCGGTCGGCGACGGTGCTGGGGACGGACACGCCCGCCGCGTTGGGCGCAGTGTCGGTCGAGCCTGATGCCAGGAACCACAGCCCGCTCGGAGAGCCTGCCGCAACCGTGGCCACCCACTCTGCCGGCAGCGTCGGCGCCACATCGTTGTCGAAGTTGTAGCTGCTCGATGGCAGCGGCCCGCCCCCGACTGTTATCGGGAACGTGACAGTGCCAAGGCCGATGACGCCGTCGGTGAGCTGCAGCGAAGCCGTGAGCGGCGCTCCGCATGCGGCCAGTGGGTTCGCGCGGAACGTGAACGACCTGGTGTTGTTCGCGCCGAGGCCGATGGCTCCGTAACTGACCGGGCCCGTGGGCTCGAGCACGCCGCCCGTGGGCAGCAGCGTCGCCTGCAGATTGAACGTGGCCGCATTGCCGCTGTTCAGAAGACCCAGATTGACCGTCACCACTTCACCGGGATCGACCGCGTTGTTGGCAGGCGCGAAGCTCTCGGCGGTGATGGCGCTTCCGTTGCCGCTCAATACCGGCACTGGCGCGCAGGTGCGTCCCGACGACAGGGCCAGCGAATCCACCCACCAGCCGCCGCCGCCCGTGTACGCGTCGCTGCCCATCCTGAACCGCAGCTTCACCGGCTGGCCGGCTGCCGCCACCGGCAGGGCGACGGTCGTGGTGATGTACCCGGCCGACGTGCCGCTCCACATCCGGCGCCCGTTGCCAAGCGGGTTGATCGGGTTGATCAGGGTGGAGTCGTATTCACCCGCGATCCACGAGCCTCCGGCCGCGATGATGTCGGTGAACGCCCCGCCGTTGATGCTGATCTCCAGCACGCCGCCGTCGTAGGTTGCTTCCAGGTTGTACCTCTGCCTGAAGGTGACCGCCGCACCCAGCGTCGGCGTGAACGCGGCGGAGTCGAGCCGCTTGTCGCTCACGGCCGCAGGGTCGTTGATATAGGCGGCGTTGGTCCCCGTGTCTGGCGTAGTCGTGGTTGTCACCCACAACGGCGCCGCACCTGGCGCGTTCGCCGCCACCCACCCGGCCGGCAGCGCTGGCGCCACCACCCCGTCGAAGTTCTGCAGTGTCGTGACGTTGCTGATGGCGCCCAGCGGAATGGCGAACGACAGTGGGTAGCTGCCGTACGAGAACGAAGTGCTGTCGGTCAGTTGCAGCGTGGCCGTGAGCGACGTGCCGCAGGCCAGCAGGCCGTTTGCGCGGAAGCTGAACGCGCGTGTGGCAGAACCGAGGGGAAGGATCGACCCGTAGCTCACTGGAGCCGACGGCTCGAGCACGCCACCGGTTGGCAGCAGCGTTGCCATCAGGTTCGTTGTCCAGGCACCCGACACCGTGGCTTCGTTGTGCAGCGTGAAGTCCATCGTCACAGTCTCGCCCGGTTCAACCTGCCCGTTTTGCGGCGCGAAGTTTTCGGCAGTGACGGCCGCGCCGTTCTGGAAGATCACGGGCAGTGGCTGGAGCGCCACGTCGAGCGTCGTCGTGCCGCCATTGGTGATCGTGAAGGCCGGCCCCTCCCCCTGGAACCCCGGAAGGGACACACTCAGGTAGTAGTCGCCAGGAGGCAGCCTGAGCGAGTACGGGTTGTAGCCGGTGCTGAAGGTCTGGAAACCGTTCCACGTGGTGATCAGCGCTCCGGACAAGCCCGCATTCGTCCTGGCGTTGGTGACCACGCCCTGCAGCGTGCCGCTTGGCGGCGGTGTGCAACCTGGAAACTTGAAGCTGCCAATGCGGGTGAGCCAGCCAACATCATTGGCCGCCTGGCTCGCCGCGCTGTAGTACTCGCTCGAGAACCAGAACGTGCAGTCGTCCACAGGATCCACAGACAACGTGCTGGTGCGCCCCCATTCGTGCCACGTCGTGTTGGTCTGCACGCCGGAGCCGGCCACCAGCGTGTTCTCGCCCTGGAACAGCCCTCCGGCCGGGTCGCCGGCCAGGCGGCCCGCGTAGCGCACCGATGGGTAGACGGACGTACTGGCCGCAGAGAATCCGACGGCAAGATTGCCCTGGTTGTCGGTGGCGGCGCTCGGCAGCCAGCGGCTGACGCCGTCGGCCGGTGCGTAAGTGGCCTGCTCGAGCACGGCAAAGGAGCCGCTGTCGATCGTGCGGGTCAACTGGTAGTAGCGCACGCCGGGGCGATATGTGCCCAGCGCGGCCGACGCTGGCGCACCGGTGGTATGCGACAGCACCAGCGACTCCACCGTGCCGTTGCTCCGGTACTGCAGGCGGCCCGTCAGTACACCCGCATAGGCGTTGAGGCCGCTGGCATCGGTGGCTGGGGCAGGTTGCCGGATGTCCACGCCATTGAGGTCCCCGGAAGGCGTCGTGGGATCGAACGCGGCCACGGCCAGCGGAGTACCAGACGGAGACTCCGGGCGATTCGTGAACGTCGAGTTTCCGGGGATGTTGAAATCGGCGTGGAAGTCGAACAGGAACAGGCCATCCGCGGAAGAGCCGAATTCCGTGGCCACCGCTACAGCGAAGGTGTTCGGGCGGGTCTCGGGCGGGGCGGTGACGCCGTCGAAGTCCGACGGAAGAATGCCGCCAAACCCGGCGCTGAAGGACGAGGGATGCAGGTTGAAGTAGATCATCCCTGCCTTGGGGTCGCCCGCCAGCATCTTGCGGCGATCGAACGCGTAGACGCCGCTGCCGTCCCTCGTCACGCCATTTAGGGACTGCCCGACGCTCATGTAGTAGCCGTCCGGCCAGACCCCAAGGCGTGGGAGGAACGGATACTCGTTGCCGGGCAGGACGAAGTCGTACAGATAGTACGCGCCGGTGGGGCTGCTGGTCTTCGATACCGCGAAGCACGCGTGGTAGGGCGGCGTGGTGGCGTTGACGTAGGCAAACCCGCCAAGAATCCAGCGGTCGGCCATCGAGTCGTACTGCACCATCTTCTCGTTGGTGGCGTACACGGCGCAGGCACCGGTCGTGAACAGATCCCTGAAATCGAACGTCTTCGACGTTGCGCCCGCCTTCGTGAAGACGCGAGCAAGGTAGTTGTCCATCTGCACGTAGTGGTTCGGGCCGACGTCGCCGACCGGGTCCGGCCACTGTGGCCAGATGCCGAAGGCGGCGAAGTTGTTGGCGTTGCTCAACCCGTCGAAGCTGACGTTGGGCGGCGCGATAATCGCGACGGGCGGCAACACCTGCAACGCCCCGTCGACACCATCGCCTGGCGTCGCGTCCTGCAGGCGCATCGCCTCTGGCGCCGCCGGCACACCCTCGACTGCTCCGTGCGCCGCGCGGCCGCCCGCCCTGGCTGGTGGCAGGTCGGCCCCCTGCGCCGACTCCGCGAATCCGGCCGCCGGCACGAACACAGGCGTCAGACCGCTACCCCCCGACGCCGGCTGGACTTGAGCCTGAACGACGCTCGGGGAGGACCCGAGCCATCCTCCAAGAAGGACGCCACACACCGCCACAGGGAGCAGCGCCGGACGGAGAGCCAGACTGGCCACAGACACACCTCGTCAAGCGCAGCGCAGTGCTCATGACAGCCGGAGCGCGGAGAGCGTCGGCAATGAGACCCAGCACGGTGGCCGCGCCCAAGTGCGCCCACTTTACCAGCGATGCCGCCGGCATGCCCGCCGCGCAGCCTTCGGAACCTTACCGCCGTGCGGCTCCGCGGCCAGGCGGGGCGCTATGCGATCCCTCGCTGACGGGTGTCGGGCGATGCAGAATTGCCGGCCGCGACCGCTCGCGCGGCAATGACTCGCTCAGGCGTTGACAGCCGGCGGGCGGGCGTTCGGCACATGGAAGGTCTGCGTGACGATCAGCGCGAGCGGCCGCGTGTTCTCATGCGGTGCGTACCAACGGGTAAAGTGCAGGTCCAGTTCGTTGAGGCCACGACGAAGCATGGCCGTGCACACCAACCAGCGATCTTTCTTGAACCCGGTCTCCTGAAGCGTGTAGTCGCCCACGGGCGACCCGTTCACGTCGAGTCGTACACGCTGCCCCTGATGCACTGAGCGGTACTTGATGGCCACCAGGTGCGAACCGGCCTCGTCGGCGCTCAGTTCGAGCCGCGTCACGGGTCCGGTCGCCCACTGAAACACCCCCAGGCCATGCTCGGGCACCGGTCCTTCAGCGGGGCACAGTGCGGCAGACGCGTGGACCGCCACACGCGGGAGGGTCGGATCCGCCACTGGCGGGCAGACAGTCAGGAAGCCGATCTTCCTGTGCATGTCGCTGCGCTGGACAATCCCCTGCCGCCACATGGCTAGGAACAACGTCCGGTAGGCGGCCATCGGCGAATACTCGTTCTCGGCGTGCAGCCGCGCCCAGGCACCCATGCGACCGAGCGCGTCCGGGTCGTGGTGCAGTTCCTGAATGACCTCCGCCAGATCCGCGGCCGTCATGGCTGCGGCCAGGCGACCGGTCACGCCGTTCACCACCGCCTCCCGAACGCCCGACGTCGGCAACCCGATGGCTGGAACGCCGCAGGCGGCCGCTTCGATGAAGACCTGGCCGAACGTTTCCTGCGCACTGGCACTGACCATCACATTGGCGGCGGCGTAGGCGAACGCCAGTTGTTCGGGCTGACGGAGGTAGCCGAGGCGGATCAGGTCGACGCCTTCGCAGATGCCAGGCTCCGGCTCCGAGTAGGACGTGCTGACCACCAGCAGATTGGCGAGAGCGGCCGACCTGAGCGCCGAGAAGAGCACCGCTGTCCCCTTGCGCGCATCCGCAAACTCCGATGTTGACAGCACGATGAAGCGGTCCTGCGGCAGCCCAAGCGCTGCGCGGGCCGCCTGCCGATCGCGCGGCCGGAAGATGTCGGTGGGGCACGGCAGCCGGATGGACTCGATGGGATGGGAGGCGCCCAGCGCCTCGCGCGCCAAGGCGGCAGTCCAGTCGGAGTTGGCGAGCAGCACCGGCTGCCCCCGATCGAGCAGCGCGCGTTTGCCGGCCCACGCCGGCCCGATGCGGGCGGGCTCGAGTGCCGGATACTCCGTGGCGGTCGGGCATGACGCGTCGCAGCCCTGCAGGTAACGGGTGCAGTCGCCCGGATAGGCACAGCGTCCGGTCAGCAGCCAGAAATCGTGCAGGACGCACAGCGTCGGCCACCGCGCCGCCAGCGTCGCGATGAGGCCGGATTCGGCTCCGGCGCCGTGGAGATTGCCCACGAAGACGGCGTCCGGCTCCGAGGCCTCGACCGCTCGCGCCACGGCGTCGCTCGTCTGCACGGTGCGGACGCCGGCTGTGTCCTGGGTCGTGCACGAGACAGGCACGACCTCGTGCCCGGCGAGCGCCAGCGATTCGGCGATCCGCTGGTGGGCCAGGCCGGCGCCGTACTCGAATCCGAGGTCGTTCACCAGGGCCACGCGCAACTGCTGCCGTGGCCGTGCGGGCACGGGGCGCGACCGCAGCGTGCGACCGCTCTTGCGCACGTATGCGTCCCGGCAGGTCACGAGTTCAGCCCTGAATCGGGAGGGGTCGTGCGTCTTCTGGTCGTCGTGCACCCGGAACTGCGCCAGGGGCCGGCCGATCACGTGCAGCGCCGCCCCAGCCTCGGCGAAGCGGACCCAGAGTTCGTAATCCATGCTGTAGAACAGCGACTCGTCGACGTGCGCCCCCGCCCGCTCCCACACCGACCGCCGGAACAAGACCTCCGGCTGGTAGAAGAACTGCCCGGCGTTCCATCCGCCGTCGAGGTCGAGCAGGTCGTCGAGCGGCAACGGACCGTCCGCGCACGACGTCAGGTGCACACCAAGTCGCTGTTCGCCCGAGAACAGCTCGCACGCGCCGGCAATCATCTCGGCGCCCGACGTGTGGAACGCGAACGCCGCGGCGGCCAGGGCGCCAGGCGGGAGCCGATCGTCGCTGTTCAGCCACGTCAGGATGTCGCCCGTCGCGCGCGCCATGCCCTTGTTGATCGCCTGGCTCTGCCCCGAATCGGGCTCGCTGACCACCACGGCCAGCGCGGCCGCGTACTCGCGAAGAATGCTCAGGGTGCCGTCCGTCGATCCGCCGTCCATCACGATGTGCTCGACGTTCGGATAGCCCTGGTCGATCACGGAGCGGATGGTCTCCGCCACGAACCTCCCCTGGTTGAGCGACGGAGTGACGATGGAGATCTTCGGCCAGGGTTCGCCGTCGGGCAAGGTCGCGGGCAGTCGCGGGGTGACGAGCGGTGTGGGTGTAGTCATCGGAGTATGAGACGGAGCCTGCGCCGCAGCAGCGCCATGCCTTCGCGGATCAGCGCGCGTAGTTCTGCCAGTCGACGGCCGCGGGCCGTTCGCAGCCGGCGGAAGGCAGAGCGCAGTGCGCGCTTCAGACTGCGTGGCGGCTGTCGAATCGCGTGTGGGTGCCACTGCGGCGTAACCGGTGCCGGCGGCGTCTGGTGTGGCTCGGAGACGTCAGTGATGATGTCGAGCAGAGTCGCGCGTTCGGCGTGCCACGCGGTCCGCAGCCCGTCGCGTTCGGCGGCGAGGGTGCCGCTGGTGGCGCGTGCCGCGGCCAGCGTCTGTTCGAGTTCCTCATGTGCGGTCGAGAGGTCCGCGACGATGTCGACGAATGTCTGCCGCTCCGCGTCACGTGCGGCCACCTCCTGCGCCCGCTCGTCGAGCGCCCCTCGCAGCCGCGTCTCCCGAGCCTGGCTCGACAGCTCGAGTTCGATCAGGCGGCTGGAGAGCGCGGCCGTCTCGCGGGCGGTGGCGAGCGTCAGCAACTGCAGCGCGCCGGACGATCCGGTGAGCGCGCGGGTCGTGACCCCGAGTGTGCGGCGAAGGTGGTGTGCCGTCGTGGCAGCCTCACGCGCCATCTGCCCCAACAGCGCCGCATCCGGCTGAAGCACCTGGATGGTGAGCCCCTGGCTCGGCGCTGCCATCATCAGATCGATGGCAGTAGCGATGGCCGCTGCGGGGACCTGCGAGATGCAGTGCGACTCGGTGAACGGGCACACCCAGTCGCACCCACGGCACGGCACGTTCAGGGTGACCACCGAGCCGCCGACCGCGACCGGTGTGAAGCGCGGCCAGTGTCCGCCGCCGAAGGGGGTCACCACCGGTGTGCCCACTGCCGCCGCCAGATGCATCGGGCCGGTATCGCGCCCGATGTACCCGGCCGATTGCGCCATCACCGCGGCGAGCACGTTCAGCGGGAGCGGCGCCGCGCAGCGGTCGATAGTGGACGAAACCGTCGCGCCCATCAGGCCGCGAACGTGCTCCGTCGTCGGTTGTTCGTCCGGCATCCCGATGAACAGACATCGTCGGCCATGGCGCATGATCGCCGTGGCCAGCACCTCGGCCCATCGGTCAGCCGGCCACTGGCGCCCGGCGTAATGCGCGCTGGAGCCGACGCAGCAGACCCAGAAGCTCCCAGGCGTGAGCCCGTGCTCGGCCAGCACGGCGAGTGCCGCCCGCTCATCGTCCTGGCCGATGATGAGGCGAGGCGCAGGTAGGGGTGCCGCCTTGCCTCGGATAGCCGCGGCAAGCTGTTCATTCTTGTGAGTCTCGTGACTGTCGCGCAAGACCTCGACCGTGCGTTCGCAGCGGAGGTTCGAGTGCGGCTCGAGTCCGGCATCGACATGACCGGAGAAGAGCGCGCCGTTCATCGCCACCACCGAGCAGCCCTCGAGCGAGTGCGACAGCAGTTCATCGATCGCCGTCCGCTGGTATGGCGCGACGCAGAAGAGTTCCGGACCGAACGCCTTCGCCTCGGCCACGAGTTGCACGACCTCGGGCACTTCAGCGCTGAATGACGGATCGTAGGGGTTGACGTCGAGCACGAGGAGCGCGGCCTGCGGGACGAGGAGGCGCGCGAGCGGCGCCGCGACACCGCGCACGACCAGCGCCAGCTCGTGGCCGTCGGCGATCAGCGCGCCGTAGAGCGGCTGTCGAAGGACCAGGTCGCCGAGATTATCGGGGTTGCTCGCGAGGATGCGCATCAGCGGTCGCTACCCGCAACGCAGTCCGGGTTAGTCGCGCGGCACCATCCTGCGCGTTGGACGGCAGGTCGATGACGCGCTGAAGGCATACGCCGTCTATCATGGCATCGAACCCTGCCGACAGCATCTGAGCGCCTGACGATCGGCAGCGACACACATCGAGATGACCCGGCTAGAGACGGGCAACGACCGCAAGGCAGGCGTCCACCGCCGCTTCGGCCGTGCGTGCCAGCAGCTCCAGCGCGGGCCGCCCGCTCGGTTGTGCCTCCTCGAGTCGATCGCACAAGGGTCCGGCGCTGCGCAGGTGCGCGACGCTCGCCAACCCGAGTTGTGCCACGGCGCCCGTGAGCTTGTCGTTCCGCTCGATGACCACCGTGCGTGCTCCGCCCCAGGCACCGACGAGTGCGCCGTGATAGCGGCTGGTCACCAGCGTGTGCGGGTTGCCCCACGACCGCAGCAGCGTCGCCATTGACGACCGCGCGTAATCGGGCATGCGCACGTCGAGCCTGGCGCGGGCCGCCGCGGGCAACTGCCGATACAGGTCGCGTTCCGAACCCGGCAACACGCGCACTTCCTGCACCAGCCACAGGTGCCGGCAATGACTGGTACGAGCCATCGTATCGACGATGGCGTCAACCGTGAAGGCGTGGCGGTCTTCGAAGTTGAGCAGGAAGGCCAGCGTGCCAGGCTCGACGGCCGCCGGGACCGCGGCGGCGAGGTGAAGGTGGGCAAGGTCGGCGGCCACTGTGACGCGCTCCTCACCCAGGAGCACCCGCAGTCCGCGTGCCGACTCCGGGTCGCGCGTCCAGATGTGCCTGGCCGCTTCAGCAATGATTCGAGTGGACGGGTGGTCCAGAGCCTGACGGTTGTTCATCCCCACGGCCACGAAGAACATTGGCTTGCGGGCACCGTCGCACATGACCACCTCCTCGCGGAGGTGATCGAGGAACCAGCTGCCGACATCGGTCTGGAACGGCGTGTCGCCAACGCCCAGCCACGCCTCGCACTCGTCGATGGCGCGTCGGCGAACGGCGGGTTCGTAGGACAGCCAGGCCACCTCGGGGAATCGCAGCATTTGCGATGCGCGGTCGAACGGCGTGCAGCACGTAAAGGTGACGCCCGGCATCATCATGCTGGCACGGCGCAGAAATCCGCCCAGCATCAGGTCGTCGCCGAGGTTGCCCGATCCGAAGAAGTGGTGACCGATGTGGATGCGTCGAGGCGGCAGCGGGCTGTGATCAGATGGAGGCATCGTGCGACGGCGCGATGGTACCGCAGGTCCAGGCCAGAGCGATCTGACGAACGTCGCCGCGTTCCGGTCTAACCCGCAATGCCGTCATCCCGGATTCGCTCGACGATCGTCACGTTGTCCGCGACGATGAGCTTTGTCTGCAGCCTTGAATCGGTCGCATTCGCCCAGATTCCGATTGAACCGCCCCGGCCCGCCAACAACCTGAACGTGTCCTTCGTGCCGGCTCGTCCGCTAGGCTTTCCGAACCCCACGGACTCGAACTCGCCGGTCGTCTGGGTCGGTCAAGAACTCCTTGTCTTCAACTCGGTTGACGGACAGACGTCCCGCGCTGCCGGCTCGCGCCTCGAAGATGCCACCTCGTCGAACGGCGACGACACGCTCGGCATGCAGTACACGGACGACATCGGGAGCGGCCGGTGGCTCGAGTCGGTCGTGAGGGACGACGACTCAGGACGGCTCTACGGTTATTACCACAACGAGATTCCCACGGACTGCCCGCAGGGCGTGCGGCTCTGGCCGCAGATCGGCGAGGCGATCTCGGACGACAACGGCGACACATGGACGGACCTCGGCATCGTCATCACGCCGCGCGACGGCACGGTGAGTTGCGAAACCGACCACCCGGTCACCAATGGAGGAGTGGGCGACTTCTCGGTCATGCTCGATCGCCATCAGGACCCCGACGAGCAGTACCTCTACTTCCTGTTCTCCAGCTACGGCGGCGATCTCGAGGAACAGGGCATTTCTCTTGGACGGATGCTGTGGATCGATCGTGATCGGCCGCTCGACCGGTTCTCCGGCGAGTCTGCGGTGATGAAGTGGGACGGCGAGGCCTGGGCCGCCTCGGGCATCGGCGGGCGGAGCGTCGCGATCTTCCACGACTCCCGCCAGGTGTCGTGGACCAGTGACGCGAACAACGGCTTCTGGGGTCCGTCCGTACACTGGAACGTCGATCTGCAGAAGTACATCGTGCTCATGAGCCGGTCGCGCGGCGGCAACTACGACCCCGGCGGCATCTACATGACCTACACGACCGCGCTCGAGCGTCCCCAGTCGTGGGTCATGCCGAAACTGATCATCGCGAACGACCAGGGCTGGTATCCGCAAGTTGTCGGAGGCCCCGAAATCCAGGGCTCGGACAAGCTGGCCGGCTCGAGCGCCCGCTACTTCAATCATGGACAGTCGTCTTCGTTCATTCTGTTCAGTGAGGCGCCGCCGCCCGACACCCTCGACGACCTCGGAGCGTCGTCACTCGGACCCAGGTAGGAGATCCGAAGCCACGGGGGGCTCGGCTGTCGCGTGAATTCGCGATAGCCTAGAGCTCATGACTGCGCACAGCTCGCACGAGAACCGCCTCACCTCGCGGCCGGCCTGGCAGGCGTTGGCTGCCCACCACGGCACCTTCACCGAGAACCTGCGGACGCTGTTCGCCGCCGATCCCACCCGTGGCGAGCGCATGACCGCTGAGGCGGCCGGGCTCTTCCTCGACTACTCGAAGCACCGCATCACGGACGAGACGTTGAGGCTGCTCCTCACGCTCGCGGAGGAATGCGGGCTGCGCAGGAAGATCGACGCGATGTTCAGTGGAGAGCGGATCAACATCACAGAGAACCGCGCTGTGCTGCACGTGGCGCTGCGCGCGCCGAGGGGCTCTCAGATCGTCACCAACGGGCAGGACGCGGTGGCGGACGTACACGAGGTGCTCGATCGCATGAGCGCCTTCGCCGACCGCGTCCGCAGCGGCGCCTGGACCGGTCACACCGGCCGATGCATCCGCAACATCGTCAACATCGGCATTGGCGGGTCGGACCTCGGTCCCGTGATGGCGTACGAGGCGCTCAGGCATTACAGCGACCGCTCACTGACGTTGCGGTTCGTCTCCAATGTCGACGGCACCGACTTCGCGGAGGCCGTGCACGACCTCGATGCGGCCGACACGCTCTTCATCGTCTCGTCGAAAACCTTCACGACGGTGGAGACCATGACAAACGCCATGACGGCGCGGACGTGGCTGCTCGAACGGCTCGACGGCGATACCGCGGCGGTCGCGAAGCACTTCGTGGCGGTGTCCACCAACGCGCAGGCAGTGACGGCATTCGGCATCGACACTGCGAACATGTTCGGGTTCTGGGACTGGGTCGGTGGGCGCTACTCGATGGACTCGGCGATCGGCCTCTCGACAATGCTGGCGGTCGGTCCGGAGCGGTTCCGCGAGATGCTCGATGGCTTCCACCAGATGGACGAGCACTTCCGCTCGGCGCCGTTCGAAGCGAACCTTCCGGTGCTGATGGGGCTGCTCACAGTCTGGTGCACCGACTTCCTCGGCGCCGCGACGATCGCGGTGCTGCCGTACGAGCAGTACCTGAAGCGGTTCCCGGCTTATCTCCAGCAGCTGGCGATGGAGAGCAACGGCAAGCACGTCACGCTCGACGGCGAGCGCGTCGACTACGAGACCGGCCCGATCTACTGGGGCGAGCCCGGCACCAACGGGCAGCACTCCTTCTACCAGCTGATTCACCAGGGTACGAGGCTCGTGCCGTGCGACTTCATCGCGTTCGTCGAGCCGTTGAACGCGGTCGGGCGCCATCACGATCTCCTGATGGCGAACGTCCTGGCGCAGGCTGAAGCGCTGGCATTCGGCAAGACGCTCGACGAAGTGAAGGCTGAGGGTGTGGCGGACGCACTCGCGCCGCACAAGGTGTTCGAAGGGAATCGGCCGTCGAACACGATCCTGGCGCAGCGGCTGACGCCGGCGACGCTCGGTGCGTTGATCGCGCTCTACGAGCACGCCGTGTTCACGCAGGCGGCGATCTGGGACATCGACGCCTTCGATCAGTGGGGTGTGGAGCTCGGGAAGGTGCTGGCGCAGCGGATCGTGCCGGAGCTGGAGGACGCTGCCGCACCAACGCCGCGTCATGACAGCTCGACGAACAACCTCATTCGCCGTTATCGCGCCGGGGTTGGACGAGCGGTGTGACATCGGCTACGCAGCTACGCACCCTCACCTTGCAAGCGGTCGCACTCGGTCTTGTAAGCCTCGATGAGTGAGGTCAGCGTGGTCTGGACGACGCTCTGAGCGGAGTAGACCTCGGCGAGCGGAGCGAGGACCGTTTTCTGCTTCAGCTCGTCCTCGACGGTTAGTGTCACTTCAGCAAGCCGCTCGAGGTTCGCACGCGAGTGGAACTCCAGTTCCTTGAGCTTCCCGAGGACGATGAGCGATCCTTCCAGGGTTGCCGGCGTCTTCACCGCAAGACCCGCGCTCGGCACCGCCGCTGCTGCGGCCTCGTCGGGTTCAGCGGCCGGCTCGTCGTGCTTCTGCGCCGGCTTCTTGCCGGGCTGCACGGCCGGCGCATCGTCCTGACGTGTGTACGTGCCGTCGTGCTTCTTCTCCTGCGTGACCTTCTTGGCATGTGCGACGTTGCGCGGATCAGACATGGAACTCCCCTATGCGAAGGTTGTACCGCCTCCCGAATTCGGGGCAGCTACAGCTCAGCAACGGGTCGATGAAGCAGCAGTAGCAACGTTCACCCACCGCGACCACCGGGATTCTGTCTCGGAGTGCCTACGAAGTATCCGGAGCGTGCCCTGGCCTCGACGCCACGCCTGCGAACGCTCACCTTCAGCTCGTGCCAGCCGGGAGTGGGCGAGCGCGGCGCGAACGTAATCAGATACCGCGCCCGCATCTCGTCCAGTGCGCTGGTGAACAGCCGTCCCAGATCGTCCACGGATGACGCAGACAACACCCGTCCGCCGGCAGCCTCCGTCACATCGGGCACGAATCGCGACGCGATGCTTGCCGCACGTACCGCGACCACGTGGATCACGACTCCGGCGCGACGGGCCGACTCAACCACCTCACCATCCCCCAACCAGCTGCTGGTGTCCGCGCCGTCCGAGAACACGATGACCACGGTGCGGGCGTCGACAGCCGGCGGGATGGCCAGTGCCAACTGCACGGCGTCACGGAGTGACGTGGCGCCTGCCCCCTGCACCAGGCCCAGTGCCCGCCTCACCTGCTCGATGTCGCGCGTCATGGGCACTCTGATGTCCACCGCCGTCGAGAACGTGATCAGGCCCGCGCTGTCCGATGGCCGCAGCGCAAGCAGCAGGCCCCGGCCGGCATCGATCAGTCGCCGGAGCTTCTCGTTCGAGACGCTTCCGCTTGCATCGAGCACGAGTTGCACCCGCAGCGGCAACTCCTCGAGGCCGATGCTCTCGATCTCCTGCACGGAGCCGTTGTCGGCAACGACGAAGTCGGGAGCGGTGAGTCCGGGCACGGTTCGTCCGTTTCGCGTCGCCGAGACGTCCAGCTGGACGCGGTCCACCGAGCTGCGAAACGTCGGCGCCTGCGCCAGAAGGGTGGCCAGGGCCAGCGCCAGCACCTTCATGGTGCGGTCACTCGCGCATGTAGCCAGGCCATCAGGTCGAGATCGAAACCCATCGAAAAGTACCACCACGGATCTTCGCCGGTACGAAGTCGTGCGGCATAGCCAGCCAGCAGCTCCTGTTCCAGATCGGTGCGTCCCGTCAGGCGGGCGACGCGCATCAACGCGATGCAGGCCGACTGGGCATCTGGGTGAATCGCATGCGCCGCCTCGTACTCATTGTAGGCGCCCTCGAAGTTGCCTTCGATATCGGCGAGCCCGCCGAGGAACAGGTGCCCGAGATACCGGAGCTCGCGGCTGGACTTGCCGTTGGCCACCAGACGAAGTTGCTCGCGCGCATGGGCATTCGAGTGATTGATGCCGTACACCCAGCCAAGCCTGAGGCGCGCTGACGTGAGGGAGGGGTCGAGCTCCAGCGCCCGCACATAAATGGTGGCCGCGGCCCCCAGCATGTCTTCGATTCGGGCGACGGTTGGACTGGCCATGCGATTGACGCCGCTCGTCGCGCTCCAGTTGCCCCGGAAATCTGCGGTGTCCGAGCGCGCGGTCAACTCCAGCAACGTGCCCTTCATCAGCAGGAGATCGGCACTACGCGGTAACCGGCCGACGCCTTCGTCCACGGACCGTTGCGCCTCGTGAAGGTCGTGTTGAATCAGGTGCGGTCCGACCGCGTACGCATGCCACCGTTGCCGGAACCCCGCCGATCCTTCATCTGGCAACGTCGTCACCAGCGCCTCGGCCACGTCGATGTGCTGGCGCGACAATCGCGGATCAACGGCAGCCAGGAACATGGCGGCGTCCGAATGCAGCATGACCGCGGCTTCGGTCTGCCGCACGTCCAGCCCCGTGGTCTCGCGATCAGATCTGGCCTGCGTGCGGAAGCGCGCGGCGGGCCATGTGGCGAGCGATGCGATGGCAGCCTGAACGTTGCCGCGGCGGTACTGCGTCACCAGCTCGGCGTATTCGGGATCCATCGAGACAGGTCGCTGGTCAGGGCCGCGAGCAGCGGTCGTGGACGCGGGGACGGCGGTTCGGTCCACAGGCGGCACAACCGTGAAACGCACCCTCCGCGTTGCCGGCCGGTCACGCGTCAGCTGAGACGTTGCCTCGACCGCGAGGATGTAGTCTCCGGGTGCGAACCCCGCGAGAGGCACCCGAGCGAGGAAGTCGTGGACCGAAATCACGCCGCTCTGCTCACTCGAATCGAGCGTGACCCGATCGGCGAACACCACGCGACCTTCGTCAGTTGAAATTGACGTCGCCATCTCCACGGGGTGCGGCGGCTTACCCAGACGGTAGTAGACCTGCGCGAACAGGGTGAGCTCGTCGTCCGCGCCGAAGGTTCGCACCGCGGTCGGCGAGGTCGAGAGCAACGACGCTATTGGATCGTCGGCTTTGGCCGTCACTATCAACGCCGCCTCGCGAGAACCCAACAGCAGCCCGCTGACGCTGATTGGCTGTTTGTCGAAAGCCGGCACCTCGAGATCATAGACAACAGAACCGGTGACATTCCTCTGACGGTCACGGGCGGCGACATGCAGCTGATACCGTCCGAATGGGAGTGTCAGGCGGTTCAGCAGGCGGATGCCGCGCTGCTCCACCGAGTTCCGGGTATCCGGCCGGAACGTGAGGGTGAGCGTGTCAGTGATGGGGCCGAACACTCTCCCTTTGGTATCGAAGGCCGCTACCGACACGTCCAACTTGCTGCCGTTGGCGAGGCTCAGCGCACTGCCCTCCACTTCGACCCCGACGACGACCGATGCGTCGTTTGGGCTGTTCCTGAGCGGCGTCGCAAAGACGCGCATGGGCAGGGCTCCGGCAGAGACGGGGCTGTTCAGTGCGTCGAAGAGCTCAGTCGAGAGCCCCAGGGTATTCGGCGCTTGGTGAGACCTGCGGTTTGGCGCGACGTAGCCGCGACGCGCCTGCACGGTCAGTCCAGGACGCTTCATCTCGAGGTCGATACGGTGGAACTTGCCGTCACTTCCGCTCGCTGGGTTGTAGGCCAGGACGTAATAGGAACTGCTGTCTCGCACGATGCGCTCGAATATCCCGGTCGTGTCGTTGCGATTCACCGCGGCGAACCCGCCGCTGTCCTCGGCCAGCCAGCGCAGGCTCGCCTGCGACAGGCGCAGTTCTTGGGCGAGCGTGGCGGAACTAATGGCGCTGCTGGGGTCGCTCTGGGCCGCAAAGCCGCCGACAGCAACGGATTCCTCGCCCGCCGACGTGAGGCCGCGTGGATCGACGGGATAGATGCTCACATTCGCCCGCGCCGTCGCGGCGAGGGTCTCGCGGATGTCGGCCGCGATCGCCAGTGCGGCGCTGGGCGGCCCCGTAGAGGTGCGGGAGCGAATGACCTCGTCGAGGTCGTAGTCGATGCCCTCGCTGACCAGCACGAGCGTCTTGCGGCGGCCGTGGACCGCGCCGAACCACGCTGACGCGGCACGCAGCGACGCCAGCAGGTTGCGGGCGCTCTGCGTCCGTTCTTCGTCATACGGATCGGCCAACGAGGGCACGGTCGCGGTGCTGCCCGGGTCCTGGGCTCGCGCCGCATCGACGATGGCGCGTTCCGTGGCGTACCGTTCGTTGCGTGCCAGCGTTGCTGACTGCAACTTGCGACCGAGAAACGTGTCGACCGATGCAAGCAGCAGCGTCTTGTCGTTGGTGAACGGCTGCGTATCGCCCGTTCGGCCGGTGAAGATCACGGCAGCGCGATCACCAGCACCGACATACCGCTCGATGAACAGTCGGACAGACTGCTTCACGCGGGACGTCCGCGCCGGGTCGACGTGCAGATCGTCGAGCACGATGACATAGACGCGACCGTCGAATGGGCGCGCGTTCGACTGCACGTCCGGCGTGACCGGCCTTGTGGCTGACACGGGTCGGTCGGCCGGCGCGTCGACCGGAAGGTCCACCGTCAGGAACGTCGAGATATTTTGGGGTTTGCCGTCCTCCAGGACGCGGAAGTCATCTCGCGTCAGGCCGCGCACGACCTGGCCGTCCCGGTCGGTGACGACCGCGTCAACTTCGACGTATTGAGCGTCGGCCCTGAACGTTGGGGGCGACGCAGGCTGTGCGGAGGCCGCGGTGGCTGCAGACAGTCGGACCGCGGTCACCGCCATCGCCAGCAGCGTGCCCCAACGCCTCACGCACGCACCGCTTCGACGATGCTGCCCGCGAAGGGGATGGGGATGACCCGCGTCAGTCGGACATTGGCTGTGTCGAGAAGTGCCCGGTACATCGACATCTGCATTCGCACGGTCTGGGGCGGTGGCGCCCGCTCATCCTATCGCAGCTTGGCCGCTTCGGTTCGTGCCGATCGCCGGCGAGAGGCGACCTGCTGACCGGCGGTATCGGTTGCGTGTCGCGGAACGTTCAGGCTACCGAAGCGGGTCCCCCGCCCCTGTGTGATCGACAGGCGTCGCCAGTAGCCGTCGGAGTGCGTCCAGGTCCACCGGCTTGACCAGATGGTGGTCGAAGCCGGCGTCCTCAGCCCGCCGTCGATCCTCCGGGGCGCCCCACCCCGTCATCGCAATCGCCATCAGCCCCGTCGCCCACGTCTGGGCGCGCAAGTGCCGGCAGACGGCGTATCCGTCCATCGTCGGCAGCCCGATGTCGAGGAGGACCACCTCCGGTCGAAACGCGTCGGCGACGTCCACGGCAGTCTGGCCGTCGTAGGCCGTGCGTATGTCGTGACCATCCACGCCGAGCATCATCGTCAGCATGTCCGCGCCGTCCTCGTTGTCGTCGACGACGAGGATGCGCCGCGACCTCCCGGACAGGCTGTGGCCCTCGGTCTGGCTCGGCACGACCGCGGGCCGCGCCCCGCTGCCTTGCGGCAGGCGCACGACGAACGCCGATCCCAGGCCGGCGCCGTCGCTTACCGCGTGGATGGTGCCGCCGTGCATCTCGACCAGCCGCTTCGACAGCGCCAAACCGATGCCGAGCCCACCTTGCGCGTGGCCACGCCGCGGATCAATCTGGGCGAACAGGTCGAAGATGCGAGCCGCATCTGCGGTCGTCAGACCGACGCCCGTATCGGTCACCGAGATGACGACCTCGGTCGGGTGCTCGGCGACGGTCAACCCGATCCGTCCGCCGCGGTCGGTGAATTTGGCGGCGTTGTTCAACAGGTTGCTGATGACCTGGGTCATCCGCACGGGATCCACGTCGAGCACCATGGGCGCGGGTGGCAGCGTGACGGTGAGTGCGTGTCCCATCTCGGTCATCAGCGGGCTGACGGCCTCTACGGCATTGCCGACCACGGTGGCCACCGGCACGCGTTGCCGCTGCAGGTGGACCTTCCCCGTGGTCACACGGCTGACATCCATCAAGTCGTCGACCAGCCGGACGATGTGACCGACCTGTCGCTCAATCATGGTGGCCAGCGCGTCGACTTGCGGACTGCGGTCTTCCGTCATGCGCAGAAGCGCCACGCCGGTACGGATTGGGGCCAGGGGGTTCCGTAATTCATGCGCCAGTGTTGCCAGGAACTCGACCTTGCGGCGGTCGGCCTCGGTCAGGGCGGCGGCGGACTGTCGCAACTCGCGCTCCGTCTGGTTGCGGTCGGTGACGTCGAGATTCGTCCCGATCACACAGTCGGCTTCCCCGCGTTCATTCGTGCGCAGCGTTTCCACGATTTCGATGTTGCGAATTTCGCCGTCGTCGCGGCGGCGGATCCGGAATTCGCGGCGACGCTGGGAGCCGTCTCGCACGGTGAGCTCACGCTCATATTCCGGCAGGTCTTCCGGCAGCACGGCCTCGCTCCAGTCGCTGTACGGCACGAAGCCATCCATCGTGGGCGCGATGCCGTAGATGCGGAACATCTGCGCATCCCAGCGAATCGCGCCCGTGCCCACCTTCCATTCCCAGATGCCCACCGCCGTCGCCTCGGTCGCCAGCCGCACGCGTTGCTCGTTTTCCTTCAAGAGGGCCGTAGTCCGCTTCGCCTGTTCGATGTCCGTGCTGGTGCCGATCCACTGCTGTACTGCGCCCGGAAAGCCTGTGAGCCGCTCGGCGCGCGCGAGGAACCAGCGGTAGCTCCCCGCCTTGGTGCGCAGGCGATATTCGTTTTCGTAGATCCGGGCCTCGGCGACCGCCTGTTGCCAGAGCTGGCGAGTGCGTTCGCGGTCGTGGGGATGGATCATCTCGAGCCACGCGTAGCCAAGCCCATCTGCGCACGACTGCCCTGTCGCGGCTTCCCACTGCGGTCCCAGGAAGGTGCATTCGCCTTCGCCGGAGCACGCCCACACCAGTTGTGGCATCGCGGTCGCCAGAACGCGGAATCGCTCCTCGCTTTCGCGCACCGCGCGCTCAGCGTGCCGCTGCTCGGTGATGTCGCGCGAGACAGAGACCAACCGCTGGGCGTCCCCTTCACCGGAGTGCGGCGGCGAGACGATCACGTCCCACCATTTCGGCGTGCCCTTCGCCGTCGGCGCGAAGGCCTGGAAATGCGCCATTTCGCCGCCCTTCGCCCGCGCCAGCGCGGCCTGCACCGTGGCCTGCTCGGCCTCGGGCCAGACGCTGACCCACGGCTGACCACGCATCGCCTCGAAGTCGTCCACTTCCATGAGACAGCACCCGTTGGCGTTCATGAAGGTCACGCGGCCCTCGCCGTCCAGCACCTTCACGCAGTCCGGGCTGCTCTCGAGCACGGTGCGGCTGAAGGTCTCGCTCGCCTGCAGCGCCGCTTCCGCCCGCTTGTGCGCGGTGATCTCGATCGCCATGCCAACGAGCTGGCAGACCGCTCCGGCGGCATCGCGGGCAAAGACAGCATCGCGATTCTGGAACCAGTGCCACTCGCCCGCACGGTCGCGCATCCGGTGCTCGAAGTCGGCGCTCTCGTCATCGCGCAGCGCGCGCACGCGCTCGAGGTGAGCAGGGAACCGCGCACAGTCGTCGGGATGCATGAGCGTCGGCACGACGTTGGCGCCCATGGCGGCGATTTCCTCCACGCTGTAGCCGACCACCGAGGCGACGGTGCGATTGTTGAAGAAGCTGCATTGCTTTTCCAGATCGAAGACAACGAGCACGCCGGGCGTCACATCTATGATGCGCTGGAGAAAGTGTTCGCGCTCGCGCAGCGTCTCCTCCGCCTGCTTACGCGCAGTGATATCCGCGGAGATGTGCACCGTCCTCACGGGAGCCCCGGCGGCATCGCGCGTCAAGACCATGGCGCCGCCAGCCAGCCAGCGGAGATCGCCGTTGGGGAGGACGATGCGGTACTCGGCCGCGGTCGAGCCTGCCTTGCTCAGGTCGAGGCCGTAGCCATCGTGCAGATGCCGGTCGTCCTGGTGGACCCGCGAGAGCAGTTCGTCATCGTCGCCACCGAACCGCCCGATGCCGTCGGCGAGATCAAGGCCGAACATCGCCATCGCCTCGGGCGACCAATGACGTTGGCCCGACTCGAAGTTGGTTTCCCAGATGCCGAGGCCGCCGGCGCGAATGGCCAGCTGTAGCCGTTCCTCGCTGTCGCGTAGCTGTTGCTCGACCTGCTTGCGCACGGTGATGTCCTGAACGATCGCCATCGTCCGCTCGGGGTTACCGGCCGCGTCGCGCCGAAGGGTGGCATTCACGCAGACCCAGATGATTTCCCCGTCCTTCCGCACGTAACGCTTTTCGATTTCGTGAAGTGCAGTCTCCCCACGGAGCATCAATCCAATCCCAGTAACGTCGGCCTCGCGATCCTCCGCGAAGTCGAGGTCCGCGGGCGTCATCCCCGCCAGTGCCTCGGCGGAGTAGCCGGTCAGCTCGCAGAATTTGGCATTCACGCGGAGAAACTGTCTGGTCGGCGCAGAAATCTCCGCCATGCCCACGGCGGACTGCTCGAAGGCCGCCCGGAATGCCGCCTCGCTCTCCCGCAGCGCTTCCTCCGTCCGCTGGCGCTCGCTGATGTCACGGATGGCAGCGATGATTCCCGTGACGTTGCCCGTCGCGTCGCGCATCAGGCAGACACTGGACTGCACATGCAGCTCGCGGCCATCGCGGGTGATGTGAATGAGTTCCCACTGGGCTGCGCCGTGCTCACGAAGCGTGGCGTTGCCGACGGCTTCGTCCCCCGGTTTCAGCCAGCGGCGTCGGTAGAGTTCGTTGAGCTTGCGGCCGAGCATGTCGCTGGCCTGGACGCGGTACATCCGTTCGAATGCGGGATTGAGGAAGATGATGCGCTCGTCGTTGTCGATCATGCCCACGGCATCCGAGACCTGCGCCAGAATCTCGCTGCGCAAGGGGTTGGCGACACTCGCCGCGGTGTTGACGGCGAACACGCGGGGGCCTGCCTCCGTCTCGTTCACGAGCGACTCCAGCCCGCCGCTGCGGACGGCGCGCAGCGTTTCCTCCGCCTCCTGCAGGCGCGCGCGCAGCTCGGCGTTTTCGGCGCGGAGTCGTTCGTCGTGAGGGGTATTCGAGGTCATGGCGTCCCCGCCGCGCGGTCTTCGAACAGAGACCGGTCGGAGCTCACACAAGGGCGCGTAGCCGCAGGAGCACCGTGGCTCGTGGTTGCGTTCATCGGGTTGAGACTACAGCGCCGTGGTGCAGCGGTTCAATGGTTTCAGCGTGACTTGGCGCGCGTGGCTGCCGATTCCGGGATGCTGCTGAGCCGGCACTGTGCCGGTATACGTGACCTGATTGACGCCGCGTTCAATGCGGCCCTGCCGCGCGTGACTGCATCGGAAAAAGAGCGAGCGGCTGGACGCACTGGCCGAGCTGGACCGCGCGAAAACCCATGTCTTCTCCAATGTCAGCCATGAATTCCGTACGCCATTGACTCTGATTGCTGGGCCCGCTTGAAGAAGTTCTGGCCACCGAGGATTCGCACGCTGCTTCTGGCTGGGCGCCGTTTCAGGCGCGCCCTCGCCACCGAACCCAAGGATGGTGCGGTCGAGCACGACATCCAGATCCTCAGAGAAGCGCTCGATGAGCCGCCACCCTTTGGAGAGTGAGGTGCCGCCTTTGAACGTGAGATGGGGACCAGTACGCGGCAGCGCAAAGAGCAGGCGCAGCATCCAGCAGACCCAGAGATCTTTCTCGACGCTGCCAGCGCTCAGTCCGAGGCGTTGGCCCGCATCGTCACGCCTTCCGTGGTGCGGCGAGGTCGCGAAGATGTCGGCCGCGTGCGTGTGAACCCGTATGCCGCGAGACGATCCTTGAGCGTCTCGAACTCGTGCAGGCTTTCGACGACGACCATGACGTCCGCATCGTTGGTCACCGGCGTGTCAGCTCGTACGCGAAGTACTTCGCGTGGAACGGGGTCAGGGTTTGCGGCAGCGACGGTGTCGAGGGCACGATGGGATTTGGTGGAGGCAGTCAGTCTGTGGCGTCCGGCGCATTGAGCTGAGACTCGAATACGGCGATCTCCGCCAACAGTTCGTCGAACGGCGGCACCGTGTCCCAGAACATTTCCTGCCTCATCGCCTGGTAGTCCTTCGCCCACTCCGCTCGTTGCTCCGCGAGCGGAAGCAGGCGGATGCTGCCCCGGCGCATCTGGTCGTAATTCACCCACGTTTGCTTGAAGAATACGGGGCGATGTTCCGCCACCCGTTCGAAGAGCCCGGCATCGCCCAGGGCGTCGGCGCCGACACCAGCCCGGATGAGGCTCCACACGTCGTAGTAGTGGCGCGCCATCCTGGGCTTCCTTGGCTTGTCGAGGGGCCGGTACGTCTCTTCGTGGAGCAGGCACACTTTTTCCAGAAGCGTACGCCGCGCGGCCACGGCCTTCACGGTGAAGCCTGGCTCCGACATGGCCGACGGCAGGACCTCCACCACATACGGCGTGATGCGCGGTGTTTCCGACGGCTCGGTGTCTGAACGGGCACCGAATTCTATCTTTACGACGGGCCGAATGTACATGCGTGAAGGCGCTCGGGTAGTGCAGGAGGATGGTCTGCCTGTCGGGATCTTCAGCGGCGTCAGACAGCATCACCTGAGCGGCGTGCTCCGCCCCAATCTCCGCGGCGACCGCTGCCTGAAAGGCGGGTAGCAGCTCATGTTCGACCACAGCCTGGCATGCCGCGCGAAGCGCTTCGAGTCGGTTCTTCCGCTGCTTGGCAGACGACGCCCTGTCCGGGCTGCGCTCGCCACCGAAGCCGAGCGTTTCGCGATCGATGACGACATCGATGTCTTCAGAAAATCGCTTGATGAGTCCGAACCCCTTCGAGAGCGATGTTCCGCCTTTGAAGGTAAGGCTCGGCCCCCACGACGGAAGCTCGAACAGCAGGCGGAGCGTCCAGCAGACCCAGAAGTCCTTCTCGACGCTTCCGGCTGGCAACCCCAGTTCGGCTGCGGCCTGTTCGACATACACAGCACGGTCGGCGTTCGACAGCCGAGCAAAAGACTTCACGCTTCGGCCTCGGCCACGGACCGCATGATCTTGCCAACCCAGACCGGTTGATGTCGAAGGTCGGCCAGGAGTTGCGACTTGGCCTGCGGCGTCAGCCGACCTCGGAGATGCGCGATGACCGCGTCATCCACGTGGTCAGGCCCCAGGAAACGGATCGCCTGTGCAACCAATCCGCTGATGCTCCCCGCTGACGCCATGTTCCTGGGGGTGGTCCGCTTGAGGACGATCTCCTGTTTGCCAACGCGGATGCTGCGGGAAGGGCCGTCGGTCAGGAACACGGCCCGCATCGGCACCTGAGGCGTGAGGCCTAGCAGGTTCGCGGCGTACCCGCTGGTCGGCTGCAGCCGAACCGCATCGCGTCCGGCAAGAGCCTTGGCAATGGATTCGGTCGAGGGTGCCAGCAGGCCGAGGGACGGGTGCGTCCGTGGATAGTCGTACAGCCCTCGGGCCAACTGGCGGATCCGGCCGGCATCCTTGTGCCGCTTCAGTGCCGAGGCGACTGCTGGACGGGGGCCGATGTCCAGAAAATCGCTGGGAGTGAACACCCAACCCCTCTTGTGGCCATGGATACGACCAAGAACCGTCCTGTCAATGGATTGGAGGTGTTTTGGCATGCAGCTTTTGAATCAAAAAATGCCACATATTTGGTTCAAAAGCAAAGGCCGCTCGACACCGTGGGCGGTGCTCGCTCGATCGCCTGACGCATCATTGCCACATCGTCGAGACCGGCGACGAGTCGTATCGCTTCCGCCACAGCGGCCACACGGCCAAAGCCCGCATCAAGTCCCGCGGGCAGGCCCCGGCGCACACCCCAGGAGGATCTCGACGAGACACCTTGATCCCAGAGATGATCACTGCGCGTCGGTGAGACAACCCACCGGCGCCCTGCCCTGGTCAATTTTCAACGAGCCGCGGTGGTCAGTTTTCGGCGGGCGTCAACATTCCTCAGGTTCATCGGGCCGCGCCGGCAGGCTCGCACCCGTTGCTTCAACGATTGGGCCCCCCGTCCACCCCAAGCGTTGCCCTCAGCTCCGTGAGCGTATCAATTAGGCGGTCGATCTGTGTTGCAAAAATCCTTTGTGCTCGCTTCTCTGGGGCAAGCTTGAACAGTTCTTCGAGCTCGGTCTTCCTAGCCTCGAGTTCGACAGTGGGCTCCCAGATAAGTCTAGCTGCGGAGTTCTTCTGAAGGTCCGAGTCGCCAGGCTTCCACGCCTTTCGGAAGCCCGTCGGCACGGACGTACGCGCCTGCTCCATGAGCTGCACTAACCCCGTATCAATCGGCTGGTTGGTCCCCAAGGCGATCTTCAGCGGGTCCTCGCGCTTCGACGGACGCGTCTCAACGATCTTCGTGTAGGCGTTGGCTAGCTTTCGGATTGGCGAGTTGGCCGACTTACTCTGGCGTCCAGTCGCAAGCCGAGCGACCGTCCAGGGCGAGGTGGGATTTGCCGCCGAATACTTCAGCTGTTGCAACTCCACGCGGGCGGCGTCGGCCGAAGTATAGCCATCGTAGAAGAGCGTGCAGTCAACGCCAGCGGCCCGTCGCTCCGCGTCTTGAAGCTGCGTCTCGGAATATAGGCGGCGCCCATCAGCACCTTCTCGACCCATGCGACGCGCTCGTCCAGCCTCGCCATGAAGCGCAGGTGCGGATGCGCGAGCAGCACGTCCAGCGTCATCAGGCAGGTCTTGACTGACGCCAGCGGGCGACGTCGTCGCAGGCGCTTGATGTCCTCGCACCCGGCTGCCAGGTAGATGGCTCTCGAAGAGAGGTGATAGACATGCGTGCCGCGGCAGCGGACGTCCGCGGTGGCGTGTCTGGACCGCACCATGCGGCCAGTGAAATCGACGACCGCCTGGCCCATGCGCTGCCCGGCGAAGTCGAGGAACTGGCGGCGCACAAAGTAGCCGCCTGCCTTCGCCACACGACAGAGGAATGCAGCTTCCGCGGGCGAGTAGTCGAGCAGTTCTATGCGGCGAGCACCGGCGTCGTACTGCGTGTCAATCGCCGGCGCGACAACCATGGTGAACGAGCCGGCCGGCCCGCTCATTCGTGTGCGGGCGGTCCTGGTGGAAGGCGGGAATCAGTAGCCGAGGTCTTCCGGCTTCACCCACGTGACTTTGCCGTCACGTTCGATGACGACGGGCAGGTCGTCCTTCTTGTGACGGAGCATCGCCTCTCGAACACCCCGGGCGAGCGCGTCGTCGACGGCTTGGCTGTCCTCGCGCATGACGCGAGCGATGTCCTTGCGAACGTGAGTCTTCATAGGGTCGCCTGCCGCTTGACCGTGTCCCAGACGTCCCTATCGTAGACCCCGATCGTTTCCGTAGCCAAGCCTCTTGCGACGCGGACCGGTTCAGGCCCAGACGTGTTGTACAGCGCCCACGTCGTTGCGACCGGCAGATACAGGCCGAAGAAGTTACGGATGCCTGCCGAATATCGCCGCCTCACCACTTCGTCCGGCACGTAATGACCGCCCATCCCGACGCGGTCAGCGACGCGCGCCACTGCCAGATCTGCGGAAGATAGCCACAAGAACAGGAGATGGACGTCGTATCCGGATGTCTTCAGACGACGCAGCCACGGTGCGTAGGCGCGGGTGGCCAGTGTCGTTTCGAATGCGAAATCCGTGCGCTGACTGGCGAGTTCGTTCAGACGCGCCAGCATGACTCGCCCGGCGGTGATCGCCACTCGGTCCGGGTCGAACGCGGACAATCCGCGCGCGATGACATCTGCATTCACGAACTCGTCGACCGCAAAGGTCCCGCGCAGCACGGCGGTCGCGGCGGTCGACTTGCCAGCACCATTCGGGCCAGCGAGAATCACGACGTTTGCGTGCGGATCGCTCACGTCAGCTCCACGCCTTTCGAACCTCGTCTTCGAGCTTTTTCTGCAGCGAACTCACCCACGGCTTGTAGTGCCGCTCCGTGATGCGCACCGATGAATGCCCGAGCAGCACCGACACGTTGTCGAGCGACACACCCGCCTCGAGCAACGACACCGCGAACGTGTCGCGGAACCGATGCGAGTGCGCGCCGTCGACTTTCGCAGTCTTGAACACAGTGTCCAGATAGCGCGACCAATTCGCGCGCGCGGTCTGCGACTTCGCCTTGCCGCTGGTGAAGAAGTAGTCGCCCTCGCCAGCCACCTTCTTGAGCGCGTCGACGACCGGCGGTGGCAGTGGCACGTTCACCGGCGTGCCGGTCTTCTGCGTGTAGAGGAAGAGCTTGTTCCCCTTCACGCGGTCACGCGTCAGCGCGATGGTGTCGCCAATGCGCAGTCCCGAATGCCGCATCGTGAGCACGAAGGCCTTCATGCGGTCGGCGTTGCCCGGATACGCATCGCACGCGGCGAGGATGCGCGTCATCTCGTCCGCGGAGAACGGCAGCGTCGGCGAGGCCTTCACCTTCGGCGCCTTCACGCTGACGGCGGGATTCCGCTCGATCCACCGCGCCTGCTCGCAGAACCGGAAGAACGCACGCATGCGTTCCAGATTCTTCGTCGCATACGTCGCACCGTCGTCCCACGTGGTTCGGAACTCGCGCATCGCGCCGACGTCGATCTGCTTCAGCAGGCGATAGCCCTTGGACGCGCACCAGGCCACGAACCGCCGCTCGATCAGGTTCTGATATTTGCGAATGGTCTCGGTGGCAAGGTGCCTGGCGCGGGCATCGTCGAGAAACCTGGTGACCGCCTCGCTCACGGTGGGGACCTCGGGTTTGATGACGCCGACCTGGCCGGATGCCTCCCAGCCGCGGACCAGCTCCGACGCCGCCTCCCAGGAGCGCAGATCGAGGCTGCGACGCACGTACTCGCCACGCAGCGAGCCCTGGACCCAGATGGGACACTTGCAGGTTCTGAAGCGACGGGAGGTGTGCTTACAGGGCGGTTGGTGGCGGCGGTAGAGAGCCAGCACGCCGGCCAGTATAGCCGGAAGGGCCAAAACAGGTACAGCGAGTCAAGCCAGACTCAAAATGCGCTGTTTTTATTGGCTTTTTTGATGGCGGAGAGGGTGGGATTCGAACCCACGTGCCGGTTACCCGACAACACGCTTTCGAGGCGCGCCCGTTACGACCACTTCGGTACCTCTCCGCAGAGGTGGGGCGTGTCGAACAGAACGGTAAGTATATCGTGACTGCCGCGTCCGAGGCGAGCGCTTCTTAGCCCGTAGGCCCCTTCTTCGACGCGGCCACGCTCTTCGACGCGGCCACGCGAGCCAGGACCTTCCGCACATCGTCGAACGCCAGCGGGTCGGTGTCCTTCCCCTCCTCCCGGTGCGCCTTCGACACGAACCGCGGCTTCGCCTTCTGCTTGGTGTGCGCCGTGCGCGCCTCGGTTGCCGACAGCGGTCGCCGTCCCGTCTTTGCCATGGGTCCACTCTATCAGGCCGCTTGCAGCGGCAGATTCAAGCCGGACCTACGCGTCGCGCTCACGTTACGCTGGAGCCAGACACTGCGCCGGGAACCGACCAGTGCCGGCCGGCGTCAGGAGAACAGGCTTCCGAACACCACAGGACTCTCACAACTCATGCGCATTCTGCTCTACAGCGGCAAAGGCGGCGTCGGCAAGACCAGCGTCGCCGCCGCCACCGGCGTCCAACTCGCCCGCCTCGGCCTCCGCACGCTCGTCATGAGCGTCGATCCGGCGCACAGCCTCGCCGACGCGTTCGCGCTCCGCACCGGACTCTTCGACGCGAAGACAGCCGACCCGTTCGAAGTTCGCCCGAACCTGTTCGTGCAGGAAGTGAACATCCAGGTCGAACTCAAGCGGCACTGGCGCGAAATTGCCGGCTACCTCGCCACCGTGCTCCGCACGTCGGGCCTTGGCGACGTCGAGGCCGAAGAGATGGCCATCCTCCCGGGCATGGAGGAACTGAGCGCCATGCTCTACGTGAACCAGTACCGCAAGCAGCGCACCTACGACGTGGTGGTGCTCGACTGTGCTCCGACGGCCGAGTCGCTGCGCTTCGTCTCGATGCCGACGACGCTCGACTGGTACATGAAGCATGTGTTCCCGATGGAGCGACGGGTACTGAACGCGGTGCGCCCCCTGATGAACCGGCTGTCGCCGATCGAACTGCCGGCCGATTCGTACTTCGCCAACATCAAGGAGCTGTTCACGCGGCTGGACGGCATCGACACCGTACTGCAGGATCCGCAGGTGACGAGCGTGCGCCTGGTGACCAACGCCGAGCGCATGGTGCTGCGCGAGACGCAGCGGGCGTTCGTCTACTTCCTGCTGCACGGCCTCAGCGTGGACGGCCTCATCGTCAACCGCGTGCTGCCCGAGGAAGCGAGCCGGTCGTTCCTCGCCGACATGCGCGAGTCGCAGCAGCGGGTGCTGGACGAGATGTCGTCGTACTTCGCGCCGGTGCCGGTGCGCCAGGTGCCGATGTTTGCCCAGGAGGTGGTCGGTCTCGACCGGCTCGATCGACTGGCAGATTTGCTCCACGAGCTAGACCCCGATCCTGTGGCCGTCACGCGAACAGAGCGGCCCTACTCGTTCGACCGCCGCAACGGTGTCCACCAGGTGCGGGTGGCCATGCCGTTTGCGGGCAAGGGCGAAGTCGGCCTCTTCAAGAAAGGGGACGAACTGGTGGTAGAGGTCGGCGTCTTCCGGCGCCACATCGGGCTGCCGACGACGCTCGCGGCGCTGGTGCCGCTGCGTGCTACATTCGAGGACAGCACGCTGGTAGTGGAGCTGGGAGAACCAACATGACCGAGACAGGACCGAAGACCGGATGCGAGTGCGGCTGCATGGGCGCGGGGCCGATGCTTTCGCAGTTCCTGCGCACGCTCGGGCCGTCCGAACACGTGTCCAACCACTTCAAGAACGCGCAGCTCGAAGTGATGAAGGGCATACGCGCCTTCCTCGACGAGCAGATCAACGCGCGAAGCGCTCAGGCGACGCACGCCTCGCACGGCACGAAGATTACGGTGGAGTAGACGCCATGAGCGATAGCGTGAAGTATCTCCTCGACGAATCCCGCATTCCGAACACCTGGTACAACCTCGTGGCGGACCTTCCGGCGCCGCCGCCGCCGGTGCTGCATCCCGGCACCCTGAAGCCGGTGGGGCCAGACGACCTGGCCCCGCTCTTCCCCATGTCGCTCATCATGCAGGAGGTGTCGACCGAGCGCGACATCGAGATTCCCGAGCCGGTGCGCGACGTGTACCGCCAGTGGCGCCCCACGCCGCTCTACCGCGCGCGTCGCCTCGAGAAGGCGCTGCAGACGCCCGCCCGCATCTACTACAAGTACGAGGGTGTGAGTCCGGCCGGCAGCCACAAGCCGAACACCGCCGTGGCGCAGGCGTTCTATAACAAGGAAGCGGGCATCCGCCGCATCGCCACCGAAACCGGTGCGGGCCAGTGGGGATCGTCGCTGGCGTTCGCCGGCGCGCTGTTCGGCATCGAGGTGCAGGTCTTCATGGTGCGCGTGTCGTACAACCAGAAGCCGTACCGCCGCCTGTTCATGGAAACCTTCGGCGCGAAGTGCATTCCCAGCCCGTCGATGGAGACGAACTACGGCCGCGCGGTGCTCGCGCACTCACCCGACAGCCCGGGCAGCCTCGGCATCGCCATCTCGGAAGCCGTCGAAGTGGCGGCGACGCGCGACGACACGAAGTACGCGCTCGGCTCGGTGCTGAACCATGTGCTGCTGCACCAGACGGTGATCGGCCAGGAAGCGATGGCGCAGATGGAGATGGCCGACGACTACCCGGACATGGTCATTGGTTGCACGGGCGGCGGCTCGAACTTCGCCGGCATCGCGTTCCCGTTCATCGGCGCGGGGCTGCGCGGCGGGAAGAAGGCCCGCATCATCGCCGTCGAACCGTCGGCGTGCCCGAGCCTCACTCGCGGCAAGTACGCCTACGACTTCGGCGACACCGGCAAGATGACGCCGCTCACGAAGATGCACACGCTCGGGTCGGCGTTCATCCCGCCGGGTTTCCATGCCGGCGGCTTGCGCTATCACGGCATGGCGCCGCTGGTGTCGCACGCCCACGAGCTGGGTCTCCTGGAAGCCCGTTCGTATCACCAGACGCAATGCTTCGAGGCCGGGGTGCTGTTCGCGCGCGCCGAAGGCATTCTTCCGGCCCCCGAGGCCAACCACGCGGTGAAGGCGGCCATCGACGAAGCGGTGAAGTGCCGCGAGGACGGCGTGTCGAAGTCGATTCTGTTCAACCTGTGCGGCCACGGCCACTTCGACATGACGGCCTACCAGGACTTCTTCGCGGGCAAGCTTGAAGACCGCGACTACGACGAAGGTGAGTTGGCGATGGCGCTGGCCGGACTGCCGTCGGTGCCGCACGGGATGTGACGAGTGCTCGAGACGTTTGTAGCTGCCGACCTTCAGGTCGGCGCGCCAGCCGCCCCGGACATCAGTGACGCCCGGGCGCTTGCGGCATAGGCCTGAGCCCGAACCAGTCGGCCGCTTCCTGCACGGCCGGGTGCGTCAGCGTCAGCACGTCGACCTGCTGCACGCGAAGGTGCCTGACAGCGCGGTCGAACAGCGTCACGTTCCGCCATTGCGCCTCCCAGGTGGACCACCACGACAGACCCGGCACCCGTGGGCGCTGTCGATAGGCAGCAAGCGCCTGCGGCTGCGTGATCGACCTGTCGCGCGTGGCGACGAGCGACGGACGCAGCTTCACCCGCTTCAACACGTCGGGGTCGTCCAGATCGAGCAGCAGCGCCGGCTCTGACAGCTCGAAGCGGGCGAGCGCCAGCGGCAGCCCGCGCCGCAGCAGCATGGAGGCAATAAGCCGCTGGCCGCGAAAGGCGGCGAACTGCTCGGCGACGCACGACAGCGAGCGCTCCGACAGATAGAGGCAGCCGTAGACGTCCGGGTTGTCGTGCCGGCCCTCACCCTGGAACGGACGCGGACACCAGCGCGCCGTGTCAGGCGCGTCCTCTGCCGCCGCCTGGTCCGACGCAAAGCAGCGATACAACGTCACGCGAACGAGTCGGCGCGCTCGGCGCGAATGGCGCGCATCAGCTCTTCAGCCCGCGCTGACCTGATCAGATCGATCGGACGACGGTCGTCGAGGCGAGGGTTGACGCCGAACAGCCACGACAGTGCCGCGTCGGGCGCGTAGATGCGCAGGAGGTTGGACCAGACCATCTCGAGCAGATCGACCTTCTCGGCGTTCACCGGATCGATGCCGGCGCCCTTCAGCCAGCGCGTCACCTGCGAGCGGCTGACGCCGAGCATGTCCGCCACCCTGGCGGCGGAGCGGAAGTCGTTGCGGAGGACCGTGACCTTGTCGGCGGTGGCGAGTGGCATGGGAAGCTCTTGCTCCCGACGCTAACGCAACGAACTGTGTTGCGCAACGGAATTCGTTGCGCGATGTCAGGGGTGGCTCAGGCCCACCAGCCCCTGCGGCCCTTCCCGCCTTTCCCGCCCTTCCAGCCCTTCTCGCCGTATAATCGCGCCGCACTATCGGACCACAGGCTCGCAGGGCCGCAGAGAGGGACAGCATGCGTGCATACACGCGGATGTTGATGGCGCTCGCAGGCGTCGTCGCCGGCACGACGCTCGTCGTCGGGCAGGGGCAGGGATACAAGATGACGGTGAGCCAGGACCGGCTCATCAACGCCCAGAACGAACAGCAGAACTGGCTGCTCATGAACGGCGACTACGGCAACACCCGCTTTTCGAAGCTGGCGCAGATCAACCGGGAGAATGTGAAGAGCCTCCGGATGGTGTGGGCGCTGGCGCTCGGCGGCATGCAGGACGTTGGTCAGAACGGGCCGGAAGCCGAGGTCAACGTGCTGGTCGACAACGGCATGCTCTACACCACCGACGGCTGGGGCACGGTCTACAAGATCGATGCGACATCGGGCGACCAGGGCAAGATCGTCTGGACCGCTGACGCTGCCGTGCGGCACGCCGGCAACCAGCCGCGCACCCGCGGCATTGCCCTCTGGGAAGACCGTGTCTTCGCCAACCTGCCCGATGGGCGCGTCATCGCCATCAATCGCGACAACGGCGAGATCGTGTGGGACAAGCGCGTCGCCACCAAGAACGAGTTTGGCGGCCAGGAGGAGTTCTACACCGCGCCGCTCGTCGCCGACGGCATCGTCATCGTGCAGAACGGTGCCGGCGACGGCGGCACGCGCGGCTGGATTGCCGGACTCGACGCGAAGACCGGCGACGAGAAGTGGCGCTTCTTCACCGTGCCCAAGCCGGGCGACCCTGGCAGCGAAACGTGGAAGGACGACCACAGCGCCTGGAAGACCGGCGGCGGCGGCATCTGGCAGACCGGCGCGTTCGACCCAGCAACGCATCTCTACATTGTCGGCACGGGCAACCCGTATCCGATCTACGACCCGCAGTTCCGTCCCGGCGACAACCTCTACACGAACTCCGTGATCGCCGTGGACGTGCGAACCGGCAAGCTGGCGTGGCACTTCCAGTACACGCCGAACGACTCGTGGGACTTCGACGAAGTCGGTATCCACATGCTGTACGACATCAAGATCGACGGCGTGCTGCGCAAGGTGGTTGGCCACTACGCCCGCAACGGCTTCTACTACACGATCGATCGCACCAACGGAAAGTTCATCCGGTCCGAGAAGTACGTGAACGACCTGAACTGGACCAAGGGAATTGACCAGAAGACCGGCAAGCCGTTCGAGTACGACCCGAAGAAGGACGTGCAGATCTACAACCCGGAAGCGCGTGCGCTGCGCGGCGACGGCCAGAAGCGCACCTGCCCAACGTGGCACGGCGGCATCGCGCACCAGCCGCTGTCGTTCAACCCGATCAAGCAGATTGCCTACGGCGTCGGCACCGAAGGGTGCTTCTCGCAGAACGGGGCGGCAGTCGGCGTGCTCGGCCCTGACGGCGGCGTCGACCCGAAGAAGAGCGAGCCGCGCAAGTACAGCTCGGACCTCTACTACGGCGCGGTGACCGCGTTCGATGCGGCGAACCACAAGGTGATCGCCAAGGTGGCGACCGACATCGAAATCCGATCGGGCGTTATCGACACCGCCGGCGGCGTGCTGTTCACCGCAATGCAGGACGGCTGGCTGGTGGCGTATAACGACGACACGCTGGAGCAGTTGTGGCGCATCAACCTCGGCACGCCGCTGAAGGGCGCACCGGTGACGTTCCAGATCGGATCGAAGCAGTATCTCGCGGTGCAAACCAGCGGTCGCCACCTGCACCCGGTGAAGTTCGACAACCTTGAAAATTCGTCGTACTTGTTCGTGTTCGCTTTGAACTAGGCGCGAACACGGCGCCGCGAGGAATTTTCAGGCTCTCGGCTATGGGCACTGGGCTTTGGGCACGTCACACGGGTCACGCTGACTCTGTGGACGGTGCCTGAAGCCCAGCGCCTGAAGCCTGAAGCCCAGAGCCTACTCTCTCCTCCACGCTCGCTCGGTCTGTTCGATCAGCGCGCCAACCCCCTCCAGCCAGCCAAGCAGTTCCTCGCGGGTGGGCGCCAGTTCGTACGCATGGTGGTGCGACGCCCGGCTGAGCGCCGTCCAGCTCTGATGAGCCTGACGGGCGACAGCCGGAGACAGATATCGCTGGAGACAGAGCAACTGCGCGCGCATCGACGCCTGCTCCGTGCCTGGGGCAACGGCGCTCCAGTAGGTTTTCAGCGCCACCTCCAGCGATTGCCTGGCGAGCAGCGCGGACGCGCGCGGCCATAGGCCTTTTGTATCTGCACCGGATCTGTTCACCAGCACGCGTGCTGCCTTCAGCAGTTCCTGCGCAACCGTGGCCTCGTCATCGCTCGAGTGCGGTGTCATGGTAATGCCCGCACCTTCTCTGCCAGCTTCTTCATGTCATCGATCAGCTCGCCGACATCGCCGGTGAACTGCTCGTGTGCGCCTTCCTTGCACGCCTTGAACGCGTCGGCCGCCCACGTGCCCATCTTGTTCAGGCGCGTCAGCACATCGCCGGTCCTGGTCTCGTCGTCGAAGAGCGCAAGCGCCATCAGCGGATGCGTCTTCGCGTTGGCGGTCAGCACCTGCTCCACAGCGTCGTGGAGCGCCCCGTTGCCAAGACGACGGGCCCGTACCTTCTCCATACAGGCGGCTTCGATGGCAGCGCGGCAGAAGCCGGGCACGACCCGCGCGGTGACGTCGCTGGGCAGCTCCGCTGTCTTCGCCACCGCCCGGGCATCGTCGATGTACGCGAACACTGGATCCATCGTCTCGCGCACCTCCACGGCCGAGTGCTCGCGACGGGTGACGCTCTGCACCGTGGCGGCGATGCCGAGCCGGCGTACGGCTTCCGGCAGCCGGTCGTCGTGAGTGAACACAATCACCTGACGGGTCTTCGCGGCACCACCGAGGACGCGGGCGAGGCCGTCGACGCGCGATGGGTCCATGCTCTGCACCGGATCGTCGATGGCGATGAAGCGGAACGGACTCTCCGATAGCGTGGCGCGCGGCAGGAATAGGCTGAGGGCGAGCGCGTGCAGTTCGCCCTGGCTCATCACGCCCAACGCCTCGGCCGGCGTACCGTCAACGGTGACGCGCAGCGTCACTTTGCGCTTCGTGCCGGTCCCTTCGAGGTCGATGTCGCCGAGGTCGACGTTGCTCTGAAGACGAAGCTGCTTCCAAATGTCCAGAGCGCGGGTGGAAATCGGCGCGAAGCGATCGTTGCGCATCTGCTCGCTCTCCTCCTTCCACCACTTCTCCGCGTCCTTGAGCTCGGCGATGGCGGTTGCTGCCCCCTGCGCCTGACGCGCAGTGGGCAACCACTCGGCAATGGCCGACACCACCGGCTTCCAGGCATCGTCTCGGATGCGAGCTTCGTCGCTGGCTTCGGAGGTAAGCGCGGCAACAGCCTCGACGAACGCCGGCACGTGCTGTTCGAAGTGATCGGCCAGTGCCGACGCCGCTGTCAGCTCACGCCCGGTGCTCCACGTGGCCCAGGCGGTGCGGGCTGCAGGCAACGTGGCGAGACCGAGACCCATCGACTGCGCCAGGATCGGGGCCGGCTGGGTGATGTAGCGTTGCGCCTCCTGCATGGCGGCTTTGCGCGCGGCGACCGCCGCATCGAAGCTGCTCGCTTCCTCTCGCAGCGCCGTGATCTCCATCTGCGTGGCACGCAGCCAGGCGTCGGTCAGGCGCTTCTTCGCGCCGCACACCGGGCAGTCGGGTTGCGCGTCAGCGGCATGAATGGCCACCGCCGCTTCGAGCAGGTCGGCGCGCGCACGGGCACGGGCGGCGTTCGTGCCTGCCACCAGCGCATGGGCACGTTCGACGCTGCGCAGTCTCTCGACGATGGCGGTGATGGTGGCGGTGTCGGGTGGTGCCAGGCTGGCGATCTGGCGCAGACGAGTCACCATGTCCTCTGCCGGCGCCGATGCCGCGGCGACGAGCGCGTCGAGTGCGGCGAGGTCGGGCGACTTTGCGGCGAGCGCGGCCAGCGCGCGGCTGAACCGGTCGTCCTGCACCTCCACAGAGGCGATCCGCTGCGCCAGTTCTTTGGCGCCGTTCTTTGCGGCCACGGCGAGGGCGTCGCGCTGCTTGCGCGCCGCGCCGAGTCGATTCAGCACCGCCGTCAGTTCCTCGAGCCCCAGCACGCTGCTCAGCGCGTCGTAGAGTTTCGACGGTCCATCGTCGAGCAGCGACCCGAGTTCGTTGTACGAGAGGAACGGTCGGAAGGTCGCAAGGCTGGCGTCCCAGCCGAGCGACGCGAACGGCTGCACCTTCTGGCCCTTTGCCGTGACTACCGTCTCGGCGTCGGCCAGCGCCTCGCTGCTCCATTTGCGCGACACCATCAGCGGCCCCTGCCCTTCCACCACCAGGTCGGCCTTCAGCGCAGCCGTGCTCGGTGTGTGCAGGTTCTTCCAGCCGGTTTTCCATGGTGCGTGGCGTCCTTCCCACCGGTAGCTGGTGCCGGTGAAGAGACACTCGAGCGCTTCGGCGAAGCTCGACTTGCCCGAGCCGTTGCGTCCGACGACGAGCGTGAGGCCGGGTCCGGGTTTGAGCGGGAGTTTCACTTCGGCGCCGATGCCGCGGAAGCCGGCGACGGACACCGACGCGACGAAGACGCCAGGCGGCTCCTGCGTCGACGCGGGCGCATCGGCACTGGCAGTCGCTGCCTGCGGGGTGGGAGGCTGAATGACGGCGGTTCCGGCGAGATACGCCATCAGCGCGGCGTCACCCTCGAGAGCCGCGAGCAGCACAAGCGCCCAGGCTTTGTTTGCGTGCCCGTCGGCGACGAGCCGATCACAGACAGAGTCCTGGAGTGTGGGCATCAGCGCTTCTTTCCCAACGAGAAAAGCCCGCCAGAAACGCTCGGACCTCGGCGACCGAGCCTCTCGACGGGCGCGGCCGATTTCTCCTCGTACGGACACTCACGTTCGTAATCAGCGGCAACCGCCGCTGTTCGTGCTGCGCGTTGACGTCTCCTGCTCTCCAAGAACACTTGGTCACGCCGCCGCGCGAACAATGACTGCTTGGCCGGCATGTGGACTCGCGCATTCTCGAGGTCGGTTCTTGTCAGAAACGCGGGACCATCCTGACGAGCACCAAAGGCCACAAGCAGCCTGTGCCAGAGACTTTCGTTCGTGGCCATGTGTTATTCCAATCGAACACTGCCAGAAAGCTCAGTGGACCCTTCCAGCAATTCGCCGGGCCGTTTCATACGGACCATGCGAGCCGCTTCCTTCGACCAAGGCCACGAAACGCGGACTTGATCACCGCCACGTCGTCGGCGAACCCGCTCTCGCCGTGGTGATCGAAGACTCCGTCATACGGATTGCGCAAGTAGCAGAGGGCCGCGACCACCGACCGCATTCGAGCGGAGCCGCGGTCCTTGCCCGTCAACGCGATGTCCAGCCATCGGGTCAGCGCCGTCAACTCGAGACGCGACTCCTTCAGCGCGTCGTCGTGGGCCACCCGTAGTCGCTCAACATCTGCCAGCAGTGTCCGACAAGGTCCGGTGTCGGGAAGCGCTGACAGCAATTCGCCGGCCTCCAGACTTGCGTGCTCCATCGCGCGCTCGAAGGTCATGGGAGAGAGGTTCAACATATAGCCGGACAGGCGCCGCAGACGCGAGTCGCGCGCTTCCGGTGTCAAGCCGGATGTGTTTTCGTGGAGCGTATCGAGCAGGTCCTCCTGATTGACCTGGCCGAACACCAATCGGTACAGCGCAAGCCCCGACTTCAGACGGTCGTAGCGTGCGACATCCCGGCTTGTGGTGAACATCGGCACGTGTCTTCGAAGCCGCACGGTTGCGGAGGCGTCGCGGCATTCGTAGACCCAATGTGGAAATAGGCCGTGCTTGTACTTCTGAACGACATCGGCGTTCTCGACGACCGCGAAGACGGACGTCCAAGGGTTTCGCTTCACGGGACCACTGGTTGGCGACGCCAACACCGAATCCAGTAGCCAATCCTTGGCGATGGACTGTCGCACTGACAGGCAGTCGCGCCGGTTGATGCGGCCTTCCCGTTGTTCGAGATCGACTGGATTGGAGGGCAGGTTCCAGTGCAGGATGTCCCGGCAATAGAGGTGGAAGTCGAGACCTTCCTGACCGACCGATGTGGTGGCAAGCACAAACGGCCAGAACGGCGAATTGAACGCCTCCCGGACGATGCTCTTGCGCATCTTGCAGTCGTCGGCGGCCGGCCCCGACTCGCGCGCAACGTCCTCGCCAAAGGCCAGCGCGAAGTGCGTAGAGTGGGACTGCTCGTTTTCCTCGACATGTACGGTGCGGCCAGCGCCTCGTACGCCGTTCGTCCTGGGGTTCCCACGCGCGAGGGTCCAGACGTCGCCAAGTTGCCTAACTGCCTTCTCCACCGTATCGCAGGTCCCGGCGTGACACAGGAGGTAGATGTACTCATCGATTACAGCCTGAAAGTGCGCGTCGGCCGCAAACACCAAGGCACGCTCTACGTACCCGCGGTCTTCGGATGGCAACTGCCGCCAAGGCAGCCGAAATCGATGCGAGCGAATGACCTGTTGGACGAGGGGACGGTTCAAATATCTTCTTAGTGGCCCCATGCACAACGCTGCGATGTCCGCGAGCGCGGTCTTTGAAGGCGTCGCTCCGTAGACAGACTCACATGCACGAAGGACGCTCAGCGCCGGCGAAAATGCCGCGGTCAGCGCCAGCCGTCTGAGCCGAGCCTCGGAGCAGCGCACTGGCCCACTGGCGTCGGCTAACCATCGCTTCACCTCTGCGAGGTGTCGTTCGAGATGGTCTCCAGTGCCGGTCTCCATCTGACTCCGGCACGCTTCGAGGGCAGCGATGATCGCGCCACTACCGGATGTCCGTTGCTCAAGGCGCATGGCAACCTGCCACGCCCTGTCGCCGCCGGCATCGACGATGGCAACGCCTGCGATGCCCAAGTCGCGCCGGAGAATGCGCTCGCAGGCGTTCAGCACATCCTCCGCGGTCCTCGTGGGCTGCTGTCGTACCATCGTGAATGCCTCGTCACCGGCACGCGACAGCGAAGGAAGAGGCAGACAGAGATCGAAAACGTGGAACGACCACTTGTCCGTGAAGCGCACCGGCTGTGTCACATCCAGCGGATGGCCGCCGAGGCGCTCGGCGGCCATCCGGCTAGTGATGATGGCTACGGTCTTGGGCACGAAGCGCCAACCGGAAAACACGAGCACCTTCCTCGCCGGCTCCGCACCGAAGTACTGGTCTTGGTAGTACTGGTAGGTTGGCGCAGTCCACAGGCACGGCTCGGCGCCTTCTGTTCCGAGTGCAACATCGGCAAGTTTGGAGATCCGTTGGTGCCGTGCAGCCAGGTCCCTGACCGCGTGGGGAGCAGTCACCAGCGCGCGCGGCACCTTGGTCCCGCTCTTCTTCAACTCACGAAAGATCTGATACTGGCTGTCGATGAAGGTCAGCATCGACGGCGCCGACTTCCAGAACTCCGTGATCTGTCCGGAACCCGGCACGGACAGGAGGGCCCGCTGTAGCTGGAAGTACTCCCCCAGTTCAGCTCTGCCCGGCAGTTCTCCGCCATAGCACTGGTCTTCGATCCCCTTGCGGCGGTCCAACACGTACCAGTTCCGCTCCGTCCGGCACACAACGCGACGCAACCTGTCCTCGACGCTCCGCTTCAATTCCAGCAAGTCGAAGTCCATTGCATCGGCACGACTGGCGGTGCGGATGCGCTCGCCGAATTGCTCAAGGCCTGCACGGATGGAGGAAAGCGACCGGTCGGCCGACTTGTCTCCCTTCAAGAGGAACCTGATGGTGTCGAAGAACTCGGTGTAATGGCTCGTGGCACCGCCTGCGATTTCGTGTCCGAGCGTCAGCGCCGGGTACGGTGTGGCAGACAGCACGAGCACCGGAACCCGTCCAGCGAACAGGTCGCTCGCAATGTGCTCCGCCTTCTCGGCGTCGTCGAGTACCGAACGGAACTTTTGCACCTCGTCCAGGATGACCAGATCTGGCTCCAGCGTGCGGAGAGCCGCACGTTGCATCACGCCGCGCAGGTCGGCAACGAGGGAGTTCCGCCGAGCGACATCGGAAGGCTCCCCGTCACGCCTGAAGGCATCAACGAACTCCCAGAGGACATCAATCGCGGGGCGCCCCTCGAACAGGAGTGCTCGCCACCCGACCTTGAGCGCGGTTTGCAGTCGAGCCGACGTCTGACTCGCGAACTGACCCTGCAACCGTTCCCATGACGCCTCCTGGTCCCACAGGTCTCCTGCTCCGCACCTGAAGAAGTCGCGCCAGCGCTTTCGCCACACCTCGGCTTGGCACACCCGGTGGAGCAGGTACATCAAGAGTTGCCGTTCCCATTTCAGGCCGGTGCCCCCACTCAGGGATGTGCCGGGTGTGAACGAGTACAGAAGCAACCGTCCATCTGCAGCACCAGACTTCTCGAGGGCGAGTTGCGTGACACGCTCGAAGGACCGCTTGCTTCCTGGATCCAGTTTCGTGCGGTTCTGCTCCGCAATCTCGGCGTTGGAGCACAGGTAGATCACTTTCAGCGGCCGACGGCGGCCCCGGCACAGCGCACGTATCACCCCGCGCGCCACCTCGGTCTTGCCAAGGCCGACTTCGTCGGCCAGCAGCATCCGCCTCGAGCCGCTCGCGTCGCGCAACCGCGCGACGATGTGGTCGACCGCAGCCTGCTGGAAATGTGCGAGCGTCTTCTCCGTCACGGGTGGCTCTCCAGCGCCACTTCCCGCAACGCGGCGTCGAGATTGTCGCAGAACGCCAGAAAGCCTCCGCCGAGGCGCGGACCGAGCAGCAGGCGCATCTCGACCACAAGCGACGGTTCGAGTGCGACGGCTTGGAGCAGACGCTCGAGCGTGATCTCGGATAGCAGGCCTGCGAGACTCGTCCAACGCCCACGTCCGTGACCTGTCTCCGCGCCTGTCGACGTGCCCAGATGGCCGATCCCGCGGATCAATGCGGTCAGCACCTGTGCCGGATCCGCTGTGGCCATGATGTCCGCGCGAATCGATGCGTCGCGCTGATCCAGAAGGGAGCGTTGAACGTCCAGCCTCGCCAACAGCAGCCGCGTGCGCTCCACCTGGGGTGAGATCAGGCGTCCACGCAGTAGCACGAACGCGCCGACTTCCGCGAGCGTAACAGAGTCATAGACGCACTCGCTTGCGCGGAGATCGCTCAGTGTCCGCCACGCACCTTCACGTTCCGCCAGTGCGAGCGGAACCAACTCGTAGACAGCGCCTCTCGCGTGAACCCATGGCGCGGTCGCGCCCTCGGCTCCCACCGAGACGATCAACCGCGATCGGTCCGCCTCATACCGAAGGAGCACGGGGAGGTTCGCCACCTCCCTCAAAGCTGCGAGCAGGTGACGTTCCGCCTCACGCGCCTCGTCAGGAGGGGGCACGTCCCCGCGCACATACTCGGCAATCCAGGGGTGTGTCGGCTTGCGACGGGTCTCCCGGATGAAACTGGATACGAAGTCATTCATGTCCATTCCCGGCCGCATCTCGACCATCGCCTCGGTGTTCGCAGGAGCATGGTGTCCCCAGCCTGGCCCTGTCGCGTTCGCGGATCCGAGTAGCGTCAGCAAGTTCCCGTCGGCACCGGCCAGAAGGCAGAGTTTGGCATGCACTCCCTCGATGCACGCATCGTCGGGGATCTCATGGTGGGCAACTTCGTACAGGACCGGACTCCCCTGATCCTTGGCTCGGGCCTCCAGAGCGACAAGCGTCTCGTCAGGCAAGCGGTCCAGTGTCTCCGCAATGCTCACGACTTCCAGTCGCTCGCTCCTCCTCAGGACCTCCTCGACGAACGGGGGCTGGATGAACGGTGAAACAATCACCGCGCGCTCAATGTGGGATGGCAGTTGGCCGATCAAGGGCTGGCCGCCGAGCCCCTGCCACCGGAGCCTGAGTCCGCTCTGCGCTTCGGCAATGGGCTCGAAGCGGAGGCTCTCGACAAAACGGGGCAACTCCCGCACCGGCTCAGCGATCTCACCCGTTCCGGCGGCCATCCACGCCCGCATCGCCCTGCTCACGTCCTTGCCGAATGCACTCGAACTGGCTTCTGCCGCGAGCCCCTCGAGCGAGACGCCAAGCTCGAACGACGTCGACCGCGTAAGGTTACGACTTCCGACCAACACGCGGCCTATGTCAGCCGGGAGCCCAGTGCGCTCGGGCCCCACACGGGTGAACCGCAGGACCCACACCTTCGGGTGGAACAGTCCCTGTGGCGGTCGTACCTGGATGATGCATGGTTCCAGCAGCGTGAAGATGCGGGTGGTGCCCGGGTTGGCAGACTCACTGACAATCGTCGCGGGGTGCACAAGCACCCGCACCCGCGACGACAGCCGCGTGGCAGCTATCGTCGCAGCGACAGGGTTTGCCGACAACGCTTCGCCGTCGGCATCGCACATGGAGATGAGCGCCGCCAGCAAGGCGTCCATTGACAGCCCGAACGTGGTGCCGAACGCGGCGGCCAGTCGGTATCCAGACGGGGGCTGAAACGCATCGAGTAACCCCTGCCAGCTGCGGCGGTCCTGCGGGTTTAGCGTCACGCCGTCTCCGGCTCAAACCCCTGCACGATATCGGTCGCTATGACGCGGCCAACCCGGTGGCGATAGTCCATCCAGTACAGGCTTCCATCGAAACCGTCCGGCAGGCTCCAGGTGTCGAGGTGGTGAGTTCGTCCCTTCAGCCGCTCCCGGCCCGGTCTGATACGTCGCTCGCGCTCAAGAATTTGGGCGCGGGCCACCGAGTCGGACAGTGCCGCACGACCGCTCTTCGCCATACGTATCCGATCAAGCCAGGCCGAGATGAACTGGCGGTCCATGAGCCCTCGACCCGCCCCCCATGATGTCATCAGTGTGGAGAATTCATAGACGTCCCAGTCAGCGAGGTCTGGGCGCGCCTCATCCAGCCACCGGCTGAACGCGTCAGCGACACCGGAGGCGTCCTGCTTCTTCCTCTCGAGCACCATGGCGTAGTACTGCAACGTCGCGCCACGGGCCATCAGGCTCAGACGTCGTGCATGCACGAGCACCCACGCGAGCGCGTCGGAACAACCAGGAATGGTCCACGGGTGCTCGATGTCACCGAGCACGTCCGAACCAACTTGCCTGCCGAGTGTGACCATCCTGGTGACCAGATTGTCGATGCCTGGACGCTCATTGAGCGCCGCATAGCGAGCAGCGAGCAGCGCTGCTTCCTTCGAATCGAGCCTGAAGCGGGTGGTCTCCGGAAACTGCCCATCTTTAAGCACATGTCCAGTTCGAAGCTTGCTGTTCCAGAGCGACTCTTCGCCGTCGTCATGGACGACCTTGTCATCGTCTGCGTACGAGCGAGGGCCGAAGACTCCTTCGGACAACCGGCGCTGATACGTCGACTCGGAGAGGGCTTCCGTCGCGATGCCAAGCACTTGAAGCGCGTTCCAATAAATGGCCGATGGTGGCCGGAGGGGATCGGGCTTGTCTCTGCCTATGAAGTTCTTCTCGTTCTTCGAGAGGGCGTCTCGAAGCTGCACCTGCATCCGCCTCACCACTCGATCGACGTCCCTGCCGGCACCGAGGCGTGAACTCTCGAGATGCCGGTAGATGGCAGGTACGAACACCAGATACCGAGCGCGCGTCATGATGGTGGTCACGCCGGGGTAGAGCCTGTCCGCGAACGCACCGTTCAGCATCAGGAACCCGAGCTCATCGATGACGCCAGGCTTCCTGAGCGCGTCAATCACACTTCGCGCCCTCGCAATCTCGGCGGAGGATGTGGCGACCCAGGAAATACCGCTTCGCATGGTTCAGTTCGTCAGCCGGCGACGCTAACCACGTCGTACACCTTCAGCACCTCATCGCCGTAGTGGTTGATCACCTTCACGGCAATCTTCCCGCTCTCGGGCGGGGCGAACGGGCGGCTCACGGTGGAATAGAGCGTCGACCAGGCGGCCTCGTCGATGTCGGCACGCAGGGCGCGCTTCAGCTTCTCGTACGGTTCGTCGCCGCCGGTGAAGTAGGCGTGGCGCACGAAGAAACTCTCGCCGTTGTAGTCGGTGTCGATGAACCAGCAGGCGATGTCGTCAGTGGAGCTGTTGCGAATTTGCCCGGTCGTCGGGTCGTAGACGTCAACGCCCTTCACTTCGACGATGAGGTTGCCATCGGTGCCCTCGGCGGTGATCAGCACATCGGGCTCGCCGAACACCATGAACAGGTTGCCGGCGCCGGTCTTCTTCAGCAACTCGTCGCCCATCGACAGGTCGGGGTTCATGCGCGTCACCAGCACGGTGAGCGACCCGTAGCGCTTCGCTTCCTCCGACACATGCGGGTCGAACGCAAAGCCGCAGACGACGAGCAGATCGAAGCCGACGCCTTGCACGGCTTCCTTGGCGGCTTCCTTCACCTGCTGCGGACCGACGGTGCCGTGCTCGGGTCCGATGGACACGGCAACGCGGCGTGGCTTCCCGTCGCTATCCGCGTATTCGCCCGCCGCCTGCAGCCAGCGCCCGGCATGCGCCTCGAGCCGAGTGAACGTCAGCCGCTCGTTCTTCACCGTGTTCTGCACGCCGGCCTTGCGCAGGTTGTCGAGAATCATCTGCTCGAACTGGAGCGCAGTGTCCCTCTGCCCTTCCTGCTCCGCCACCGGCCGCTCATCGTCTGTCGAGAGGACGCGGTGCGGTGAGAGGCTTTCCACCGTGAACGGGCCGGTGACGCGGATGCGCTTCGCGTCCTCGTACGGCTTGTCGTAGAGCAACTCCGTGTCGGCGTGCTTCGCGATGGCGGCGTCGATCTGTTCGCGCGTCATCCCCTCGCGGATGTCCGGGTTGTTGGCGATGGACTTCAGCGTGACGTGCGGCACGCGTTTGTAGACGAACCCCTTGCGCACGTCGCCGTCGGTCTTGTAATCGGGCGCGATCTTGCCGGTGAGCTCTGCTTCCCTGCGGACGCCTTCAGGCGAGTCGGCGAGCAGGTAGTAGGGAAACTTGCCGGCCATCAGCCGCGTGCGCGCCAGGGCGAGCGCCACTCGACTTGTGTCGCAGGTGATCCAGCGCCGACCCCATTGTTCGGCGACGTAGGCGCTGGTGCCAGAGCCGCAAGTTGGGTCGAGGACCAGGTCGCCTGGGTCGGTGGTCATCAGAAGACAGCGTTCGATCAAGGCAGTAGAACTCTGCACGACGTAGACCTTCGGGTCAGATCTACTTTGAACGGAACCACTAATGTCGTACCAGAGATTACCGATGGGCATGACGGCGAAGTCATCGAGCATGCGCCGGTATCTCAAACTGCCTCGCGCTGTTGGCTCGAGGCGTGCAGCGATCGCGAGCCGCCCCAGGCCGGTCAGCGTTGTCTTCCAGTGCGCACTCATCCCCGGGTGATAGGCCCGGGCGTTGAACTCGAAAGTAGCAGTAGTGTCAGGCCTGAACTCATCGCTGGTCAGATTGTCGAGTTGGTAGCGTCTGGTACCCGTCGGAAGCTCGCTCTCGCCAGACTTCTCTGCTGCCGACAGCGCGCGCGACCTGCCGTCAGGCAACAACAACTGGTCGTAACGATCAGTCACGCCGGATGCCTCGTCCTTCGCCGCGTGCAACCTTCGGAACTTTAGAAGTTTTGAATTGCGAGAGTAGAAAAGCACGAAATCGGCAGTCGACGCCAAGTGCGTCGCGTCTACGCCGGAGGTCTTTCGTATACAGATCAGGCTTTCGAAGTTCTCGCTGCCAAAGACCTCGTCGAGGACGCTTCGCACCAAGTGAACGTTCTCGTCGCCAATTTGTAGAAACACGCTGCCGCTCTCGGTCAGCAGCTCCCGCGCCACGGTGAGGCGGTCGCGCAGGTAGGCCAGGTACGAGTGGATGCCCAGCTTCCACGTATCGCGGAACGCCCGGATCTGTTCCGGCTGCCGCGTCGCGTCTTCCACCTTGCCGTCCTTCACGTCGCGCTTGCGCGTGCTGACCTGCCAGTTCGAGCCGAACTTGATGCCGTACGGCGGGTCGAAGTAGATGGTCTGCACCTTCCCCTTCAACCCCTCCTTCTCGGCCAGGCTGGTCATCACCAGCAGCGAGTCGCCCAGAATCATCCGGTTCGACCAGTGCTGGTCGTGGTGGTAGAAGTCGACCTTCTTCTCGAACGAGTCGATGCCGTTGAAATCGGAGAACAACGTCAGCTCGGGCTCCATTTCGCCCGCCTTCGCCGTGTCGCGCAGGTTTTCGACCAGCGCCTGCGGGTGCACCTTCTCCTGGATGTAGACCGGCACCACCGGCACCTCGAGCGGATGGCGGTCGGCTTCGTCCTTCCCTTTCCACACCAGCTGCGGGTCGAGCGATGGGTCTCTCGGGTAGAGCATCGCCTTCGGTGCCCGCTCGTCGTCGGCGACGAAGTCGCGCAGTTCCTCGGTAGGAATGTTGACGCGCGCGTCCTTGTGCTTGATCGACTCGACAGGGGTGGGACCGGTTCTCTTCTTGGCCATGGGGGATACGGGTCAGGCGATGGGCGATGGGGTATTGACGATGGGCGCGGCGACAGACGTTGGACTCTTGGCTTCAGGCACGATCTGCTTCAAGGGCACCAGAAAGATTCCGCGCATGGACGACGCTATACTGTGGCCCGCAAGAGCGTGAGATTGACGCGTCACCATTTCTGACCCACCGATGCCCAAAGCCAAGGTAACGAGACCAAGCGTCGCGACAACGAACGAAGCCGAGCTGCACCGTGGCACAGAGCTTCGGCTGGCGAAGACCAGGTCAACGCGGTACTCGCTTGATGAGCTCGTTGGCGGCATCACCCGAACGAATCGCCACGGCGAGACGGACTGGGGCGCTGCAGTCGGGCGCGAAGGGTAGCCCGAGAGCGCTTCAGCGCCGGGTACGCTACACATGCGCTTCGAGCGGTATGGTCCGCGGCATCTCGTCCCAGGTTCGGCCGTCGAGCACCCGTCCGGTCGACTTCTTGAACACGCCGCCCCATTGCTTGAAGAAGAACGGAACATGCGAGCGGTCGCACACATCCCGGATGTCGGCCACCCACTTGGGATCCATCGGCCGCGCACCAGGGCCGGATTCACCGCCGACGATCACCCAGTTGATGCCGTCCAGGGAGAGGCCAGGTAGGGGACCCAGCAGTGGCTCGAGCGACAGGAACTTCACCTGCGCACCGGTGCCTGCAAGCTGTGGAATGCGGTGCAGGAAGCTGGAGTTCTCGACAGAGACCCCCATCCAGACATTCGAGGGCCATACGAGTTCGGCGTCAACCGCGGCGAGGCGCTCGGACCGCTTTGTGAGGATCTGGAACTCGTGCCAGTGCGCACGCCGCATCACGTCGAAGACCTGATGAACGAAGTCGAGCGGAACGTCCGGGTGAAACAGGTCGCTCATCGAGTTGACGAAGATGCGACGCGGCTTCTTCCAGCGCAACGGGACTTCCAGCATCTGCGGCTGCAGCGTCAGTTCGAATCCGTTCCGGTAGTTGGCCTGCCCCATTCCGTGAAGGCGCCTGGCCATGCGCTCGGCGTAACAATGCGCGCAGCCGGGGCTGACCTTGTCGCACCCGGTGACAGGGTTCCAGGTCGCTTCGGTCCATTCGATCGAGGAATTCGTCGCCATCAGCGCGCTCCTCTCGTTCGGTACTTGTCGAAAATGTGCTCGACGATCTTCTCGCCCACTTTGTTTTGGGAGGCGAAGTAGAGGTAATAGACCGTGGCCCCCTTCGAATTGCGCATAGGAATCGGCGGCGGCACATACTTGAAGCCGGCGACCTTCTTCAGCCGCTGTCGAAACGCTTCAGCGATTTCCGGGTTGTCTGTTTTTTCAAGGTGAGAGCCGAAGAGGTTCGGCTCTTCTCTGTAGGCAGCGGTTCTCCAGCTGTCATCTCCCCAGACGGCCGTCATCCTCGCCGCCTGCGCCGGCGTCACGCTGGAAGCGTCGCGTCTGAACACGTTCATGTTCGCATCCATGATCATGAGGTTGTAGAACACTTCGAGGCTTCCCATCTGGCCGGCCGTCGCCAAAACCTCCCAGCTAACATTCAACCCATACGGGTCGAGCAGGCACAGACCTCGCCTGAAATCCTTGAACTGGCACCGCGGGAAAACGTCGCGGAGAAGAACCTCGTTGCAGTCGCCGTGATGAACCGTCACGCGCTGATCAGTGGCAGAGAGCCGTTCCAGCTCGGCGACTCGAGCCTGGTCCAAGTCAATGAAGTGCAGGCTCGAAAATGGGGGCTGAATGTTGATGGCGTTCAGCGGGCTGCCCGGCACCATCTCGCCTGAAGTCTTGGAGGTGTGGCTACCGGCTCCCGCGAATGCATCAATGTAGATGTGCTCACGTATGACAGGCTGATTCGCTACGATCTTCGAATATTCCCGCGCGTAGTCGCGAACGATGTCGAGCTTCACCTCGGACCAGTAGCCGATCTCGTCGAAACGCAGAGTCTTAGCCATGATCCTGTGATACCGCGTTCCTGTGACAGGTCGGGTCATTCGTCCGGGCGCTTCTACACATTCGCCCGGGCCTCGGCGACAACCGCGCGAATCGTGCGTTCCACAACCCACTGGTCGGTCGGGCGAACTCTGTGTGCAACCGGCAGGGCTCGAGCGTTAGCCTGGCGTGTATATTCGCCCCATGGGTAACCCGCTCCGCATTCCGCCACCGGGGTTCGATGAGCTGAGCATCGACGAGCAGATGGACTACGTCCGCTGGCTCTGGGACCACATCGCCGAGTCTGCCGGCAACCTGCCGCTTCCTGAGTGGCAGCGGAGACTCCTCGAGGAGCGCCTTGCGGACTACCGGGCTCATCCCGACGAGGGACGTGCCTGGGGTGAAGTCCTGAACGACATCCGGGCTCAGCGCCACTCTGGCTAGATGCGGCGCGCAATCCTTCGCCCAGCAGCGGAGGCCGATCGTTCCAGGCTCTGACCCGTTCGTATCAGCGGCCTCACGCATTTGTCATCGCCCCTGCCACCGCTGCGCGGATCGTGTGCTCGGCATCCCACGGGTCGGTCACTTCCACGAACGCCCAGCGCCCGAAACCGCCGTGGTTGTTCACGGCCGGCACCCACAACGTGCGCGCGGTGCTGGTCTTCGCCGCCTTGTCCTTGCGCTGCTCGCCTGACACTTCGATGATCAGGTTCAGCACATCGCGGCCACCGACGGCGACGCGGGCAATGAAGTCGGGGAAGTACTGCTTCTGCTCGCCGTTCAGAGTGTAGGGCATGGTGAAGTTCAGCCCCTGGTTCTTCACGTACGCGCTTACCTCCGGCATCGCCTCCAGCACCTGCGCCAGCTTCTGCTCCCAGCTCTCCGTGTCGGCCACAACATGCGACACGTGGCATTTGCCGGGTTCGGTGGCATACACCGGCTTGGTGGTGTCGAAGTCGACGTAGCGGGTGCTGCCGACAATGTCGTGCGCGCGCAACAGCGGACGAAGGGCCGGCGTGCCTTCGGAACTGGCGACGATGGCCTTGTAGATGCGGTCGGCGGCGTCGTGCGCGAACGCCACCAGCAGCAGGAGCTGCGGGAAGGTGTTGTCCTTGCAGTGGACGCACTCGGCCAGCCAGCGCTTCGCGATCGCGAGGAGCTGCGGGAAGAGCCAGACCTGGACGTCGGCATCGAAGTGATGTTCCGTCGGGCGATCGGTCCGCGACTCGCCGTCCTGCCGGAAGTATTTCTCCAGCGTCAGCTTCGCGAGCAGGAACGCCACTTCGTTCTCGCGCCGTCCCTTCAACTCGTCCAGCGTGAGCAGCGTGCGTTCACCGACGATGGGCGCGTTCTCGGTGACGGTGGCGATATCAGCGGTGGAGAGCGCGTACTGCGAGTCGGCCGTGAACTCGGCATGCAGCCGCTCGGTGGGCAGTTCGTAGCGGTAGCCCTGAAGGCGCGGGAACGTGATTTCGGCGGCAATGCGGTCGTCCAGCGCCCGCACCCGAGTGGGCGTGGGCCCCGGTGTGACAGTGTGGCGTCGCCAGCGGTGGGAATGAACGAGAACGGCACGCCGTAAACCTCGGCGTACTCCACGTCGAACGTCCCCTCCGCGTTGACCGCATAGCTCATGCGGCGGAGACCTCGCCCCACCACCTGCTCGCACAGCAGTTGCGTGCTGAAGGCACGAATGCCGAGGATGTGGGTCACGGTGTTCGCGTCCCACCCTTCCGTGAGCATCGACACCGAGACGACGCAGCGCACGTGTTCGCCGAGGGTGCCCGCTTTGCCGACGGTGTTCATCACCTCACGCAGCAGATCTTCGTCCGTCAGGTCGTCGGTGCTGCGCCCGGGGAAGCGTTGCCGGTAGTCGGCCTTGAACTCCTCGATCTCCACGGCGGCAATGGCCTTGAACTCGTCCGACATGCCGTCGCCGGATTCGAGCTGCGCCGAGTCGACCAGGATGCTCGTCGGTCGCGCCGACCATGCGCCGTTCGCCTCGTTGCTGAAGAGCGGCAGCGAGCCGGGCACGACGATGGGCGTGGTGTCCGGGAGCGGCATCGACCAACCGGACACCCAGTCGAACACCAGCTTGGACACGTTCGTGTTGCTGCACACCACCACGAACACCGGCGGCGTCAGGCCCCGCGCCCGCGCCTCGGCGTTCGCTTCCCACTGGCGGAACGACTGCTCGTAGTGACCATACAGCGAACGCAAGGCGCCTTCGAGCTTGGCTGGCAGCGCCGGCGGACCGCTGGGCGCGTCAAGCGATCGGCGCTTCTTCGGCAGGTCGTCACGGATTTCCACCCAGAGGTTGCGGTAGGTGGGCATGGGACCGGTCATTGTGTCGTCGCCCACCGGCACACGCGGTACCTTCACGATGCCGCTTTCGATCGCATCGACGAGCGAGAAGTCCGACACCACCCAGGGGAACAGCGTGCCTTCGGGCCAGCCCGAGCCTTTCAGGAAGAACGGCGTGGCGGACAGGTCGTAGATGGCGCGAATGCCGAGCTTGGCCTTCACGGCCTCGAGTCCGGAAATCCAGACCTTGGCTTCCTCGTCGCGCTTGTGCACCTCGCTCCGCTCGTCGGCGCTGAAGGTCTCCTTCTCGACGTCGAGCTTGCGACGGTAACAGTGGTGCGCCTCGTCGTTGATCACGACGAGCTGCTTCTTGTTGCCAAGATCGCGACAGACCCGGCGCACCACCTGGTCCGGCGTCTCGGTGAACGGGCTTGGCTCGCCGCGCGTCAGGATGGCCTTGGTCAGCCGCGCGGCGTCGCCCTTCTCGCGCGGGAGAAAGGCGTGGTAGTTCGTGATGATGATGCGCGCCTGGCCGAGTCGTTCGAGCAGGTCGGATGGCAGGACATCGCGCTGGCGGTAGTAGTTGTCCGGGTCGCTCGGCAGCAGCACGCGCAGCCGGTCGCGGATGGTGATGCCCGGCGCCACCAGGAGGAACGCATCGGAGAAACGCGAATCCTGCCGGTCTTCCAGTTTGTTCAGCGCCTGCCACGCGATGAGCATGGCCATCACCACCGTCTTGCCCGAGCCAGTGGCCATTTTCAATGCGAGGCGCGGCAGCCCGGGGTTCGACAGGTCGTTTGCCGCACGCAGGTCGTTCTCCATCCACGCGTCGCCGTACTTGCGGGCCACTTCCGTGATGTAGATGGCGGTTTCCACCGCTTCGACCTGGCAGAAGAAGAGCTTCTTCTCGCGGGCGGGATTCCGCCAGTACTCCAGCAGGCGCACTGTCGTGGACGTCACGCCAACATGACCACCACTGCGCCAGGCGCCGACCCGCTCTCGAATGAGATTGACCAGCCGGTTCTCTTCGAGCCGATCGGCTGTCCACTCGGTATCGAACTGGAGCTGCTTGCCCTTCTTTCTGGGCTGCGCAATCGGGACGAAGTAGGCGCTGACGCGCCGCTTCCCCACGATCTCGTTCGTGATGCCCTGCTCGCCGAACTTGAAGTGGCGTCGGGGTTCGTCGAACGGGATGTTCAGGATGGGATTCTGGATGAGGGTATCGGCCACGGGTGCGAGGAGAAGATACCACCGAGATGGGCTCGGGGCGATGGGCGATAGGCGCTAGCAGCCAACCGACCAACCGCGGTCACTTCAGCTCGTTACACACATCCTGCTCTTCCCCGCCCCAGTACTCCGTGCACTTGGCCTTGCTGTCCATCGCGCCCTTCCCAATCACCTTCGCGAACAGGAAGTCGGCCAGCATCTCGATCTCGCGCGGCTGCAGCGAGGCGGCCGGATCGTTCAGCGCGAGGTTGTTCTTCTCGAGGTCGGCGGTCGTCGTCCCATTGCAGCGCGACGCGTCCTTGTAGGCCAGGCGATCGAATGCCGGCATGCCGCGTCCAGGCCGGCCGCACTTGATGGCGTAGAGAATGCCCGCGCGGCCCAGCCGCGACTGCCGCAGGCTTGGCGCGTCCGGCATCTGCGTGTCCATCTTCCGTCCGTCGGCAGCCCACCCGTGGCACGTCTGGCAGTCGGCTTTCGTCCTGAAAATGGTCATGCCCTCGGCAATGTCCTGCGGATCCGCCGCTGGTGCCGGCGTCTGAGCCCGCACCGGCGTCCCAGGGATCAGCCACAGCGCGCCAGCGAAGGCAGACGCCACCAGCATGCCCGAGCCCACTGTCCGAATCGATCGCCCCTTCGTGCTCATCTGTTCTCTGCCTTTCGCGTCGTTTTCACCTCGGCGCGCTCGATGCCTGGCGCCGGATCCATGTTCGGAATCCGCACCTCGAAGTATTCGATCGTGCCGTCGATCTGGCTCAGCCAGTGCGGTGTGCCCGGCAGGTTCACCACCACATCGCCCGGGCCGATGCGGCGGGCCAGGCCGCCCTTCACGCCGATGTCGCTCCGAATGATCGCATTCGGGTCGTCGTTCGGGTAGGGGTCGGAGTCGATAGTCGGCGGAATCAGCGTGCCGCCGGTGACCAGGGTACCGGTCCCTTTCGTCACCATCATGTACTCCACGTCGCGCGCGTGGGTGATGGCGTACTGCGCCCCGCTGACGCGCCGGCGCACCACGCCTGGCGCCTTGTCGCCGGCGAACGGGATGGCGCCGCCGGTTCGCGACGCCACCAGCTTCGGATCGAGCTTGTCGAGGGCCACCGCGATGTCCGCGGCGCTCATATACGGCGACGGCTCGCGGTACGGAGGCACCCGCTCGTGCCCCGGCTTCATCGCACCCTGGGCGAGCAGGGTCAACCCGGCGCCCGCCAGCGCCGCCATGGAGAACGCACACACAGCAGTGAGGTATCGCATAGGCTCCTACTTGCTCAGCGCGAGCACATGTTCCGGATCGATTCGAATCACCATGTAGACGATGCCGCCGTCCGCAATCTCGGTCCAGACGTGGCCCGTGCCGGGCGGAATGATCTGCATCTCGCCGGGTCCGAGCGTCGTGGTGCGGCCGTTCGCGATCGGCGTGGGGCTGCTCCAGCCCGGCCCGATCGTGGTGGAGCCGGACTGCTGCGTCCCGTTGGTGAGCGCGCCGGTCAGCTGAGTCCCGCGTCCCGACACCACGTAGTAGATCTCGGTGATCTTGTCGTGGCTCAGAACGGTGCCGGACATGGTCTTTGATGCCGGGCGCGTCACGTAGGCGGTGGTCACGTTATAGCCGCCGGTGTCGGAGAGCGCGATGTTCCGATCGCTCACGCTCACACCGGGCTTCAGCGCGGCCGCCCCGATCTTTGCGGCGACGTCGAGCATCGCCTTCGTGACATCCACGGCTGGCTTCGGCGGACCTGAGGGGCCGGACTGTGCGTGCGCCGCCGGGATGAACCCGGCCAGGGCGCTGAGCATCACGAGTGAGAGAACCGACAGTCGCATGTCACGCTCCAGCTGAAATCACAGATTGCCGATTGCCGATTGGCGTTTCCCCGCTTACTGCCGGCGCGGCAGGCCGAAGCTGAGGATCAGATCGCCGCCTCGCCGCCCGCGGTCGCCGCCGCCTGATGCCACTGCCACGAACTGCTCGCCGTTCAGCATGTAGACCGACGGCGACGAGAAGACGCCAGCGCCGGTGTTGAACTTCCAGAGCTCTTCGCCGGTCTTGGCATCGAGCGCAAAGAAGTAGCCGGCGATGTTGCTGCCGGTGCCGACGAACACGAGTCCGCCGGCGGTCACCACGGAACCGGCCTGGCCGAAGCCCTCGTAGACCTTCCGCCACTTCAGGTCGCCTGTCGTCGGATCGTAGGCGGAGAAATACATCTTCGGACCGCGGCCCGAGTTCAACGGCTGGTCGATCGCGTTGACGTACAGCAGTCCGGTCTGCGGACTGTAGGAGAGCGGGCTGTAGTTGGTGCCGCCGCCCGTGCCTGGCGCGATGATCTGGTTCGGGCGCATCGGGGTGAAGATCGGCACCGGCTTGTTCTTCGCCAGCTGCTCGGCGGGAATCTCGAGCGGTTCAATCGGACAGACTGGTTCCATCAACTTGCCACTCGCGGTGAATGGAATCGGCTGCGTCGGCCACGGCGCCTGTCCCGGCCCGGGATCGGCGGTCGGCACGGGCATCTCCTTGATGGGATGCACAGGCTTCCCGGTCTGACGGTCGAGGATGTACAGGTAACCGTTCTTGCTGGCCTCGGCGACGGCCTTCACGCGGCGGCCGTTGACCTGCATTTCGAACAGGATCGGCGGCGCACCCGAGTCGTAGTCCCACACGTCGTGGTGCGTCTGCTGGAAGTACCACTTGAGCGTTCCGGTATCGAGCGTCAGCGCGATGATCGAGTTGGTGAAGAGGTTCATGCCCGCGCGCTTGGTGCTGTCGCCGAAGGGATTTCCGACCGCCATGTAAAGCATCCCGAGCTCGGGATCGATCACCGCGGTTTCCCAGATGCCGCCGCCGTTGCGTTCGCCGCCCACCCACGTCGGCCCCGCGACGTCCCAGCCCTGATCCTTCTCGTCCTGCGGAATGGTGTTGAACCGCCACAGCACCTTTCCGGTTTTCGCATCGACCGCAAGCACGTGACCGCCAGGGATGTGACTCTCGCTTCTGGTGCTGCCGATGTAGAGGACGCCCTTGTAGTACTGAGGGGCGGTGGTGAACCAGTAGCCCATGCTGATCGCCGACTTCACGTCGGCGTAGCGCTCGTTGAGCACATCCAGGATGACGCTTGCCTGGCCGTCCTTGCCGAAGGTCGGAATCGGCTTTCCCGTCTTCGCGTCGAGCGCGAAGATGAACGACCCGCCGGCGGCGTAGACGACCCCTTCGGCGTAGGTCACGCCGCGGTTGCGGAAGACGTAGCCTTCACGCGCGGCGCCGCCCAGTTTCGCGGTGACATCGTAGGTCCAGAGCAGGTGTCCATCCGCCGCGTCCACGGCATAGACGCTGCCGCGCGAATCGGTCACGTACATCGAACCGTCGACGATGATCGGCGTGGTCTGGTTGCTGACGCCGTCGATGACACCGTGCTGGAACAGCCAGCGCGGCACCAGCGACTTGACGTTGGCGCGGGTGATCTGGTCGAGCGGTGAATAGCGTGTGCCCGCCAGGTCGAGGTTGTGCAGGGCCCAGTCGACCGTCTTCGCCGCCGGCTTCGCCTGCGCCTGCAGCGCAGGATGAGGCACGGCGAGCCACACGCCGAAGATGCACGCCGCCGCTGCCGTTGTTCCGACTACCATGCGCATACGTCGCTCCCTACCTGTTGACCACCGCGATTCCCCACGGACCGTCGCCGGCGGGAATCTTCTTCGTCACCGTCCGCGTCGCCACGTCGATCACCGACACATCGTTCGAAGGGCCGTTCGCGGTGTACACCGTCCGGCCGTCGGCCGACACGGCAATGCCCCACGGCCGCTGGCCCGCTTCGATCTGCCCCACCACCGCCTCGGTCGCGGTGTCGACGATCAGCACCATCTTGCTGCGGCCGGTCGAGACGTAGAGCTGCGCGCCGTCTGGCGACATCGCCGTGCCCATCGGACGCATGCCTTGGCCGAGCGCAATCTTCTTCCGCACCTTCAGCGTCCTGGTATCGATCACTGTGAGCGTAGCGTCATTCTCGGCCGGAATGTAGGCACGCGTACCGTCGGGCAGGAACGCAATCGACCGCGGCCTGGCACCCACCTCGATCGACGTCACCACGCGCTTCGCCGCGAGGTCGATCACGTAGACCGCGCCGGCATCCTCCGACGTCACCCACGCCTGGCTGCCGTCGGGCGTCACGGCAATCCCTTCGGGCTCGTCGCCTACTTTGAACGACTGCGACACCGTACCGTCGGCGACCTGCACGATGCTCACCTGACCGGTGTCTTCGTTGGCGATGAACGCCTGCGACCCGTCGTGGCTGAGCGCCACGCCTTCCGGGTCGGAGCCGGCGCGCAGAACGCGCCGAAGCGTACCGGCGGCAGTGTCGACCTCGCCGATGCCGTCGGCGCCCTTGTCTGGCGGCGGCAGCTTCGATTCGTCCACGCCAGGGCCGGCAATCGGCGACCCGCTCAGCGCAACATACAACCGCGACCGGTCTGTGCTCGCCACGATGCCGCGCGGACGCTTGCCCAGTTCCAGCGTGCCGAACGGCTCCAGCGTCTCGGCGTTGATCATCGTCAGCGTGCCGGCCCGTTCGTTGGTGACGTAGAGGACGCGCTTCGGCGGCGCGGCCTTCTGCACCGGCGCCTCGTCCTTCACCGCCTCGGGCGGTGTGGAGGAGCAACCGGCGAACAGGGCGAGAAACGGCAACGACAGCAGCAGGCGCTTGGACATAAGACGATGTGCAGGTTCGAGGCGTGTGCCGGTACCCAAATGGCTCACGGCGTGATGAGTGCGTCGAGGGCGACCGCGCCCGCCATGGCGGCGTAGCCCAGACGGTTGGGATGCAGATGGTCGCCAGGACCACCATCGGTGCTGTTGGGAATGAATGCGTCGCGCATCGCACCGGTCGCCGGGTCGGTGGTGGCGCGATCGAAGTCGAAGACCGCGTCGAAGACGCCGGACGTGCGGATGAACGTGTTGAGCGCCTGACGCTTCATCTCGCGGGCGGCGGAGTCGACCGGCGTGCCGTTGCCAACGGCCGATGTCAGCGTCGCGCCGAAGACGCGGATGTTCTTCGCGTGCAACCGCGCGACGACGTCGCGCATCGCCTGCTGCACCGCGTCGACGCTGGTGTTGGCTGCCACACCGAAGTCGTTGATCCCCTCGAGCCAGATCACCGCGGACACGCCCGACAGCCGCAGGACGTCGCGCTCGAGCCGCTGCGCCGCGGACGGCCCGCCGGCGAACGGCTTCGACGGCGCGTAGTCGGCCGGCCCGGCGACACGGTTGCCGCCGATGCCGGCGTTGACGATCGACACCCGGTCGCCGTACTGCGCATGCAGGCGGCGCGACAGCACGTCGGGCCAGCGGTCGTCGCCGTTCAGCGTCGACGCTGTGCCGTCGGTAATCGAGTCGCCGAGCGCCACAACCGTCCGGGTGCCCGGCGGCATCTGCATGTCCACGGCATCGAGGAAGAACCACGACGTCGTGCTCACCGGAAACGCCTGCTCGCGCTCGTCGGCCGTCGTCGAGCCGGCCCCGGGCCAGGTGACGTACGAGGTGGTGAGCGCCTTGGCATGCCACGTCATCGGGCCGCTCTCGCCCACGACGTGGAGGCTGACGGCCAGTTTGCGCCCCTCCGTGCCGGCGCCGGCCGTGCGTAACGGCACCGGGTCACTCCACGCGTCGGTACCCGGCGCGATGGTGATGCTGGAGCGTCCACCGAACAGCACCGGCACGTTCGTGCCTTTCAGTACTGCCGACCCGCTCAGTTGCAGGCCCACGAACACATCGTCGAAGGTGACCGGCTTCGTGCCGAGCGCGTTCGACAGGCGCAGCCGCGCCTGCGGCCCCCACACGTCGGGGCGCACGATGAGACGGAACGACTGATTGCGAGCGCCGGTTTCCGGCGACGTCAACACCTGCTCGAGTCTGGTCGGCAGCGACACATTGCCGACCGGATACGGCCCCTGCACCGAAGCGGCCCATGCGGTGGTCCACCCACTCGACGGCTGGGCGAGCAGCGGCGTGGCGCCCATCACGGCGCATGCGCACACGGCAAGCCAGATGGCCAGCCGCGTGTGGCGCGTCCCAATGCGACGCCTGGAACAGTGCGCGGACGTGCTCATGGCTGGAGCGCGAGTCCAGCCTTCGCGCATTCGTCCACCACGGTCATGTACTGCAGTACGCCTTCCTTGCCGATGACGTACGGGTGCGTCTGGTTGCCCGTGCGCTTCGCCAGGGCGGGAAGCTTCGTCTTCGTGCCGTCGAAGATGGTGTGGTTGGCGATGATGATGTCGGCGCCGGCCGCCGACGCCAGGTTGCGGAAGCGCTCGGCCGACTTCACATAGGTGTCGAACCAGAACTTCGCGGGGCGCTCCGGCGTGATGTAGTTTGCCGGGCCAGCCACCCAGTTGAACGCCGTGCCGCCCCAGGCGGCGGCCAGGTGCGTCTGCCCCTTGTCCTTCACCGGAATCAGCGTCGAGATCGTGCCGAGCGTGTGTCCCGGCGTGATGTACATCGTCAGCGTGGTGTCACCGAGCGTCAGCTTCATGCCGTCGGTGGCCACCATGTCGCGGCGCGGCGCCGGCTGCGCGTTCGGGTTGTTTCGCGAGCGGTCGAGCAGGTCCCAGTCTTCAGCAGAGAGGATGACCCGCGCGCCGAACCGGTCCTGCAGGAACTTGGCGCCACCCGAGTGATCGCCGTGGCCGTGGCTGACGATCACGTATCTGATCTGCGCCGGGTCGAGCCCCAGCTTCTTCATGCCGTCAACCACCTCGGCTTCCACCGAGTAGTCGAAGATGGCGTCGATGACGATGATGCCCTGCGACGTGGTGACCGCCCAGGACGAGTACTCGGACTGGCCGAGGAAATAGAGGTTGTCGAACACCTTCGCCGGCTCCGCGTACCACGAGGCGCGCGGCGGCGGACCAGATGGACGTGGCGCGGCCGGAGCCGTCGATGGCGGCGGGGGCGTCAGTGCGTTGCAGGTTCGCTCGAACACGGCCATGTGCTGGGTGCCGGCGGCCTTGCGGGCCGCCTCGATGTGCACCTGCGCCGCGGCGTTGCCCTGTCCCTGCGCCGCAAGCATGGCGGAACCGCCGGCGATGGCCAAGCCAAGCGCGGTTAGCGTTCGCACCGCGTTGTTCCTCATCTCGACTCTCCGTGAAGGTGGCTGCGTCAGGGCAGCGCCCCGACACTCTAGCCGAAAACCGGGGCAGGGACGACGGTCAGTGCGGCGGAGCGAGGAGCGCTGCCACCTTCTCGAGCAGGGCGTTGGCGGAGAACGGCTTCTGCAGGAAGGCCATGTCTTCGGTCAGGATGCCGCGCCGCACCACGGCATCGTCGGTGTAGCCCGAGATGTAGAGCACCTGCACGTCTGGCTGCGCGGCCCTCACCGCATCGGCAACGTCACGGCCGCTCCCTTCGGTGAGCACCACGTCGGTGACAAGCAGGTCGATGCGGAGCGCCCCATCGGCCAGACAAGCCTGCGCCTCGGCTAGCGTCGCACACGGATGCACGGTGTAGCCGGCTCGGCCGAGCACCTTCGAGAGGAGGTTACGCACCGCTTCCTCGTCCTCGACCAGCAGGATGGACGAATTGGACGACGCCCGCGGCGCCGGTGGACGCGTGCCCTCCGCGCGGCCTTCCGGCGCGTCGTCGGTACGGGGAAGGTAGACCTTGATCGTTGTACCGCGGCCGGGCTCGCTGTAGATGTAGACGTGGCCGCCGCTCTGCTTGACGATGCCGTAGACCGTGGCCAGGCCAAGGCCGGTCCCCTGCCCTGGCCCCTTTGTGGTGAAGAACGGCTCGAACGCACGCGCCTGGACCTCGGGCGACATGCCGCTGCCATTGTCGGAGACCGCCAGGAGCACGTGCGGACCAAGCGTCGCGGACGCGTGCGACTGGGCATACAGGTCGTCCATCACCACGTCCGTCGTTTCGATGGTGATCTCGCCGGAGTCGCCGACGGCGTCGCGCGCGTTCACCACCAGGTTCATCAGCACCTGCTCCACCTGGGACGGGTCGGCCTTCACGCGGCCCGTGGCTTGTGTGAGCGTGCGCACGTGGATGTTCTCGCCGACCAGGCGCGCCAGCATCGGCGCCAGGTCGTTCACGATGTCATTGAGCGAGAGCACCCGCTCCTGCAGGATCTGCTTGCGGCTGAACGCCAGCAGCTGCCGCGTGAGCGAGGTGGCGCGCTCGCCGGCTCGTTCGATTTCGAGCACGTCCTGACGCAGCGGGTCGTGCGCCGGGAGGCCGTCGAGCACCAGCGTGGCATAGCCGCGAATGGCAGTCAGCAGGTTGTTGAAGTCGTGCGCGATGCCGCCGGCGAGCTGCCCGATCGCATCCATCTTCTGCGACTGGCGCAACTGGGCCTCGAGCGCGCGCTGTCCGGTGATGTTCTCGACGAGCACGAGCCTGGCCTTGCGCCCCTGGAACGGCACCGGCTGCGCCTGCATCTGCACGTCGAGCAGTTGCCCGCTCTTCGTCCGGTGGCGGGTGACGAGTTGCACGTCGTTGCTCGTGTCCCACGGCCGGGTCTCGAGCAGCGGCAGATCCTCGGGGGGGCTGATATCGCGCAGCGTCATGCGGCTGAATTCATCCCCCGAGTAGCCGTAGAGGCGCCGCGCCGCGTCGTTCACGCTGAGGAACGCCAGGGTCTGGTCATCGAAGACCCACATCGGCAGCGGGTGGCGATAGAACAGCAGCCGGTAGCGCTGGGCCGCCACGTGACGAGCGGTGCGGCCGTAGGCCAGCGCGACCATCATCGCCCCGGCCGCGCCGACGAAGAGGGCGCGCTGCACGTGGACCGCGAGAGGGGCCGGCTCGCGAATGATTTCGTGGCCGATGGTGCCGAGAACGACAGCGAGGATGCCCGGTCCAAGATCCAGCGCGAATGCCGCCGCCACGAAGGCCGCCAGCACAACTGCGCCAGGTATGGTGCGCAGCACCGGAACCTGCTGACAGCCAACAATCCAGGCGGGCACACCTGCGGCCACCACGAGGTACTGCAGGCTCGTCGTGAATCGTCGCGACGTTTTGGTGAACACGAATGGGTCGAACCCATCCTATCGCGCATGGAATGAGTTCCAACATGTTTACCGGACGGACACTGACAAGACGATGAAAGAGCGGGCAAGCTCGTCCACATCTTCGTAGTAGAAACGCGCTATTGACGAGTTCGCCGGCGCAGCCGATTCTGCACAGCCACCACTCTTACCTGGGAGCACTGTTGTGAATCTCGTCCGTATGTCGTCGATCGTTGTACTGCTGTGCATGAGCGTTCCGTGTGTGCATCCCGCCAGTGCCGCGCCGGCACCGATTGCGACGCTGGCTGAACTCGAGGCGCAAGCCCGTACACGAACGACGCGGCAGGCTCGCGTGTCGCTCTCTTCATCGGCCGACGCCTTCCGCGGCATCGACTCGTTCGAGCCGGCCGGCAGCGGTCGGGTCCCGAACTACCTGCGTGCGCTTGCCGTAAAGCCGGCCACTGTAAAGGCGTTCGCGCACCTCATCAGGACGTTCGCCTACGACGGCACGCTGTCGCCGGCGTTGAAGCTGGCGATGGCCACGCGCATTGCGCAGGTGAACCGAAGCGCCTACGGCGCCGTTCACCTGGCGCGACTGCTGCGCAACACCGGGCCAGACGGCGACGCGCTGCTCGCGCGCCTGCGCGCCAACCAGATCGATCAACTGTCTCCGGCCGATCGACTGGCGCTGCGCTGGGCCGAACTGCAGACGCAGGACATCCACGGCATGAGCGACGAAGAGTTCCGCCAGTTGCGCGGCTACTACAGCGACTCCGAGATCGTGGAGCTGACCTTCACCGTCTGCTTCTTCAACTACTTCACGCGCATGGTGGAAGGGCTTGGCCTGCCGGTGGAGCCGTGGGTGCTCGACGCCACGCAGAAGCCGGCGGCGGCGCCCCAGTGGACACGCGACCGCACACCGCCGCGCGTCGCGCTGCTGTCCGACGCAGAGATCGACGGCAGCGGAGCAGTGCTGCAGGTGGCACGGCGCCCGGTGGCCGGGAACGCGGGTCTCGGTATCGGCATGGCGAACTCACAGCGCGCGATGTACCGCGTGCCGGCGCTGGCCAACGCGTGGCGCCAGTTCGGCGCCGCCAATGGCGACTCGTCGGTCGGACGCGACATCCTGCTGCAGGTGTCGTTCGCCGTGTCGATGGCCAACGGCTGCCGCTACTGCACCATTCACCAGGTCGTCGGCCTGCGGCGTCTCGGTGTCGACCCGACGAAGCTGCTGGCGATGGAGAAAGACGACAGCGCGCTGACGCCGCGCGAGCGGACGGCCGTGGTGTTCGCGCGCGCGCTGACGGCGAGCCCGTCGACGGTGACCGACGCTGACTACGCGCTGGTGACGACGGCATTCCAGGAGCAGGGCGCGCTCGAGGTGCTGCTGCAGACGTGCAACTTCAGCTTCATGAACCGCTTCACTGACGGGCTCAGGCTGCCGTCGGAAGACGAAGCGATCAAGACCTACCGGGCGGTCTATGGGAGAGATACGCTCTCGAAGAAGTGACTTCGAACGTCGCCACGCCTACAGTCCATCCACGCCTTCGCGGACGACGGCAGCCGGCGACCCGGCGACGAGCGTGTGTGCGGCCACCGGCTTCACCACGAGTGCGCCGGCGCCGACGACCGCGCCGTCGCCGATGCTCAGGTGATCGCGCACCACGGCACCCACGCCAATCCACGCGCGCGCGCCGACGGTGACGGCTCCGGCAATCACGGCGTTCGGGCCAACGGTCGCGAACGCACCGAGTTCGACGTCGTGCGCGACGTTCGCGCCGCGATTGAGGATGACGTGGCGACCGACGCGTGTGTGCGCCGAGACAATGGCGCCGGCGCCGATCAGGGCGCCGGGTTCCAGCAGCGCTCGCGGCGACACGATGGCGGCAGGATGCGTCACGACCGCGAACGTGAAGCCGCGCGCGGCCATCGCTTCGACGATCGTCCGTCGTCTGGTCGAGACGATGCCGGCCACGCACACCACGTCGGCGGGTGCGAATGGCAGGTCCTCCGGCACGAAGACCGGCAACCGCTCGAGCAGAGGCGACGTGCGGTACTCCGCCGACGACACGAGGAAGCCGCAGACGGTGTGGCCGGAGAGTTCCGCGGCTTCGAGCGCCTCCACGGCAAAGGTGCCGGCTCCGAGAATCAGCAGCGGGCGTTCGGTCACAACAGGTCTCCGTGTGCGGGGCCGGCGCCTTCGCGGGAACCGCCGGCGGCCACCGCGGTGAGCAGGGCATCGAACTCGTCGACGGTGTGCTGAAAGCTGTGGCCGTCGCGCACCACGTCGCGCAGCCTCGCCGCTCTGGCCAGCCGCGTCTCATCGTCGGCAAGTGCACCGAGCACGGCGGCGGCGATGCGCTCGGGGCTGGTGTCGTCGTAGCACCACGCCGTGTGCGCGTTCAGCACGCTCTCGGGGCGCTCGGACGCCGGTCCCACCATCGGCAGGCCCGCGGCGGCGGCATGTAGCATCACCTGCGCCACCGGCTCACCGAACACTGAGTGGAACAGCAGCAAGTCGTGGTCGTCGAAGGCGCGAATCAGTTCAGGGCGAGGCATCGACGGCTGCACACGCACGATGTCGTCGAGACCGAGCGTGGCAAGCTGGTGCGCAATCGACTCGCGGTAGCCGGATGGTCCTTCGAGAGCAACGGCGGTCAGCGTCACGGCGCGTTCGCGCCGCACCAGCGGCAGCGCCGCGAGGAACAGGTGCAGTCCCTTCTCGGGGCTCAGGCGCGCCGCCCACAGCAATCGCGCCGGCGAGTCGAGCGCTCGCCTTGGTATCACCGCGTCTGGTATCGGCACACCGATCGGGATGACGCGGCACACGTCAGCCGGCACGCCGGCGGCTACGGCCTCATCGCGCCAGACCGTAGAGGGACAGACGACGGTGCGCAGCGTGCGCACGTCGACCTCACGCATGGCGTCCGGATGCATCGACGAGCCGTGCACGAGTCGCGCGACGCCGCGCAGCGCGCCGAGCCAGCGGGCATACCCCAGTTCGCGCTGAAGCGTGACCATGTTGAGAACCACCACGCGGGGATGACTGCGCGAGATGAGCCGTGTTGCGCCGATCGGCAGTTGTCCGGTTGAGGCCAGCACCACGTCCCACGGCTCGCGCAGCAGCGACTCGAGGTCGCGAAACCAGCCTGAGGCATCAGTCGCGAAACGGAATTCGACGCGCGCGCGTCGCGCGCCGCGCGCCAACGTGCGGATGGCCCGTCGCCGGCCAGCCATCGCGACGCCAAGCCTGCGCCATAGCCAGCCGGTGTCGTCCGCGTCTTCCCGGAACCCCGGAATCGTGAGCGCCCATCCGCGCGCCGCGAGACCGTCGTAGATGTCAGTAAAGACGTTTCCGCCCTTGTCCCGACACAGGACGAGGCAGCGCCCCTTCACGGCCGGACCACCGTACGCGCGGGCAGCCCGATAAGGCTGCGGGCATCGGCGGCTGTCGCCAGCGGCCTCCCGACGGCTACGGCCAGCGACGCCGCGCGGGCGACAAGGCGGGCATTGGTGGCCGGGTCCTGCTTTCCGGCATCCATGTAGAGGTTGTCCTCGAGGCCCGTGCGCACGTGGCCGCCCATGGTGATGCCGAGCGCAGTGATCGGCCACTGGGCGCGGCCGATGCCCGCAGCCTGCCAGTAGGCGCCCGGGGGCAGGCGCCGCACCAGCATCGCGAGGTTCTCGGCCGATGCGCGGAGCGTGCCGAGCGATCCGAGCAGCAGGTTGAAGACGAACGGCGGCCGCAGCACACCACGGCCAATGAGGTAGTGCGCGTAGTCGAGCATGCCGAGGTCGAACACCTCGAGTTCCGGCATGATGCCGCGCTCGCGCATCGCGTCGGCCAGGCGGCGGATCATCGACGGCTCGTTCACCGAGGCCTGCGTCGGGAAGTTCAGCGACCCGAGCGTGAGCGATGCGAGATCCGGACGCAGGTCGTCGTCGAGCCCGAGCACGGCGGACCGCTCCTCGAACGCACGGTGCAGCCGCCCGCTGGTCGAGACACAGATGACGACGTCGGGCGACAGGGCGCGGATACGACCGATGATGTCGGCGTAAATCTCGCGGGCCACCGCCGGCTCGCCGGTGAGGTCGCGCGCGTGCAGGTGCAGGTTGCTGGAGCCCGCGGCGATGCAGGCGGCGGCCTCGAGGGCGATCTGGTCCGGTTGCTCCGGCACGGCCGGATAGTCGCAGCGACGCGGCACCATGCCGGTCAGCGCCGTGTTGATGACCAGAGGGCACGAATAGTCGGGAAGGTCTCTCATAGCTCCGAACGCGCGGGCACGGGGGTTGGTGAACCACATTCTACCGTGCGGGGCGGGCGGTGCCCCACCTGCCCGCCATTTGTGTTAGCGTTCGCCCCACCTCGAAAGGAGGAGTCGTGATGCGCAGCTTCCGCCTGCTCTCCGTGCTCTCCGTTGTTGCCTCGCTCGCCTGGTTGTCCACCGGACTCGTCGGCCAGAACCGGACGACCGCCGTTCCCTCGCTCACCGCCGGCGACTGGCCGCACTACACCGGCGACATGCGCGGCGGGAAGTACTCGCCGCTCGCGCAGATCGATGCCTCGAACTTCGGCTCGCTCGAAGTCGCGTGGCGCTTCAAGACCGACACCTTTGGGCCGCGTCCCGAGTTCAAGCTCGAAGGCACACCGGTGGCCGTGAACGGCGTGCTCTACACCACCGCCGGCACGCGCCGCTCGGTAATTGCGCTCGACGGGAAGACCGGCGAGTTGATGTGGTCGCACAGCATGCGCGAGGGACGACGGGCGGCGGTGTCGCCGCGCCAGTTGTCGGGCCGCGGCGTCTCGTACTGGACCGACGGCCGTGGCGACGAGCGCATCGTCTACGTCACGACCGGCTACCGGCTGGTGGAACTGGACGCGAAGAGCGGCTCGCTCGTGCGGTCCTTCGGCACCGACGGCGTCGTCGACCTGAAGACCGGTGCGATGTTCGGCAATCGCCAGCCGATCGACCTCGAATCCGGCGAAATCGGCATCCACTCGACGCCCGCCATCGTCGGCGACACCGTGATCATCGGCTCGTCGTTCCGTGAAGGAGCGACCGTGAACACGCACAACAACACGAAGGGGCTCGTGCGGGCCTACGATGCGCGCACCGGCCGGTTGCTGTGGACGTTCAACACCATCCCGCGACCGGGCGAGTTCGGGAACGAGACGTGGGAAAACGACTCGTGGTCGGTGAACGGCAACACCGGTGTGTGGACGCAGATCACCGCCGACGCCGAGCTCGGCCTCGTCTACCTGCCGGTGGAGACGCCGACCTCGGACTTCTACGGTGGCCATCGCCCGGGCAACAATTTGTTTGCGGAAAGCCTCGTGGCGGTCGACGCGAAGACCGGCCAGCGCAAGTGGCACTACCAGTTCGTGCACCATCCGCTCTGGAACTACGACATGTCGTCGGCGGCGATGCTGGCCGACATCACCGTGAATGGCCGCGTCGTGAAGGCCGTGGCGGTGCCGAGCAAGCAGGGGTTCCTCTGGGTGTTCGACCGCGCCACGGGCCAACCGGTGTGGCCGATCGAAGAGCGGCCAGTGCCGCAGTCCGACGTGCCGGGCGAGAAGACCAGCCCGACGCAGCCGTTCCCCACCAGGCCTGCGCCCTATACGCGCACCGTGTTGCACGTCCCGGATGACCTCGTCGACTTCACGCCTGCGATGCGTGAGCAGGCGGTGAAGCAGATCGGTCGCTACAAAGTGGGTCCGTGGATGTACAACCCGGCCGTCCTTGGTGACGTGAATGGTTTGCTCGGCGCCATCAACATGGGCAACGCCGTGGGCGGCACGAACTGGCCCGGCGGCGCCTATGACCCCGAAACGCACATGGCCTACACGCCGGGGAACAACGTCGGCATCACGGCCACCACGCTCGTGCCGCCTCCGCCCAGTTTCTCGGACATCCGCTACGTGTCCGGTGTGGCGGGACGGCCGTTCCAGGAGGTGCTTGGTCCGGGCGACTGCTGCGCGGCCGACTCGCCGCGTTCCACGAGCACCGCCGGCCGAGACGAACTCACGGGGTCGCCACGTCCGGCGGCGCCCGCCGCACCGGCCCCGGCACCCGCGCCAGCCGCCAATGCGAACCCGGGCGGTCTGGCCATCGACGGCATCTCCATCCTGAAACCGCCGTACGGCCACATCTCGGGCATCAACCTCGACCGCGGCGAGATTGTCTGGCAGACGCCGCACGGCGACACCCCGGACAACGTTCGCAACCACCCGGCGCTGCGCGGGCTCACCATCCCGAAGACCGGCCAGGCCGGCACGTCGGGCATCGGGTTGATGGTGACGAAGACGCTGGTGGTGATGGGCGACCCGGCGCTGACCACGACGCCCCAGCATCCACGCGGGGCGATGTTCCGCGCCTACGACAAGGCGAACGGTCGGGAGGTGGGGGCCGTGTTCATGGCCGCGCCGCAGAGCGGGTCACCGATGACCTACCTCGCCGACGGCAAGCAGTACATCGTCGTCGCCATCAGCGGCGGCAGCTACTCGGGCGAGTACGTCGCGTTCACGCTGCCGGGGGGGAAGTAGGCACACAAGGGCGGGAAGGGCGGGAATCCAGCCCTTCCAGCCCATTAAAAAACATTGACAGAAATGGCGGTCGGACCGACCATTTCCTTCAAACGCCCACCCAGCCCGCCGGGTACTGGGGTGTGGTGTCGGCCGCGCTCGAGTGGCCCGGTCCCGAGTTCGTTTCAGGAGGAAGCATGTCGCTCGAACGTCTGCCGCGTCTGGTCGGAGGCATCGGTCTCGTCGTCGCCACCATCGCCGGTGGAGCCAGCACCGCGTCCGCGCAGTCGCCCGCGCGGCCGGCCGCTGACGTCACCTACACGCGCGACATCGCGCCCATTCTGCAGCGCAGCTGCATCCAGTGCCACAACGTCGACGGCGGCGCGCCGATGTCGCTAACCACCTTCGAGGAGGTGCGGCCCTACGCGCGCGCCATCAAGACGCGCACGCACATGGGACCGCGCGCCGGCGTGATGCCGCCGTGGTTCATCGAGAAGACCATCGGCATCCAGCGCTACAAGGGCGACCCGTCGCTGAGCGAGGCTGAACTCGCCCGTATCTCCACATGGGTCGACAGCGGGTCGCCGCGCGGCAACCCCGCCGACATGCCGGTGGCGAAGGCCTCGGCGACCGGCGTCGACGGCTGGCTGCTCGGCAAGCCCGACCTGATTGTGAAAGGCCCCGAAATTCATGTGCCTGCGGTGGCGCCCGACAGCTGGGGTGACGTCGGCAGTGCAGCGACCGGCCTCGTCGAGGATCGCTGGGTGAAGTCGGTGGAAGTGCGAGAGGTGAACGACATCCCGCGCGCCGACGGGACCAAGACCGTGGGTGGCCGCTTCGTCTTCCACCACATGAACTACGAGAGTTCGGTGGACGGTGTGCCCGGCAGCAGCACCACGTGGCCCATCCACGAGATCGGCCGCAACCCCGACCAGTTCCCCGATAGCGCCGGCCGCCTGCTGGCAGCGGGGTCGGTGCTCCACCTGAACGCGTCGCACGTGCACGCCAACGGACACGACACGCACGCGCATCTCGAGTTCGGTTTCACCTTCTTCCCGAAGGGCTACCAGCCGATGTACAAGCGCTCGGGTGTCCTGCTCGGCAACGGCAACGACCTCGACATCAAGCCGAACCAGGCCGGCCAGGAAATCCACGCGTTCGCGACGCTGACCGAGCACACCAAGATCATCGCGTTCGAACCGCACCTGCACGCGCAAGGCGTGCGCATGTGCATCGAAGCCATCTGGGGCATGAACATCCAGCAGCTCACCTGCACCGGCTACGACCACAACTGGGTGAAGCAGTACATCTATGAAGACGATGCGGCGCCGATTCTGCCGAAGGGTACGATCCTGCATCTGACCGGCTTCCTGGATACGACCGCCGGCAACAAGAACATGGCCGACGGCCGCAACTGGACCGGCGGCGGACGCCGCTCGGTGTCGAACATGTTCATCGACCTCGGCTACTCGGTGCAGATGACCGAGGAGCAGTTCCAGGCCGAGATGGCGAAGCGACGCACAAACATGAAGAGCCGCAACGACTACGACCTCGGCTGCCCGCTCTGCTGGGCGCCGCCGGTGGTGACGCCCGCCGCCCGGCCGACGCAGCAACAGCAGGGAGGCAACCAGCAGTGATTCGAGCCCGTCGCGGTCTCCTTTCGCAGGGGGTGCGGCTCATCGCCGCGCCCCTCGTCGCCCTCGCACTCGCCGCAGGCAGCGCCAGCGCCCAGACCCGCTTCTCCTACTCGTCCGGTCAGCCGCTCGAACCGGCCTACGAAGGCTGGATGCAGAACGAGGACGGCAACTACACGCTCTACTTCGGCTACCAGAATACGAACTGGGAGCAGGAGTTCGACGTGGCGGTTGGCCCCGAGAACAGCTTTTCCCCAGGCACGCCGGACATGGGGCAGCCGACGCACTTCTACCCGCGCCGCAATCCGTTCCTGTTCACGATTCAGGTGCCGAAAGACTTCGGCACCAAGGAGATCGTGTGGACGCTGACGGCCAACGGGGTTACGCGGAAGGCTTTCGGCTCGATCAAGAGCGACTACCTGATCGACCCGCAGGTCATCTCGACCGAAGTGGGTGGTGACAACGGCAGCCTTGCAAACGACCTCCGCACGAACCTCGCGCCGGAGCTGAAGGTGAATGGTCCGCTGACGCGGACGGCGAAGGTGGGACAACCGCTCTCGCTGGTGGCACTCGTCGGCGACCCCGACAACCTGCCGCCGCGCCGCGACGGCAAGCCGCAACCGGGCCTGAAGAAGGCCGCGCGACCGCAGTCCACAGCTCGACCTGGCGCCGCACCCAACAGCCCGTCGGTGGTCTATCGTCCGCCGGTGGCCGTGGTGGCGTCCGCGGGCCCTGGCCTGCACCTGTCGTGGACGGTCTACCGCGGCAAGGCCTCCAGCGTGAAGTTCGCGCCCGACCAGATGAAGACCTGGATGGACACGCGCGCCTACGGCAACTCGATGTGGTCACCGCCCTACGAGATTCCGGTGCCGCCGGCCGACGGCCAGTGGACCACCGACGCCGTCTTCAGCGAAGCGGGCACCTACGTGCTTCGCGCGATTGCCAGCGACGGCGCGGCGTTCTCGTACGAGAACGTCACGGTCACGGTCACACCGTAACAAATATTGCAGATTGAAGATTGCAGATTGGAATTTCCTGCTGCGCATCAGCAATGGGAATCTGAAATCTGCAGTTTGGGCCTGGCACCGACGCCGCCCGAAGCCGAGAGCCTGTAGCCCAGAGCCGTTCATGCCCTCCACCCCACGTCTCTCGTCGTTTGTCACGGGCCTTGCGCTTCTCGCGAGCACGCCGCTCTTTGCCCAGGCTCCGAACGGCGCGGCCATCTTCGCGCGTGAGTGCAGCGTGTGCCACACCGGCGCGCCCGACACGCGCGCGCCGGCGCCCGACGTGCTGCGGCGGCGCTCTCCTGAGGCCATCCTCTCCGCTCTCACGGCCGGTGGCATGCGCCCGCAGGGCGGCCGCCTCACGGGCGCCGAGCGCCGGGCGGTGGCCGAGTACCTGACGGGCCGCGTTCTCGGCGGCGACGTGACCGGTGCAGCGTTCGGCAAGTGCAGCACCAACCCGCCGCTGGTGGTGGCGCCGGACGCGCCGATCTGGAGCGGCTGGTCGCCGACCAACGACAACACCCGCTTCCAGACTGCCGCACAGGCCGGACTCTCTGAGCAGAACGTCCCGAAGCTGACGCTCAAGTGGGCCTTCGGTTTCCCCGATGCGACATCGGCCTGGTCGCAGCCGACCGTGGCCGGCGGGCGCCTCTTCGTCGGCAGCCAGAACGGCACCGTCTACGCGCTCGACGCGAAGAGCGGCTGCATCCTCTGGACGTACGCCGCAAAGAGCGGTGTGCGCAACGCCCCGATCTTTGCCGCGCGCAGCGGCGCAGCCGGATACGCGGTCTACTTCGGCGACACCGGCGCGAACGTCTATGCCCTCGACGCCGCCACTGGCGCCGAGCTCTGGATGCTGAAGGTAGACGAGCATCCATTCGCGCGCGTCACCGGCTCGCCGACCCTCGATAGCGGACGCCTCTACGTGCCGGTCTCGTCGCTCGAGGAAACCGCCGCCAGCCAGCCCGGTTACGAGTGCTGCACGTTCCGCGGCAGCGTCGCCGCCATCGACACCGCCACCGGCACCTTGGCCTGGAAGACGTACACGGTGCCTGAGGCGAAGCCGGTCGGGAAGAACGCGCAGGGCACGACGCTGCTGGCACCGGCCGGTGTCGGCATCTGGTCGTCGCCGACGGTGGACCGCAAGCGCAACCTGCTGTACGTCACGACCGGCAACACCTACTCGGGCACCACAGCCGAACCGACAAGCGATGCGCTGATGGCGCTCGACCCGAAGACCGGCACCATCAGGTGGACGAAACAGTTCACCGCGGGCGACGTGTTCGGATGCCGCGCGGGCTCGGCCAACTGCCTCGAGAAGTCGGGGCCCGACTTCGACTTCGGCACGCCGGCCATGCTCGTCACCCGCACCGACGGCAAGGACGTGATCCTGCTCGGACAGAAGTCGGGCCTCGCCTACGCCGTCGACCCCGACAAGCAGGGTGAGCTGTTGTGGCAGTACCGCGCTGGCGAGGGCTCTATCTGGGGCGGCATCCAGTGGGGCATGTCCACCGACGGCGAACAGCTCTACATTCCGGTCTCTGACATCCGCACGGCGAAGCCCGGCGGCCTGCACGCGGTGAACCTCATGACCGGGCAGCGCACCTGGTTCCAGGAGCCGCACGCGCTGAAGTGCACGCCCGGCACGCCCACCTGCAACGCCGCGCTCATCTCGGCGCCCACGCTCATCCCGGGTGTGCTCTTCTCCGGGTCGAACGACGGCGGCCTGCGTGCGTACGCGACGAAGGACGGCTCGGTCGTCTGGGAGTTCGACACCAACCAGGACTTCACCACGCTCAACCGCGTCCGCGCCAGCGGCGGCGCCATCCAGGGTCCCGGCCCGACGGTTGTCGGCGGCATGCTCTACCTCAATGCCGGCTACGGCGATCACCTTGGGCGACCGGGCAACGTCCTCCTCGCCTTCGAAGCGAAGTAACACGGGCTTCTCATGAGCCAGCCCTCTTCCAGCCGATCACGTCGTCGAACCGCGGCTGCCGCGAAGCCCGTCCGTCAGGTGCGCGTCGGGCTCACGCAGATGGCCTGCAGTGCCGACCCCGCGGTCAACCTCCGCAAGCAACTCCGCATGCTGACGCGCGCAGTGGAGCAAGGCGCGCAGATCGTCTGCACCCAGGAACTGTTCCGCAGCCAGTACTTCTGCCAGAGCGAGGATCACGGGTGCTTCGGCCTGGCCGAGTCCATTCCGGGACCATCGACCGATGCGCTCTGTGCGTTCGCGAAGCAGCACGAAGTGGTGGTCATCGGCTCGCTCTTCGAGAAGCGCGCTGCCGGGCTGTATCACAACACGGCCGTGGTCATCGACGCCGACGGGTCACTGATGGGCATCTACCGCAAGATGCACATCCCCGATGATCCGCTCTACTACGAGAAGTTCTACTTCACGCCAGGCGACACCGGCTTCCGGGCGTGGAAGACGCGCTACGCCACCATCGGCGTGCTCGTCTGCTGGGATCAGTGGTACCCGGAAGCGGCGCGTCTCACCGCGCTGCAGGGCGCGGAGATTCTGTTCTACCCCACTGCCATCGGCTGGCACCCCTCCGAGAAGCAGGAGTACGGCAAGGCGCAGCACGAGTCGTGGGAGCTGATTCAGCGCAGCCACTCGGTGGCGAACGGTTGCTACGTCTGTGCACCGAACCGCATCGGACACGAAGTGGTGCTCGGCCCGAACGGCAAGCCGGTGAACCGGGACGGGATTCAGTTCTGGGGGCAGTCGTTCGTCTCGGCGCCGAACGGACAGGTGATGACGCGCGGCAGCGTCGCCAAGCCCGAGACGCTCGTCGTCGACTGCAATCTCGATCTCGTGGAGGCGGCACGGACGCACTGGCCGTTCCTGCGCGACCGTCGCATCGATGCCTATGGCGGGCTGACCCAGCGCTTCAACGACTGATGGCTGCCGCGCGCTCCGGTCGTCCACGCGTACTGTCCGGCACGCCAGCCGAGCACGGCTACAGTTTCCCCGCCGAGTGGGTGCCGCACGCAGCCACCTGGGTCAGCTGGCCGCGGCCCGAAGGCATCTCGTTCCCGGGCTTCTACCACCGCTCCATTCGCGACGTCGTGCGCGTCATCGGCGCGATTACGGCGTTCGAGCCGGTGCACCTGAACGTGCCGAACGAGAACTACGTCCGCATCGTGCGCAAGACCTTGCGCGACGCCGGCGTGCCGCTCGCGCGCGTCGTGCTGCACCAGATTCCCACCAACGAGTGCTGGACCCGCGATCACGGCCCGGCATTCGTCCAACGGACGCGCCGAGGCACCACGGACACAGCCATCGTCGACTGGGGCTTCAACGCCTGGGGCGGCAAGTACCCGCCGTGGGACGCCGACGATGCGGTGCCGACGAAGGTGGCGGCCGAGCTATCGCTGCCGGTGTTCAATGCGGACATCGTGATGGAGGGGGGCGCGGTCGACGTCAACGGCGAAGGGACCATCCTCACCACGACGTCGTGCCTTCTGAACCGCAACCGCAATCCCCAGTGCTCGAAGAACGAGATCGAAGGGTTGCTGAAGGCCTATTACGGCCAGCGTCATGTCATCTGGCTGGGCGAGGGAATCGAGGGCGACGACACCGACGGTCACGTCGACGACCTGGCGCGCTTCATCGATGCGCGCACGATCGTCACGGCCGTCGAAACGGATCCGGCCGATGCGAACTACAAGCTGCTCGCCAGCAATCGGCGCCGCCTGTCGCGGGCGCGCGACGCAGAGGGGCGTCCGTTCGAGATCGTGGAACTGCCGATGCCGCGGCCCGTGGTCTTCGAGGGCCTGCGGCTGCCGGCCACCTACGTGAACTTCTACTTCGTCAACGGGGCGCTGCTGGTGCCGACCTTCGGCGACCGCGAACGCGACACGGCGGCGCTGCGCATCCTGCGAGGCGTGGTGAAGAAGCGCAAGGTGGTGGGTGTCGACTGCCGCGCGCTCATCTGGGGGCTCGGCGCGATTCATTGCCTCACGCAGCAACAGCCCGCGGGGTGAATGGGGGGCGGGCTTCAGGCTCTGGGCTTCGGGCTCTGGGCGTCACGTGTAGGGTCCGGCTTCAGCCGGACCGCAACAACATCTGACATCGTTATCAGCAGGTACCGCCTTGGGAAGCCAGGCCGATTTCGAACTGGTACTCGGTTTCGAACCAAGCCGTCGGACGCTGTTTGAACGCCGTCGCCGCTGAGCACGACGAGTACCCGTAGGTGTCGACGCTAGCGGTCTGTGAGGTGGTCACCCTGAGACTTTCACGTTTCAATCCACCGGACGAACTCGCGTTCGAGGAGAACGTGACGTTGACGAGGGTCTCGACGTTCCTCACCTCTACATACATCACGTGACGTCCCACCGCCAGTGGGCCGGTCCAACTGAACGAGCGGGACCCTGAAGGGTTCTGATTCGAGGCGCGGCCGGCACACGCCCCGACTCCGTTTGCGGGACAGTCGATTCCCAGAATGTAGTTATCGGGATCATTCAGGCACGGGTTGCACTGATAGGACACTTGCACCGTGATGGTTGGCGCTGGAAGCGCCGGGGTGGTCGGCACCGGGCTTGGCTGGGTTGGCGAAGTGTTCGTTTGCGAGGACGTGCCCGAGCAACCCCAACAGACCGAGACGACACACGCCAGAAGTAGAGACTCGCGCCAGCGAAACATGACGTCCTCCGCACGGGAAATGAGGAGCACGGTTGGATGCTCGAAGAGTCACCCTGCGTCCAGTGCGCCGTGTCGACTCCTGAGCGAGACTACTAGAAGCGTGCGCCATTAATGTGGCTGCTGAGGCTAAGAGAGGTTAGTGGACGTTGGACTCCGCGTCAGGGGCTGGCGGCAGATCGACGAGACGGGCTAGCAGCCAAGTGCGAGCGAATCGCCAGTCGCGCGTGACGGTGGGCATCGAGATTCCGAGCACCTCGGCTACCTCCGACTCCTTCAGCCCGCCAAAGAACCGCAACTCCACGACTCTTGCGGCCCGAGGGTCTTCGCGCGCCAGCGACTCCAGCGCATCATCGAGATCGAAGTAGTCATGGTCCGCACTCACCATGGGTTCCGCCATGTCGTCCAGCGCAATCCTGACTGCGCCGGCGCCGCGCTTTTCCGCCCGAACCGCGCGGGCATGGTCGACCAGAACCCGGCGAAGGACCCGCGACATCAAGGCGAAGAAGTGCGCACGATCACGCCAGTCGATGGCGGTTGCGCCAAAGGTCCGCATGTAGGCTTCATTGACCAATGCGGTCGGCTGAAGCGTGTGCCCGGGCCGCTCGGACCTGAAGATGGCGGCGGCCATCTTCTTCAAGTCGGGATAGACCTGTTCCATCAGGAGCTCAGCGGCGGCTGTGTCGCCCTTGCCCGCCTTGACGAGCAGTTCTGTGACAGCCTGCCGCCGTCGTGCCGTGTCGTCAGTCATGCGTCACCTCGGTCGTCAGCGGATCGTTGTGAGTTCGACGGTTCGATCGGCATAGCCGATCAGACCGGTAACACTCACCGCGCGAAGTCCGACCGTGTTGACGCGGCGGCTCAATTCGATCGGGATGCGAATCACCAGTTTGCGGCCGTTCCCCGTGACGGCTCCCGGTAGCGCGCCTTTAGCAATGAACCCGCGCTGCTTGCGCACTGGCGACTCGTTCTCGAGCACCACTTCCTCGATGGCGGAGCCGTTCAGCTCGATGACGATACGGCGCAGCCCTTCGACGTCGGTCACCTCCGCATCGAGCGTAACCACCCGGTCGGCCGTTCGCGCCGGCCACTCGGAGAGCACCGTGACGCGTGGCGGAATCACGCGGGCGGGGCTTGATACCTCCTGGACGGGAGGACGGACCGGAGCCCGGTCCGCGAGCCTCGGGGCGGCCGCCATCGCGTTCGTCGTGATGTAGAACTGCGCCTGATAGTTAACGTTCGAGCTGTCGGAGGCCGAGAACGTGAGGAGATTCTCCGCATCGCTGCGGAACGCGAAGTCCGGATTGAGACTGGCACCCATCTTCACGATGACGCGCACCCCTCGTGGCAGTCGATTCACCGTGAGAAAGGTGGCCATCGGCGTCTGGTTCAGCAGCACCCTGACGCTGGCGACGGAGATCTCGGCGAGCGCGTCCTGCACCCAGATCTCCACATCGCCGTGGCCGGAGGCGGGCATCACGACGGCACTTCCGTTCTGGAATTCGACGGCCTGGAACGCCGGCAACTTCATCGAAAGGCGAGGCTCGGCTCCTGCCCACGCAGGATGCAGGCATGCCAACAGCAGGGACACCACGAGCCACCCCACCGCCCGGTGTCGGAGTTCGAACACGCTTGGTATGGCTCCGATCATCGCCGTGCTCCCGGCTGCGGCCGGGGTGTGGCAGTCGGACGAAGCGCATTTCCAGCGGGAGCCTGGCGCCCTTTCGGCTCAGGGGCGTTGGTGCCAGCCGCAGTCTGAGTCGTGGGCTCCTGCGCTGGTGTCACCTCGGCGCGGAGAATCCGTGTATCCAGCTTCGGCGCCGTCCACTTGCTATCCCCGAATGTGAGGAGGTAGTCGTACATGTCGTCGATGTCTTCTGGATAGCTGTATCGAAGCTCGATGTGATTCAAGATGTAACTCTTGAGGCTGTCGACGGCCCCGGCGGTATTTCCCATGCGGGCCTGCATCAGGCCGTAGTCGCGCCGAATGAACGGGAAACGGTTGCGTTCGTCGAGCCTGACCGCCTGCTGCAGGTAGTCGAGAGCTTTGTTCTTGTCGACTTCGGTTCGGCCGACCGTCTTGTAGACCTTGCCAAGCGCCCACAGCGTCTTCGGATCACGTGCTCGATAGGACTTAATCTGTTCGAGCAGGCTCTTCGCGAGATCGTAGCGATCATCGTCCTGCATGTACGAGATCGCCATCTCGCGAATCATCGCCGATGTGTAGAGATACATCTGGGAGCTGCCAAGACTCAGGTCGCCTTTGGACTTGAGCTCGTTGTATCGTGTCGACAAATCTGCACTGATGAGCCGGTCGACGTTCTCGATGCGCTCGAGATTTCTGGAATGTCGGCCCCACAGGGCATTGGTGAACTTGTCCTGCTCGCCAAAAGTGGTGGCGAGTCGCTGGAACAGGCCGCCGGCTTCCTTGGCGTCGAACTTACGGTCGAGCGCCAGCATCACACCACGGCGATCAGCTTCGTCTTCCTGCTGGCGGCTGTAGGAGTTCATCGTCAATGTCGCCACCGCATACCCGGCGGCTGCTCCAGCCACCGCTCCGGCAAGAGCACCTTCCTTGCCCTTTGTCCCGCCACCGATCAGGGCACCAAGACCTGCGCCAAGGACCGCGCCGACTCTGGCGCGCGTTCTCGCTTCTCTGACGCTCCGAGCGTAGTGGTGCTCGACGACGTGGCCGATCTCGTGGCCGAGGACGAATGCGAGTTGGGCCTCGTTGTTGACAAAGGTCAGGAGCCCTGTTGTCACGTAGATACGACCATCGGGCAGGGCGAGCGCGTTCGGTTCGCGACTGGCAATGACCCTGAACGAGAAGAGCACGCCTTCCGGCGTCTCGCTCGGTACTAGGCTCTGCCCGAGTTCGTTGACGTACTCTTGCAGGAACGGGTCGTCATATTTGTTCGACAGCAGTGCGAGCGCAAGCGCGTCGATCTCAGGCTGTGCTTCGTCGACCAGCTTGTCGTTGCCTCGAGCATCCTTGGCTTCGCGCTCGGCGGCCCTCTTCCTGTCCCGCTCGGCCTTGTCGTCCCTGGGTCGATCCTGAGCGGTCACCGAACTCGCCGCCGTCACTGCCGTGGCGGCAGACACGGGGGTCGCGACCGCCGGGCTCATACCAACCACCAACACCAATGCGATGCACCGTCTCATCATCGACCCTCCTTCTCGGGCGCAGCGTCGTGCCAGCGTCGTCTCCGTGTGTTCTGAGTTCACTGCTGCTCATCCAGATACGCCGTCTGAGCAATCCTGAATGGCAGTGCGTTGTCGATGCGGTAATCCGTGCTCGCAGCGCCGCGGGCGGCTGCACCGACGGCTCCCCCAATGGCGGCGCCAGCAATCGACGCGTCGCGGCCGCCGACCGCGGCGCCGAAGACGCCACCGGCAATGCCCCCGATCACGATTGCAGCAACGGATGCTCCTCCGGGATTGCCCGGCGCAACCACGCGGTAGACACCTGTCCGAAGGGCAAATTGGCGAGTACCGATCGCGATCGAGGTCAGGCTCAAATGTAGGAACGGTCGGCCGCTGTCGACGCCACCGACTTGATCAACTTGCCCTTCCACGTCCGTGCCCGCCGGGAGGCGTTGGCCGTCCCTGACCTCGACGGCAGCGTCGAGCCTGCCGTGAAAGCGATCGCCCGTGTCGATCCGACGAGTGTCCAGCGTCGACGTGAGCCTCACCATCAGTTCGGCGCCGATCGGAAGTCGAGGTCGAGGAACAGCAAGTTCCGGGAGAGCCGGCTGCTCCAGCGGCTGCGGAGCTACCGCCGCGTCTGTCGCTGGCGGCATCGGCGTCTTCGCTGGCTCACGTGTCGGCATGGGCGTGGTGATGGGCACCGTCGACCGTTGAACCTGGGTAGTGACCGAGGGTCGCGGACGGTCTGGAGCAGCAGGAGAGATGATCCGGGAGGTGCTGATGACGTCGGCCCGAGACCGAGGCGCCACTTCCTGCGCGTGGCGAGTTCTCGGAACGACGGCGTACAGGAGCGCAGCCGATGCGGCGCTCACGGCGACCGCCACAGGCAAGGTGATGTATCGACGGCCCGGTGCAGGCTTGTCACCAGCGGCAGGCGGCGACGGAAGGACGGAGCGGAACGGCGGCACATCCGCCACGGAGCGCATCACCTCGGACGAGTCGTCAGCGGTCGTGCGCAGCCTGACTCGACGAATCGCCTCGCCGAACGCACGGGCGTCCGAGAAGCGGGAGGCGGGATCCGAGCGCAGTGCCCTTGCCAGCACCGCCTTGAGATCGGCACCGACATCCAGGGCCTCCACGGCGACATCGGGTGTGCCTGCGAGGATTCTGGCAACCACGTGCCCGGTGTCGCCCGTGAAGGCACGCCGGAACGACAGTAGCTCGTACGCCAGCACGCCAAGGGAGAACAGATCGCTCCGCGCATCGACGACGCCCTTCGACAACTGCTCGGGCGACATGTAACTGAGCGTGCCGACAACCGCGTGTTCGCCGGTCAACTGGAGGGACGCATCAGAGAGCAGGGCGAGGCCAAAGTCGACCAGCTTTGGCTGCCATTCGGCATTCACCATCACGTTGGCAGGCTTGATGTCGCGGTGGACGAGACCCGCATCGTGCGCGCGCGCAAGTCCCGCACACAGCCCCTCGAGGATCCGAAGTCGGATCGAAACGCTTGCCGGTATACCGTCGCGGATCAGCGCGCTGAGTGGTTGGCCTTCGACGAACTCCATCACGACGTACGGACGCCCGTCGCATTCACCGACACCGAAGATGGTGGCGATGTTCTGGTGAATGAGGCGTCCCGCAGCCTTCGCCTCCCGCGCCAGACGGGCGCGGTCGCTCGGGGCGTCAGCGCCCGGTCGCAGCAGTTTGATGGCAACGAGACGGTCGATTAGCGGGTCGTGGGCAAGATACACCGTGCCCATGGCGCCCTCGCCAAGAACACGAAGCGTCTCGTAGCCGCCGACACGCGGCGGAATGGACATGAATATTTGCCGGGAAGCATAGCAGCGTTCCGTCACGCGCGTGCCAGAATCAGGCCGCCCCTGGAAACTATGGCGCCCACCCCCGCGACACGAGCTCGGTCTCTCTTCGACGCGGCCATGGAACTGCCCGATGGTGAACGTGCTGCCTTCCTGGCGGCGGAGTGCCATGACGAGCCGACCCTCCTCGAGCAAACCAGGCGGCTCCTGCAGGCGCATGCCCGGCTGGGCAGCTTTCTTGATGCGCCCGCCGTCTGGCATGGCGGCGACCCGGATCCTCTCAGGGTGGGCCGCTTCGAGGTCACCCGAATGCTGGGCGAAGGCGGCATGGGTCGTGTGTATCTGGCCGAGCCCGGTCCGGTGGCCATCAAGCTCATTCGCCGCGATGTCGACCCCGACAGCGTTCAACGTCGCTTCATGCGCGAACGCCAGTTGCTCATGCGCCTCTCGCATCCGAACATCGCGCATCTGCTCGAAGGGGGCGTGACTGACGATGGCACGCCGTATCTGGTGCTCGACTACGTCGAGGGCGTTCAACTTGACGACTACTGGACGCAGCACACGCCTCCACTGCGGGAACGCCTGGCGCTCTTCGGCGCCATCTGCGAGGCGGTTGCCTTCGCTCACCGTCAACTGGTCATCCACCGCGACCTGAAGCCGGCGAACGTCCTGGTGAAGCCGTCCGGAACTCCGGTGGTGCTCGACTTCGGCCTCGCCAAGTTGTTCGATGTTCGCCTCGGGCACGCCCTCGACTCGACGGCCACGGGGCATCGCCTGCTGACTCCCGACTACGCCAGTCCCGAACAGGTGCGCGGGGACCGCATCACCCCGGCCACCGACGTGTACGCGCTCGGGATACTCCTTTACGAACTGCTCACCGGAATTCGCCCGCATCGATTCACGACGTGGTCGTTGGCCGACATCGTTCAAGTGATCTGCGAACGCGAGTCGCAGCCCCCGAGCGAGGCGCTCCGCAGGCTCGAGGGCGATGCCGCACGCTGGCCCATCGAGGCCGAAGACGTCGACGGACGCTTGGACGAGATCGTCATGAAAGCCATGGCCACATCCCCGGCGAAGCGCTACACACACGTGGAACACCTCGGTGCCGACGTTCGTCGGCACCTCAACATGCTGGCGTAGATGGGCCGGGAACGCGAAGATAGCAGACGCTCGCGTCCCGGAACGCACGCGCGAGGCTAACGAAGGTTAACGAGCGTGGCTTCCTCCCGGATCGCCGCAACAGCGTAGATCAGCGTCATGGCAGCCCATGCGAGAGGCGCAACTGCGGATCTCGATGCGAGGCATCCAGCGATCCAGAACGCGCTGTACGCGATGTAGAACGGATGCCTCAGGGCGCGGAAGGCGCCGCTGCGAATGATACGAGGCGAGCGTCCGACATCGAAGATCGCGTGCAGGTGCGCCCCACGGCACGAGTGGATCGCCCAGACGAAGAGCGCCAGGGCGAGCACATAGACGACCACGGCGCCGGCGACGCGTTCCGGTGAAGCCGGGTGCCTCACGACGGCCCACACATCGGCCGCGGCCAGCACTGACCCCAGGCCACCGACGATGCGCGTCGACGTGCTCGGGGTCGAGCTCGCCGCGAAGAAGCGCGCCATCCCCCATCCGAACGCGCCGACGTCCACAGCAAAGCACACCAGGGCCGCGAAGACCAGGAGGCTCACTGAGACACCGCCTCTCGCGGCGCTGTGGCGGCGAACCGTCGCGCCAGGTCGGCCACATGCAGTGCGCCGATGACGAGCTGGTCGACGGTGTCGCGGGCAGCCGGTGGCACGGCGGCCAGCATCTCGCTCACGTCCATTCGAAACGGGGTCCGGACTCCATGGAAATCGACCGGCGCACCGACTTGCACCATGGTAAAACCAAGGCGTCGAATGAGTCGGCTAGTGTGCCGCGGGCTCAAGGAAAAGAGCGCACTTCGCCCGAACGCAATCGCCAGTGCGATCGAGCCGTAGTGAATGGCCTGAAAGGCCGGCATCGATGCCCCTGCACTGCCCCATCGATACGCAGGATCGACTGTCGTGCGTGATGCTTCTGCCCACCCGTGAGGCTGACTGTTCTCGAAGTCGATGCCGCGACAGCCGGCCAACGGGACATATTCGCGCTCGATGTTCGTCAGCGTGCCGGGAGGCAGCAGATCAGGGAGCACGAGTCGCTGGCAACCGGCCGGCCGCCCGGTTGCCCGGTCCTCCAGAAAGAGCGCACATGATGCGTCGTCGAAGCGGTCGCGCTCGAGACCATCCGGATGCTCGAGGGCGGACTCGAATCCACACTCCTCGACGAAGACCCGGTAGCGAAGCCGGTATTCCTTGGCTCTGTTCTCGGGGCCAAATGCGAACGTGATACGAAACGGTCCGACGTGCTGTGACACGGCTGCCTCCTGACGCCGGACGAAGGTCCGGCTGCCAGGGACAGCGGCGCGTGCGCACGTTTCCCATCACGGGGATCGCGAGGCTTATGTTCGGCTGGCGAATCCAGGCAGGCGCAGGTGCATCGTGTTCTCGATGAGGTCGACGAAGCCGGCGTGCTGATGCAGGTGGCGGAAGAAGGGATAGACGTTGTTGAGAACGGCATTCGGATCGCGCTCGACGACAGCCGCATGACGCAGCCACTCGACGGCACCAGACGCATCTCCCGCGCCAAGGGCGGCGACTGCCAGATGAATGGCGGGGACCTTGGCGCCAGCCAGCATCCGAATCCCCTGCAGCTTCGACATATGCCAGCGTGCCGTTCTGGGCTGACCGTTGAGCCCGCTGAAGAGCGCACGCAAGCCGAGCGTGATCGCCGTCTTCGGCCACTTCAAAGGCACTCGTCCGATCGCGGCCGCGGCACGGGCAGCGTCGCCACGTGCCTCATGCAGGATGGCCAGATGCACGTGGAGCAGATAGTGTGCGCGCGGCCCGAACAACGCGAAGGCCGACTGGATCGTGCGTTCGGCTGCGTCGTATTGACCGGCGTAGATCTGGTTCACGGCGAGATCGGCACGGACAATGGGGCTGTCTGGAGTCCGGCCGACGGCAATCAGCAGATGCTCGACTGCCTCATTGGTCCGGCCTTGCGAGGCGAGCAGGGCCGTGAACCACGCGGTGAATCGGGCCTCACCATCGCTTAGAACGATGGCCCGATGGAACGCCGCTTCGGCGCCAGCCCAGTCCCAGTGCAGAGCCATCAGGACGGACGCACGCGCGTGCCAGTACTCCCACGGCAGGTGCGCGCCCGGGGCGATGGTCGCGAGCAACGCTTCCGCCGCCTCGAGGTCGCGTCGCGGATATACGCCATAGAGCGCACGGGTCGCGATGCACTGGGCTTTCACCGACGTCAACAGTGGGTGAGCCGGCTCCTCGAGCAGCGCCTGATCGACGAACCGGAGCGCGGCAGCGAGCGCAGGAAGTGCGCGCTGATCCATGGCAGCACGAGCATTTGCGACAAGCAGGCCCGCACTATCTCCCAGCCGGCGTTCCGCGTGTCGATAGACGAACCTGGCCTCGTAGCCACGCTTCAACAACTGAATTTCGACGATCGGCCGCGGGTTCTGACTGGCGTAGTGGTCCGCCAGCTTCGATCGGATCCCAGAGGCAAGCACACCGATCTGCTTCGGGTTGTCGATGCGCAGTTCGTCTGCGAGTGCCTTCTGGTAGAGCATCGCGGTCTGGCGGTCGAGCGTCTGGCGCACGATGACCGCCAGAAGCTGACGCTCCTGCGGAGCGAGCGCGGCGTCAACGAGCACGCGATCGAGCTCCCGGGTGACTTCTTCGCGACTGGGTTCCATTGGGGGGTGGATTCTACTCGACCGCTCGTTTGCCTTCCTTAACCTTTGCGCCGGATGCGCTGCCACGCTGCACGGATAGCATTCCTGACACTCCGGACACGACACGCCCACAGACGACGGCAAAGCATCGGTTGATGGGATTGAGCAAGTCCTGACGCTTTCCGGATCAGACGGGCGATGGTCGCCCGCTGACGCTTCCGGAGAAGGAATCCATGAAACAGCTGCTATTCGTCGTGCTCGCGCTTGGTCTGGCTACATCTGCTTTCGCTGACGACGGGTCGCCCGAAGGGCTGGACGCACAGCGGTCCTGGCCTCAGGAATTGACAGGCCCTCTATTCGGCGTGCCCACGCCCGAGAGCGCTGCCGCGAACGGAGCCGCGCAGGGCCGCTCGGCCAGCGCCGGGGACCGTCCGCACACAGTCGGCCTCGGCGGAAAAGCGGGAGGTTTCGCCTTCGGTGTGGGCGCCAGCGCACGCGCGTGGGCCACGGACCGGATCGGCGTCCAGACAGACCTGTCGCACTTCGAGGTCGGGACGGTCAGCGTGACCCAGATCTCGCCCTCGGTCATCGTGACCTTGGGTAGTCCGGATCTCGACGCCGACACGCAGCTCCGGCCCTACGCGGGCGGGGGCATCAACATCATGCGTGTCGCCAGCACGTTCTCGTCGGACTCGGGCGTGGGCTTCCAGGCCTTTGTCGGGGGGGAGTGGGTGTTCGCCAGAGCTCCACGTCTCGGTCTCAGCGGCGACATCGGCTACTACTCGACGGGCAAGTTCTTCAACGTCAGCATCGGCGGGTTCGCCGTGTCGGTGCTCGGTCACTACTACATCAAGTGACGTCTGGCTCTGGCTGGTCCACATGAAGAGAGGAATGCACATGGATACCGTGTTCTTTCCCAGGGTTGCCAGGCATCTTGCCGCCGTTGCGCTGCTGTTGCTGCCACTCGTGGGGATCGCGTGCAGCGGCTCGTCGACGTCGCCATCGAGCGCTTCGAGCACCTCGGCGTCTTTCTACATCCTGGGTTCCTTCGTCGTCGAGCGACAGGCTGGCCCGTACCAGTTCGTCGCCTTCACCCAGAGCGCTACCGGCGTGACAACTGACGTGACGGCGTCTGCAACGTGGACAGTCTCGAACAGTCAGTTCGGGTCGTTCTCGACGTTCGCCGGTCGCCCGGTGTTCTACACCGGCAACCGGACCGGCGCGTTCACCGTCACGGCGTCGTACCAAGGCAAGAGCGCCTCGCACAACGTGACGGCGTACTAGACGCAGGGCTGGTGATGCGCGCGAGCGCCCCTCGCCAGCGGTTTCCGTGGCGCGCGACCGATCCGTGCCGCCTTCAGTTCATCAGGAGTCACATATGGCCGACGCGGTCGCTCAGGGTCAGACCTCTCTCGGGTGCGAAGACGTGATCGTCCGGGCAACTCAGTTCTTCTCGACGCAGAACTGGCGCCCCACCGGGCAGTCAGGGCGTACGGCCACATTTCAGGGGAAACCGAAGATCCCATGGTTCATGCTCCTGCTGACCGTCGTCGGTATCGCAGCCTGCATCGTGCCCGGCGTCATCCTGTACATCATGGTGATTCGCAAGATGCACCGTTTTCACAACCTGGTCGTAACCGCAAGCCCCATTGCCGGCGGCAGCGAGGTGGTCGTCCAGTATCCACCCGCTACTGAGAAGCTCGCACAGCGGTTCCTAGAGGCCCTGCCACCTCTCGAGGCGGTGTGAACTCGGCGTCCAGCGAGAACGAGGCGTGGGTACGGACGCTGACGTCGAAGGCGTCGGCCAGCGACAAGAGTTGGACCACGACACTGGCGCTATCCGTCTTCTTCGGGCTGTTCGGGGCTGACCGCTTCTACCTCGGCTACGCCGTGCTCGGCCTGCTGAAATTGGGCACGTTCGGAGGCTTCGGCCTCTGGTGGTTCCTCGACATGGTGCTTATTCTCATCAACCAACTGAAGGACTCCGATGGCGGTGTTCTCGACTCGCCACTGTCGCGTCACTAGGGCGCTGTGGGGCGTTCGGGGGTGCGACGCGGTGCTGAGCGCAACGGCCTGGTCGTACCTGCTGTTCGCCTACGCGGCGCACGGGATTCCCCACATCGACGTGTCGGTCTGTCCCTGGAGGTTCATGACCGGCAGCCCGTGCCCGCTGTGCGGCTCGACGCACTTCATTGGAGATCTGCTCCACGGCACGAGAGCCATCGGCGACGCAACCTTGCCCTGGCTCGTGTGGCTCGTCGCCGTGGTCGCTGTCGGCATCATGAGCAGCGTCACGGCGATAAGGGCGGAACGTTGACCAGAGTGGCACGCTCCGAGTCCTGAACCTCTGGCTCACGTCAGTGGTCTTCCGTGGAATGTTGTGACAGAGAGGTGAGGATTACGATGAACGCCAACCTGCAGGGAGTCCTGCTCGCCCTCGCACCGCTGCTCGCCGGAGGAGCCATTGCGGCGCTCAACGCCGACGCCTCGAACCACGCGACAGAGCGCGTGGAAGCGTGGGTGCGTTCGCAGCAGAGCCGGACAGCCGGTGGCGGTGGCTTTCTGCGCTACGTGGTCAGCCCGTTGCTGTGGACCTTCGTGACGTTCTGCGACTGGACCGATGGCTTCGAGCATCGGGGAATCAAGAACGGAAGCCGGATCGCAGCGGCGCTATACATCGTGGCGCTGTGGCTGTTTCTCATCTATGTCGCCGTGGCGATTGTCGTCGCCATCATCCTCGTCGTGCTCGGACTCGTCGTCGCAGCCAAGCTTCTGGCCGGAGTTTCGAACGGAGAGGGCGACGAGGAAGTAGCGAGGGAGACCGTCAGGAGACGTCCGACTGGCTATGTGACGGTCCCGTCCAGGTCGGACGCGGAGATGCGGGTGAACCCGGATACCGGGGTCATCGAAGAGCAACACTGGACTGGATGGACCCCCACAACGAATGCGGAAGGACGGGAAGAGCGCGTGAACCCCGGGACCGGCATTCATGAGGAGAATCGGTGGTCCGGATGGTCGGCCGCCACCAACGCGGAAGGCCGGGAGGAGCGTGTCAACCCGGAGTCTGGAGTGCGCGAGGAACTGCGCTGGACTGGCTGGTCGTCCGCCACGAACCCTGAGGGCCGGGAGGAACGCATCAATCCCGAGTCCGGAGTCCGAGAGGAAATGCAGTGGACTGGCTGGTCCTCGACCATGAACTCCGACGGCCGGGAGGAACGCGTCAATCCCGAGACGGGCGTCGTGGAGGAGAAACGCTGGAGCGGCTGGACGTCCAAGGGCTCCTAGTTCTCGCCTCACTCCTTGGGCACCGTGAACTTCACCGTCGCCATCACGTTGTCCCAGCGGAACGCGATGGTGCCGCCGGCGTCCGACATGTCGAGGAACTCCCACGTCAGTTGTTCGGCAACCGACGGCAGCGTCGTCAGCATCATCGGCGCGCGCACGACATCCTTGTCCTTGGTGTAGCCGAACGCTCCCCACAGCTTCGTCTTGTCGCCCGGGTTGAACCGCTGCTGCGGCTGCCAGTCCGAGACGATCAGCGTCCAGTTGTGCTCCCGGAGGTCGATGAAGAGCGTGTGTCCGCCTGCCGGCACCGTCTTGCCGTTGATGACCAGCGGCAGGTCGCTCATGAGGAACGTGGAGATGTCGGCGCCCGCCCGCCAGACCGGTGCGCCGTGGTTCAGATACCGTCCGTAGGTCGGTCCTGAACCCCAGAGTTCTCGGGCTCGCTTCAGCGGACGGCCGTAACTGATCTCAATCCACTTGCCGCCGACGTAGACCGGGTCCTCGGCGCCTTCGTAGTGGCCGCGGATTTCGGTGGCGGCATGGCCATCAGGGCTGGTGACGCGGCGCTGGGCGTCGAGCAACGCCGCACTTGCGAGGCACAACGTCAGGACCAACGCGATTTTCGTCATGCGTGCCTCGCCAGAAGCCCAGAGCCCGAAGCCCGAAGCCGGTCTATCGTCCATCGCCCGAAGCCTGAAGCCCAGAGCCCGGAGCCGCAACGGCGTCCGGCTTCGAGCTGCGCCGTTGCCGGAAGAACTCCTGCATCAGCGCTCGGCATTCGTCGCTGCGGACGCCGCCGACGACCGCCACGCGGTGATTGTGGCCGGGCAGTTCGGCGCCGCGCACGGTCGACTCGAGCGCGCCGGTGCGCGGTTCCAGCGCGCCGTATACCACCGTGCCGATGCGCGCATGGACGAAGGCGCCGGCGCACATCAGGCACGGTTCGATCGTCACGTAGAGTGTCGACCCAATCAGGCGGTAGTTGCCCAGGCGGGTGGCCGCGTCGCGGATGGCAACGAGTTCTGCGTGCGCCGTCGGGTCGACGCCGCTGATCGGGCGGTTGTAGCCGCGGCCGACGACCTGCCCGCCCATCACTACCACTGCGCCAATCGGCACCTCGCCCGCGGCCCGGGCCAGGCGGGCCTGGTCGAGCGCGTCGCCCATGAACCCGTCGTGCTCACTCACCGGCTCATGCTCGCTCATCGATGCCTATCAGTCATGGGTTGGATACGATGATTGTATTTTACTTCTGCGTTAGTACTGAGCGATAACACTACCTCTCCCATCGACGGATTCCCGGCGGCCGGATACGGAAAGACATGATGCAGTCACAAGGTTTATACGATCCCCGACACGAGCACGACGCCTGCGGCGTGGGCTTCCTCGTGGACATGAAGGGTCGGAAATCGCACACCATTGTGCAGCAGGGCCTTCAGGTTCTGATCAACCTTGCGCACCGTGGCGCAAGCGGAAGCGACGTGAACACCGGCGACGGCGCTGGCATCATGGTGCAGCTCCCGGATGCGTTCCTGCGCAAGGTCGCTCCGGCCCCGCTTCCCGCCGAGGGTGAGTACGGGGTCGGCGTCGTCTTCCTGCCGCACACCGCTGCGGCGAAGGCCGCCGTCAAGGATGTCTTTGCCCGGATCGTCGCCGAAGAGGGCCAGCGCCTGATTGGCTGGCGCGACGTGCCGACCGACGACAGCCTGGTCGGTCCGAGCGCCGTAGCCGTCGAGCCCGCCTTCGAACAGATCTTCATTGCCCGTGGCGCGCCGAAGCCTGCCTCGCCGAAGCCAGGCGAATCGTCGCAGCCTGGCGTAGGCGGGGGCGAAGGCGCCCGCGAACGATTCGAGCGGAAGCTGTACGTCATCCGCAAGCGCGTCGAGAACACCATCGACGGCCTCGCCGGCATCAGCGCCGACGACAAGAAGCTGTTCTACGTCACCAGCCTGTCGTCCAACACCATCGTCTACAAGGGCATGCTGAACGCGGACCAGCTCGGTCCGATGTTCGCCGACCTGGCCGATCCCGACTTCACGTCGGCGCTCGCCCTGGTGCACCAGCGTTTCAGCACCAACACCTTCCCGAACTGGCCGCTCGCGCACCCGTTCCGCTTCATCGCCCACAACGGCGAGATCAACACGCTCACCGGCAACATCAACTGGATGCGTGCCCGCCAGGGGCTGCTGAAGTCGAGCGTCTTCGGCGACGATCTGCAGAAGCTGCTGCCGGTCATCCGCGAAGGCGGCAGCGACACGGCCACCTTCGACAACGTGCTCGAGTTCCTGCACATGACGGGCCGGTCGCTGCCGCACGCGATCCTCATGATGATCCCCGAGCCGTGGCAGAACCACGAGTCGATGGACGAGGAGCTGAAGGCGTTCTACGAATATCACTCGTCGCTGATGGAGCCGTGGGACGGCCCGGCGTCGATTGCGTTCACCGACGGCACGATGATCGGCGCCGTGCTCGACCGCAACGGCCTGCGTCCCTCGCGCTACTACGTCACCAAGGACGATCTCGTCGTGATGGCGTCGGAGGTCGGCGTGCTCGACTTCCCACCCGAGGACATCGTCATCAAGGAACGGCTGCACCCTGGCCGTATCTTCCTGGTGGATACCAAGCGCGGCCGCATCGTGTCGGACGAGGAAGTGAAGAAGGAACTGGCGGCAGCCCACCCCTACAAGGAGTGGCTGACGCACCTGATCGACATCAACGACCTCGATCCGGCGCCGTACCTGCCGCCACCCTCGCACGAGACGGTGACGCAGCGTCAGCAGCTCTTCGGCTACACGCACGAGGAACTGCGCATCCTCATGGCGCCGATGGCGACCAACGGCGAGGAAGCGCTCGGGTCGATGGGCACCGACACGGCGCTGGCCGCGTTGTCGGACAAGCCGCGCCTGCTCTATGACTACTTCGCGCAGGTGTTTGCGCAGGTCACCAACCCGCCACTCGACGCCATCCGCGAGGAGCTCGTCACCTCGATGGAGTCGACGATCGGGCCGGAAGGGAACCTGCTCGATCCGCAGCCGGAGTCGTGCCGGCAGATCTGCATCAAGTATCCGGTGATCGACAACGCTCAGCTGGCGAAGTTGCGGCACGTGTACGACCCCGGGTTCCGCGCCATCCGCCTGCCGATGCTGTTCGACACGTCGCAGGACGGTCCGGGCCTCGAGCGCGCAGTGGAAGACCTGAAGCGCCGCGCCAACGACGCGGTTGAAGCGGGCTACACGATCCTGATCCTGTCGGACCGCGACGCCGACCGCGTGCGCGCGCCGATTCCGAGCCTGCTGGCGACGGCCGGCGTGCACCATCACCTGGTGCGCCAGGGGAGCCGCACGCGCTGCGCGCTCATCATCGAGACCGGCGATGCGCGCGAAGTGCACCACTGCGCGTTGCTCCTCGGCTACGGCGCCGGCGCGGTGAACCCGTACCTGGCGTTCGAGACGCTCGACGACATGATCCGTCAGCGGATCCTCGTCGGCATCACGCATGAACAGGCGGTGAAGAACTACATCCGCGCGCTCAACAAGGGCATCCTCAAGGTGATGTCCAAGATGGGCGTCTCCACGCTCCAGAGCTACTGCGGCGCGCAGTTGTTCGAGGCGGTGGGCGTCGAGAAGGCGTTCGTCGACAAGTACTTCACCCGCACCGCCTCGCGCATCGGCGGCGTCGGCATCTCGGTGGTGGCCGAGGAAGTGCGGCGCCGGCACCTGCAGGCGTTCCCGGCCCGGCCGGTCGCCGAGGCCGATCTCGAATGGGGCGGCGAATACCAGTGGCGGCGCGACGGCGAGTATCACCTGTTCAATCCGGACACGGTGTTCAAGCTGCAGCACGCCACCCGCAGCGGGCAGTACTCCATCTTCAAGGACTACACGAAGGCGGTGGACGACCAGAGCCAGCGCCTGGCAACCCTGCGCGGCCTGCTCGAGTTCAAGGCCGCCAACCAGCCGCTGCCGCTCGACGATGTGGAATCGGTCGAGTCGCTGGTGAAGCGGTTCTCGACCGGAGCCATGTCGTTCGGGTCGATCAGCCAGGAAGCGCACGAGACGCTCGCCATTGCGATGAACCGGATCGGCGCCAAGTCGAACACCGGCGAAGGCGGCGAGGACCCGGCGCGCTACGTCCCGGATGCGAACGGCGATTCGCGCCGCAGCGCCATCAAGCAGGTGGCCTCGGGCCGCTTCGGCGTGACGAGCGAATACCTCGTCAACGCCGACGACATCCAGATCAAGATGGCGCAGGGCGCGAAGCCCGGCGAGGGCGGCCAGCTACCCGGCCACAAGGTCTATCCGTGGGTGGCCAAGGTGCGGTACGCGACGCCCGGCGTCGGCCTCATCTCGCCGCCGCCGCACCACGACATCTATTCCATCGAAGATCTCGCGCAGCTGATCTTCGACCTCAAGAACTCGAACCCCGAGGCCCGCATCCACGTGAAGCTGGTGGCGCTCGCGGGCGTCGGCACGGTTGCCGCCGGCGTGTCGAAGGCACACGCCGACGTGGTGCTCATCTCGGGGCATGACGGCGGCACCGGCGCCTCGCCGCTGACCTCCATCAAGCACGGCGGCGTGCCGTGGGAACTCGGGCTGGCCGAAACGCAGCAGGTGCTGCTGATGAACGGCCTGCGCGACCGCATCACGGTGCAGGTCGACGGCCAGATGAAGACCGGCCGCGACGTTGTGGTGGCCGCGCTGATGGGCGCCGAGGAGTTCGGCTTCGCCACGGCGCCGCTCGTGGTCGAAGGCTGCGTGATGATGCGCGTCTGCCATCTCAACACCTGCCCGGTCGGCATCGCGACGCAGGACCCGGAACTCCGGAAGAACTTCAACGGCAAAGCCGAACACGTCGTGAACTTCTTCCGCTTCATCGCGCAGGAAGTACGCGAGTACATGGCGGGCCTCGGTTTCCGTACGATGGACGAGATGGTTGGACGGGTGGATCGGTTGAACTTCCGCCAGGCCATCGATCACTGGAAGGCCAAGGGGCTCGACTACTCGGCCATCCTGCACATGCCGACGCTGCCCGAGGGGACGCCGCTGCGCCGGGTGAAGGGGCAGGATCACGGTCTCGACAACATCCTCGACCAGCAGCTGATCGTCGACTGCGCGGATGCGCTCGAACACGGGACGAAGGTATCGCTGGCGTTCCCGATCCGGAACGTCAACCGCACCACCGGCACCATGCTCGGCTCGCGGCTGACGAAGAAGTGGGGCGGCAAGGGTCTGCCGGACGGCACCATCGAGCTGACGTTCAAGGGCCAGGCCGGCCAGAGCTTCGGGGCGTTCGTGCCGCGCGGCATGACGCTGACGCTCGAGGGCGACGCCAACGATTACGTCGGCAAGGGACTGTCGGGCGGCAAGCTGATTGTCTATCCGCCGAAGAACGCGACGTTCGTCGCTGAGGACAACATCATCATCGGCAACGTGGCGCTCTACGGCGCGACGAGCGGTGAAGCCTACTTCCGCGGCGTCGCCGGTGAACGCTTCGGCGTCCGCAACAGTGGTGCGGTGGCCGTGGTCGAAGGCGTCGGCGACCACGCCTGCGAGTACATGACCGGCGGACGCGTCGTGGTGCTCGGCCGCACCGGGCGCAACTTCGCCGCCGGCATGAGCGGCGGCATCGCCTACGTGCTCGACTCGGCCGGCACCTTCCAGCAGCGCTGCAACATGGCGATGGTCGAACTCGATCCGCTCGATGATCCGGCGGACATCCTGTTCGTACAGAGCGTCATCGAGACGCACGTGGCGCACACGGGCAGCGAACTCGGCGCGCGGGTCCTGCGCGACTTCGATGCGCTGAAAGATGTGTTCGTGAAGGTGATGCCGCGCGACTTCAAGCGCGTGCTCAACGCGCAGGCGAAGGCGGCCGCCGCCGGACGCGAGGCGACGTTCCTCGAGCTTACAGGGGCTTCGTAATGGGCAAGATCACAGGGTTCATCGAGATCCAGCGGAAGAAGCCGCCGACGCGCGATGTTGCGGAGCGGCTGAAGGACTGGAGCGAGGTCTATCTCCCGTATCCGGATTCGCTCATCAAGGACCAGGCCGCGCGCTGCATGGACTGCGGCATTCCGTTCTGCCATCAGGGCTGCCCGCTCGGCAACCTGATCCCGGACTGGAACGACCTGGTCTATCGCGACCGGTGGAAGGCCGCGATCGATCGGCTGCACGCCACGAACAACTTCCCGGAGTTCACGGGCCGCCTCTGCCCGGCGCCGTGTGAAGGGGCGTGCGTGCTCGGCATCAACAACGACGCTGTCACCATCAAGTCGGTCGAAGTGTCGATCATCGACCGCGCGTTCGAGGAAGGCTGGGTCACGCCGGTCCTGCCGGAGACGCGCACTGGCCGCAGCATCGCCGTTGTGGGGTCCGGACCAGCCGGCCTGGCGGCAGCCGCGCAGCTGAACCGCGCTGGTCACACGGTAACGGTGTTCGAACGTGACGACCGCATCGGCGGCTTGCTGCGCTACGGCATCCCCGAATTCAAGATGGAGAAGCGCATCCTCGATCGGCGGCTCAACCTGCTGCTGGCCGAAGGCGTGGTCTTCCGCACGAATGCCAACATCGGCGGCAACATCGCGGTCGAGGAACTGCGCGCGCAGTACGACGCGATCGTGCTGACCGGCGGCGCCACGAGTCCGCGCAACCTGAACGTGCCCGGTCGCGAGCTCAAGGGGATCCATTTCGCGATGGAGTACCTGACGCAGCAGAACAAGCGCAACGAGGGCGACCACGTCCCCGAGGCCGAGGCGATTTCGGCCCGGGGCAAGCACGTCATCATCATCGGCGGCGGCGACACCGGTGCCGACTGTCTCGGCACCGCCCATCGTCAGGGTGCCACCAGCGTGCACCAGCTCGAGCTGCTCTCGCGTCCGCCGGACGACCGCTCGTCGAACAACCCCTGGCCGACGTGGCCTCAGGTCTTCCGCGTTTCCAGCGCGCATGAAGAGGGCGGCGAACGTCTCTATTCGATCGCGACGCAGAAGTTCAGCGGCGACGCGAACGGCACCGTCACCACGCTCCACGCCCAGCACGTGGAGATGGTGCAGAAGGATGGCCGCACGCAGTTCGTCCCGGTGGCCGGCAGCGAGTTCGAGCTGAAGGCCGACCTGGTGTTCCTCGCGATGGGCTTCACCGGACCTGAAACGGAAGGGATGCTGAAGCGCCTCGGCGTGAAACTGACCGACCGCGGGAACGTGTGGCGCGACGAACGATGGATGACCAGCGTGCCCGGCATCTTTACGGCCGGCGACATGCAGCGAGGTCAGTCGCTCATCGTCTGGGCGATTGCCGAAGGGCGCTCGGCGGCGCGGTCGGTCGATGAGTACCTGATGGGCCGCACGAGCCTGCCGGCGCCAGTCGCGTAAGCGCGCCTAAGGGGCGCTTACGCGCGGCTCTGGGCTCTGGGCTTCAGGCTTCGGGCACCGCACATCCGCTGAAGCCGTATACCACCGCAACACCGGTTGCGCGTGGTGTACTCGAAAGCCCAAGCGGGTGCGACGCGCTCAAACAGCGGAGCGCGCCCGGGCCGAATCGGGACACCGGAATTGTGTGGAGTTCTGAAGCTTGGTGAGAGAGGCCCGGAGCGACTGGATGAAGGTCGCTCCGGGAGGCATCGGAATGCCGTCGTGGTGACACCGCGCCTACCGACGCTCCGGCAACTCGAACACGTAGACCGCGTGGCCACTGTTCGGATGGTGCACTTCCGGGATGATGGCGCGCGGCACCTGCCGCGGGCTGCCGCCGCCCAGGCCGGTGGTCACAGCCACGTACTGCTTGCCGCCCGCGGTGAAGGAAACCGGGAAGCCCTGCACCGAGGTGCCGAGCCGCGTTTGCCACAGCATCTGGCCCGTCTTCACGTCGTACGCCCGGAAGCGTCGGTCGAGGTCGCCGACGAACGCGATGTTGCCGGCGGTCGAGAGGACCGACGTGAGGAACGGCACACGCTGCTGCACACTCCACAGTTCCTTCATCGTCGACGCGTCGAACGCGGAGAGCCGGCCGACGTTGCCGTCGGTTCCCGGCATCTCGTAGAAGCGCCGATCGGCGTTCACACCGCCGGCACCATCACGCAGTTCGGTGGGTCGCCCCGAAATCTCCATGCACGACTGCTGCAGCGGGATGATCAGCGCGTTGGTCGGCTGGTGATAGCTCATCGCCTGCCAGTTGTGCCCACCCTCGGTGCTCGGGCACGACTGAATCCACTGCTGCACCTTCTGCTCGATGATGTCGTTGCGATAGGTGACAAGTCCGGTCTGCGGATCGATGCGGTCGTAGACGTTCTGGAAGACCGTCTCCTTCGCGCCGAGGAATTTGCCGTTGCGACGATCGAGCTTCCAGAGGATGCCCGACTTGCCGATCGTGAACACGTACTTGTCGGCGCCGTTGTCCACCAGCACACGCTCGAACACCTCGTCGAGGTCGAACGACTCACCGGGCACATGCTGGTAGTGCCACGCCAGCTTGCCGGTGTCGATGTCGAGCGCCACGGTTGATGCCGAGTAGAGCCCCTTGTCGAACACCGACGTGCCGCGGCTGGCCGGCATCCACGGCTTGGCCTGCGCAATGCCCCAGTAGGTGAGGTTCAGGTCGAGATCGGCGCTGCCGACGATCCAGGTTTCGCCACCCTGTCGGAAGTTGTCTTCGAGCTTGCCCCACGTGTCGCCGCCGGGCTCACCGTTGTGCGCCATGGTGTTGAACTTCCACACCTGCGCGCCGGTGTTCACGTCGTAGGCGCTGATGAAGCAGCGGTCGGTGCCGTAGCGCGTGCACCCCTGCAGCCCCTGGATCACCTTGCCCTTCGCGACAATCGGACCGCTCGTGTTCGAGTAGCCCTTGGCGCGATCGGCAATGGTGACGTCCCACACCTTCTTCCCGTTGATCGCGCTCAGTGCAACGATGCGCGCGTCGGTGGTGGCGGCAATGATCTTGTCGCCGTAGATGGCGATGTTGCGCATCGAACCAAAGCCGATGTGCTCGAGTGGGCCGACCTCGTTCTCCCAGATCAGCTCGCCGCTCTTCGCGTCGAGCGCCTGGATGACGTTGGCGGTATTCCACAGATACATCACACCGTTGTGCACCAGCGGCATCGTCTGGTTGGCGCCGCCCTCGTTCATGTTCCAGACCCACGCGAGCTTCAGGTCCTTCACGTTGGCGGTGGTGATTTCGTTCAGCGGGCTGTAGCTCTGCCCCGAGTAGGTGCGACGCGCCATCAGCCAGTCGCCGGCCGGCGGCGTCTTCAGCATCTCGTCGGTCACCGGCACGTAGTTCTTCACCTCGCCAGCCACCGTCACGCCGCGTGCCTGCTGCGCACGCGCCGCGCCGCCACGGCCGGCCCCTGCGCCGGCGCCATCACCAGCACCCGCACCTCGCCCGCCGCCAGCCGCCGTCTGCGCGGCCGTCTGCGCCGCGGTCGGACGCTGCCCCGTGGCGACGGTGCCGATGCGAATGGCCTGGGTGCCGCTGAACGCCGTGGCGCCTGGCTGCGCACCGTTCTGCTGGAGGATGTAGGCCACGACGCTGGCGTACTGGTCGGGCGCGAGCGACGGACCACCGGGAGGCATGGTCGACGACATGTAGTCGAACAGGTCGGCGGTCGTGCGGCTGCGCCAGGTGTTCATGAAATCGCCGCCAGCCAACTGCGGTGCTTCGTTGCGACCACCGAGATCGGCGACGTGGCAACTCGCGCAGTTCGCCTGGTACGCCGCGCGGCCCGCGGTGGCCTGGGCGGCGGTAAACGCCGGCGCGCCAGCCGGCGCCTGCTGGCCGGCCACGATCGCGATGGCCGATCCTGCGAGTGCCGCGGTCAGCACTGCGAAATAGCGTGTCACGCGTGTCATCAACGCTTCTCCTGCGGCATGAGCCAGCCCCAGAGGTTCCCCTCGGCCGCTTTTTCACTGTGAAGCTGCACGTAGTAGCGGCTGGCCGTCAGTTCCTGCACCTGCGCGGGGGTGAGCGTGAACTGGCCGGTAATCGTGCCGGTCGTGCCGCCGCTCACCTTCAGATCGAGCAGCGCCTCGCCACGAATGCCGGGCTTGTTGCTCTTGAACACCCTGGCCAGCGTGGCGGGGCTCGCAAGGCCGTCATAGGTGCCGGCAATGACCAGCGTGGTGCCGGTGAGCGTGGCCGTGACGGTTCCGGTACCGACAACGTTGACGTTGTACGCCGCCACCGGAACCGGCGACAGGCGGGTCTTGAACGTCCGGGCGGCCTGCGCAAATGCGGTCGGCGCACACACCAGAAGACCTGCCATCAGCAAGCCTGCAATCCATCGTCTCATGCGGACAACCTCGGGTCCGGATGGGCCGGACACCTGATTAATTGAGCGGATGCTGATTTTACCGTCGGCCGCACCGCCCCTGCTACGATACGCGGGTGATGACGACCTATTTTTGTGGTCCCCTTGTGCGGAGCCTGACCCTGGCCGGGTTCGTGTTCGTTGTCGGCTGCTCGAGGAGCACGCCGCCCCCTGCTGCCGACATCAGTGCGGACACGACCGCGGCCGAGGCGCCACTGGTCCAGTTGCTGAAGGATCCGGTCGATGTGCCCGCGTTCACCGTTCGCGATATCGACGGCAAGACGGTATCGCTGGCCGACCTCAAGGGCAAGGTGGTGCTGGTGAACTTCTGGGCCACCTGGTGCCCGCCGTGCCGCGCTGAAATTCCGGACCTGGTGAAGTTGCAGGACAAGTATCGCGACAAGCTGGTCATCCTCGGCATCTCCGAGGACGAAGTCGAGCCGGCGCAGGTGAAAGCCTTCGCAACCGAGCAGAAGATGAACTACCCGATCGTGATGGCCACCCCGGAACTACGCCAGATCTTCAAGGGGGTGGCCGCGCTCCCCACCACTTTCGTGCTCGATACCGAGGGGAAGATGCAGATGCGCCACGTCGGCATGCTCGATCCGACACGGACCGAGCTCGAGACGCGCTATCTGTCTGGCGGACTCGTGAACGCGAAGGTGGAACGGGTCGAGGACGAAACCAAGGCGCTCCTCACGAAGGCCGCGCAGGCCAAGGAGATTCCCGGCATCGACCTGACGACGCTGACGCCGGCGCAGCGGACCGAGGCGCTGAAGGCGCTGAACGCCGAGAACTGCACCTGCGGGTGCGAACTGACGCTGGCCGCGTGCCGCATCAACGACCCGAGCTGCGGCGTCAGCCTGCCGATTGCGCAGAAGCTGGTGGAACGGATCGCAAAGGGCGAGAAGGTGACGCCGGCGGCCACCACGACGCACTGACGTCCGGCTGAAGCCGGACACTACGCAGTACACGCGGGACGTCACGTAGTGTCCGCCTTCAGGCGGACCTCGATTCACCTCACCGTGAACACGACGTCGGTCGAGGACAGCAGCACGCCGTCGTCGGCGTAGCCGCGCAACGTGTAGGTGCCGGGCGCCGCGAACGTCACCGTGGTCGTGGCACGGCCGCCTTCACCGACCGCGACCCGCTGCGATGCGAACGTGACGGCGCCGGGCACGCTGCGCCGATGCACCACCCAGGTCACGCCGAGCCGGACGTTGCGGTCGAGACGCACCACCGCCTGGGTGAGCGGGTTCTGACGCGTCGGCGTGATCTGCGTCGCCGCCGCCGCCGGCACGCTGCCACTGCCGCTGCGCGACGGCTTGACCGTCGGCAGGCCGTCGTCGGTCACCTGCACGTCGAGCGATACCGGCTCGCCCACCACCACCATTCGCTGGGCCGAACCGACCAGCGACACCGTCGGTGCCGCGTCGGGATCGTTCAGGTCGCCCGGGCCGCCGCGGTTCTGCTGGTAGACGCTGGTGCCGATCTCCCAGAACGCTGTCAGCGTCCCAAACGCCTTCTCGGTCTTGCCGTGCGAGGTGAGCGTCCACACCAGGTCTTTCTGGCCCCAGTCCTTCGGTACCCGTACCTTGAACATGAACTGCTGGCGGCGCGGATAGAAGTGCGCCGGCTGCCCCTGGTCGGCGTCGAGCGGCTCGAAGCGGTTGTCGGCGCCCACCGGCACGTCGACTTCCTCTTCGTAGTTCCGGTTCATGTAGCCGAACACCATCGTGAACGTGCCGTCCGCGTTGCGCTCCCACCCTTCGAACACCGGCACGACGTTCTGGCCCGATGTGTAGCGCATCTGCTGCGCGTCGGCAACGGGTGTGAGAGCCAGCGACAGCACCATCGCGAAGACGATGCCCATTACGGCGATGCGACCGGCGGAAAGGGCGCGCTCCTGCTTGCTCGTCATTGCTGGTTGGCCGTCCCGCGCTTCAGTGCCGTGCGCTCGTTCACCTCGGCCTGGAACTCCGCGTCGGACATGTAATAGAACGTCAGCCAGTGCCGCGCCATGTCGTCGGTGGTCCGGTTACCGAAGCCGACCCAGTTGCGCGGGTCGGGGTTGTTGCGGTTGCCCGCCGAGTTGTCGTGCCAGCTGGTGACGTGGATGATCGTGCCGGCCGGCAGCAGCGGCGCCACATCGTCGGCGTAGTTGTAGACGATCTGCCACTGGAAGTCGTAGTTCACGCAGTTGAACTGCTCGACCACCATGTTCGGGTAGATCGCCTCGAGGCACTGCCGCTTGCCGCGGTTGTGCATGTGCGGCATGAACGCCGTGAGCCGTGAGGGTCGATCCAGCTTGAAGTAGGCGTCGCTGCGCACGTTGTCGGCGCCGGCGGGAATGTCGAGGTCGTCCTGGTTCGGCGCAAGCACCGTCTGCATCTGGTGCGTCGGCACGTAGCCCTTCGGGTAGAAGACGATGCCGATGCTGGTGCGGTCACGGACGGTCTCGCCGATCGCGTGATAGTGCATGTTGAAGCGCACTTTCGAGCCGGCCTTCATCAACCGCCCGGCGCCGTCCGGATAGACATCGCCGTTCTTGCCGACCGCGTACTCGTTGAGGACGCCGCCCATCGGGTTGTTGCTGTCGGGGTCGAGCAGATACATCACCGCGTGGTGAACGACGCGCGAGGCGCCCGGCCCTGGCTTGGCTTCAACCGCCTTGATGTAGCGGTCCTCAGTAAGTCCGCTGTCGCTGTAGAAGTCGGCCCACCAATCGGCGCTTTGCGCCTCGATGGTGTTCTCGGCCGGCAATGCCACGACCAGGTCGGGCTTGCCGATGTGCCACTTGTCGGTGTCGTCGAAGACGCGCGGCTTCGGCATGTCGACCGGGTTGCCTCTCGGTGCGCCCGTATCAACCCAGCCGACGATGGTGGCCACCTCGGCGTCGCTGAGCGACGGATCGTCCTTGAACTTGCGGATGCCAATCGACTTGTCCACATGCCACGGCGGCATCTGGCGCTGCGACACCCGCGACTTGATGGAGCGTGCCCAGGGACGCGCCTCCTCGTAGGTGAGCAGCGACATCGGCGCGATGGAGCCGGGCCGGTGGCAGTTCTGGCAGGCGCGCTGGAGAATGGGGGCGACATCGTGCGTGAACGTGGGCGCGGCCGGCGCCTGCGCGAACACGGCGGGCGCGGAACCAGCGAGCCACGAAAGGGCCAGCGCGAGCGGCGCAAACAACAGACGGCGTGCCGATACGGTCATCAAAATCCTCCCGGAACCCGGCGCAAAGATACACCGGTACGGGAGGAAAGCCGCGCAGATTCGACGCCTGCCCTCCGTAGCCGGCTTGCCCTCCGTAGCCCTTTGGCGAAGGAGGGCGGAGGAGGGCTACTTGCGCGGGTCGGCGCCGCCGGTCGCGTCACCGAGTGCGGCGGACAGCTGCCGGGCACTCAAGGTCTGCGCCTTCACCTTGCGGATGGCGACGTCGGCTTCCTTGATCAGGTTGTCGAAGAGGTCGGGCAGTTTCTCCACCGCTTCGATGCGCAGCGCGCGGGGGGCGTCGTTGAACAACCACTCCTCCACCGTCGCGTCTTCGGGCTGGTTGTTGTTGCCGGCCACGGTGCGGAGCGAGATGCCCCAGCGGTTGTTCACTTTGGCGTAGCCGAGATAACGGCTCGAGTAGTTGCCGAACGCATCTTCCCAGCGGTCGAGGCGCGACCAGGTAGAGATGCCGAGGTTCAGCTTCTTGAGCGCGGCGTCGAGAACCGAGATCGACTTGCCGAGTTCGTCAGAAACGATGTTCAGGTGGGACGCCGCGAGCGACAACTGGCGGTATGACGAGGAGACGCGCTCGGAAAACGAGCCGTCGTCCGTGGGTGCAGCAGACATTACGACCTCCATGGCCGTACGGGCCATGCGTAAGCGCCCCTTACCGGGGGCTTCGAACGTCGCCATCAAGCGACGGGACTACCGGCTTCCGCCGGGCTGGGGGGCTCCCGCAGCGAATCCACGGACAATCTAACACACCCCCTACGCTATGCATATCGGATGCTCGCCGCTGAAACTGTGCGGAGCCGTCGCCTGGCGTACGAAGATCAACCGAAGATCCACGCTTTTACTCGACACATCGTGCACGAGCTTCAAGTAGTGCTAGTTTGAACCGCATGGATCCTCTTGCCGGTACGCCGTGGAGTTCCCCTTCGACAGTAGAAGGATTTGCCCGGAGTGAGCCGAACGCGGTGCTGATGGATTACGCCGCCCAACTCGCCGTCGGTCATCCTGGCGGGCGCGCACTGGATATCGGGTGCGGCGCTGGGCGCAACGCGGTGCCCCTCGCCCGTCGTGGCTGGCGCGTGCTGGGAACAGACCTCTCGCTGCCGATGCTCGAGGCCGCACACGCCCGTGCGGGGCACTGGCCCGCGCCAGGGCGCCTCGACGTCGCCCTCGCATCCATGCAGACCTTGCCCGTGGGCTCCGGCAGCATGGAGCTGGTGATTGCGCACGGCATCTGGAACCTCGCGACGTCCGGCGCGCAGTTCCGGGCCGGAGTGCGCGAAGCGGCGCGCGTCGCCCGCCCCGGTGCGGCGCTCTTCGTGTTCACCTTCTCCCGCCACACCCTGGTCGACGATGCGGAACCGGTGGATGGGGAGCGCTTTGTCTTCACCCAGTTCTCAGGTCGTCCGCAGTGCTTCCTCACAGAGGGCCAACTGCTGTCCGAGATGGCCGATGCCGGCTTCGTTCCCGATCCGGCCGTGCCGGTGACCGAGTACAACCGCCCCACCGCAGGCATGCTCCGCTCGGGTGGTGGACCGGTGATTTACGAAGCGGCGTTCCGATACCGCCCGACGGTCGTGTAACGGCCACACCGGACTGTGTGAAATCAGAACGCCGGCCGGTGCCAGCCCGGGCGAGCCGACAGGCATTGGTATTGCTGAGCACCCAACGTACCGGGAACAGTGACCGTATTCGCGACCGAATTTCGTGATCGCGCCACCAATGCTGTGAGGAGACACTCGATGATGCGCAGGATGCTCGGATTCCCAACGGTTGCAGCGGCGGTGGCCCTCGCGCTGTCGATGGCGGCGTGTTCGAAGACGAACAGCGGTTCACCCGTCGCTCCGTCCACCTCGACACCGCAGGCCGTGAGCACGCCGGCGCCGGTGGCGGGCGGGGCCAGCATCAGCGGCACGGTGGTGATGGGCGCGGCCTCGGCGCTGACGGCGCCTTCCGGCTTCGCCACGCTGGGCAGTGTCGGGCGCATCACGGTGTCGATCACCGGCACCTCCATCAGCGTGGTCAGCGACGATGGCACCTTCATGCTGCAGAACGTGCCGGCTGGCGACCTCACGCTGTCCATCACCGGGGCCGGTGTCAACGCGGTGGTGCCGCTGCCAGGCGTTGGCCGCAACGATCAACTGCGCATCACCGTCCGCCTCGAGGGCAGTGGCGCGCAGGTCGAGGACAAGCGGCAGGAATCGAGCGACACGGTCGAGGTTGAAGGGATCATCAATGCGGCAACCGGCATGACCTCCACCGGTGGCACGATCGTGGTCGGTCGCGACAACACGTCGGTGCTCGTGCCGGACGCGGCCCGCATCACCAAGGGGTCGATGACGCTGAAGCCGAACGACCTCACCGTCGGCATGCGCGTGCACGTGCGGGCCACGAAGGCCGGCGCGGCGCTGACGGCCACGGTCGTTATCGTGCAGAACACCAACTCCGGCAACGGCAACGGCGGGTCGGGCTCGGGCGACAACGGCGATAACGACGCGAACGAGGCGGAAATCACCGGCACCGTCACCGGCAGTCCGACCACCAGTTGCCCGATCATCACGTTCTACGTCGGCACGACCAGGGTGACGACCACTGCGGGCACGTCGTACGACGACGTCACGTGCTCCACGCTGGCGGCCGGCGACCTGGTGAAGGTGGAAGGGGTGCGGCAGACGGACGGATCGATCGTCGCGAAGGACGTCGAGAAGCGCGGCGGCACGACGACCAGCGGCACGACCAAGACGGGCACGGTGTCAGAGGTTGGTGGTGCGTGCCCCGCAAAGACCTTCCAACTCGGTGCCACCAAGGTGAAGACGGCGGCGAGCACAACCTTCGAAGGGCTGACGTGCCCGACGCTCGTCAGCGGGGTGAAAGTCGAGGTCACCGGCAGCACGGGGTTGGACGGCGTCGTGCTGGCGTCGGCGATTTCGAAGCGGAACTAGCACTCGCGACGGGCGTTTCGACGAGGGGGCGCGCAGGGGCGCGTCCCTCGCCTCGCTACTTCAGCATCATCAGCAGCATCCGCGACGGCTCGACCGCGTCCACCGCGTGCGGCACGTTCGCGGGCATGTTCACCACTTCGCCAGCCGACGCCGTCACTGGCGTCCCGCCAATCGTCAACACGAACTTCCCTTCAACGACCAGCACCAGCGCATCGTAGGGCGACGAGTGTTCGGTCAGCCCCTGTCCAGCGTCGAAGGCGAACAGCGTGATGTTGCCTCCCGTGGCCTTGGCGAGAATGCGGCTGGCGATGCCGCCGGTCGTGGGAACGATGAGCGATGCGAGGGAGAGCGCTTCAGATACGGGCAGTGACATGGTGTTCGTAGTGTCTGGTGTTACGGGACCACATGCAACCTGGACCGTGTGACGGCCGGCCGCGGCATTGGCGAGGCGGTTCGCTGCAGGACTCCGTCACCTGACGGCACGGTTGCGCATCATAGGGACATGCATGCGCCGGCGGCCGGAAGCCAGCCCGATCACATGGAACACCGCTTCGACAACGCGGCCGAGTGGGCGAAGAACTTCGACGACCCGGCGCGCGACGCCTGGCAGATGCCGGACCGGGTCATGGCCGAGCTCGGACTGACGCCTGGCTCGAGCGTCGCGGACATCGGCGCCGGCATTGGCTACTTCACCGTCCGGCTCGCAACGCTGGCGGCGAAGCCCAGGGTGTTCGCGGTGGACATCGAACCGTCGATGGTCGAGCACCTGACGCACCGTGCACACCTCATCTACGCGGTGCAGTAACCGCGCGCGTCTACACAGCTCTCGGAGGACTCAGCACGTGCAACAGACGACCTACGGACTTCGGGTGACGACCAGCCTGCCGTTCGACACGGCGATCGAACAGACGACCGCGGCGCTGAAGGCCCAGGGCTTCGGCATCATCACCACGATCGACATGACCGCCACGCTGAAGGCGAAACTCGGCAAGGACATTCGCAAGTACACGATTCTTGGCGCGTGCAATCCGGTGCTGTCCGACCGCGCGCTGGAGGCCGAACTCGAAGTGGGCCTGCTGCTGCCGTGCAACGTCGTCGTCTACGAGGATGACGGCGGACAGACGGTGGTGAGCGCGATGGCACCGGTGGCGGCGCTCGGCGTGGTGGGTGGCAACCCCGCACTGGCGGCGGTGGCGCAGGAGGCCGACGCGAAGTTACGGGCGGCGCTTTCGACAGTCGCTACGGTTCGTCGGTGACGCAGCCTTCGCTGGCGCTCTTCACCAGGCGAATGTACTTGGCCAGCGTGCCGCGTTCGGCCTTGAACGGCGGCTGCACCCAGGCGGCACGGCGCGCGTCCATCTCGGCGTCGCTGACCTCGACGTCGATGGTGTTCTTCTCCGCATCGATGACGATGCGGTCGCCGCTTTTCACCAGCGCGATCGGTCCGCCGTCCTGCGCTTCCGGTGTCACGTGGCCGACAATGAAGCCGTGCGAGCCGCCGGAGAAGCGGCCGTCGGTGAGCAGCGCCACGTCCTTGCCCAGCCCGGCGCCCATGATGGCGGACGTTGGCGTCAGCATTTCCGGCATGCCCGGGCCGCCCTTCGGCCCTTCGTAGCGGATGACGATGATGTCGCCCTTCGAGATCTGGCCCTGCTCGAGGCCGTGGAGCATGTCCTCCTCGGAATCGTAGACACGGGCAGGACCGGCGAAGCGCAGTCCTTCCTTGCCGGTGATCTTCGCCACCGAGCCCTCGGGCGCCAGGTTCCCCTTGAGGATCTGGATGTGCCCTTCCTTCTTGATCGGAGCCGACAGCGGCTTCACGATCTGCTGCCCTGGCGTGAGCCCCGGCAGCTCCTTCAGGTTCTCGGCGTGTGTCTTCCCGGTTACCGTCATGCACGTGCCGTCGATGAGCCCGGCTTCGAGCAGCATCTTCATCACGGCCGGAATGCCGCCAACCGCCTGCAGGTCTTCCATGACGTACTGGCCGCTCGGCTTGAAGTCGGCCAGCATCGGGATGCGGTTGCTCACCGCCTGCATGTCGTCGAGCGTGAGGGGCACCCCGACCGAGCGCGCAATGGCAATGAGGTGCAGCACGGCGTTCGTCGAGCCGCCGAGGACGGTGATGAGCACCATGGCGTTCTCGAACGCGGCGCGCGTCATGATGTCGCGCGGCTTGAGATCCATCTCGAGCATCCGCTTCACGGCGAGGCCGGCATCGCGGCACTCCTGCAGTTTCTTCGGATCTTCGGCGGGAGTGGACGAGCTGTAGGGCAGGCTCATGCCGAGCGCTTCAGCGGCCGAGGCCATCGTGTTCGCGGTGTACATGCCGCCGCAGGCGCCGGCGCCAGGGCACGAACTGCGGACGATCTGGCAGCGCTGCGTCTCGGTGATGGTACCGGCGATGAACGCACCGTAGCTCTGGAAGGCGGAGATGACGTCGAGTTTCTCGCCGTGGTCGCCGTGTCCGGCACGGATGGTGCCGCCGTAGACCATCAGCGACGGGCGGTTCAGGCGTCCCATCGCCATCAGGCAGCCCGGCATGTTCTTGTCGCAGCCGGGAATGGAGATGTTCGCGTCGTACCACTGCGCGGCCATCACGGTCTCGATCGAGTCGGCGATGAGGTCGCGCGACTGCAGCGAGTAGCTCATACCGTCGGTGCCCATCGAAATACCGTCGCTGACGCCGATGGTGTTGAAACGCATGCCGACGAGGCCGGCCGCGGTCACGCCCTCCTTGACCGCGACGGCCAGGTCCAGCAGGTGCATGTTGCACGGGTTGCCTTCGTACCAGACACTGGAGATGCCGACCTGCGGCTTGTCCATGTCGGCTTCGGTCATGCCGGTCGCGTAGAGCATGGCCTGCGAGGCGCCCTGCGACTTCTGCTGCGTGATGCGTGCGCTGAACTTGTTCGATTGAGTCATGTGCCTGCCAGTGGGTCAGAAGATATGGCGCCCCTTCGTTGCGTGGGCCGCCCCTCAGTTTAGTGGTTCAGGGCGCTGGCTCCGTCTGGAATAATCATCCCGTTCATGCGCGCCTCCATCATCGTTGTCGTTGCCTCGGCGCTGCTCGCGGGTTGTTCCGCGCCGCCACCTGCCACCGCTCCGGGCGGAACGCCTGTCGCCACCGCTGGTCAGCCGCTGCCGCCGCCGGCGTCTGGCGAGTGGTTCATCGACCGCGCGAAGGAGTCGGGGCTCGACTTCGTCCACTTCAACGGCATGACCGGCGCGTTCTACCAGCCCGAGATCATGGCGCCCGGGGTGGGGCTCCTGGACATCGACAACGACGGCGACCTCGACGTCTACCTGGTGCAGGGGCAGATACTCGGCTCCGGCACGCCGTTGATACCGCCACCGCCAGGACCGCTTCGGGACCGTCTGTACCGCAACGATCTGCAGGTGGCCGCCGACGGCACCCGCACGCTGCACTTCACGGACATCACGGCGCAGAGCGGCCTGCAGCCGCGGGGCTACGGCATGGGCATCGCCGCGGGCGACATCGACAACGACGGCTTCGTCGATCTCTACCTCACGGGTTTCGGTCGGAACCAGATGTTCCGCAACAACGGCAACAGCACCTTCACCGACGTGACGAAGCCGTCGGGCACCGACGACCCGTCGAGTTGGGGCGTGTCAGCCTCGTTCTTCGACTACGACCGCGATGGCCGGCTCGACCTCTTCGTCGGCAACTACCTGAATTACACGCTCCGCACGCATACGCCCTGCTTCGGGCCATCCGGTGCGCCGGACTACTGCCGCCCCGCGGTCTACGGCGCGCAACCGAACCGGCTGTACCACAACACCGGCAACGGCCACTTCACCGACGTGACGATTGCTTCAGGCGTGGCGCAGGCGTTCGGTCCGGCGCTCGGCGCGGTGGCCGCCGACTTCAACCGCGATGGCTGGCCCGACCTGTTCGTCACCAACGACGAGCAGGAGAACGAACTCTGGATGAACCGGAAGGACGGCACCTTTTCGAACACCGCCCTGCTCGCGGGCGTCGCGCTCGGCGCGTCGGGCGAACGCAAGGCCAACATGGGTGTTGATGCCGGCGACTTCGACGCTGACGGCGACGACGACCTGTTCGTGACTGAACTCATCAGCCAGGGCAGTTCCCTCTGGGTGAACGACGGCACCGGCATGTTCGAGGAGCAGAGCGCGCGTCTCGGCATCCGCGGCCCGAGCCTGCCCTACACCGGCTTCGGCGCAGCGTGGCTCGACATCGACAACGACGGCTGGCTCGACCTGCTCGCGGTGAACGGCGACGTGAACCAGAACGTGAAGACGCTGGCTCGCCCTGGCGATCCGTTCCCGCTCGGCCAGCGGCGGCAGCTGTTCCGCAACATCGGCGGCCGTTTCGAGGACGTCTCGAACCGCGCCGGCTCGATGTTCGCCCACGCCGAGGTGGGGCGCGGCGCGGCGTTCGGCGACATCGACAACGACGGCGACACGGACGTCCTTGTGGCGAACGGCGCCGGCCCGGTGCGTCTGCTCGTCAACACCATCGGCAGTCGCAACCACTGGCTGGGACTGCGCCTCGTGAGCACGGGCGCGGCGCGCGACGCCCTCGGCGCCCACGTCGAGATCCGTCGCAGCAGCGGCCCCGCACTCGTGCGGCGCGCACATGCCGACGGCAGCTACGCGTCGGCCAACGACCCGCGCGTGCTCGCCGGTCTTGGCATATCGACAGAGGTGCCACGCGTGCGCGTCACGTGGCCCGATGGCACCAGCGAGGAATGGTCGTCGGTGGCCATTGACCGCTACACAACGCTGGTGCAGGGGCAGGCGCGATGACGCCAGGCATGCTGCGACGCAGCCGCATCGCTGTCGTGTCCGCGCTGTTCGCAGCCGGCTGCACGCAGAGCCCGGCCTCGTCCCCGCCCTCGGCGACACCGGCCACGGCGGCGAACGGCGCTACCGCAGCGCCGGCCACCGCGCCCGCGACAGCCGCACCGGCCACCGAGGAGCCGCTGGTGCCGGTCGTGCTGCCGGACCTCTCGAACGTGGCCCCTTCGGTTCGAGCGCAAGTGCAGGCGCGCGAGGCGGTGCTCCGCAGTACGCTGGCCAACCAGGCGGCACCGGTCGAAGAACGCGCCGCGCGCTACGGTCAGCTCGGCGACGTTCTGATGGCCGCCACCTTCTTCGACGAGGCGCGCCTCTGCTATCGGCACGCCGCGGCGTTGGTGCCGGACGAAGCACGATGGCCCTACCTGCTCGGACACGCCACGGTGAGGAAGGGCGATCGCGAACGCGCGGCAGCCGCCTTCGCTCGCGCCGCGCAGCTCGAGCCGGCCTACGTCCCGGCGCTAGTCTGGCTCGGCGAGATGCAACTGGACCTCGGCCGCAATGACGAGGCGCAGGCCACGTTCGGACGAGCCATCTCGCAGAGTCCGAACTCGGCGACGGCCCTCTTCGGGGCTGGCCGCGCCGCGCTGGCGCGTGCCTCCTACGGCGAAGCGGTGTCGTATCTCGAGCAGGCGCTGCGCGCCGATCCGCGTGCGTCGGTCGTGCACTATCCGTTGGCGATGGCCTACCGCCACGTCGGCGCTGCCGACAAGGCCGCCCCGCTGCTCCAGCGCCGCGGCAACGTGCCACCGCAGCTGGCCGACCCGTTGATGGAATCGGCGGAGGTGGTGCTCGACAGCGCGGTGTCGCACGAAGCAGCGGGCATGCAGGCCCTGCGCGCGCAGGACTGGACGGGTGCCGTCGCCGCATTCCGCAAAGGACTCGACATCGCCCCGGACGATGCGTCGCTGCGCTACTGGATGGCCAGCGCCCTGATTGCGTCGGGCGACGCGGCGGGGGCCGAGCGCGAGTTCCGCGAAGTGCTCCGTCGTCATCCCGACTACGCGAACGCCCACTTCAGCCTCGGCGCCATCATGGCCCAGCGTGGACGGCTGACCGACGCGCGTGTGTCCTATGAGGCGGCGGTGCGCTACGCGCCGACCATGCCCGAAGCGCGACTGCGGCTCGCCGACACGCTTCGCTCGGCCGGACAGATGCGTGAGGCGTTCTCGCAGTACGACGACGCTGTCAGGCTCGATCCGAAAGCGGTGGGTGCCTGGGTGGGGGGCGCTGAAGCGCTGCTCGCACTGGGAGACACGGAGCAGGCGCGCGACTGGCTGGCACGGGCCCGGCAAGTACACCCGGCGCGGGCGGAACTCGCGAGCCTGGCGCGGCGGCTCGACCCGAAGCTCGACAAGCAGTAGGCGAGGCCGACCTGAAAGTCGGCAGCTACTTCAACGTCCCAGCCACCACGTCGCCGAGCTGCGCGGCGGTGAACTGGTTCCCCTCGATGTTCGCCATCAGCCTACCGTCGCGTCCGATGATGACGGTGTGCAGCGAGTGATCCATCAACCCTTCGTTCGAGTAGGCATGCACACCGAACAGCGCACATGCGCGCTCGACATCCGCCGGTGCGCCGGTCAGGAACCGCCACGTGTCGGCGTTCGCGTTCCACTGTCTGGCATAGGTGGCCATCACCTCGGGCGTGTCATGAACGGGGTCGAACGTGAGCGTGAGCAGCACCACATCCGTGCCCAGCTGTGACGCGAACCGCTTCTGCAAGACACCGAAATTGTTCGCCAGCCGCAGACAGAAGTTCGGCAGTGCGCACGTGGTGTAGATGAAGTTGGCCACCACCACTCTGCCGCGCAACTGCGACAGCGACACAGGGCGCTTCCGCTGGTCGAGCAGCGTGAAGTCGGGCACCGCACTCCCGATCGGCACGGCCGTCACCGCACCACTTGGCTTCGGCGACGCGAGCTCGCTGAGCAGCTTCAGCCGGTTCGCACTGAACGGGTCCTGCTCGGTGTTGGCGTAGTGCACCACCGTGAGTCCGGTCGCATACGACGTTGACGGCTCCACCACCAGCGTGAACGACACCACCATGCCGGGCGCCAGGCCGCGCAGGTCGGTCGCCGGCCGCACCTCGAACGGCATGGTCATCGCCTGCATGTAGTTCGGAATGGCCTGGATCGACGCCACGAACGTGCGCGCGGACGGGTTCACGCTGACGATCATCCCGGTGACGGGGTACTGCTGCGCGGCCACTATGTGGCCCGCCAACGCCATCAGCCACGCAACCACGGCCATCGTCCGCACGACGCGCGCCGCGCGCCCGGTCCGGATGGCGTTCATCGGGCTCGCCTCTCGCCGCCCAGGCGGACGACCGGCCGTTCGAGACGGGTCAGCGAGGCCGCGCCCTCCTCGAGGGCATACGCGCTGTTCCTCGCCACGTTGGCGAAGTGCTGACGTGTGTTGCTCGCCGGCCACCAGACCTCGACGTCGAGAATCGTCGCGTTCTTCCCAAGGCCGATGTGCTGCTCGAGCGGCGAGGCGCCGAACGTGCCGCCGCTGCCCACCTGACGATGCACCGTGCGGGTCGTGCCGTTGTTGTCCACGGTCACGGTGATGCGGGTGCCGATCGCCGAGCGGTTGCTGGTGACGCCGGTGAGCTTGAGCGACACCCAATCGTTGCCGTGCCCCGGATTCTCGAACACGCGCATGGCGTGGCTGTCGCCAGGTGTGGCGCCGCCAATTTCCGCGACGATATCCTCGTCGCCGTCGTTGTCGAGGTCGGCGAAGGCGATGCCGTGCCCCTTGTGCATTTCCCCCGTGCCGGACGACTCGGTCACGTCCACGAACTGCTTCCCGCCACGGTTGCGCAGCAGCACATGCGGCGCGAGCGCCGCATAGGAGGGCGTGCCCATCCCGAGATACATGTCCAGGAAGCCGTCGTTGTCGAAATCGCCGAAGTTCGACCCCATGGGCATGAACACCTTGTCCAGCCCGACGGCCTTCGTCACGTCCTCGAACGTGCCGTTTCCCTTGTTGCGATACAGCTTCAGCGACGGGGCGTTGCGCGGCAGGCCAAGGTAGGTGCGGGCCGTGTCGTCCACCGACATGAAGTAGCTGCTTACATACAGATCGAGCCAGCCGTCGTTGTCGAAGTCGAAGAACCAGGTGGCGAATCCGCGCCCGGCCCCGGGAACGCCGGCGGCGACGGCGCGTTCGGTGAAAGTGCGGTCGTGGTTGTTGCGATAGAGCTGGTTGACGCCGTCGTAGTTCGACACGTAGAAGTCGATCCAGCCGTCGTTGTCGAAGTCGCCGGCGGTGGTGCTCTTCGCGAACGTCTGGCGATCGACCCCGGCGCTTTTCGCGATGTCAGTGAAGTGCCCGTGGCCATCGTTGAGGAACAGCTGCGCGCGGGCGTCTTCGTTGCCGACGAACAGATCGAGCCAGCCGTCGTTGTCGATGTCGCCCCAGGCGCCGGCTTGCGATGCCGTTACCGGCGTCGCCAGTCCGGCTTCGACCGTAACGTCAGCGAAGGTGCCGTCGCAGTTGTTGCGCAGCAGTGAGCGGCGCTGCGCCACTTCCCATCCGCCGCGCTGCACCAGCACGTCGGTGCAGCGGTCGTTGTTGTAGTCGGCCTGGATGATGCTGAGGCCACCCACCTGATCGCGCAGTCCGGCCGCCGGCGCGCGCTCGGCAAAAGTGCCGTCACCGTTATTGCCGAAGTAGTGCAGCGGACCGCAACTGTAGAAGTTCGACGTCACCACGTCGTTCCGGCCCGAGTTCCGCAGGTCGTCGACGATGACCCCGCCGGCACTGGCGAAGACGTTCAGGCCCATGGCAGGCGCGACGTCCGTGAAGCGACCGACGTTATCGGGCGAGGCAAACGCCACACGGGGAATCCGGAACTTCGCGGGCACCGCGTCGGGCCACGTGCCCAGCGCCATGTAGGCCGTGTTCAGCAGCCACCGCCCTTCCGCATCGTCCGGCCGCCGGCCGAGATACTTCGTGAACAGCGCGATGGCCTTCTCTACGTCGGCGGTCTTGCCGTACGCGACCCCGGTCGTGCCTGGCATGAGGCAGCTGTCGTTCGGCTGCCGGAAGATGTTGCTGTCCATGCCGGCCTTGTGGAGGTAGGCCACCGCCAGCATCTCCTCGACCTGCGGCACGGCGGTGGGCACGCTGGCGAGCGCGAGCGCGTAGGCCGCTTCGTAGTGGCTGACGGCGCGCGCCATCGAACCCTGGTAGGCGTAGAGCTGCGCCATGCCGAGGTTGGCCTGCATCAGTTCGAACGGCGGGCGTCCCTTGCGCAGTTCTGCGGCGGCGGGCGCGAAGAAGTTCTCGAACAGCGTGGTGCCGGCGGCAAGGGAATCCTGTCGGGCCTGGCAGATCGCACGTGGATCCTGGTTCCAGTTGTCGGCCTTGGGAAACTCGCGCAGCAGCGCTTCGGCTTCGGGAAGACCGCCGATATCGGGCACGAACTTCACGCTGCCGGCGCCGCTGATCACGGCATAGCTCACCGGGTTCAGGGCGGTTGGTGTGCCGGGCGCGTCACCGACCACCTGGAACACAGCGAAGCCGGTGGCCACCTGGGCAATCGGCGAGAACTGGCCTGCGCGGAGCCCCTGGAGGGCGCGCCGCACCTGGTCGCGCAGCGACGACACATCGACGCGGCCGAGCAGGCCGCCGTCCGCGGCGCTGGGGTCGATGGAAACGGCGCGCGCCACCACGGCGAAGCTCTCGCCGCGCTTCAGGCGGTCGAGCACGGCAACGGCGTCGTCATTCGTCGAGACGACGATCATGCGCACGGTGAGCGCTTGCGGCTGGGCGTTCTGCGCTGACTGCGCAACGAGGCTCGCGCCGACAACCAGCGCGATGAGCAGGGCCCACGCCACGCGGCGGGAGGTCATGGTGGGGGAGTGTACAACACGGGTGGTCGGGGCGATGGGAGTGAACCCGGAAACCGGGGTCGTGCGTCAAAAGGGCGCTCAGCGTAAGATTTCTGTTCGTACCCCGCGCGCCCCTGTCATTCGCCCTCGATCAGGAGATCATTTTCATGCACAGGAACGCCCTTGTTGCCGTCCTTGCCCTGTGGACTGCCGCCCCGGCGATGACCGCGTCGGCGCAGGTGGCCGACCCGCGTCCGCCGAACGCCCCAACCCAGAAGCCGGCGTTTGCCGGGCAGACCGACGCCCCCGACAAGAAGCTCGGCGTGGCGTTCGACATCGTGACGCTGAGCGAGAGCCTGCGAAACCCGTGGGGTATGACGTTCCTGCCGAACGGCAAGATCCTCGTCACCGAGCGCATCGGCTACCTCAGGCTGGTGAACGCCGATGGCACCCTCACGCCTCAGGCCATTGGTGGCCTGCCCGCCGTCGACAACCGCGGCCAGGGCGGCCTGCTCGACGTCGCGATCGACCCCAACTTCGCCACCAACAGCCTCATCTACTGGAGCTACTCCGAACCGCGCGAGAACGGCACCAACAATACCGCCGTGGCGCGAGGCACGTTCGTCGAGGGGCCGCCGGCCCGCGTCGACAACGCGAAAGTCATCTATCACCAGAGTCCGTCACTGAACTCGACCGCGCACTTCGGCTCGCGGCTCAACTTCCTGAAGGACGGCACGCTGCTCATCACGCACGGCGAACGCTCGATTACGGAAGGGCGCATGCAGGCGCAGCGCATGGATGGCCTGCTTGGCAAGGTGGCGCGCATCAACCCCGACGGTTCCATCCCGAAGGACAACCCGTTCGTGGGCCGCGCCAACACGCGTGAGGAGATCTTCTCCATCGGCCACCGCAACATCCAGTCGGCGGCGATTCATCCGACAACCGGCGAGCTGTGGGAGGTGGAACACGGCACCCGCGGCGGCGACGAGCTGAACGTGGTCCGCAAGGGCAAGGACTACGGCTGGCCAACCGTCGCGTACGGCATCGAGTACGCGGGTCCGCCGATCACCGGCGGCATCACCCAGAAGGAAGGAACGGAGCAGCCGCTCTACTATTGGGATCCCGTCATCGGCCCGAGCGGCATGGCGTTCTACACCGGTGACTTGTTCCCCGCCTGGAAGGGCAGCCTCTTCATCGGCGGCCACCAGACGAACGATCTCGTGCGTGTGTCACTCGACGGCGAGAAGGTGACGGGCGAAGAACGCCTGCTGTCCGACCGCACGCCGCGCCTGCGCCTGCGCGATGTGCGTCAGGGACCGGACGGAGCGCTCTACCTGCTGACCGACGAGCCGCTCACTGGCAAGCTGCTAAAGCTGGTTCCGAAGAAGTAGCGAAGGGGGCTAGAACGCCTTCTTCGCGACGTCTGCCGAGTCGCCGGAATCACGACCCGGAATTGTCTCTCCAGCCGCCTGTCGCCTGCCGATTTCGTCCTGCAGGCGCGCGATATCGTCGTCTCGCTTCGCGAGCTTGGCGTCGGTCAGTTGGGTCAGGAGCTGCTCGAGCGGGGTGTCGACGTTCAGTGTTGTGTCGCTCATGCAGTCGATGATAGCAACGAGCGGGCCAGCGCGACGGCCGCGAATATCGACACTCCTGGGGCACCTCGGATCGAGACCGGAGGGTCTGGCGCGATGAAGGGTTCCCCAAGCGTGAAGATCGGCCTGATCGGCGACTGCGCGGTGCCCGCGCTCGGTGTCGCGCTGAAGCACCTCGTGCCGCAGGCGGACGTTGTCGCGCTGAAGGCGATCGACGTGTCGACCAGCGGCCGGTTTGAAGAGGCGGCGCACGCCCTGGAGCGCTGCGACCTGTTCTTCGCGAGAGGACTGTCCGAGAAGTACGGGCTCTTCGGCTCCGACCGCATCCGCGACCGCTTCCCGAACGTCCGGCGGTTGCCGAGGCTGTTGTTCACGGGCTTCCACCCCGACTGCGTGTATCTCGACCATGCTCGCGGGAGCGTCCACTGCCCGGTGGGCTACAACTCGGCCATCGCTGCGGCGGCGTTCGCGTTGGGGCTTGACGTTGCGGACACCCTCGGACTCTACGATACCGAGGTCTACCGGCAGCTCGGCTATCTCGACGAGTTCGCCAAAGCTTATGCGTTCCTCGACCGGGAATTCGAGGCCTGCGGCCTGGACATGGGCGAGATCTTCCCGTCCTGGATGGACCGGGCGCCGTTCATGTACACGATCAATCATCCGCGGCCGCACGTGATCGCAAGCCTCGCCTTCGTCCTCGCCCGGCGGGAAGGGCTGATCGACGCCGGCCATCGGCCGCCCGAACTGCTGTACGACGACCTGTCCCGCTACACGATCTGGCCAGTCTACCCGGAGGTCGGCGACGCGATCGGGATCGGCGGCAGCTACCAGTTCCAGCGGGGGATCAGCGCGCCCGACGCGCCCACCGGCCCGGACCAACTCGTCGATCTCCACGGGCTCGTAACCGGGAGCTTCGGTGTCTACGAGCGTGTCGACCGCGAGGTCTTCCGCGCAGACACCATTGCCCACGTCCGCAAGACGCTCGCCGCGCTGGTCGGGGTGACGGATCGGTCGCCGACCAGTGGCGACGAGACCGCGCAATAATGGAGGTCGATCTGATGGCCGACACGTCGAAGACGCCCTACACGTCGTGGCGGAGCGGCGTCGCGCCTTTCACGCCCCTGACTGTCGACCCGGTCGTTCGCATGCCCTTCCGGATCACGCCGACCGAGCGCATCGCGAGCGCCGGCAGCTGCTTCGCGCAGCACATCGCCCGTGCGCTGGTCCAGGACGGCTTCAACTATCTCGTGACCGAGACCTATTGCGACGCGCCCGGCACCATCGACGAAGGCTACGGGACGTTCACGGCCCGGTACGGGAACCTCTACACGGCACGGCAGCTGAACCAGCTGTTCGACCGCGCATACGGGCAGTTCCGTCCTGGGTGCGAGTGGCTGCCGACCGCGGACGGGGCGTTCGTCGATCCGTTCCGCCCCCGGGTCCAGCGGCGCGGCTTCGCCAGCCCGGAGGACGTGCTGGCCGACCGCGACCGGCACCTGGCGGCGGTGCGCGCGATGTTCGAGACCTGTGACGTGTTCATGTTCACCCTCGGGATGACCGAGGCGTGGGTCTCGGACGCCGACGGCAGTGTGTTGCCGTTCGCACCCGCGCAGGTCTGCGGCTTTGGCTCGAACGGCGACTTCCGCTTCCGCAACTTCCGCTTCGCGGAGGTGCTCGCCGACCTCGCCGACTTCGTCCGCAAGCTCACGGCACTGAACGACCGGGTGCGAATCATACTCACGGTCTCGCCGGTGTCGCTCATGGCGACCGGGGAGGACCGGCACGTTGTCGTCTCGACGGTCGCGAGCAAGAGCCTCCTGCGCGCCGCCGTCGAGGAACTGCTGCCGCGGTCGGACCGCGTCGCCTACTTCCCGTCCTTCGAGATCGTCTGCGGACCCCAGGCGCGCGGCCAACTCCTCGAACGCGACGGACGGGCGGTCAGCCCGCTGGGCGTGCTCCGGGTCATGACCCTCTTCAGGCAGCACGTGCTCGGGGCAACCGGGCCGACCCCCGATTCGCAGGCAAACGTCGCCTCGACCGGACTCTCGGCGACCGATCGCCAACGGATGGCGGGACTCGCCGAGGTGGTCTGCGACGAGGCCGACCTGGCGGCCGAGGCCGAACTGCAGAATGAGGCCGGGGGGGCAGACCCCGTGCGCGACCGCGTGATCAAGACGCCTGACGCCTGACGCGAGCAGGCCAACACCGCGGGTGAAACTCCCGGGATCGCCGCTGGGCGCGAGGGGTCGGGCCGGTCACGTTCCGTTGCGGGCGGGTGTGGTCTCCGGGTATCGGCGGCGCGCGCCTACCGACGCGGGCGCCGATACCTCCTCGACGCTCTGCGCGATGCGCTTCCGGCACGTCCTACGTCGACCTCCACCCTGACCGTCGCGACTGGCTGACCGATCGAATGCGGCATGCCGCGCGGCACGTTGCGGTGCAGGGCAGACCGCCGCGCACCGGAGCCAGGATGCTTGCCTGGCGAGCGCTGATTCTGGCGGCCGCCCGGCTGCACACCGGACGCCTTGCCCGGCTCCAGCGTCGTGCGTTCCTCAGCGACCGCGGGTGGCAGGCGCTGCGGGACGAGGCGCGCGGGCGCGCGCCGGCCATGCGGGCGCGCCGCACGCACCACTCGCCACCCGGCCCGGTGCTCCAGCTTCTCGCCGTGAACCGCCGGCTGCAGCGGGCCGTGGCTCAGGCGATCGGCGTTCCGGTCGTGCCGGCGTACAGCGCGGTGTACATGTACGCTCCGCCGCGCTCGCACATGCCGCCGCATCTCGACTCGAGCGATTTCGAGATCATCGTACACGTCGTGCTCGAACACGACGGATGGGTGCGTGGACGATCCTCGGCGCTCATCGTCCATCACCCGCTTCGCGAGGTTCGATGTGCCGTCGCACCTGGAGCGGCGGTCGTGCTTGCCGGGCGCGGCGCCGTGCATCAGTGGGAGCCGCTCGGCGCCCAGGAGCGCCGCACGTTGATCGGGATCGGCTTCAAGCCCGTTGCCGTCGGAGACTGACCGGACCGTACTCGGGAAGTACGGCATGGCGCCCGCGAAGTTGTTCCGTCCGGCCGTGACATGGGGTAGAGTTCCCGCGTCGAGAGACCATCTTTGGGCGGAGCTGGAACACCCATGATCAGACCGGTTGTCAGCGTCGGTATTGCCGCCGCACTCATTCTCGCCCTCCGCTTCGGTGTCGCCGCGCAGGCGCAACGCGGCGCGGGGCCGTCGCGCACGCCCGCACGCCCTGCTGCGGCCGCCCCGAGCGGCTATAGCGGCCCCCGCACGCCGGACCGGAAGCCGGACCTGAACGGCATCTGGCAGGTGCTCGGCACCGCCCACTGGAATGTCGAAGCGCATTCCGCGATGGAAGGCGTTCCGGCCGGCTTCAGTGTCGTCGAGGGGGGCACGATTCCGTATCGCCCGGAGGCGCTCGCCAGGCGTAACGCGAACGCCAAAAACCGTCTCGATGCCGACCCAGTACGCAAGTGCTACATGCCGGGTGTCCCGCGCGCCACGTACATGCCCTTCCCCTTCGAGATCACGCAGACTCCGCAGCACATGCTCTTCGCGTACGAGTTCGCACACGCGGCCCGCACCATCTTCCTGGACGGCACCCCGCACCTCGACGAACTGGATTTCTGGATGGGCGACGGTCGCGCACGATGGGAAGGCGACACACTGGTGATTGACACGGTGAGCCTCGGCGATCAGACCTGGTTCGATCAGGCCGGGAACTTCCACAGCGAAGCATTGAAGGTAACCGAGCGCTTCGTGCCGACGGATGCGAACCACATCACCTACGACGTCACGCTGGAGGATCCGAAGGTGTTCACGCGGCCCTGGACGATGAGCATGATCATCTACCGGCGCATGGAGAAGAATCTTGAACTGCTCGACTACGAATGCGCGGAACACGTCTACGAGAAACTGTTCAGGGAGCGGGCAACTGCACGCTAGAGAGGATCGGTCATGAGCACGCGATCGCGGAACATTCGATCGGCCGGACTGGTCACACTGGCGGTGATGCTGCCGTCGCTCGCCATGGCACAGACGACAAGCGCGCAGGCCGCCTACCCACCCTACACACGGCCGGTCAGCACCTACGTGCCGCCCCGCACGCCTGACGGCCAGCCGGACATCTCGGGGCTCTACCTCGCCATTCCCCTCCCAAGGAGTATCGAGACCCCGGTCGTCCCGATGCAGGCACCTCCGAACCGGGCAAACGGAGAGTTCGCTTTCAGCCTGAATGAACGCCCGAAGCTGCCGGAAGGTGCCATCGCCCGTCCCGCAGGCGTCGACCCTGCCGACGGGAAGATCCCGTTGAAGCCCGAGGCTGTGGCCAAACGGAAGGACATCATCTCCAACCAGGAGAAAATAGAGCGGCTCGATGGTCGCGTGCTCTGCCTGGCTCCGACAACTCCCCGCATCACGGTGCCGGCGCCGGTCGTCGGCTACCAGATTTTCCAGAAGCCCGGCGCCGTCGTGATCTTCTACGAGCAGAGCCATCTCTATCGAACGATCCCTCTCGACGGACGCGGCCCGCTCGACCCGAACATCACGAAGGCGCTCGGCGTCTCGCGCGGCCATTGGGAAGGGAACACGCTGGTCGTGAAAGTGACGAACTTCACGACCAATCTCGAGAACAACTGGGTGATCGGCGCGGTGTCCGCCCGACCCGATATTCCGGCTGAGTCGCTGAACACGGGCCACGGCATTCCGCACAGCGACAAGTACCGCGTGACGGAGCGCTACACGCCAGTCGACGCCAACACCATTCACTACGAGGCGGTCCTCGAGGACGAAGAGGTGTTCACGCAGCCGTGGACGCTCGCCTGGTACGGCTTTGCGCGCGCCCCCAAGGACTACGTGCCGGTCGAGTATGCGTGTTTCGAGGGGAACGCCAAGAACCTGCTGCTGATGACCAACACCGACATCAGCCACATCCGCGTCGACGTCCCCTAGGCGGGCGGCCGTTCGGCGTATACTTACGCCCCCGGCCCGGCCGGGGAACGGCTGCCAACCATTTGCTGGAGAAGACAGGCGATGCGAACACCGCGGCTTCCTGGAATGCTCGGACTCGTGCTGCTGCTGGCCAGCGCCACAGCGACCGCACACCACGCGTTCTCGTCCGAGTTCGACGAGAACAAACCGGTCAATTTCGAAGGCACACTGACCAAGGCCGACTGGGTCAACCCGCACGCGTGGCTCTACATCGACGTGAAGGACAAGGACGGCACGGTTGCGAACTGGGCCGTCGAAATGGGTCCGCCCAACGCCCTGCTGCGGCGCGGCTGGAAACGAAGCTCGATGCAGGTTGGTGCGCTGATCAAGGTCGAGGGATTTGCCGCGAAGAACGGCAAGGAATTCGCCAACGCCACCAACGTCATCCTACCCGACGGCACGAAGGTCTTCGCAGGCGCCGAGGAACCTCAGCGCTAGCCCGCCACAGCGACGCTGCCGCCCGGCAATCAGGGGACGATGAACTCGAGCGCTGCGGCGAACAGCATCGTGCGGTCCTCGTCCTGCGACGCCCACCGCACGAGCGTCGCGAGATCCTTCTGCACGATCCGCTCGCTGGCCACCCGTCCGTTGACGACGACGGTGATCGGCGTCGAGAAGTCGAACTGGTCTGGCGACAGCAGCACGGTGAACGACGCGACACCGCTGGTGGTGGCGTCGATCCGGTTACCGACGCGTACGAGATCCACTCGGCCCCACGCGTTGTCCGCAGGCAGCATGAACTGTCCGTCCCCGGCAAGCGCTGACGGCGAGTAACGACCCGTCACCCGGACCGTCTGCGTGTCTCGCAACACGCTGAGGATGAGGGGACGCCCGGCCGGGAACCCGGCCAGCACCTCCGCGAGGTCAACAACCGGGGATGTCGGCTGGCCATTGACCGCCGTCACCACATCTCCAGCCTTCAGCCCCATCTGCTGCGCGTTCGATCCGCGAAGCACCCGTGTGACGCGCATGCCGACGTTGCGAACACCGAACGACGCGACCGGAGGGCTCGGGCGGGCATTGACGTCCGGCAGCGTCTGGTTCGCCTCCGGTACCTCCCGAAGGCGGTTGATCACGAGCCAGTGTGCGCGAGCAGGTACATCGCTCGACGACCACGTCAGTGTGTCGGGATAAGGGTGCCGTGGATGCGCCGCGACGAAGCCGCCGACCTCCGCACGGATCGTCGGCCACCACGACGTGTCGTGTCCGGCTTCCGGCTGCGGACGATAGGCGATCTCGACGCCGGACCGCTGAAGGTGTTCCACGTATGGGTCCACAACGCTCGTGGGATACAACGGGTCTCGACCGCCGTTGACGACGAAGAGTGGCTTGTTCAGCAAGTTGTTCGGAAAGACGTCACCGTCGCCCGACACCATCTCGCTTCTCAGCACGACAAGGAATCCGTTCAGCGCGATGAAGCTCGCAAACGGCGTCGTGTCACGCATCGCTTCGAAATAGGCACCGGTCCCGCCGTCGGACACGCCCATCACGACCACGCGATTCTCATCGACGTTGTAGGAGCGTGTGACACGTCGGAGGATCGTGCGGAGGTTGGCGACCTGCTGGCGGCTCCACCAGGGTGCGTCACGCCAGGCACTCGGCGTGACGACAATCTCGTCGCCGACTGTCATTCGTGAGGGCCCTGCAGTGGAGGGAGGCGAGCTGGCCTCGATGCGTCCGACCCCACCGTGCAGTTGTACCCGCACCGGAAACCGCCGCTCTGGAGCATAGGAGTCGGGCACGTCCAGCGTGTAGAAGAAACGGGTGCCGGCCTCGGCGTAGCTGTCGCTGACCACGCCACGCGGCACGTTCGCCTGATACCGACGACCGCTCGAGAGCCTGGCGTAGACCTCGTCGAATGGCAGGCCGCTCTCGAGCAGGACTCTGGCCGCGGCCGCGGTTTCCTGTTCGGTTGCCGCCGCGAGAAGGCTGCCGACAGCGTCGTCGGCCGACACCCGTGGTGTCTGCGCCGAGAGCAGGGCGACACTACCGGCGAGCAGCGCCGCGGCAACGAGCCGCGCCGTGACGAGTCCGGGTCTGTTGTTCCGGCCCGTGCCCATTGGCACTCTTCCCTGAGGCGCCGGCCGCAGGTGCATCAGCGGGTCGGCAGACTCGGTTCGCCGAAGGTCGCGGCTGGAATGGTCGCATTCAGCGCGACGTCATTGAACTCGAACGTGTCCTTGCCGTCGAGCCATGTGAAGGTCCAGTGGAATGGAAACTTGATCGAGCCGACGTCCCGATAGTCCGAGTAGTCGACCTGTGTGGGAACGCGCCCGATCGGCGAACGACCGTGTCGTACCATCCGCACGAGCAGGCCGGTCGCATCGTCGAAATACAAAGTGGCGAGCGTGCCATTCGGGCCGTCACCCTGGACGACGGTGACATCCTTGTCGGCGATCGTCGCGGACAGTCCGACCCGGAGATTGCTCAGCGCGGTCTTGATCTGCGTCGGGAACGCGAGCATCGCGTCGAGCCGCGCACCGTCACGCTCGCTGCCTCCCAGTTCGTACTTCGGCACGACGGTGAGAGGCGTCGCGATCCAACCGGTCTGGCCGTCGTAGGTGCGCGCGCTGATGCCGCGTTCCGGGTAGTCCGGGAAGCGAATGAGCGTGGCTCGCTTGTCTGGCGACTGCGCCGATACCTGCACTTGTCCCCCACCGCCGAACCCGCGGTACCCTGTGCTCCTGCCACTCGCGACAAAGCTGGTGACGCGGCCGAGGTTTGCGCTGCCGCCGATTGCGCGCATGTACTTGTCGAGCACCGTGTCAACCGACGGGCTGTTGGGTGCGGCGACGACCAGATCGTCGAACTCGAGCGGCGGCTCACCGTAGACAGCGTCGAGCGTGGGCGAGGTCAGCGGCTTGTCGCGGCCGCGATGGCACGTCCAGCAGGTGACGACCTGGCGCCCGCCGAAGTGATCGCGGTTGATGGCCTGCACCATCAGCACCATGCGACGCGCGGCGCGCTTGCGTGCCGTGTCGGCCGCCCAGTCCACCGTGTCCATGCCAGCCGCGGGGTGACAGCCGACGCAGTCGGAGCCCAACGCCGCGCACATGATGCCCATGGTCAACATGAAGTCGTCGACGCTGATGCCCTTGAGCGCCTGCACGTTCTTGAAGGTGTCGTCGACCATTGCCGGTCGGCGGGTCTGAGGAGCCTGGCCGCCGGCGGTCAGCATCTGTGGTCCCCACGCCAGCGCGAGCGCCATTGCGGCGGTCACGACGAACACTGTCCCGTACGCGTTCGGTCGATACATGGATCGCTCCTACCTGGTGGCGGGCGCCGGTGTGCCCGACTTGTCCTGCTTCGTGAAATCGTCCAGGCGGCTCCGCAGCCGCCGGTAGAACGCGGCGTTCTCGCCCGGGTACCAGTAACTGCGATGGCATGCCTCGCAGGCCTGATCGACGAACTCACCCGCGTCCCACATCGCCTGCGTGTCGCGCTTCTTGACGATTTCCATCACGGCGAGTGCGGCATTGCGCATCGCCTCGATGCGGGCGTTCCACTCGACAGGGTCGCCTTCGATCTTGGCCTTGATGGCCTCGGGTGACAGCTCCACGGCGTCGGGGCCGTCGCTGTTGTTCCTGTCGCCGGGGGGTGTGAGCGCCCGCGGCACCTTGAGCAGGTAGATGGCTTCTGCCAGTGACACCGCGCCGACCTGAATCTTCTCCCAGTCGGCGTCGGTCTTCGGCTCGCGATCGATCGTGCCCGCCTTGGTCACCTGGCTGCCGACGGCATCGAAGATGTTGTCTGCGATGGGATCGATCGAGTACTTCATCAACTCTCTGACCGACACGACCGGCTTCATCTCGCCCCACAGCGTCTGTGGCCTGAGCGGGTCGGTGGCGGGCGATTCGGGTGGCGATGCTGGCGGCGGCGCGGAGCAGCTCGCCGATGACAGCGCGAGCGCCCAGGCACACGCCGCCGCGGCAAGCACGGCTGAGCGCAATCGAAACCGCGGACGCATGGAAGTCATCGCGCACATGGTAACAGGTGCGGCCGCCGCCTTACTGTTGCGGCGTTGCGGAGGTGACCTTGCGGTGCCTGTTGAAGAACTCGAACAGGCCGGGGAAGTTCGGGGCGACGACGCTGCCGTG